>JAIDUK010000001.1 GCA_029060215.1 Alistipes sp.
ATGCTCGCCGGGGAGTGGTACGACTTCACGACTCCCGAATTGCAGGAAAGTCTGCGCCAGCGCCGTTGCAATCAAGCCCGGTTCAACGCCGTATCGTTCGACGATACCGAAGCTTACGACAAAGCGCTCTCGGCGCTCATTCCCCGACGCCATCCCTCGGCACGCATCATGCCGCCGTTCTACTGCGACCATGGACACCCGATCCGCCTGGGCAAAGGGGTGTTCATTAATGCGGGCTGCACGTTCCTTGACGGCGGCGGCATCACGATCGGCGATCACACGCTCATCGGCCCCGGATGCCAGCTTCTCACGCCCCAACACCCGCTGGATTACCGGGAGCGCCGCAAACCCGTCGAACGGGGGCTGCGCATCGAAATCGGCGACGACTGCTGGCTGGGCGGCAACGTGACGGTATGTCCGGGCGTCAGGATCGGCGACCGCTGCATCATCGGTGCTGGCAGCGTCGTGGTGCACGACATCCCCGACGATTCGCTGGCCGCGGGCAACCCCGCGGTCGTAAAACGCAAGCTGCAATAAACATGGCCAAAGTCAAGAAAGCCTATTTCTGCAAAAATTGCGGACACGAAGCCCCCAAGTGGCTGGGCAAATGTCCTGCGTGCGGCGAATGGAACACCTTCACGGAGGAGATCGTCGCCCGCGAAAGCGGCCCGGCCGCGGCGTCGGCCGCAGGTCCGCTCCCCACGACCAAGCCGCAGCGCGTCCGCGAAATCCGCGAGAGCGACCAGCGGCGCATCGGGTTGGGCAACCCCGAGATCGACCGCGTCTTGGGCGGCGGGCTCGTGCCGGGGTCGCTCGTGCTGCTGGGCGGCGAACCGGGCATCGGCAAATCGACCCTCTCGCTACAGATCGCACTGGCGCCCAACGGGTTGAAGACCCTCTACGTCTCGGGCGAGGAATCGGCCGAGCAGATCAAGATGCGCGCCTCGCGGCTGGGCATCCGCAACGACGAATGCCTGATCTATGCCGAAACGCTGCTCGAAAACATCGTCGCCCAGATCGCCGAACAGAAACCCGACCTTGTCGTAATCGATTCCATACAGACCATCTACACCGAGCTGCTCGATTCGTCGGCCGGCAGCGTCTCGCAGATCCGCGAATGCGCGGCCACGCTGCTCAAATATGCCAAGTCGACCGCCACGTCGATCTTCATCATCGGCCACATCACCAAGGACGGCGCCATAGCAGGCCCCAAGATTCTGGAACACATCGTCGACGTGGTGCTCCAGTTCGAGGGCGACAGCAACAACGTCTACCGCATTCTGCGCGGCATTAAAAACCGTTTCGGCGCCACCTACGAAATCGGGGTCTTCGAGATGCTCGACGACGGGCTGCGCGGGGTCGACAACCCCTCGGAAATCCTGCTGACCCACTACGAAGAAGCCCTCAGCGGCATTGCCGTGGGTGCTGCGGCCGACGGCGTAAGGCCCTACCTGATCGAGGTGCAGGCCTTGGTAGGCGGTGCCGCCTACGGCACTCCCCAACGCACCGCCACCGGCTTCGACGGACGCCGCATGAGCATGCTGCTGGCCGTGGTCGAGAAGCGCATCGGGCTCAAAATGTTCCAGAAAGACGTCTTTCTCAACTTCGCGGGCGGATTCAAGGTCGCCGACCCGGGGCTCGATCTGGCCGTGGTCGCGGCCGTCGTCTCGTCGTACTACGACCGTCCCGTGAGCGAGGGCATCTGCTGCGCGGGCGAAATCGGTCTTTCGGGCGAAGTGCGCCCCGCGCCCCGCACCGAACAACGCATCGGCGAGGCGGCCCGGCTCGGATTCCGCCGCATCATCGTCTCGGGCTATCTGGCCCGCAACATCAAACGGCCCCGGGGCATCGAGGTCGTCCTCATCAACCACATCGGCGAATTGCCGCGGGCACTCTTTATGGAATAGATTTTGCTCCTGCTCCGCCAAAAAAGGAGCAAGCGATGCAAAAAAGAGTCGTCATACTGGGAGGAGCGGGTTTCATCGGCACCCATCTGTGTCTGCGCCTGCTGGAAGCGGGCCACGAGGTTTACTGCGTAGATATTCGCGACGCGGCCGATTCGCCGCTGCTGCGGGGGGCTTTGCAGCACCCCTCGTTCCATTTCGTACGCCACAACATCGTCAGTCCCTTCGGCATCCGCTGCGACGAAATCTACAACATGGCCTCGCCTTCGATGGTGCGCTACAACAAGGCGCTGCCCGTCGAGTCGCTCAAAACCGGCATCATCGGGTCGGTCAACGCCCTCGATACGGCCCGGACCGAGCATGCGCGCGTGCTTTTCGGGTCGTCGGGCGGCGTTTACGACACCGACCGCCGCACATCGGGCGGCGCGGGCCGCGACGGCTGTTCCACGCACCGCATTTTGGCCGAGGGCAAGATGGCGGCCGAAGCGCTCCACCGGGCCTACCGCGAGGAGTACAACGTCGACACGCGCATAGCCCGCATCTTCAACACCTACGGCCCCGGCGCCGACATCATGGACCAGCGCGTGGTCATGAAGATGATCGCCGCCGCGTTGCAGAACCGCGACATCGCCGTCAACGGCAACGGCGAGCAGACCCGTGCTTTCTGCTGGATCGAGGACATGGCCGAGGGGCTGATACGCTTCATGGAAGCTCCGGCCGCCGAATACGCCCGGACCCTCGACTTGGGCAACAACCACGAGGTCGCGATCCGCACGCTCGCCGAAAAGATCGTCGCATTGACCGGCAGCCGGTCGCGCATCGTCCACCTTCCCGCCCGTACCGACGACGTTCCGCGGCGCGCTCCCGACATCTCGGCCGCACGCCGCGAGCTGGACTGGTCGCCCCGCACCCCCTTGGTCGAGGGGTTGCGCCGCACCATCAGCTACGTCGAAAAAGAACTCTCCGGAAAAAAACATGCCGCCATGACTTGGGCGGAGATGAACTGAAAATTCAGGAAAAAACCGCTCAATAACCGATAGGGAACACCGGCATTCAGAGAAAAGCAAGGGGCAAGTTCAGCGGAACGATGAATAGATTCTTCGCTACGCTCAGAATGACAAGAATGACGGTAGATTCTTTGGCACTGCGCACCTTGCGATACATAGCCTTTGCGTGTTTGTCTGGTTTGCGGGAGATGACATGGCGAGGCTATTCATCTGCGGCGGCTGGGGCCGGACGCATCGAAGATGCGGGCCGCCGCAGATGGCAACGCAAGGCGTTGCAAGCAATCCTTCGTCCGGCATCGAGCGTTGAAAAACTATTTTCCCTCTCCGTCATTCGCGAGGAGTTGAAAGAGTTGACGGAGCTGTATTCTGTTCAGCGTCGTGAAAAGTTGCAAACGTTGGCGAAGCTGCCCCCCCGTCATTGCGAGGCATCGCAGATGCCGTGGCGATCTGCACAAAAACAACGACCGGGCGGATATGATTCAAGCAAAGATGGTCTGTTTTATTTAGGGTGTTCTGTTTTATTCAGATTGCCACGCTCGTTATACTCGTTCGCAATGACGGGGCGGATGACGCTGTGCACCTTGCGATAACGGACGAGAAAGGGGGCTTGGGAAAGCAACAAGGGTTTGTTCAGATTGCCACGGGCCAAAGGTCCTCGCAATGACGAAAAAGATGCTGCGTACCTTGCAATGACGGGAGAGAAGCTGCACACCTCGCAATGACATCGGGCCGAGAGCAACGGACACAACGAATAATATATAGTTAATAATCAACTTTTACTACCATGCAGGATTTGGACAAGATTATCTGGCGCGATGCGCTCACGTTGGTCGATTTTTTCGCCAGCTGGTGCGGGCCTTGCAGAATGATGCACCCCGTCATCGACCGTTTCAAGGAGCAGATGAACGGCCGGGCCGACGTCTATAAGATCGACGTCGACGACCGCCAGACGGCTTCATTCACCGACCGTTATCGCATAGCATCGGTTCCCACGCTCATCTTCTTCCGCCGGGGCGAGATTCTCTGGCGGCGTTCCGGCATGATCGGGTACGAGGAGTTGGTCAGGGTGTTGGAGCAGTTGGAAAAGAGCGAGCGCGTCGAGCAGAGTTAAAGACGCCACGCCAGTTCGTCCCTCACAAAACGTTCGGCCGGGCTATCGCCCCCGGAACCGGCTGCGCGGAGTACCGCCTGCCGGTTTTTTTCGTCGCGCTGCCCGATAGCGGACAGCAGCGCCACCGCGCCCTGTGCCGTCAGACGGGCCGCATAGGCCGGTTTTTTCCCGTCTTCGACCGCTGCGGCTATACGCCGGAGCGCCGCAAGCGCCGGGTCGACCCACTCCGCCCGGATCTCCGCAGCACGGGCGGCCGCCATCAAAGCGGCATAGACCCGCAGCGGTTCGTCCGCGCACACCCATTCGTCGAACAGCTGCGGCAGAATCGCCGCCCGGCTCAGCAGCGCAAAAGCGGCTTCATCCGCCAGTTCGGAGTTGACGATCCCCGCGGCCCATTCGGGCAGTTCTTCGGTTGAAAGTCGTTCGGGACAGGCTATGTGGAACGCCGCGAGCCGCAGTTCGCGTACGTCCTGTTTCAGCAGAAAACGGGCAAAAGCATGGTCGGAAAGCTCCGCCCGGGCGATCGTCCGCACCGTAGGCAGGCTCACTCCGAGGTTCAGACCGCAGGGAGCGCCGAAAACACGCATCTCCGACGCCACGGCTCCGTTGCGTTCGCGCCGCAGGGCAGCCAGCAGTGCCACCATCCGGGAAGTAGGCTCCATCGGACTATTTGCGGCGGGGAAGCGCCGCCCGCACCGTCTTGCCGAACTCGAAGAGCGGCAGCACCGCACGCGCGCATTCGCGGCCCGAGCAGCTGACCGTGCAGACCGACAGATCGGCAACCCGGCAAGCCACATAGGGATCCTTGTAGGCAGCCTCCTCAAGCCCCGTGATCGCCAGACCCGAAGGGGTTATCTGCAACAGCACCATGTCGCCCGACAGGTCGCTTTCGGGCAGCAGACCGTCCACCGAACTGAACCGGCAGACGATATACTGCATCTTGTCCGACTGGGGGTAGACCACATAGCGGCGGCTGTCGGTCGTCACCACATGTTTGCCGAAAAAGAGTTCGAGATAGGCTTGTTCGAGCCGGGCTATTTCGTCGAGCGCGGCCTTGAGCCCCTCGCCGAAAACGTTCTCGCCCGCATCGCCCGTGATGAGTTCGATGCGGTGGCGCCGCAGCGAGAAGATGGTGTTGGCCGCACTGCGCGCCGCATCTTCGAGCGACTGCACCCCCATCGCCACCTTGTCGGGCTGGATGCGGGTGAATTCGTCCTGCGACACGGCATGGGGCACCGTATGTTGTTCCGACGACGCCGGAGCCGCGGTTCCGAAGAGTCCGTCCGGCGGCAGCAGCGCCACCGACGCACGGCGGATCGTCCACACGACCTTGTCGGTCATGGGAGCGCGCACCCCCAGATACTTCTGCGCGAAACGTGCGTAGGGCCCGGCAAGGGTCCGGTCGCACTCGGCCACCACATCGACCGCCAGCGTGGTGCGGGGAGCGGAGACGGCCGCACCTTGGGCACCCTCGCTCGCACCGAGCAAGGCGACGTAAGGATTCTGCGCCCAAACGGCGGCACCGAAAAAGAGGGCCAGAGCCAACGACAGGTATTTCATAATCGGCAAATTTTTATTTTCAAATATAAATATTTTTCGCAAGCAGTCAAAATTTGAGGTAGAAATCGCGCGTCAACGCCCGGTATTCGGGCGTGTAGCATTCGTGCTGCCCCGTGCCGAGCGTCAGTTCCGACCATTCGACCGCAGGCGTGGCACCGGGGCGCGAAGGGCTGAATTCGAGCAACGTACGTTTGGCCGGGCGCCGGGGTGTCGTGCGCACGTCGGTGCGGCGGACAAGGTCGAGCTCCCCGCAGCAGAGCGCTATGAACCGAACGGCCGCACCGGTCGGAAGCACCACGGCGAAACGCCCCTCGGGAGCCAACAGCCGCACGGCGGCATCGCGCAGCTCCTCGAAGGTGAGCCGCACAGCATGACGGGCCGCCGTACGCCCCGCATCGGGACAAGGAAGCGTACCGTCGAAAAACGGCGGATTGGAGACTATCAGGTCGAACCTCTCGTCCGGAGCGAAAGTCTGCACAGGCCGGCGCACCATCTCGATCCGCCCGCCCCACGGCGACGCATCGGCATTGGCGCGCGCTTCGGCCACCTCGTCGATGTCGATCCCCGCGATCCGTGCCTGCGGAGCCCGCTGGGCCAGCATCAAGGCTATAAGCCCCGTCCCGGTGCCGATGTCGAGCATCCGCCGGTCCGACGCCCGCACCGTGGCCCATGCCCCCAGCAATACCCCGTCCGTCCCGACTTTCATCGGGCTGAGTTCCTGCCGCACAGCGAATTGTTTGAACCGAAACGATGCCACAACTCAATTCTCTCTGTCTATTCCAGCGCCGAAAAGGGCGAAATCGAACCTCACAGGGTCGCCGGGGTCGAACGCCCGCAGCGCCGCGGTGACTTCTTCCACAGCCCGCCAATCGTTCTGGCGGCGGGTGAACAGCCCCAGCGCACGCCCCACCTCGCCCGTATGGACATCGAGCGGCAGATAGAGGGCCGACATCGGGATTTTCCGCCATTCGCCGAAGTCCACGCCCCGGTCGTCGCGGCGCACCATCCACCGCAGGTACATGCACAGCCGTTTGCACGCGGCGCCCTTGGCTATGGCCGAAAGGTGTTTCTCGCAGCGCAACGCATGGGGCCCTGCGAAAAATTCGTGCCGGAATTCGGCCAGCGCCTGCGGCATCGAGCCCGTCGCTTCGTAGCGGCTCTCGAAAAAGGCGCCCAACCCTCCGTGGCGTTGCTCCATACGGCGAAGCGCCAGCACGAAATCGCGCAGGTCGCCGCCGTTGAACATGCGGTGGACATAGCCGTCGAGCTGCGCCAGTTCGCGGTCCGAAGCATGGCGCACGAAGTCGGCCGGAGCATGGTCCATCAGGCGCATCATCCGGTGGCCGCTGCGCACGATCGCCTTGCGGTTGCCCCACGCGATGGTCGCCGCAAGGAATCCCGCCACCTCGCGGTCGGCCGGGTCGGTGAAGCGGTGGGGCACCGAAATCGGGTCGTCGTCGATGAATTCGGGACGGTTGTAACGGTCGTGGAGCCGTTCGAGCAGGTCGCGCAGGTCGTCGGCCATGTCTCAGAGAATCTGGCCGTCGGACATCACGATCTTGCGGTCGGCCATCGCGGCCAGCCCCTCGTCGTGGGTCACTATGACGGTGGTCTGCCCCAGCTTGTCGCGCAGTTCGAAGAACAGGCGGTGGATCTCGTCGCGGTTGCGCGAATCGAGGTTGCCCGACGGTTCGTCGGCCAGCAGCACCGAGGGCGAGTTGACAAGCGCCCGGGCAATGGCTACGCGTTGTTGTTCGCCGCCCGAGAGCTGGCCGGGTTTGTGGTCGCGGCGGCCCGAAAGCCCCATCAGAGCCAGCAGCTCGCCGGCCTGCCGTTCGACTTCGGCCCGCGGACGGCGCCCGATGAAACCCGGGATGCAGACATTCTCGAAAGCCGTGAATTCGGGCAGCAGATGGTGGAACTGGAAAACGAAGCCTATGCGTTGGTTGCGGAATTGCGACAACTCCTTGTCGCCCAGCGCAAAAGGATCGCGTCCGTCGATCAGAAGCCGCCCGGCGTCGGGGCGCGAGAGCGTGCCCAGAATTTGCAGCAGGGTCGTCTTGCCCGCGCCGCTGGCCCCCACGATCGAGACCACTTCGCCGCGCGCCACATGGAGCGACACCCCGCCGAGCACCTCCAGTTCGCCGAAGCGTTTGCGGATGTCGGTGGCCCGGATCATCGGCCCGCTCCGTATTTTTCGCCGAGCAGGCCGAGCACCCGGTCGATGCGCGCTGCGAGCTCCTCGCCCGATATCTCCGGCCCGGAGCAGTCATCCGTCGCCTGCATGAATGCGGCGCAGGCCGGGTCGGCGGTCACCGCCCGCCATTCGTCCGCAGCCGTTCCGGCCTTAGCTTCGGCGGAAATATCACGCAACAATCTTGTTTTCAATCTGTTGTATCTTTCCGTTTCCGCACAGAACCGCTCCACGAGCGCATAGCATTCCAGCACTTCGAGCAGCAGCCGGTTGTCGCCCACACGGGCCATCGTGCCCGACGAACGCAGCAGTTCCAGCGCCGCGCGCTGAGGAACGCAGTCGGCCGGACGCTCCGTGGCGAAGCGGTATTTTTCCAGCGAATCGGCCGGAATCCGTCGGCAGTCGCCGCCAGCTTCGCGCAACAGGGCGATTCCGCGGCGGTCGCGCGCGAGTTCGCAGCAGATCGTCGCCGTCAGTTCCCGGTCGTGCTTCAGTTCTTCGTAGACAAGTTGCATGACGCTGCGCACCTGCCGGGCTTCGCGCCAGCGTTCGATCGCCGAGGCCGCGACAAAAACCAGCGCCGCGCCGACGATGACCGTCAGCAGCCGAAGTGCATGGCCGCCCCCGCTGCGGCTTTCGTGCGGCTTCCGGGCCGCCTTGCCAGCCTGCCGGGCACCCTGCCCCGCGCCGTTCGCAGAGCGGTTCGGCCGCCCGTTGTTCTGCCGGGTGTGCGCTCCGTTCGGCTGCGCCTTTTGCGAAGCGTTCGCCGGGTTGCGGGTTCCTTTCGGTGTCGCCGGCCGCCCAGCCTGCGGGGCGTTGCCGGCCTGCCCGTTGTTCTGCCGGCCCGGCTCTGCGTTCTGCGCACCGCTGGGGCGGGCTCCCGTTTCGTTCGATTGTCCGGACGGACGCCGGCGCGAGCGGCGCCTGCGCGCCGCAGTACCCGCCGCAGCGGTTTCGGCGGAGTTCTCCGCCGGATTCTTGGTGGTGTTTTCCTCTTTCATGGTTCTTTTCTATTTCGTTCGTATGCTCCGAAAATCCGGAGCGTATCGGCCGCTTCGCGCACATCGTGCACCCGCAGCACCGTGGCACCCTGCCGCAGCGCCTCCCAGCCGAGGGCCACCGTTCCGGCCAGCGCGTCGGCAGGCGAAGCATCGAGCAGCTTGTATATCATCGACTTGCGCGAGACCCCCGCCAACACCGGGAAACCCAGCGCGCACAGCCGGTGCAGTCCGGCCAGCAATTCGTAGTTCTGCTCGAGGGTCTTGGCAAATCCGAATCCGGGGTCGAGGACGATCTTTTCGGGACGGATGCCCGCGGCCGTCAACTCCCCCGTCCGGCGCCGGAAATAATCGCACACCTCGGTCACGATGTCGCAGCGGTAGTCGGTCAGCGACTGCATGGTCTGCGGGGTGCCCTTCATGTGCATTATTATATAAGGTAAGCCCAACCGCGCCACGGTGGCCGCCATGGCAGGGTCCAGCTCCCCGGCCGAAATGTCGTTGACGATCACCTCGCCGAACCGCCCGACGGCCCGCTCGACCACCGAAGCCCGGAACGTATCGACCGACACGGGCATGTGCGGTGCCAGCCGCCGCACCGTGCCGAGCGCCCTCTCCACGCGCCGCCACTCCTCGTCGGGCGTCACCTCGTCGGCTCCCGGACGCGAAGAATAGCCGCCGATGTCGATCAGGTCGGCACCCTCGTCCAGACACTCCTTCACACGCCGTTCGATAGCCGTCGTATCGGACGTGCGGCTGTCGGCGTAGAACGAATCGGGCGTGGCGTTGAGAATCGCCATCACGCAGGGGCGCGAAAAATCGAATGTCATGGCTGTTCGGTTTTGTCGGGGCGGCGCAACCGGCGGTCGAGGTCGTCAACCGCGGCGGCCAGTTCATCCTCCACGATGTTGACCAACGTGAAATCGGCCCGGCGGCACAGCATCTCGTCGTCGGCCTGCGCCGCCATGCGCTGCCGCACCGCTTCGGGAGTGCTGCCGTCGCGACGGCATACCCGCGCCACCCGCACTTCGGCGGGCGCCAGCACGGCCACCGTGCGGTCGACCGCCGCATCGAACCCCGACTCGAAGAGGATGGCGCTCTCCAACACGACATAATCACCCGTCTGCCGGGCTGCCCAAGTCTCGAAATCGGCCCTGACGACCGGGTGGACCAACGCATTGAGGTCGGCCAGCGCGGCCGCATCGCCGAAGACCGCCCCGGCCAGATATTTCCGGTCGAGCCTGCCGCCGTCAAAAACAGCCCGGCCGAACCGCGCGACAAGCCCCTCGCGCAACGACGCATCCTCCTCCATGAGCCTCCGCGCGGCAGCGTCCGAATCGTACACGGCCACCCCCTTGTCGGCCAACAACTTGCAGACGGTGCTCTTGCCGCTGCCGATGCCCCCCGTAATCCCGACGCGGATCATCGCTTCTGCGGCTTGTCGATCTCCGAAACCCCGTCGACCGAGAGCACCTTGATGTCGCTCAACTGCACGGCGATGGCATTCATCAACGACTTGGAATCGAGGATGATCTTCCCCTCGTGGCCCTCTTCGCGCGAGGGCTTGTACTTGAGGGCCGAAAGCGGGATGCGCAGCGTCTTGTTCATGTAGACCTTGTAACCGAACAGGTTGGTGCCGACGCCCTGCACGACGCAATCGACCTCGAACGGGACGCCGTCAACCTCGACGCGCACGCCCAGATGGGTGCTGTACGTATAATTGAGCTTGGCGATATACCAGAATATGAACGCCGCGACGAACAGCGCCAGAAACACCGGCGAAACGTAGCGCCGCAGCCAGACCGCAAACTTCTCCATATGGTCAACGAAACTTTTCTGCGAAGATAATGCAATCCGCCCGCACCGCCAAACCCGGCCTGCAAAAAATGCCGCGGCACCCCTCAAAAAACAGCGCATCCGGGATCGCTCCCGGATGCGCCTCACCAATTTAAATCTGATCGCAATGAATCATTTATTTCGCTTCTTTCTTCTTGTCGAACTTGTTCATGAAGTCGAACGCTACGGGGGTCGCGACGAAGATCGTGGCGGCGGTACCTACCACCACGCCGATGATCAGCGCGAAGATGAAGCCGCGGATGGTCTCGCCGCCGAAGAAGAAGATGGCCAGCAGCGTCACGAGCGTGGTGCCCGAGGTGTTGATCGTACGCGACAGGGTCGAGTTGATGGCGTTGTTGACATTCTCGCGCAACGACCGCTTGGGATAGAGGCCCAAGAACTCGCGGATGCGGTCGAAGACCACCACCGTGTCGTTGATGGCGTAGCCGATGATGGTGAGGATCGCAGCGATGAACGCCTGATTGACCTCGAGGTTGAACGGCATGAGCCCGTAGAACATCGAGAAGACGCCGATAATGAAGAGCGCATTGACAGCCAACGCCAGCGTAGCGCCCGAAGCCCACTGCCACCGCTTGAACCGGAAGGTGATGTAGAGCCCGATGGCGATGAGCGAGAAGAGCACCGAATAGATGGCGTTCCACGTCATGTCCTTGGCGATCGAGGGGCCGATCTTGTCGGCGTTCAGAATACCGTTGACGTCGGTCTGCGTGTTGCGGAACTGCTCGAAGGTGATGTCGTAGGAGTAGAGCGGCGCCACGGCATCGTAGATGATGCGCTCGACCTCGTCCGTAGCCTCGTCCGACGTGTCGTCGAAACGGTACTGCGTGACGATGCGCATCTGGTTTTCGTTGCCGTACTGCTTCACTTCGGAGCTGACCGAAGCGGCGTCGGCATCGGCCTGAGCGCCGAAAGCCTGCTCGATGCGGCCGCGCACCTCCTCGGCCGACACGGCTTTGTCGAAGCGCACCACATAGGCACGGCCGCCCGTGAACTCGGCGCCGAGGTTCAACCCGCGCACGAAGAACGACACGCACGAAGCGACGATAAGCACCGCCGTGACGATGTAGGCAATCTTGCGCTTGGCGATGAAATCGATATGGGTGTTGTTGAGGAAGTTCTCCGACCACTTGCGCGAGAAAGAGATGTGGCCCCACCGGGTTACGATCCACTCGATCAGCAGGCGCGTGATGAAGACGGCGCAGAGGAACGAGGTGACGATACCGATGATCAGCGTGGTGGCGAAGCCCTGCACGGGACCGTTGCCGAAGATGAAGAGCACGATACCGGTGATGATGGTCGTCAGGTTACCGTCGATGATAGCCGAATAAGCCTTCGAGAAACCGTCCTTGATGGAGAGCGACAGGCTCTTGCCGCCGCGCAGCTCCTCTTTGATACGTTCGTAGATGATGACATTGGCGTCGACAGCCATACCCATTGTGAGCACGATACCGGCGATACCGGGCAGCGTCAGCACGGCGCCGAACGACACCAAAATACCCATCAGCAGGAAGACATTGGTCAGCAGCGCGATGTCGGACATCCAACCTGCGGTCTTGTAGAAGAGACCCATGTAGAGCAGGACGAGGACGAACGCGATGAGGAACGACAGCAAACCTGCGTTGATGGACTCCTGACCCAGCGACGGACCCACGACGGTGTCCTGAATGATCTTGGCGGGTGCGGGCACCTTACCCGAGCTGAGGACGTTGGCAAGGTCCTGCGCCTCCTGAATGGTGAAATCGCCCGAAATCTCCGACGAACCCTTGTCGATCTTGGTGCGGACCACGGGAGCGGAGTAGACATAACCGTCGAGGACGATGGCGATGCACTTGCCGATGTTCTCGCTGGTCATGCGCGACCACTCCTGCGCACCCTCGGCGTTCATGGACATCGACACCACGGCCGATGCCCCGCGCTCGGCATACTGCTCGCGGGCCTCGGTGATGACCGAACCGTCGAGCGGAGCCCGCCCGTCGGAAGTAGCCACGCGGATGGCATAGAGGTAGTAGCGGCCGTCGATCTTGTCGTCGCCCTTGACGCCCCACTTGAACTCGATGTCGGCGGGGAAGAACTCGCGGACCTTGGGATCGGCCAGATAAGCCTCGACAGCGGCCATGTCGGCCTTGTAAGCGGCGCCTACGGCAGCTCCGCCGGCGAACGCCGGGTCGAGCACGGCGAAGAGCGGGTTCTGCGCGCGGTCGAAGCGGCTCGAAGCGGCGGGAGCGGCCTCGGCCGTCTCGCCGATCTCGGAAATCAGATCGTTCGTCTCACCGGCAGCGGGCTTGGTCTCGACGACCTCGGCCTTGACGGTTTCGCCATGGGCGGCGGCTTCGGCCAACGCCGAACGCAGATATTTGTCGGCGGTCATGAGCGACGGCAGCACCTCGTTGGCGTTGTAGGTGGTCCAGAACTCCAACGACGCGGTGCCCTGCAAGAGGTCGCGGACACGCTGCGGCTCCTTGACGCCCGGCAGCTCGACGAGGATGCGGTGCGAATTGGGCAGGCGCATGATGTTGGGCTGCGTGACGCCGAAGTGGTCGATGCGGCTGCGCAACACGTTGAACGAAGCGGCGATAGCGGCCTCGGTCTCGCGCTTGAGGATCTTCTCCACATCGGCGTTGGTGCTTTCGAGCGAAATGTCCTTGCGGTCGGGGCTGACGAAAATGGCCGCCAGCGAACCGCCGTTGGTCTGCCGCTCGTAAGCCTTGACGAAGTCGGCGATATAATCCTTGGAATCGCCCGACTTCATGGCCTCGTCGGCCTCGGCTATAGCCTGCATGAAAGCGGGGTCGTTCTGGCTGTCGCCGGCCAATGCCTTGACGACATCCTCGACCTGCACCTCCAGCATGACGTTCATACCGCCCTTGAGGTCGAGACCGAGGTTCAGTTCCTTCTCCTTGCACTCCTTGTAAGTGAAGCGCCGGAACCCGAGGTCGTAGACGGAGATGTTCTGGACCGAATCCAGATAATGCTGCTCGGCCTCGGCCTGCCGCTCGAGCGGGAACTGTTGGGCGTAGGCGGCCGCCTGCTTCTCTACGCTGCGCGTCTTGAACGTGAACGAGAGCTGATAAACGCATGCGAGGGCCAGAAGCGCCGCGATGAGTTTGATGAAACCTTTACTTTGCATCTGTAAAAACGAATTTGTTATTGTTTGTTCCTATTTCATATTTGTTTCAGCCCAGTACCGGACCGAGCAACCCCGGCTCCGCGCCCGGTGCGGCGAAAAGGCCGATTTTCTCGGCTCCGGAGCCTAATAGCGTACAAAGATAGGAAAAACAATTCACAATTCATAATCATAGCGATGAATAGTTGACTATGAATCGCATATAGCCGGATTCCCCGCCGATCCCCGCCCCTTCGACAAAGACCCGTTCCGCCCATCGTCCTCATCTCAAGGAATGAATAATCGATAGTGAATAGGGAATAATTTTTTCGCCGACGTTCCGCGGCTCTCGGCGAAACTGATTATTCATTACCAACTATACATTATTCATCGCATCCGCTGCTCCCGGCCCGTAGCTAATTATTCATTGCGCTCTCCCGCCCTCGGCCCGAAGTTCCCGCCCTCAGCGAATTAATTATTCATTATTAACTATTCATCATTCATTGCGTTCCCGGCCCGATGTCATTGCGAGGTGTGCAGCTTCTCTCCCGTCATTGCAAGGTACGCAGCATCTTTTTCGTCATTGCGAGGACCTTTGGCCCGTGGCAATCTGAACAAACCCTTGTTGCTTTCCCAAGCCCCCTTTCTCGTCCGTTATCGCAAGATGCGTAGCGTCAAAGAATCTGCCCTGTCATTGCGAGCGAGTGCAACGAGCGTGGCAATCTAAATAAAACAGATCATCTTTGTTTCAATCGTAACCGCCCGGTCGTTGTTCTTGTTCGGATCGCCACGGCATCTGCGATGCCTCGCGATGACGGAGAGAATACAGTTCCGCCAGCGCTCGCAACGCCCTGCGTTGCCATCTATGGCAACAGGGCCGGGCACTGCACAAAAGCTATATCAACCATCCATACCAATTCAGCGCAGCCCCGGAAAAACCGGAACTGCGCTGAAAGTATCGGCAGGCAGGGACAGGCGCTGCCCCGAAAGTCCGCGAACCCGAAGGCCGGAAAATCGAACTCGAGAAACCGTCCCCGCGTTCGGGAATGGAGATGCTTACTTCACTTCCTCGAACTCTACGTCCTCAGGCTGGTTGCTGCCGGCGGAATCCTGCGCCCCGCCTGCATTGGCCTGCTGCCCCGCACCCTGCGCGCCTGCGGCGCCCTGAGCCTGCTGCTGGGCATAGATGTCCTGCGAGGCGGCTTGCCATGCGGCGTTGAGTTCGGTGATGGCCGTGTCGATAGCGGCGATGTCGGCATTCTTGTGTGCTTCCTTGAGTTTGCCGAGAGCCGTCTCGATAGCCGATTTCTTGTCGGCAGGCAGTTTGTCGCCGTACTCCTTGAGTTGTTTTTCCGTAGCGAAAATATTGGAATCGGCGGCGTTGATCTTGTCGATGCGCTCTTTCTCTTCCTTGTCCTTGGCTTCGTTGGCCTTGGCCTCGTCGCGCATGCGCTGGATCTCCTGCTCGGTCAGACCCGACGACGCTTCGATGCGGATCTTCTGTTCCTTGCCCGTGCCCTTGTCCTTGGCCGAGACGTTGAGAATACCGTTGGCGTCGATGTCGAACGTCACTTCGATCTGCGGCACGCCGCGCGGAGCGGCCGGGATGCCGTCGAGGTGGAAGCGGCCGATCGACTTGTTGTCGCGGGCCAGCGGGCGTTCGCCTTGGCAAACGTTGATTTCGACCGACGGCTGGTTGTCGGCGGCCGTGGAGAACGTCTCCGACTTGCGGGTCGGGATGGTGGTGTTGGCTTCGATGAGCTTGGTCATCACGCCGCCGAGGGTCTCGATACCGAGCGACAGGGGCGTAACGTCGAGCAGCAGCACATCCTTCACTTCGCCCGTGAGCACACCGCCCTGAATGGCAGCGCCGATAGCCACCACCTCATCGGGGTTGACCGACTTGTTGGGAGCCTTGCCGAAGAACTCTTCGACGATCTTCTGGATGGCCGGGATACGCGTCGAACCGCCGACGAGAATCACTTCGTCGATCTGCGAAGCCTCCAGCCCAGCGTCGCGCAGCGCCAGCTTGCACGGCTCGACGGTCTTGCGGATCAGGTGGTCGCACAGCTGCTCGAACTTGGCGCGCGTGAGCGACATGACAAGGTGCTGCGGGATGCCGTTGACGGGCATGATGTAAGGCAGGTTGATCTCCGTGGTCGTCGAAGACGAAAGTTCGATCTTGGCCTTTTCGGCAGCTTCCTTCAAACGCTGCAACGCCATGGGGTCCTGCCGCAGGTCGATCTGATGCTCGGCCTTGAACGCCTCGGCCATGTAGTCGATCAGCACGTGGTCGAAGTCGTCGCCGCCGAGGTGCGTATCGCCGTTGGTCGACTTGACCTCGAAGACACCGTCGCCCAATTCGAGGATCGAAATATCGAACGTACCGCCGCCGAGGTCGTAGACTGCGATCTTCATGTCGCTGTCCTTCTTGTCCAGACCGTAGGCCAGTGCGGCGGCCGTCGGCTCGTTGATGATGCGGCGCACCTTCAGACCGGCGATTTCGCCCGCTTCCTTGGTAGCCTGACGCTGCGAATCGGAGAAGTAGGCAGGCACGGTGATGACCGCTTCGTTGACCTCCTGACCGAGATAATCCTCGGCCGTCTTCTTCATCTTCTGGAGAATGATGGCCGAAATCTCCTGCGGGGTGTACTGGCGGCCGTCGATATCGACACGGGGCGTATTGTTGTCGCCCTTGACGATGCTGTAGGGCGCACGCTCGATGTCGGCGGTCACCTGATCGTAACGCTCGCCCATGAAACGCTTGATCGAGAAGACCGTACGCTTGGGGTTGGTGATCGCCTGACGCTTGGCGGGATCGCCCACCTTGCGCTCGCCGTTTTCGGTGAATGCCACCACCGACGGCGTCGTGCGGTGCCCCTCGGAATTGGGAATAACAACGGGCTCGTTACCCTCCATGACCGACACGCAGGAATTCGTCGTGCCAAGGTCGATACCAATAATCTTTGCCATAGTAATTTATGATGTTTGAATTCGTTTCTGTCCGGCCCCGGTCCTTTTCGGGATTCGCTGCTCCGGCATCGTCCGAACGGGTTCGGCGGCCGGTCCAACGAAAAGTCCCATGAACATGAGCCGATTTATCGGCGTTTACGCCTTTGGTCCGTTCAAAGGTTGTACCAAACGCCGAACTCTGCCAATTTGACAGCCGACTGACAGTTTTCTCGGCCCGGGCACCGCCGCAACGTGTTATTTTGGCAGAGCCCAAGACAGTTCTTCGGGCAGAATCTTTCAAATGAATAATCGATAATGAATCGAGAATAATTCTTTTGAAGTCTGAGGTCAGTTATTCATTATTCGTTGTGTCCGCTGCTCCCGGTCCGAATGTCATTGCGAGCGAATGCAATGAGCGTGGCAATCTGAATAAAATAGAACATCCTAAATAAAACAGACTATCTTTGCTTGAATCATACCCGCCCGGTCGTTGTTCTTGTTCGGATCGCCACGGCATCTGCGATGCCTCGCGATGACGGGGGGCAGCTTCGCCGGCGGTTACGGCTCCTCGCGACGACGGAAGGGAAATAGCTTCTTCAACGCATTCAACTCTTTACAATAACAGCCGCGAATACAGCTCTTTCAGCTCCTCGCGATGACAGATGTAGGGTTTCTTTGCAACGCCTTGCGTTGCCATCTGCGGCGGCCCGCATCTTCGATGCGTCGCCCCCAGCCGCCGCAGATGAACAGCCCCGCAATATTATTTCCCGCAAGCTGGGCACCGCACAACGGCTACGTCATTGCGAGGGCCTTTGGCCCGTGGCAATCTGAATAAACCAGACCATCCTAAATAAACCAGACCATCTTTGTTTGAATCATACCCGCCCGGTTGTTGTTCTTGTGCAGATCGCCACGGCATCTGCGATGCCTCGCGATGACGATACGAAAACAGATTCTTTAGCGCTCGCAACGCCCTGCGTTACCATTTGTGGCAACAGGACCGGGCATCGCACAAAAGCTATATCAACCATCCATACCAATTCAGCGCAGCCCCGGAAAAACCGGAACTGCGCTGCACGTATAGATAGATATGTCGCTTGCCTTCTATCGCCCCGGCACGGTCCGAACCCGGTCCGGCCCTGCTTGGGTCCAAGGGCAAGGTCTTACTTCTGTTCGCCGAGGATCCGCATCGCCACGTCGAGAATCGTCGTGTCGTCGAGCGTCACCACCCCGCCGTCGGGTCCGGGTTCGAAGTGCACGCCCACGCATTCCTTGGCTTCGTGCTTGCCGCCGAAATAGTTGCGGACGGATTCGACGTCGATACCCAATTCATCTGCAATGCGCTGCGAACTGCCGCTGGGCAGCCGGTCCTTGATACGGCGCAGCTCGTTGAAAGTAATAATCATATCGGTAGAATTTAAGTGATTGATTCTTCTGCACAACTAAGTTACGACAAATTTATGAAACCGCCAAACTTCCCGACCGAAAAAGTGCCGAAAAATCGTCCGATCCGGGGTCGCCGCGCCGAACATCGGCAGCAAATCGCCTTCCTCAACGCCCCCGGCAAGCGCTCCGAAGACCGCTCCGGCAATCGCACCCTCAAAAGCCGCTACAAAAAGCCCCGGCGCGGCGACCGGGGCAGGATGACATGCTATTCGTTGGGTTCTACATAGATCTGGAACACAAGCGGCGTGAACGGTTGTATTTCCGTGATGATCGTCGTCGTGGCCGTGCTCTCATCGCTGTCGCCCGTGCCGAGGTCGCCTGCGTACCCATTGTAATAGGGGTTGTACAGCCCCCCCATGTAGCCGCTGTAGTAGGGGTTGTAGTAGCTGCCGTAGCTGCTGCCGTAGTAGGCGTTGGCGTAGTTCAGATAGTTGAGATAGTTGTAGTAGCTGTAGCTCGACGAGCCTTGCGTGCCGCCCTGCTGGCCCTGCGCTCCGTAGGCGTGGGTCGACACGGTGGCGATGGCCGCCCATTGGCCGTACTTGAGTTTGGGCAGTACGTAGTTCCACGCCGCAATGGGGTTGTTGTCGCTCTTCGACACATCGTAGGCCGTCCCCGCGGTCTTCACCTCGCCATAGACGATCTCCTTCACCTCGTCGATGTTGGTGTCGAGTACGAATCCGTCGAGGAAACGGGTTATGTACCAGATTTTCGTCGTCTTCTCCATGTCCACCGAATCGGCTTCGAGGGTCCTCGCATCGGGATATTCCGCCGTATCGTCGCCGAGGAAGCGTTCGCGGAGCGCTTCGGCGATCCGCCGGTCGATCGCTGCCATCGACCCGGCGTCCACATAGGGTTCGACCCCCACGGCATAGGGTTCGGGGAAGTCGAATTGCTTGTCGGGCGTGTAGCGGTAGTCCACATAGAGTTGCGGCACCGTATCGCAGGCGCTCACCCATTGTTCGGTCACATTGTCGTGGTAGGGATGGTTCGGATCGGCCGGGTCGGTCGGCAGAGCTACGGTGCCTGCCGGTGCTTCGTCCGAGGCGTTGTAGATGCGCAGCCCGCCGTTGCTGCGGCAAAACGCATCGACGGCCGTACCCTCGGCCGCCAGCGGGTTCTTGATCGTGTCGCAGATCGTCATCTCGATGCGCACCGGACGGCTCGACGACAGCGATCCGTCGCCCTCGTAGCCACCCGAGCCCGACATGTCGCCGATGATCCGCGAGGGGCAGTAGAGCACCACCCGCGCCCCTTCGCGCAGCAGCAGTTGCGACGAAATCGGCCGGTCGGGATGCTCGCTGTTGTACTCGTCGACATAGGTTTCGCCCAGCGTCTGTTCGTTGCGCATGGCCAAATAGGTCGCTTCCAGCAGCCCCGTGTTCGCCGTCCCGCAATAGCGGTAGAACGGCACGTAGTGGGTGTATTTGGTGAAGGTCCCCGCCAGTTTGGCTTCGGCGGCCCGGCGCGTCAGGATGATGTTCGACGCCAGATCGCGGCCCGAGAAGTCGAACTTCACCCAGCAGACCGTGTCGTTGACCGGCGCCGCGCCGGCATCGCCCGCATCGAGCACGTCGATATAATAGCTCGCCGCACCGAACTCCTGCCGGTTGCCGCTCAGCGCGGGATGGTTTCGGGCGATCCATGCTTCGAGCGACAGGTCCTCGAATCGGTCGTAGGATTCGGATTTTTCTTGGGCGCACGAGCCCGCCAGCAAGAGGGCGGCGGCCATGCTCAAACGGATATAACGCATCATCGCTATTCTTCGGTTCTGGTTCATTCCACTTTGTCCACGCTGAAAAATACAGCGATGGGGCTTTGCCGGGGGATGAAGTAGACGAACGTCTTGTCCCCGTAGGCCATGTTGTAGGTCATGTAGGCCTCCGCCCGGTCGCCTTCGCGGCATCCAAGTAACGCAAGACGGAGCCCTTTTATTATCCCGGGATTGCGCATGTCGACCGTCAGGGGTCCGAAATCCCACGCTCCGGGCGTCAGGCCCACGAGCTGGAAGTAGGATTCGAACGACGGATCGTTGGTGTAGAAAGGTTGCGTGACGGATGCAATGTTGCTCTCGGTCAGCCCGCCGTCGGGCAGCCCGCGGATGACGGTATTGGTGAAAAGATAGGCCGTGAAAGTGAGCGTCACCCACGATTCTTCGGTCACCTCGGGCCAGTTCCCGCGGTCGGGATCGTAGTAGGTGTCGACGTCGATATAGCGGTAGACCGCATTGTCCAGCGTGGCGTACACCGCCGCCCGGCTCTCCGGTTCGTAGTCTTCCTCGGGAATCAGCCGGGGTTGGTGCGTCCGCTCCAGAAACGAGACGAAGGCGGTCTTCTGCCGCCCCAGCACGTCTTCTTCCTCGGCGCAGCCCGCCGCCAGAAGCGCTCCGGCCAGCGCCGGCAGCAATATGGCAAACCTATTCATCGGCATCGCAAACAATCGCAGCCCCGGTCTCCGGGAGACTTCGGAGCCATACATAATCGTGCAAATTTACGAAAAACTATCCGGAAATCCTACCTTCCGGCAGCGAAAACCGCCCTACTCGACCACTTCCTTGCGGGAGCGGCGGCGCGGCGGCGGTGCCAGATGGCGTTGCAGCATCTGTTGCAGGCGGGCCGGGTCGACGTCGCGCCGCAGCTGGCCGCCCTGCGCCACCGAGATGCGGCCCGTTTCCTCCGACACCACCACGATGACCGCATCGGAGATCTCGCTCATGCCCAGCGCCGCCCGGTGGCGCGTGCCGTAGGATTTGGGCACGTCGCTTTGGGTCACGGGCAGGATACATTTGGCCGCTATGACACGGTCGTTCTGAATCAGCACGGCACCGTCGTGCAGCGGCGCATTCTTGAAGAAGATGTTTTGCAGCAGATCGGGCGAAACCTTGGCATCCACGGCGATGCCCCCCTCGGCAATCAGCGTAAGGTCGCTTTGCAGACCGATGACGATCAGTGCCCCGGTCTTCGTCGAGGCCATCTCGCGGCACGCCGCAACGATCGGGGCCACATCGGTCCGGGGGGTGTCTTCGACCGGCGAGAAGATGCGGGTGATGAAGTTGAAATGTTTCTGCCGGATGCCGATCATCTGGAGAAAGTGCCTCAGTTCGGGTTGGAACACGATGATCAGGGCGATCACTCCCACCGAGATCAGCTGGCCCAGAATCGTCGACAGCAGTTCCATGTTGAGCGCCCGCACCACCACCCAGAGCAGGTAGATGGCGATGATGCCCGAAAGTATGTAGGGTGCGTTGGTGCCTTTGGTCATGCGGTAGATCCAGTACATGATCAGCGCCACCAGCAGGATGTCGATGAAATCTACGAATGTGAACGGTACGAAACCCATGGTCGCCGGTTTTTTGTTGGGCCAAAAATACGAAGAAAAAGTGAAAGTTGAAAGGTTATTTGCCCCTGCCCCTGCATTGCCTCGGAATAAAGCAGCGCCGCATCGCACAAAACGGCGGCCGCCGCAGCCCGACTTCGGCCAAAGGCGCCAAGCGCAATTCGGGCAGCCGCGGCGCACGGAACGCCTGTACTCCGAGGGCGCGCATCCCCGCCAGTTCGGTTTTCGACGGCAGGGCGGCGGCACAAAATTTCCGGAGCCCCGCATCGGAGCTCCGGAAAGCCTGTGAAGGTCGGGCGGCGGTCTATTTCGTCACTCGCTCCAGCCACTTCACCATCGACAGCATCACCAGCATCGACAGGCCGCAGGCCGCCACGAACACGCCCCACGTGATCCACATCGGGGTGTGGACATAGAGCCAGCCGCCGATGAACAGCAGCGAGTTGCCCACGGCCGTCGCCGCCAGCCAGAAACCTTGCATCAGGCCCTGCATGTGGGGCGGCGCCACCTTCGAAACGAACGCCAGCCCCAGCGGCGAGATGAAGAGTTCGGCTACCGTCAGGATAAAATACAAGCCGATCATCACCCACGGCGTCACGAGGATCGCCTGCACTTCGTCGGCGCGCATGCCTGCCAATTCGGTCTTCGACGGCAGGGCGAACGAGAAGCCCACCAAGAACAGATAGGCCAGCGCCGCGATGCCCATTCCGAGCGCAATCTTCAGCGGCGTCGAAATCACCCGGCCCCGGCGGTCCAGCCAGCCGAAGAACCACATCACGAGCGGCGTGAGGGTCACCACGAAGAACGGGTTGACGCATTGGAAGATCTCGGCGCCCTTGATGGTCGTGAATCCGAGATCGATGTTGATGATGTCGAGGTTCACATAGTCGCGGGCGAAGTAGGTGAGCGAATAGCCGTTCTGGTGGAACGACACCCAGAAGAAGATCACCACGCCGAACACGGCGAAGAGGGCCAGTATGCGCTGGCGGATCTCCTGCGCGTCCATCTTGATTTCGGCGGCCGAGGGTTTCCCGGCGTCGCTCTTGCGCTCTTTCTGAGCCGGATCGGGGAACTTGGCCCGGTTGGTCAGGTAGATGACCAGCGACACCAGCATCATCGCGATGGCCGCCATGAACGCGTAGTGGAACCCGCGGTTGAAGACGTCGAGATATTCGTTGCAGAAGAGCGTCAGGTCGTTCGCTTCGCGGCCGTCCAGATAGGCCGCATTGGCATAGGTCGTCAGGTTGGCCATGCCTTCCCCGGCCATCTGCGTGCCTTTCGCAAGATATTCGTGGCACAGTTCGGGCAGCTTGGCATTGTAGTCGAAGTTGTTGACCTTGAGCCACCAGTTGCGTACGCCGATGGCGATCCACGGAGCGAAGAAGCCGCCGATGTTGATGAACATGTAGAAGATCTGGAATCCCGATTCGCGTTTCGAGGCGAACTCTTCGTTGTCGTACATCTGGCCGACCAGCGCTTGCAGGTTGCCTTTGAACAGACCGTTGCCGAAAGCGATGACCAGCAGGCCGAAGCACGTCAGCAGCAGGGCGCTCCAGAACTCGGGCACCGGCGTGGGCGTCGGGATGGCGATGATCAGATAGCCGATCGACATCACGATAAGGCCCCACATGATCGTGGCCTTGTAGTTCTTCGTACGGTCGGCGATGATGCCGCCCGCCAGCGCGAGCAGGTAGATCGAGGCGTAGAAGCCCGAATAGATGTATCCCGCCGTCTCCTCGCCCAGCCCGAACTTGGCCGAGATGAAGAGGGTCAGGATCGCCATCATGATGTAGAAGCCGAAGCGTTCGCCCATGTTGGCGAGGGCCGCGGCAATCAGACCTTTGGGTTGCTTGAACATGATCCTTGTTTTTGGTTTGTTTGGTTGTCGATGGCGCAGCCCGGAGACCGTTCCGTTCGGATTGCAGCCGAATTGCAGCCCATCGTTGACAAAGATAGCGAAATTTTGTTTATTTTTGTATAAACTCCTTTCCGCCATGAACAAAACTTCCGTTCGCTTGCCCATCGTCGAGCGCGACGAGTGGCTCCGGCCCGTCGAATCCGAAATGAATCTCCGTTGGGAGCGTTACCGCCGCAAGGCCGGCGAGATCCTCGACAGCGCCGGGTCGCTGGCCGACTACGCCAACGGCTACCGCTATTTCGGCTGGCAGTGGGACGATACGCTCGACGGGTGGTGGCTGCGCGAGTGGCTGCCCGGTGCGTACGACGTCTTCGTCTTCGGCGACTTCAACAACTGGCAGCGCACCGAAATCCGCATGCAGCGCGATGCCGCAGGGGTCTGGAGCGCCTTTTTTCCGGCGGCCATGTACCGCGACCGTCTCACGCACGGGTCGCTCTACAAGCTCCATGTCCACGGCCCGAACGGGTGGATGGACCGCATTCCCGCCTACGCCCGGCGCGTGGTGCAGGACGATGCCACCAAAAATTATACGGCCCAGTTCTGGGCTCCGGCCGAGCCGTTCGACTGGCAGGGCGACGCGTTCGACGCATCGGCCATCGGCGACCTCTTGATCTACGAAGCCCATGTCGGCATGGCTCAGGAGAGCGAGGGGGTCGGCACCTACCGCGAGTTCGCCGACAAAATCCTACCTATTATAAAAAGGGACGGTTACAACGCCGTCCAGCTCATGGCCATCGCCGAGCATCCCTACTACGGGTCGTTCGGCTACCACGTGTCGAGCTTCTTCGCCCCCTCGTCGCGGTTCGGCACCCCCGAGGAGCTCAAGGAGCTCATCCGCCGCGCCCACGAGCTGGGGCTTGCCGTCATCATGGACCTTGTGCACGCCCACTACGTCAAGAACCTCAACGAGGGCATCAACGAGCTCGACGGCACCGACCGCCACTACTCGCTGCCGGGCGAGGCGGGCAACCAGCCCTACTGGGATTCCAAGCTCTTCGACTACGGCAAGCCCGAGGTGCAGCACTTCCTGCTCTCCAACGTCAAATACTGGCTCGACGAATTCCATTTCGACGGCTTCCGCTTCGACGGCGTCACTTCGATGCTCTACCACCACCACGGCTACGTCGACTTCGACTGCCGCGAACGCTTCTTCGACACCGGGGTCAATACCGACGCCATAACCTATCTGACGCTCGCCAACCGTCTCGTCCACGAGTTCCGCCCCTCGGCCGTCACCATCGCCGAGGACGTCAGCGGCATGCCCGGCATCTGCATCCCCGTCGACGACGGCGGCATCGGATTCGACTACCGGCTGGGAATGGCCATCCCCGACTTCTGGATCCGCTACCTCAAGGAGGTGCCCGACGAGGAGTGGAACATCTGGGAGATGTGGTCGGTCATGACCGGACGCCTGCCCGAGGTCAAGACGGTCGCCTACGCCGAATCGCACGATCAGGCGCTCGTGGGCGACAAAACACTGGCTTTCAGATTGATGGACAAGGAGATGTATTTCCACATGGACCGTGCGTCCGACAACCTGCTCGTCGACCGCGGCATGGCGCTCCACAAGATGATCCGCCTGATGACCATCTCTACGGGCGGGCAGGCCTACCTCAATTTCATGGGCAACGAGTTCGGTCACCCCGAGTGGATCGATTTCCCGCGCGAGGGCAACGGCTGGAGCTACGCCCACGCCCGGCGGCAGTGGTCGCTGGCCGACAACGGATTTCTGCGCTATTCGTGGCTGGGCGATTTCGACCGCGCCATGATTGCGCTGGTGCGTGAGTTCGGGGTTCTCTCCGACGGTTATCCTTGGAACCTCGCGATGGACGAGCAGAACAAGACCATGGTCTTTTCGCACGGGCCTTTGCTCTTCGTCTTCAATTGGCACCCCACGGCCTCGATTCCCGATTACGAGCTGCCCGTGCAGGGCCCCGGCAACTACGTCCCCGTGCTCTCCACCGACGAAAAGCGCTTCGGCGGGCAGGAGCGGCAGGATATGTCGGGCGAACATTTTTCGTTCGACATCATCGACGACAACGGCGCACGCTGGCCCCGCATCCGGATCTACAATACCGCCCGCACCGCCACCGTCTTCGTGCGCAAATAGTTTTCGGCCTGCCGATTTACAGTTCTTTGAGAGCCATCCGGACCAATTCTTCGGTGGTGGCTCCGGGGGCGGTGCGCAGAACGGCCCGCAGGGCTTTTTCCGCCGCCGATTTGTTGAATCCCAGCATCGTCAGGGCCGCCAGCGCTTCTTCGCTTTGCGCATTCGCAGCCGACAGCGGCGCAGCGCCCGGCTCCAGCCCCGTCAGTTTGCCGCTCAGTTCGACGATGATCTTTTGCGCCGTCTTCAGACCCAGCCCTTTCACGTTCTTCAGCAGCACCGCGTTGCCCGTCGTGATGATGTTTTGCAGGTCCGCAGGCGAGTAGGTCGACAGGATCGTGCGCGCCGTGTTGCCGCCCACGCCCGATACTCCGATCAGCAGTCGGAACAGCTCGCGCTCCGCACGCGTGGCGAATCCGTACAGCACCTGCGCATCTTCGCGTACAACATAGTGTACGTAGAGTTTGGCCTGTTCGGCGTGTTCCAGCGCCGCATAGGTTTCGAGCGAGATGTTCAGATAGTAGCCCACGCCCGCGGCGTCGAGCACCGCATAGGTCGGGGTCAGTTCGGCCACCGGGCCGTTTATGTATTCATACATGGGGTTCAAATTTTACCGGGTGACGGGCAAAAATAAAGATTTTTTTTTACCTTTGCATTTCAGGCAGAGAATAATTCATCAAAACAGAAGTTTCCCATATGAAAAAGATCTTTTTTTCGGCATTGTTCGCCGCGGTCGCTTTGACTGCTTGCGCTCCCAAGTCGCAGCCTGCCGCCACGGCCGAGGGTGCGGCCGACGAGGTCAAGTCCTACGACATCGCCTACATTCAGGTCGAAGCCGTTCTGGCCGAGAGCGACCTCTACAAGAAGGAGGGCGCCGCTCTTCAGGAGAAGACCCAGAAGGCTCAGAACAGCTGGGCCCAGCGCGAGAAGAATCTGCAAGCCGAGGCTGCCAAATTGCAGGAGAAATACCAGAAGGGGCTGATCACCACCAACGATGCGCAGGCCCAGCAGGAGAGCATACAGCGTCGCGCCGCTTCCTACCAGAGTTCCGCCCAGAAAGAGGCTCAGGCCCTCGACGAGGAGAATTTCGTCTTCACCAACCGGGCTCAGGATCTGTTGCAGCGGGCCGTCGACCAGATCAACGCCGACGGTCGCTACAAGTTGATTATCAACGCTTCGGCGCTCATCGATGCCGATACTACGCTCAACATCACGCCCGCCGTACTCGCCAAGGTCAACGAGCTCTACGCCGCCGATCAGGCCGAGAAAGCCGACAAGAAGTAGTTTTTCCGCACTTCGCCTATGTTTTGCCGCCGGGTTTCTCCCGGCGGTTTTTGTTTTTGCCCAGTGCCCCGCCCTGTCATTGCGAGCGAGTGTAACGAGCGTGGCAATCTGAACAAACCGTCGTGGCTTTCCCAAGCACCCGTTTTCTCGTCCGTTATCGCAAGTCCCTTTCCCGCGCAAAGATCTCGTTGAATGGAATAGTTAGTAATAAATAGAGAATAATTGTTTTCTCCGTCGCATTCTCGTCTCCTGTTGTTCCTTAAAACGATTTAGCTGCTTTGTTAAATCGTTTTAGCTCGTTTTCCCTTTCGTTTCCTTCGTTTTACTTTTCTTCTTTCGCGCCGTCATTTTTTGTCTTTTTTCTGTCGTTTTTTACACTTCGTTCTTGACAAGCGCGTTTCGG
>JAIDUK010000010.1 GCA_029060215.1 Alistipes sp.
GAACCGGTGCTGGGATGTTGACGCAACTCACACCCTTCGGGGCACCGCTCGAAAATCGGGCGGTGTTTTTTCATACCCTTTCGAGGATCAATGCAGATTCACTTTCATCGGCTCCTCCCGTTCGGACTGCAAGGCATAGGCCCGCAGCACCATCCCAACCCCAAGGAATATCAACAGCGCGAAAACCACCGTATCGGCATGCAACCGACCGAGCCCGAGCGCCACGGAAGCCGCAATCGCCACCACCGGCTGGAGATAGGTATAGATGCTCGACACGGTAGAGGAGACGAAGCGCAACGAATAATTGAACAGGATATTGGGCAGATAGGTCTGCAACAGAAACACGCACAAAGTCGGCACCGGAGCATGGCGGAACATCGTCCCGAAATCCGTATGCACCAACTGTCCGGCTCCGAACGGCAGCATGACGACCGCCGCAAGGCAATAGAGCCACCGCATGACGGTCGTCACCCGATACTTCGCCACCAATTTCTTGAAACAGACCATGTAGACCGACGAAACGCAGGCACAAAGGAATATCAGGACATTGCCCGCGAACTGCGCATGCAGATGCCCCGACGAACGTCCGGTCACCACCACGGCCACGGCACCCGCCATACCGAACAACAGCCCGGCGACTTTCAATCTGGTGAAACGATCCAACCCGAGCAACACCGAGAGCAACAATACGAGAATCGGAACGATGGTATCGATGATCGAGCCGTCGATAGGCGAAGTTTTGGACAAACCGTACATCAGAAAAAGTTTGCGGAATACGCCCATCAACAGAGCCGCGCCGAAGAATTTCCGGATATCCGCTTTCTCCACCCGTTCGGCCCGTTCCCAAAGGAGCGGAACCAACGAAATCAATGCCGTTGCAATCAACGACGCCTCAGCCAATGCCAACGGGTGCATGTAACGGGTCAGCAACAGATTGTAGAAAGGAAAATCCATGGCCCAGATGCAATTGCAGGCCAACAGAGCCAGATGGGGTTTGATTTTGTTCATCCGTATTGTTTACCCGCCCCGTCCAAAAACAATGCCCAAGGAAAAGAACGACAAAGAGATAGGCATCCAATAGGATGCAACACCCCCGCATAGTCTCGTCATTGCAAGTAATGCAGCACACAAAGGTTTACTCAGATATCGTTCTGCTCCATGCGAAGTATATCTTGCCGGAAGCTTTTGAGCTTGTTCGGATTGCCACGGGCCAGACGGCCCTCGCAATGACGCCCTGTTAAAACGAGGTTTTATTATTTTTTGCATGTCCCATAATACGCAGCCTGCATGGCTAAGATGCGGGAGATGGAGAGGAGAAAACAGATTCTCGACTGCACCATACTTGTTTTTCTCCTCTTATTGTTTGCCGCTTTATGTACCGGCAAAAAGCAGCGGAAAACCTCTGTTTCCGACTGTCTTCGCCTGCTACGGAAAGTCTAACGCTGCTCCGGGCACCTATTCGCGGGTTCGCAAGCGCCCCTACCCCAGTACTCATGCTTTTAGTTCTTTTGCCTGCTACAGCTCAGAGATCGGGGCGGAAATTTCTTTATTCAAAACAACAAGAAGCAAATTGTCATTCTGAACGTAGTGAAGAATCTGTATTTGCTGCCATACAGATTCTTCGGC
>JAIDUK010000011.1 GCA_029060215.1 Alistipes sp.
CGGGTTTCCGGGTCGGCGGTTCGGGTGGCGGGGTTCATCGTTGCGGGGTCGTCGGGACGATGCTCTCGATTACTCCGTCGCGCAGGCGGATGATGCGGTCGGTTTGGTCGGCGATGTTTTGTTCGTGGGTCACGCAGATGATCGTCATTCCCATCTGCGTGTTGACCCGGCGCAGCAGGTTCATCACTTCTTGCGACGTCGCGCTGTCGAGGGCTCCCGTCGGTTCGTCGGCAAGGATGATCTGCGGTTCGTTGATCAGCGCCCGGGCTATGGCTACGCGTTGTTTCTGGCCGCCCGACATTTCGTTGGGCAGGTGGGCCGCCCATTCGCGGAGCCCCAGCAGGTCGAGGTATTCCAGCGCCCGTGCGTTGCGTTTGCGGCGCGGGACGCCTTGGTAGTAGAGCGGCAGGGCCACGTTCTCCATCGCGTTCTTGTAGCTTATCAGGTTGAACGATTGGAAGATGTAGCCGATCATGTTGTTGCGGGCTTCGGCCGCCTGCGTTTCGTTCAGGCGGCGGATCAGCCGCCCCGCCAAGTAGTATTCGCCGCTGTCGTAGTTGTCCAGTATGCCAAGGATGTTCAGCAGCGTCGATTTGCCCGAGCCCGAGGCGCCCATGATCGACACCAGTTCGCCGCGCGCCACTTCCAGATCGATTCCCTTGAGTACGTGCAGTGGCGAGCCGTTGTTGTAGGTTTTGTGGATTGCGTGCAGTTTTATCATGGTTTTCTTCGTTTGCATGCTGGTTTTCTCGCCCGGCAGTTGCAGGTCGGCAGCGTCCGTGGTTTGAGAAAATCGTTCTGTTTGCGGGCGGCGTCTGGGCGCGCGTTCTTTTGTGTCAACGGACAAATGTACGATTTATTATTCGAAAATCAATTTATTTTTATTGAAAATCAATAAATTTTTGTTCTTTATCTCGGAGCGCGGTTTCCGGAAGCGTTTCTGTTCGGCAAGAATCTCCGATGAAAAGCCGAGGTTGGAGCGCTTGATTATATACATAAGGTAAGAGGGCTGCTAAAACGTTTTAGCAGCGGGGCTATAAAACAATTCTTCCGACGTCCGGAGACATTATTCCCGGACGTCGGAAGAATCTTTTTGCTTGGTCCCTATTCTCGCAGGTGTACGAACGAGTAGCCGAAGCGTTCGCAGGCGGCGCGTTCGAGTTCTTCGCGCACGGAGGGGTGGGCGATTCCGATCAGCGCCCGGGCCCGTTGGGCCAGATTCTTGCCCCGCAGGTGGGCCACGCCGTATTCGGTCACGATGTGTTGGACCATGTGGCGGGTCGTCACCACGCCCGCTCCCGGGCTCAGGCGCGCACGGATCTTCGATTCGCCTTTGGGCGTGGCCGAGGGGATGGCTATGAAGGTCTTGCCGCCTTCCGACAGCGCGCCGCCGTACATGAAGTCGTGTTGGCCGCCCACGCCCGATATGATGCGTTCGCCCACCGAGTCGGCGCACACCTGTCCCGTCAGGTCCACCTCTACGGCCGAGTTGATCGCCATCACGCGCGGGTTTTCGCGGATGCGGAACGGGTCGTTGGTCCACGCCACGTCTTTCATCAGCAGGTCCTTGCGGTAGTCCATGTAGTCGTAGAGTTTGCGCGAGCCCAGCGCCAGCGACGCGACCGTCGTGCCGGGCAGGATCTTCTTCTGCGAGTTGTCGATCACGCCGCTTTCCAGCAGCGGGAGCACCCCGTCGGTCATCGCTTCGGTGTGGAGCCCCAAGTGTTTGTGCCCTTTCAGGGCCGCCAGCACCGCGTTGGGAATGCCCCCTACGCCGATCTGGAGGGTCGCTCCGTCGGGGATCAGCTCGGCTATGCAGTTGCCTATGCGGGTCTCCGTCTCGGTCGGGGCGGCCGTGGGGACTTCCACCAGCGGGTCGTCCGCTTCGACGGCGGCCGCTATGCGCGATACATGGATCAGCGCGTCGCCATACGAAAACGGCATGTGCGGGTTCACTTGCACAATGACCCTCTTGGCGCATTCCACGGCCGACACCGCCAAGTCGGCCGATACGCCGTACGAGCAGTAGCCTTCGTCGTTGGGCGGCGATACGTTCAGCAGCGCCACGTTCACCGGCAGCGTCCCGTCGCGGAACAGCCCCGGGATTTCGCCCAAAAACGCGGGTATCGTCTGCCCGTAGCCTTCGGCCAGCCAGCGGCGGATGTTGTTGGCCACGAAAAGGCTGTTCACCAGAAAGGCCTCTTTGTATTCGGGGCGGCAGTAGGGGGCGTCGGTGCGGCCTACGGCGAATCCCGAGTAGAGTTTCACCCCTTCGAGTTCGGGGCCGCGGGCAGCCATCGCGGCTACGAGGGTTTCGGGTATCGAGGTGCTGCCTTGGATGTAGACGCTATCGTGCGGGCGGATCAGCCGCACGGCTTCGGCGGCGGAGGTGTATTTCATAGCGGCGGTTACTTGAGCGGGTGGTTTCGGGCGAAAAGGGCCAGACGTTGTTCCAGCATGTCGAATTGTTCGGGGCGGTTCATCTGCGAGATGCAGACGCGGATGCCTTCCTGACGGCTTCCCGTCAGCGAGAGCGCTATGGCGCAGATGCCGTGCAGCAGCAGGTCGCGCAGCAGTTCCGAGCCGCTCAGGCCCGGGTAGCCGACGGTGTAGAAGAATCCGTCGCTCACTTCTTCGTCGCGGTCCTTGTCGTAGACGATGCGGAATCCGTGGCGCCGGAATATCTCCTTGGTCTGGGCGGCCCGGCGGGCATATTCGGCGGTTTCGGCCACGAAGTCCAGCCGGCCGTCGCACGCTGCGTCGAACATCGCGGCCAGCGCGTGCTGCGCCGAGTGGCTCGTGCCCGACGACGCGGCATAGAGTATGGCCAGTACGTAGGCGTCGCCCAGCCGGCCGATGCCGTAGCGCTGGCGCAGGGCCGGGTATTCGCGGCGGTAGAGGGCGTCGGAGATGGCTGCGACGGCTATGCGCTGCCCGGCGTAACTGAAGATCTTCGAGCCCGAAATCATCAGAATCCAGTTGTCCGTATAACGCGCCACGGTGGCTTGGTAGGGCGGCTCGAAGGGGCGCCCCAGCGGTTTGCGGAAGTCCATGCAGAGGTAGGCCAAGTCTTCGAGCACCACCGTGTCGTAGCGTGTGGCCAGTTCGCCGAGGGTGCGCAGTTCGTCTTCCGTCAGGCAGAACCACGCCGGATTGTTGGGGTTGGAGTAGACGATGGCGGCTATGCGGCCCGTCGAGAGGTAGCTCTCGACCTTGGGCCCCAGTTTTTCGCCCCGGTATTCATAGATGTCGAACGATTCGCTGCGGATGTCGAGCAGGCCCGCCTGACTGCGCTGGACCGGGAATCCCGGGTCGATGAAAAGAATGGTATCTTTCTGCGGGTCGAGTTGCGAGGCAAGCAGGAACGTGGTGAAGCTGCCTTGCATCGACCCCACCGTGGGGATGCACCCCTTGGGGGCTATTTCGACGTCGAGAAACGCCCGGATGAACCGCGCCGCGGCGTTCTTCAGTTCCGGGATGCCGAACATGTTGGGGTAGAGCGACGCCACGCCCCGGCGCAGGGCCGCGCATTCGGCTTCGACCCCTACGGCGTGGGGCGGCAGCCCCGGAATCCCCATTTCCAAGTGCAGGAATTCGGTTCCCGATTCGTGTTCCAGCATGCGGGCTATGTCGCCCGACTGGCGGATGGTCGCCTGCGCGATGTCGGCGATCTCCATCCGCTCCAGCACCTCGCCGAGGGCCGAAGCGGGCAGCGGCAGGGTGCTCATCGTCCGATTTGTTTTTGGGCGTGGGCATATCCTGCGCGGAACGCCGCGAGGTTCTGTTCGACCACCTGTTCGCCTTTGCGGGCGAAGATGTCGCGGATGCCTTGTTCGAGTTTCTCGACCGGCAGTTCCAGAAAGGGTGCCGCGGCGCCCAAGAGCGCCATGTTGGCCGAGCGGGGCGAGGCGGCTTCGCGGGCGATGGCTTCGGCGTCGAGCCGGATGACCCGGGGCCGGGCGGCCAGTTCGCGGTCGAGCGTTTCGTCGTCCGGATAGTCGGCTATGTTCTTGAACGGCACGGTGTTGGTCACGATCCACCCGTCGGCCGCCAGCCACTTCAGGTAGCGCAGGGCTTCCATCGGTTCGAGCGCGACGACGATGTCGGCGGCTCCCTGCGGGATCAGGTCGGAGCGCACTTCGTCCGACGATATGCGCAGGTTCGACTGTACGTCGCCGCCGCGCTGGCTCATGCCGTGCACTTCGGCCTGCTTGATTTGCAGCCCTTGGTCCAATACGGCGCGGCCGATGACCGTGGCGATCGAGAGGATGCCTTGTCCGCCGACGCCCGAGAGTATGATGTCCTTTTTCATGGTCGCTGTGGGTGTGTTGGGGGTTATTTTTTCGCGGCGTGGCGCTTGGCCGTCTGGATGCACTCGCGGCGGGGGATGATGACCGACACCCCGTCGTGGGCGATCTCTTCGCGGATGAGCTGTTTGAGTTCTTCGCGGTTCTTGGGCAGCGGCACCGTCACCCGGATGTGGGCCGCTTCGACGCCTATTCCGGCGCAGATCTGCTCCAGCCGTCCGGTGCCCGCCGAATCCTGACCGCCCGTCATGCCGGTGGTCAGGTTGTCCGAGATGATGACCGTGATGGGGCTTCGTTCGTTCACGGCGTCGAGCAGCCCCGTCATGCCCGAGTGGGTGAAGGTCGAGTCGCCGATGACGGCGATGGCCGGGCGCAGCCCCGCGTCGGCGGCTCCCTTGGCCATGGTGATCGACGCCCCCATGTCCACCACCGTGTCGATGGCATGGAACGGCGCCAGCCAGCCGAGGGTGTAGCAGCCGATGTCGCTGAAGACCTTGGCCTCGGGGTATTCGTCGCGCACCACTTCGGTCAGGGCCGTGTACATGTCGCGGTGGCCGCAGCCTTGGCACAGGGCAGGGGGTCGCGGCACCACGATTCGGCTCGGCGCATGGGCTTCGAGCGGGGCCAGCCCCAAGGCGGCGCGTACGCTGTCGGGCGTCAGTTCGCCCGTGCGGGGCAGCTGGCCCGTGAGCCGTCCGCGGATCTCCACCGGAGCAGGCAGGATGCCCCGCAGCGCTTCTTCGACCACGGGCTGCCCCTCTTCGGCGACAAGTAGCGTGCGGCATTCGGCGGCCATGCGGCGGATCAGCGCCGCAGGCAGGGGGTATTGCGAAATCTTCAGCACCGGGTGCGGCGCCCCCTGCGGGTAGTTTTCCATCACATAGTTGTAGGCGATGCCGCAGGCGATGATGCCCAGCGACTTGTCGGGGCCGTCGGTGCAGGTGTTGAAGCGGCTCGCGGCGGCTTCCTGTTCGAGCCGGGCGTTGTCGTCGAGCAGCGCCTTGTAGCGCACGCGCGAGTTGCCGGGCATCAGCACCCACTGGCGCTGCTGTTCCGCTTCGGGGCAGTGCAGGGCGTTCTGTTCGCGGACGTCGGCCACCTCCACTACGGCGCGCGAATGGGCCATGCGGGTGGTCAGACGCATCAGCACCGGGATGCGGTAGCGTTCCGACAGCTCGAAAGCCGCCCGCACCATGTCGTAGGTCTCCTGCTGGGTCGAGGGTTCGAACACAGGCACTCCGGCGAACTTGCCGTAGAAACGCGAATCCTGCTCGTTCTGCGACGAGTGCATCGAGGGATCGTCGGCCGCCACGACCACCAGACCGCCGTTGGCTCCGGTCATGGCCGCGTTGACGAAGGCGTCGGCCGCCACGTTCATCCCCACGTGCTTCATGCAGACCAGCGCCCGTTTGCCCGCGAACGACATGCCCAAGGCTTCTTCCATGGCGGTCTTTTCGTTGGCCGACCATGCGCAGTGGATGCCGCGCCGGGCGGTGAGCGCATGGAGCTGGATGTATTCGGTGATTTCGGTCGAGGGGGTGCCGGGGTAGGCGTAGACCCCCGACAGACCGGCGTGGAGCGCACCCAGTGCGAGGGCTTCGTCTCCGAGTAAAAGTTCCCGTTTTGCCATGATTGCGGTCGGTTAGCTGTTTTGGACAAAGTTAAAAATTTTCAGCAGAAAATCCGCTTTTGCTGACAAAAAGTTACTCTTCCGCGCGAAATCGGTTCGGATTGTAGGCGTCGGGTTTTGCTAAAACGTTTTAGCGGCCGGGCTCACCTTAAATATATAGGGCGGCGCGCGGGGGGGGGGGCGGGCTTTCGTAGCCTGTCGGGGCG
>JAIDUK010000012.1 GCA_029060215.1 Alistipes sp.
ACCACCGAGATCTTCAGAAGGCTATTCGTCTGCAGCGTCAGATGTTTATAAGTGACAGGGTGAGGGAGCGGGTGAGGGCTGTCGATAGGCGACGAAAAAGGGCAGCCGGAGCCGCCCTTGAAATTTCGGACCGGTTGAGCGCCCTCTTAGCGGCGGGGCCATTCGCCTACCTCCATGTCGCGCATGTCGGAGCCGTCGACGGTGAGCCGGACAGCAGTGCGGACGCGGTGGAACCCGAATTCTCCGGCGGCACCGGGGTTGACGGCCAACAACCGGTAGACCGGGTCGTACATGACCTTGAGGATGTGCGAGTGGCCGGCGATGAAGAGCTGGGGCCGCACGGCCTGTATGCGGGCTACGGCCCGCGGGTCGTAGCGGCGCGGATAGCCGCCTATGTGGGTCATCAGCACCTCGACCTCTTCGCAGCGGAACGCGGCGAAATCGGGGTATACGCGGCGCGTGAGGCCTCCGTCGATATTGCCCGACACGGCGCGCAGGGGTTTGAATGCGGCGATTTCGTCGGCCAGCGCGAGCGACCCGATGTCGCCCGCATGCCAAATTTCGTCGACATCGCGCAGGAATTCGCGCAGCTTGTCGTCGAACGTGCCGTGGGTGTCGGAGATGATGCCGATGCGTTTCATCGGGGTCAGAACGTGTAGTAGAATCCGAACTTCAGGTCGGACGACGAGAAGCGCAGTCCGAAGCCGTCCCCCCAGCCACCATTGTAGAATTCATTGCAATAACCTAAGAATCCTGCGTGGGCTAAGAATTTGAAACGATCGTTGATTTTTATGCTTAGTCCCGGCTGGAAGCCTATCCGGAATCCGCTTATGTCTCCGCAAGCTACGCCAAGACCTCCGTCGAGAAAAAGAGTTAGCCGTCCGGTAGTGTAGTATTTCCAGCGTGCATAAGGGGCCAGTTCAAATACTATGGTATCGTCCACACCTGCAAAACCTATGGAAGTACCTATGGCCCAATGATTGTTGAAGTCGTAACCTATTTCGGGTGCTATGGTATATGTATTTTCACCGTCGTCATACCAATAGCCGATTTGGCCGCCTATCCACCAGCCTTTTTCTTTGGGGATGACGGCGGTCGTTTCCTGTGCGGAAACGGTGCCTGCGGCCAGCGACAGCGCCGCGGCGAGCCAGAGGGCAAGAAGTTTCTTCATGATCCGTAAGTTTTTTGCGAGGACCGGCGTGCGGTTCTCGGGTTGTATTATCGATATTTCTCTTTCCAGAGTTGTGCCATGCGTTCGGCGATCTTCGCTTCGGCGGCGTTCTGTGTGTCGGGTTCGTAGAATTTGGTACCGCAGAGCCCTTCGGGCAGGAATTCCTGCTCGGCGAAGTGGCCCTCGAAATCGTGGGCGTATTTGTAGCCTTTGCCGTAGCCTGCGCCGCTCATCAGTTTGGTCGGGGCGTTGCGCAGGTGGAGCGGCACCGGGCGGTTGGTCGTGTCGTGTTCGACTTGCGCAAGGGCCTTGTTGATGGCCATGTAGGCCGAATTGCTCTTGGGCGAGGTGGCCAAGTAGATGGTCGCTTCCGAAAGCGTGATGCGGGCTTCGGGCATCCCGATCTTGTGGACCGTGTCGAAGCAGGCATTGGCCAGCAGCAGGGCGTTGGGGTTGGCCAGCCCGATGTCTTCCGACGCCAGTATGACCAGCCGCCGGGCTATGAAGCGCGGTTCCTCGCCCCCGGCCAGCATCCGCGCCAAGTAGTAGACCGCGGCGTTGGGGTCGCTCCCGCGCACCGATTTGATGAAGGCCGAAATAACGTCGTAGTGTTGTTCGCCGTTCTTGTCGTAGAGGGCTATGTTCTGCTGGAGACAGTCGGTGACATATCGGTCCGTGATGACTACTTCGCCGTCGGCGGCTCCCACTACGATGTCGAGGATGTTGAGCAGTTTGCGCGCATCGCCGCCCGAGAAACGGAACAGGGCTGCGGTTTCCTTGACTTCGATTTTCCGTTCTTTGAGTTCCAAGTCGGTCCGCAGCGCCCGGTCGAGAAGCGTTTGCAGGTCCTTGTCTTCGAGCGATTTCAGAATGTAGACCTGACAGCGGCTCAGCAGCGGCGAGATCACCTCGAACGAGGGGTTCTCGGTGGTGGCGCCGATGAGCGTCACGATGCCTTGTTCGACGGCTCCCAAGAGCGAATCCTGCTGCGATTTGTTGAAGCGGTGGATTTCGTCGATGAACAGGAACGGCGGTTTGCGGTCGAAGAATTGTTGTTTGCGGGCCGATTCGATCACTTCGCGCACTTCCTTGACCCCCGACGTCACGGCCGACAGCGTGAAGAAGGGCCGTTCCAGCTGCGTGGCAACGATTTTCGCAAGGGTCGTTTTGCCCACGCCCGGCGGGCCCCACAGGATGAACGAGGGGACGTTGCCCGTCTCGAAGAATTTGCGGAATACGCCGTTGGGGCCTACAAGGTGTTCCTGCCCGATGTATTCTTCGATGGTGCGGGGGCGCAGGCGTTCGGCTAAGGGTGCGGACATGACGGCGGTGCGGTTGATTTGTTTGCAAAGATAGCGCAAGCCGAGAGCAAAAGCAAACGAAATGTCTGTGTTCGCTGTCGGCACAATTCATAAAACCCGGCTTTTAGCCGGACCGAGACGCAGCCTATCTACGCGGCAGCTTGTCTGCCGCAAAGTGCAAGCCGAGAGCAAAAGCAAACGAAATGTCTGTGTTCGCTGTCGGCACAATTCATAAAACCCGGCTTTTAGCCGGACCGAGACGCAGCCTATCTACGCGGCAGCTTGTCTGCCGCAAAGTGCAAGCCGAGAGCAAAAGCAAACGAAATGTCTGTGTTCGCTGTCGGCCAATTCATAAAACCCGGCTTTTAGCCGGACCGAGACGCAGCCTATCTGAACCCAGCGCCGCCTATAGTTAAATATAGTGCAGCTCCGGTGTCGAACCAAATAAAATTTGCCTTATCTTTGCCGTGCGCCGCAGACGCACACGCATCGTCTTCGGCAAAGCGTTATTTCAAATAGTTCGATATCATGGAAATAAACATGCAGAAGCCGGATAACAATCTGGTATGGGCCATTTTGGCTACCGTGTTGTGCTGCCTGCCGTTCGGCATCGTGGCCATCATCAAGTCCACGCAGGTGGATACTTTCTGGGCGGCCGGGAAGTACGACGAGGCCGTGCAGTCCGCCGCCGATTCCCGCAAATGGTGCTGGATCAGCGTCATCACTTCTTTGGTGGTGATCGTCCTCTATGTCTTGGTGGTCGTTGGCGTGGCCGGATTGGCCGTGGTCGGCAGCCAGTTGTAGGCGTTTTCCGGATTCGGGTTTTGCGCCATTCCGGTTGCCATAGAGCGTTGGCGGCCGCGGTGCTCTTCGGGGTGCTCGCGGCCGTCTATTATTTCGTCGACCCGGCGGGTGCGGTCTGGATGCCCAAATGCCCGTTCCGGTTGTTGACAGGGTTGGATTGCCCGGCTTGCGGCAGCCAGCGGGCGCTGCATGCCTTTTTGCACGGGCATTGGGCCGAGGCGTGGAGGTGCAACCCCTTTCTCGCGGTCTCGCTCCCGTACCTCTTTTTGGTCGGTTATACTACATTCCGCACGCCTGTCAGTGGGTGGCTGCGGTTCGTCCAGCATCCTCGCGTCGTCCGTGCTTACGTCGTCTTGATCGTCCTTTGGTGGATCTTCCGGAATCTGCCCTTTGCCGAATAAAAAAAGCCGGCCCGAACGGCCGGCATGTCGGATGGGGGGCTATAGAGCCACGGCCCGATGGATGAATTCGGCCCACTCCGGAATCTGCGGAACATATGTTTTCGCAAGCGCTCCGTCGGCTGTCCGGAACAACAGCCGCGGTGCGCACCCCTCTTCCGAATTGTCGTATACGTAGCATCGGTCGGCTATTCCGGCTGCGATGCAGCAGTTGGCGATGGATGCCTGATAGCGGGACCCGATCTTGGGAATGGGGACGTTATGTCCTCCTTCCATGACCCGTTTGGCGATTCGAGCCGCATTGATGATGGGGGATGCCGTGCAGACGAAGAAAAGGCGGACGAAGAACCCTGCCTTTTTGGCCTTTTCGATGTATTCGACCTTGTCGCCGCGCGACAGAACCGTCTCGAAAATCAGGCTTTGCCGTTCGCGGATACATTGTTCGCGCAGCTCTTCGCAATAGTGGATGGACTGCCGGACGGCTTCTTCCGAATTCCAGTCGCCGAATTTGTCTTGTGCAATCTGGTCGGGGTTGATATAGATGGCTCCTTCCATCCATTCGTGCCGCAGGATCTGTTGGGTCACGGTCGTCTTCCCCGAGCCGTTGGGCCCGGCAATAACGATCAGGACGGGTTGACGGGCTGCGCTCATTCGGTTTGTGCGGCTCTGCGTTCTTCCCAGTTGCGGCGGGTTTTCTCCACGAGTTCCGAGAGTTCTGCGAAATAGGCGCGCTCGGCTTCGGCTGCCCGTTTGTTCGCTTCGGCGCAGGCCGACTTCATGAGCTGGGCCAGCATCTTGTCGGTGGGCTCTTCCATACTCGTCAGGCGGTACTTGTCAACAGGCATGTATGGCATAGGTGCGGTTTTGTACAAAAATAGTATTTTCTTCTGATTTGACAACGGCTCTTTCAGTTTCTTTCGTATGGCAGCACGCAAAAAAAGGTCCGAAATGCCCGTTGCCGGTTAATCGATCCGGCTGGTCAGGAACTTGATGCCTTGCTCGGGCTCCACGGAGACGCTGCGGGCCGAAGCGGGTACGAGGACGGTTTCGCCTTGGCGGACGGGCAGGGTGTTGCCTTGGTCGTCGGTAAGCGTGCCGGAGCCCTCGATGCAAATGACCACGAGGAACGAATCGGTCGCCGCAAGGTCTATTTCGCAGGGCCGGGTCAGGTCGTAGAGCGTTGTGGTGAAGTAGGGGCAGGCTACCAGTTCCACTGGCCGGTCCTTGGCGGTTTCGTAGCGCGTGCGGTAGTCGGCCGCTACGGTGTAGTCGATCGCTTCCTTGGCCAGTTCGGTGTGCAGTTCGCGCAGGTTGCCCTGCGCATCGCGGCGGTTGAAGTCGTAGATGCGGTAGGTGATATTGGAAGTCTGCTGTATTTCGGCGATGAACGAGCCTGCGCCTATCGAGTGGATGCGGCCCGCCGGCAGGAAAAAGACGTCGCCGGGGCGTACTTCGTGGTCGGACAGCAGTTCGGTGATGGTGTCGTCGGCCACGCTCTTTTCGTATTCGGCCGGAGTTACCTGCCGGGCGAACCCCGAGCGCAGGTGCGCCCCCTCGTCGGCCGCCACGACATACCACATCTCGGTCTTGCCTTTCGAGCGGTGGCGTTCCCATGCCAGCCGGTCGTCGGGGTGCACCTGAATCGAGAGGTCCTGCCGCGCGTCGATGAACTTGATGAGCAGCGGGAATTCGCGGCCGAAACGTTGGTAGTTGCCTTGTCCGAGCAGCCGTTCCCGATCGCGGTCGATGAGTTGGGTCAGCGTCTTCCCGGCGTCGGGCCCTTCGGCCACTACCGAGACATCGCCCTCGACGCCCGAGAGTTCCCAGCTTTCGCCGATCTGCGTGCGGTCGGTCTGCATCCGTTTGTAGGGGGCGATCTTCTCTCCGCCCCAGAGCGGCGACTTGAGAATGGGGATGAACTTGTACATGGTGCTGTCGTTTTAGGTTGCAGGGTTATGCCTGTGCGCCGAATTCCATCAGGTAGGCTTTGATGAAAGCGTCCAGTTCGCCGTCCATGACCGCTTCCACGGCCGAGGTCTGGCAGCCCGTGCGGTGGTCTTTCACCCGGCGGTCGTCGAAGACGTAGGAGCGGATCTGCGAACCCCATTCGATCTTCTTCTTCGAGGCTTCGAGCGCTTGCTGGGTGGCCATGCGCTTGTCCAGTTCGCGCTGGTAGAGTTTCGAGCGCAGGATGCGCATGGCGTTTTCGCGGTTCATCAGCTGCGAGCGGGTCTCCATGTTCTCGATGAGGAATTCCACCGGTTCGCCCGTATCGGCGTCTTTGCCGTGGTAGCGCAGACGCACGGCCGTCTCTACTTTGTTGACGTTCTGCCCGCCCGCGCCCGACGAGCGGAAGGTGTCCCATTCGATGTCCGAGGGGTTGATCGTGATTTCGATCGTGTCGTCCACGGCGGGCGATACGAAGACCGAGGCGAAGGTCGTCTGCCGTTTGTTGTTGGCGTTGAAGGGCGAGAGCCGCACCATGCGGTGCACGCCGTTTTCGCTCTTCAGATAGCCGTAGGCGTATTCGCCCTCGAACTCCAGCGTGCACGACTTGACGCCCACCTCGTCGCCCGCCTGATAGTCGAGTACCTTGACCTTGTAGCCGTGGGCCTCGCCCCAGCGGGTGTACATGCGCAGGAGCATCGAGGCCCAGTCGAGGGCTTCGGTGCCGCCCGCCCCGGCGTTGATGTCGAGGATGGCGCCCAGTTTGTCTTCGTCGCGGCGCAGCATGTTGCGCATTTCGAGTTGTTCGATGCGTTCCAGCGTCCGGGCGTAGTGCTCGTCGAGTTCGGTTTCGCTCACCACCCCCTCCTTCACGAAGTCGGGCATCAGCTCCAAGTCTTCGACGTCCTTGCGCACGGCGTCGTAGTCTTCGACCCATGCCTTGATGGCCGCCACCTTGCGCAGTTGTTCGCGCGCCGCGGCCGGGTCGTTCCAGAAGTCGGGGTCCTGCGTCTTCTCTTCTTCGTTGCGCAGGTCGATGCGTTTCTGTTCGATGTCCAGACAGCGTTCCAGCACTTCCCGGCGGCTCGCGAGTTCCTTGATCTGTTCGGCAAGTATCATAGTTCGGTTTTCAAATCGAGTTTCTGCGCCGCGAACCGCAGGATCAGTTCGGCCGTGGCGTCGATGCCCAGCCGCGAGGTGTTCACGCAGAGGTCGTACGACGCAGCGGCGCCCCACGTGCGCAGGCTGTAGTAGTTGTAGTAGTCGGCCCGGCGGGCGTCGCCGCGCGCCATCGTCTGGCGGGCTTCGGCTTCGGTGCAGCCCGTGCGGCCGCAGATGCGCGCCACGCGGTCGGGGTCGTCGGCCGTGAGGAAGATGCTCAGCGAGCGCGGATGGTCGCGCAGGATGTAGTCGGCGCAGCGGCCTACGAAGAGGGCCGATTCGCGGGCCGCGATGCTGCGGATGACGTCGCTCTGGATTTTGAACAGCGCATCGCCCGACAGCACGTCGGAGCTGTTGCCGTCGCTCCCGAAAAAGGGTGCCCGCAGGTAGCCCAGCAGGGTTGCCAGCCGGTTGTGCGCTTCCTTTTCGTCGGCCTGCTCGAAGATTTCGGGGCAGAGCCCGCTCTCCTGCGCCGCCATGTTGATGAGTTCCTTGTCGTAGAGCTTCACGCCCAGCCGGCGGGCCAGCGCTTCGCCGACCGATTTGCCGCCGGAGCCGATCTGGCGGCCGATGTTGATTGCGAATCTATTCTCCATCGTGCGAATCGTTGAGGGTTCGTGCCGTCATCATGCCCCGGAACTTGCGCAGTTGGGCCGTCAGCATGAAGAACGTGACCGTGGCGGCCAGCAGGTCCGAGAGCGGCATGGCGCACCACACGCCCCAGCTGCCGCTCCACGGGGTCGCCGTGTCGAAGAGCCGGGGCAGAAAGAGCAGTCCCGGCACCAGAAACAGCAGTTGGCGCGACAGCGACAAGAAAACCGCCTTGCCGGCCATGCCGATGCTTTGGAAAAAGTTGGTCGAGACCATCTGGAAACCGATGATCGGGAAGAAGACGAAGACGATGCGCATGCCCGTGGCGGCCAGTCCGATCAGTTCCTCGTCCTTGGTGAAGAGCGAGGCGGCCAGTCCCGGGGCGAGTTCGCCGATCAGGAACCCGGTGGTGGTGATGCACGTGGCGCCCATGATCGTCAGCCGCAGGACGCGCAGCACACGTTCGTATTGGCGGGCTCCGAAGTTGTAGCCCGCAATGGGCTGCATCCCTTGATTGACCCCCATGACGATCATCACGAAGAAGAATCCCAGCCGGTTGACTATTCCGTAGGCGCCGATCATCAGGTCGCCGCCGTAGCGTTGCAGGCTCTTGTTGATCAGGATGACGATGAAGCATGCCGCGAGGTTCATCAGAAACGGCGACATGCCGATGGCCATGATGTCGCGTACGATGCGTTTGCGGAGCCGGTAGATGCCGCGTCGGAAGTGGAGCAGTTCGTTTTTGTCGGAGAGAATCCGGAACTGCCACACCAGCGAGACGACCTGCGCCAGCACCGTGGCGATGGCTGCGCCGCGGATGCCCCAGCCGAAGCCGTAGATGAATAGCGCGTCGAGTATCGTGTTGATGACAACGGTGTTGATCGTCGCGTACATGGAGAGCTTCGGGTGGCCCGAGGCCCGCAGTACGGCGTTGAGCCCCAGATACATGTGGGTCACGACGTTGCCCAGCAGGATGATGGCCATGTATTCGTGGGCATAGCCCACGGTCGCCTCGCTGCCGCCGAAAAAGTAGAGGATCGGGTCGAGACAGGCCAGCACTCCGGCCGCGAACAGCACGCCGATGATGGCGTTGAGCACCACCACGTTGCCCAGCACACGCTGGGCCGTCTCGTAGTCGCGCTGCCCGAGCCGCATCGAGATGAGCGTCGCGGCACCCACGCCCACCAAGGCGCCGAACGCTGCGGCAAGGTTCATCAGCGGGAAGGTCAGCGCCAGCCCCGAAATGGCCAGCGGCCCCACCATCTGGCCGATGAAGATGCTGTCGACCATGTTGTAGAGCGACGACGCGGTCATAGCTATGACCGCCGGAACGGCGTATTGCAGCAGCAGTTTGCGGATGCGTTCCGTGCCCAGTTCCGTGGCTGCCGACTTCAATTCTGTCACTTCGTTCAAGGTTAAGGGTGCAAGGTGAAAAGCGAAATGTTCTTCATCCGGTCTGCCGTTGGCTGCGAGGTGGAAAACGGTTGCATGAACAATGCGTTACTTTTCACCCTTCACCTTTCACTTTTCACCTTTTACTTTTCACTTTACTCCAGTTCCCAGTCGCTGCCGTCCTTGCGGTCCTTGACCCGGATGCCGGCTGCGGCCAGTCCGTCGCGGATGCGGTCGGATGCGGCCCAGTCCTTGGCGGCGCGGGCTTGCAGGCGTTCGGCCAGCAGCATCTCCACCAGCGGGGTCACATAGTCGCGGCCCGCGGCCGTCCCGGCGGCTTTTTCGTCTTTCAGGCCGAGGATGTCGAACGCATAGCGGTGTACCGTGGCCGTCAGCGTCGCCAAGTCGGGCGCCGTGATCGTCTGCGTGCCGTCGGCCAGTTGGTTGATCGTCCGCACCCAGTCGAACAGGGCCGAGATGACCATCGGCGAGTTCAGGTCGTCGTCCATCGCCGCACGGCAGCGCTTCTCCAGTTCCGAGGGGTCCACCGTCGAGGTCGCCGCGGGTTTGATCTTGCCCAGCGTCTCGATGCCCTTCATCAGGCGGTCCAGCCCCTTTTCGGCCGCTTGCAGCGCTTCGTTCGAGAAGTCGAGCGTCGAGCGGTAGTGGGCTTGCAGCACGAAGAAGCGGATGGTCATCGGCGTGTAGGCTTGCGCCAGCAGTTTGTGGCTGCCCGTGAAGAGTTCTTCCAGCGTGATGAAGTTGCCCAGCGACTTGCCCATCTTCTGGCCGTTGATCGTAATCATGTTGTTGTGCACCCAATAGCGTGCCGAATCGTGGCCGAGGGCGGCCGTCGATTGGGCGATTTCGCATTCGTGGTGGGGGAACATCAGGTCCATGCCGCCGCCGTGGATGTCGAAGCGTTCGCCCAAGTAGCGGGTCGACATGGCCGAGCATTCCATGTGCCAGCCGGGGAATCCGTCGCTCCACGGCGAGGGCCACCGCATGATGTGTTCGGGCGAGGCTTTTTTCCACAGCGCGAAGTCGTACGAATGGCGTTTGTCGCTCTGTCCGTCCAGTTCGCGCGTGTTGGCCACGATGTCGTCCAGATTGCGGCCCGACAGGCGGCCGTAGTTGTGTTTGGCGTTGTATTTCTCCACATCGAAGTAGACCGAGCCGTTCGACACGTAGGCGAACCCTTCGTCCAATATGCGTTGTACGAAGGCGATCTGTTCGATGATGTGGCCCGACGCATGGGGTTCGATCGAGGGGCTCTCGACATTGAGGGCTTCCATGGCGCGGTGGTAGCGTTCGGTGTAGTAGTGGGCTACTTCCATCGGTTCGAGCTGTTCCAGCCGCGCTTTCTTGGCTATCTTGTCTTCGCCCTCGTCGGCGTCGTGTTCCAAGTGGCCCACGTCCGTGATGTTGCGGACGTAGCGCACTTTGTAGCCCGAGGCTTTCAGGTAGCGGAACAGCAGGTCGAAGGTCACCGCAGGCCGGGCGTGCCCCAAGTGGGGGTCGCCGTAGACCGTCGGGCCGCAGACATACATGCCTGCGCGTCCGGGCACCAGCGGCTCGAATGCTTCCTTGCGCCGCGTGAGGGTATTGTAAAGCGTCAGTTTCGGTTCCATGGGCGGAGAAATTTTCTACAAAATTAGCAATTTTCCGCCAATCTGAAAAATTTCGGCGCCCGGGCGCCCGGCGCTGCGGGCTGCAAACCGTCGTTTTCATGCGGCTTTTCGCGCTTCCGCCCGGGCCGCTCCGCACTCGGACGTACGAAAGCCTTGATATTCTCCGTTAAATGATTACTTTTGCGGTTGCGAACTTCCGCGGCCTCCCGTCTCCGGGCGCCGGACGGAGTGCCGCTACAAACAGAAATTGCGCATATGGATCTTTTCAAACGTTGGAACAACCTCGTCGGCTGGGCGGTCTTCGCCGTGGCGGCCGTCGTCTATCTGCTGACCATGGAGCCCGTGTCGAGCTTGTGGGATTGCTCGGAGTTCATCGCCACGAGCTACAAGCTCGAGGTCGGCCATCCGCCCGGAGCGCCGCTATTCATGATGTTGGCCCGGTTGGCCACGCTCTTCGCGTTCGGCAACCCCGAGTACGTCGGCATGGCCGTCAACGCCATGAATTCCATCGCCAGCGCTTTCTGCATCCTCTTTCTCTTTTGGACCATCACCCACCTCGCCCGCAGGCTCGTTACGCGCGGCGGCCGCGAGCTGACGGTCGCCAACGTCTGGGCCGTGCTCGGCGCCGGAGCCGTCGGGGCGCTGGCCTACACCTTCACCGACACTTTCTGGTTTTCGGCCATCGAGGGCGAGGTCTACGCCCTGTCGTCCATGTTCACCGCGCTGGTCGTGTGGCTCATGCTCAAGTGGGAGGAGGACGCCGACCGTCCCCATGCTTCGCGCTGGATCGTGCTGATCGCCTATTTGATGGGCCTTTCCATCGGCGTGCACATCCTCAACCTGCTGACCATCCCCGCGCTGGTCTTCATCTATTACTTCCGCACCGTGCAGAGCGTCACGTGGCGCGGACTGCTCTACGCCACCCTGATCGCCGGGGCCATTCTGGCGGTGATCAACGGCATCATCATCCCCTATACGGTCTACGTCGGGGCCATGTTCGACCTCTTCTTCGTCAATACGCTCGGGCTGCCCGTCAATTCGGGCATGGCTTTCTTCGCGCTGGCCCTGATCGGCGGCTTGGGTTGGGCTTCGTGGCTGACCCACAAGCGCGGCAAGGTCGTTTGGAATGTCGTCCTGCTCTCCGTGACCATGATCCTCGTCGGCTTTTCGTCCTACGCGTCGGTCACCATCCGCGCCGCGGCCAACCCGCCGATGAATTCCAACAAGCCCGACAACCCGCACGCCTTGCTCTCGGTGCTCAACCGCGACCAGTACGGCGACCGGCCGCTGCTTTACGGGGCCTATTATTCGGCGCCGCCCGCCGACTACAAGGAGAAGCACCTCTACTACCTCGACGAGGACGGCCGCTACAAGCCTGCCAGCATCATCACGGGCTACACCCACGCGCCCGAGTTCATGCACCTCTTCCCCCGCATGTGGAGCCGTTCCAAGAGCGAGAACGACTACAAGCAGTGGGCCGCCTACCGCACCAAGACCGACTACGTGCGCGACGACAACGGGCAGCTCGTGCGCGACGAGCAGGGGCGTCCGCTCCGGCAGGAGGTCGTCGACTTCGGGCGCAAGCGCACCTTCGACGACGGCTACGGGTTGCAGACCGTCGTCGAGCCCACGTTCGGCGAGAACCTCAGCTATTTCTTCAACTACCAGCTCTCCTACATGTACTGGCGTTACTTCCTCTGGAATTTCGTCGGGCGGCAGAGCGACATCCAGCCTTCGGCTTCCACCATCACCGACGGCAACTGGCTTTCGGGCATCCGTTTCATCGACGAGGCGTTCCTCGGGCCGCAGGACGACCTGCCGCGCGAGATTGCCGAAAACCGCGGCCGCAACACCTATTATTTCCTGCCCTTCATCCTCGGGCTCATAGGGCTCGTCTACCAGCTCAACCGCGACCAGCGCAATTTCTCGATCGTCATGTGGCTCTTCATCATGACGGGCATCGCTCTGGTCGTCTACTTCAATTCTTCGCCCGGCGAGCCGCGCGAGCGCGACTACGTCTACGCCGGGTCGTTCTACGCGTTCTGCATCTGGATCGGGCTGGGCGTGCTGGCCGTGCGCGATTTCATCGCGTGGCTCGCCAAGCGCGACAACGCGGCCGTTGCTGCGGCCGCGGCGGCGGTCTGTATGGGCGTGCCCACGGTTCTTGCCGCTCAGAACTGGGACGACCACGACCGTTCGGGCCGCTACATGGCCCGCGACATCGGCTGGAACTACCTCATGTCGACCCTGCCCAACAGCATCATCCTCAACTACGGCGACAACGACACCTTCCCCCTGTGGAACAATCAGGAGGTCTACGGCGTGCGGCCCGACGTGCGGATCATGAACACTTCCTACCTCGGCGGCGAGTGGTACATCGACGAGATGAAGACCCGGGCCAACGACGCCGCAGGCGTGCCGTTCTCGCTGCCCAAAAGCAAGTATACCTACAACAACGACTGGATCCCCGTCAACAACCGCATCGACCGCGCCGTGGAGATCGGGCAGGTCGTCGACTTCATCCGCAGCGACGACCCGCGCACCAAGATCACCCTCGAAGACGGTACGCAGACCGACTACATCCCCACCAAGCGCATAGCCATCCCGGTCGACAAGGAGAACGCGCTGGCTGCGGGCATCGTCGCCGAGAAGGACCGCGAGCGGATGGTCGACACCGTCTACATCAACCTGCGCAAGAGCGCCATCGACAAGAGCCAGCTGATGATTCTCGACATGCTGGCCAACTTCGACTGGAAGCGGCCCATCTACATGACGCAGATCTACATCTTCCAAGACCTCGGGCTGCTCGACTATCTCCAGTTCGACGGCTATGCCTATCGCTTCGTGCCCATCCTCACCCCGATGGACAATCCGTGGGAGATCGGCCGCGTCGACCTCGACTATGTCTTGCCGCTGCTGCGCGATACGTTCCGCTACGGCAATCTGGCCGACCCCCATGTCTACGTCGATTACTTCTTGCAATACAACCTCGCGGCGTCCCATGCGCGCGACGCGTTCGCCCGCGTGGCCAAGGAGCTGTTGCGGCAGGACCGCGCCGAGGAGGCCGTCGAGCTGCTCGACTTGGGGCTCGAGCGGCTGCCGACTTCGCAGATCCGCTTCACCAATACCAACACCTATCCTTTCCTCGAAGCCTACTACGCCGCCGGAGCCATGGGCATCGAGGGGGCCGTGGAGAAAGGCGACGCTCTGCTGGAGGAGTATGCGCAGACCCTGATCGAGTACATCGAGTATTACCTGCGGTTCGACGGCGTGCAGGGCGACATGGTTTCGTCCATCGTCGACGACAAGCTCGAAGAGTTGGGCGACCTCTACTATCTGGCTTCCTACGCCGGACGCCGCGACATCGTCGCGCAGCTGAACGCCTACTACCGTACGTTGGGCGTCTCCGAGGAGAGCCTCGTCGACGTCGGCGACAAGCCCCGACCGGCCGATTCGGTGCGGGTAGCCGATTAGCTAAAACGTTTTAGCATTCTCGAAAACGCATCGGATTCCGTCCGGTGCGTTTTCCGTTTCCGACGGGCGGTGCAAGAAAAGTCCGGCGGTTATGGGCGACTATTGTTTTTTATTTTGTATTTTTGTCTCCCGGAAAAATCAAAAAAACACACATAATACGATGACGCAGGAAGAACTCTTCAAAAAGTTGGTCGCCCATTGCAAGGAGTACGGTTTCGTATTCCCGTCGAGCGAGATCTACGACGGGCTGGGCGCCGTCTACGACTACGGTCAGAACGGCGTGGAGCTCAAGAACAACATCAAGCGCTACTGGTGGGATTCGATGGTCAAGCTCCACGAGAACATCGTGGGTCTCGATGCCGCCATCTTCATGCACCCCCGCACGTGGGAGGCTTCGGGCCATGTGGGCGCTTTCAACGACCCGCTCATCGACAACCGCGATTCGAAGAAGCGCTATCGTGCCGACGTCCTGATCGAGGAGTGGCTCGCCAAGCAGGACGAGAAGATCGAAAAAGAGGTCGAGAAGGCCCGCAAGCGTTTCGGCGAGCAGTTCGACGAAGCCAAGTACCGCGAGACTTCGCCCCGTGTGGCGGAGACTGCCGCCAAGCGCGACGCCGTGCACAAGCGTTTCGCCGATGCGCTGAATGACAACGACCTCGACGGGCTGCGGCAGATCATCCTCGACTGCGAAATCGTCTGCCCCATTTCGGGCACGCGCAACTGGACCGAGGTGCGGCAGTTCAACCTGATGTTCTCCACGCAGATGGGCTCCACGGCCGACGGCGCCAGCACCATCTACCTGCGGCCCGAAACGGCGCAGGGCATCTTCGTCAACTTCCTCAACGTGCAGAAGACCGGCCGCATGAAGCTGCCGTTCGGCATCGCGCAGATCGGCAAGGCGTTCCGCAACGAGATCGTCGCCCGGCAGTTCATCTTCCGCATGCGCGAGTTCGAGCAGATGGAGATGCAGTTCTTCGTGCGCCCCGGCACCGAAATGGAGTGGTGGAACGAGTGGAAGAACACCCGCATGGCTTGGCACCGCGCCTTGGGCTTCGGCGACGGCAACTACCGTTTCCATGACCACGACAAACTGGCCCACTACGCCAACGCCGCCACCGACATCGAGTACAATTTCCCGTTCGGTTTCAAGGAGGTCGAGGGCATCCATTCGCGCACCGACTTCGACTTGGGCAACCACCAGAAGTTCTCGGGCAAGAAGATCCAGTATTTCGACCCCGAGACGGGCGAAAGCTACGTGCCCTATGTCGTCGAGACGTCGATCGGCGTCGACCGCATGTTCTTGCAGGTGATGTCGGCGGCCTACACCGAGGAGCAGCTCGACGGCGGCGATTCGCGCGTGGTGCTGCGGCTGCCCGCGGCGCTGGCTCCCGTCAAGGCGGCCGTGCTGCCGCTGGTCAAGAAGGACGGCATGCCCGAAATCGCGCAGAAGATCGTCGACGAACTCAAATACGATTTCAACGTCGCCTACGACGAGAAGGATTCGGTGGGCAAGCGCTACCGCCGTCAGGACGCCATCGGCACGCCGTTCTGCATCACCGTCGACGGCCAGACCGCCGAGGACGGCACCGTGACGGTCCGCCACCGGGATTCGATGGAGCAGGAGCGCGTCAAGATCGAGGCCCTGCACGCCATGGTCGAAGAGGAGTGCTCGTACCGCAAGTTGTTCAGGAAGCTGAACCTTTAATATGCAATGAATAGTGAATAGTTGATAATGAATAATGATTTTCAGATGAATAGTCCATTATTGATTATTTATTATTAATTGTTCATTGGATTTTGTCGCGCATTCTTGCCATAGACTACGGTACCAAGCGCACGGGCATCGCTGTGAGCGACCCCTTGCGGTTGATCGCGGGGGGGCTCCTCACGGTCGAGACGCGGCAGCTCGAAAAGTGGCTCGCAGACTATTTTTCGCGCGAGGACGTTGGTACCATCGTGTTGGGCAAGCCTATGCGGATGGACGGCACGCCGTCCGATACGTGGCGGTTCGTCGAGCCGCTCGCGGCACGCCTGCGGCAGGCATGGCCCGGCAAGGAGGTGGTTTTCTGCGACGAGCGGTTCACGTCGGTGCTGGCCCACCGGGCGATGCTCGAAAGCGGCATCGGCAAGATGGCCCGCCGCGACAAGGCGCTGGTCGACAAGATTTCCGCCACGATTATTTTACAAAGTTACATGGATTCCTGCAAATGATTTATCCCATTGTCATCTATGGCGACGAGGTGCTGCGCAAGCCCTGCGAGCCCGTTCCGGCCGATTTTCCCGAGCTGAAGAAACTGATCGGCGACATGTTCGCCACCCTCGGCGAGGCCGGGGGCGTGGGGCTGGCCGCTCCGCAGATCGGCAAGAGCCTCAGGCTCTTCATCGTCGACGCCACCCCGTGGGGCGAGGACGATCCGTCGTGCGCCGATTTCCGCCGGGCGTTCGTCAACGCCGAAATCTACGAGTATTCCGAGCAGACCAAGACCTACAACGAGGGGTGCCTGTCGTTTCCCGGGCTCTATGCCGACGTGCCGCGGGCGTTGTCGATCCGCGTGCGCTACCTCGACGAGGAGCTGAAGCCCCACGACGAGGAGTTCACCGGCTATCAGGCTTGGGTCATCCAGCACGAGTACGACCACACCGAGGGCCGCGTTTTCGTCGACCGCGTCGCTCCCTTGCGCCGCAACCTGCTCAAGGGCAAACTGCTCAATCTCGCCAAGGGAAAGTACCGTTGCGACTACAAAACACGCTGAAAACGATACAACCTTAGCTTTATTTTGCTACCTTTGTTTGCATCGGGAGTTTTCCGCTTCCGGTGCAAACTTTTTTTTACAATCTAAACAGTCGGATTATGAAAAAGATTTTCGTTGCCATGTGCGCCGCGCTCTTCTGCGCAGGCTGCGGTGTGGTCAAGACCCCTGTCTCGGGTGCTCTCTACACCGATGTCAAGGACGGTATCGCCGTGACGGCCAATGCCGGTTCGAACAAGGTAGGTACTGCTGAAGCCACCGGCTATCTGGGTCTTGTCGCTGTGGGCGATGCAAGCATCGAGGCCGCAGCCAAAGAGGCCGGCATCACGCGCATCCACCATGTGGATTACCAGAGCAAGTCGTATCTGGGTCTCTACAACGTTTATACGATCATCGTCTACGGTGAGTAAACGTTTCTTGCTTTTCGCCGCCTTTGTTCTGGCCTGCACTTCGGTCGCAGGCCAGAATATCCGCGGCCATTACGTCTCGAAAGCCGATGCCGACGGGACCATTTACCATACGCTGCCCGTCACCCTTTTCGAGAACAGGCGCGAGGGCGATCTGACGTTCGACCTTACCTATAAGGAAGGGCAGCAGGGGCGCGTCACGCTCAACTTCACCTACCGGGCATCGCAGCCCGTACAGGCCGATTCGGTGCGGTTCATTTCCGGAGAGACCGTGCTTGCGGGCCCTGTGTCGAAGTTCTATATCGAGCCCGAGAAAAAGTTGTGGAAACATCGTTATTCCTTGCAGACCGATGCGGCTCTCGTACGTGTTTTTTTCGACGAAGAGACCGAGCCGCAGGCCGTTGTATATTCCGGCGGCAGGCCTTTGGTCTATGACGTCAAGCGCTCCGCTTGGCACTCCTATGCGCCTGTCGGGCGTAAGATTTTCGAGATGATCCGTCTCAACGAGGGGCGGTAGAGCCTGCGCCGCTGAAAGAATTACGGGGAGAACCTTGTCGAAAAGGTCCTCCCCGTTTCCGTTGCGGTGTTCCCGGCCGGGCGTCAGAACTTGTAGGTCGCACCCAGACTGATGATGATGGGATTCTTCCAGTTCTTGTGGGTCTGGATCATCCATTTGAATCCGGCCGTGAGGTCCCAGTTGCGGGCTATCGAGAAGTCGGTGCCCGCACCCACGTTGATGCCGCACGACCAGTCGCCCAGATCGTTGGCGCTCAGACCCAGCTGCGGATAGAGCTTCCAGAAGCGAGCCGGGTGGAACAGGTATTGCAGGTCGGCGCTGATGTCCACCGAGCAGTTTTTCTTGCAGAGGAACGTCACGGCGGGCTGGATGCGCCATACGTCCGTGATGGTGTAGCGGCTGACGGCTCCCACGCCGAAGATGGCCCCGTCGCCGCCCGAGTTGGTATAGACGCCGATCTTCGGACCGAGGGCCCATTTGCCCCTGTCCTGTGCCGAGACGGCTCCTGCCATGCAGAGGGCAGCGATGGCCGTAAGAAGAATCTTTTTCATTCGCGGTTGTTTTTATATTTTACAAATAGAGTGTCTTTGCGTGCCTTTGCTTGCCAAATATATGGAAAAATCCCAGCGCGGCAAACTTTTGCCGACCAAACGGCCAGTTTCGACAACTTCCCCATCACGCAACACTCGTGCCGACTTCAAAAAAACAGCGCCCGACATGGTATCCGGACGCTGTTCTTCGATGCAGCGGGGTTCCTCTATTTCTGGTTGAGCGCTGCGTGGGCGGCTGCCAAGCGTGCGATGGGCACACGGAAGGGCGAGCAGCTCACGTAGTTCAGACCGGCATAGTGGCAGAACTCCACCGACGAGGGTTCGCCGCCGTGTTCGCCGCAGATGCCGCACTTGAGGTTTTCGCGCGTGCCGCGGCCCTTGAACACCGCTTCGCGGATGAGCTGGCCCACGCCGTTGCGGTCCAGAATCTGGAACGGGTCGTTCTTCAGGATGCCCTTCTCCAAGTAGACGGGCAGGAACTTCGAGATGTCGTCGCGCGAGAAGCCGAGGGTCATCTGCGTCAGGTCGTTGGTGCCGAACGAGAAGAACTGGGCCACTTCGGCGATCTGGTTGGCCGTCACGGCGGCGCGCGGCACCTCGATCATCGTGCCGACCATGTATTCGATCTTGTCGTTGCGTTCGGTGAACACTTGTTCGGCCGTGCGGTCGATGATGTTCTTCTGGTAGCGCAGCTCCTTGTGGTTGCCCACCAGCGGCACCATGATCTCCACATGCACGGGCACCCCTGCGGCCTTGACGTTCATCGCGGCTTCGATGATGGCGCGGGTCTGCATCTCCGTGATTTCGGGGTAGGTGTTGCCCAGACGGCAGCCGCGGTGGCCCAGCATCGGGTTGAACTCGGCCAGCGACTCCACCTTGGCTACGATCTTCGCGAGCGGTTCGTGCATCTCGTCGGCCATCTCTTTCTGGCCCTTTTCATCGTGGGGCACGAACTCGTGCAAGGGGGGATCCAAAAGGCGGACGGTCACCGGGTAGCCGTTCATCGCCTTGAACAGCCCCTCGAAGTCGCCGCGCTGCATGGGCAGCAGCTTGGCCAGCGCCACACGGCGGCCTGCTTCGTCGTCGGCCAAGATCATTTCGCGGATGGCTTTGATGCGGTCGCCCTCGAAGAACATGTGCTCCGTGCGGCAGAGACCGATGCCCTCGGCTCCGAACTCGAACGCCTGCGCCGCGTCTTTGGGCGTGTCGGCGTTGGCGCGCACCTTCAGCACCGAGTATTTGCCTGCCAGCTCCATCAGTTTGCCGAAGTCGCCGCTCAGGTCGGCCGCCTTGGTGGCTACCTGACCGAGGTAGACTTCGCCCGTCGAGCCGTTGAGCGAAATCCAGTCGCCCTCCTTGACGGTGAAGCCGTTGACCTTGATGGTGCGGGCTTTGTAGTCGATTTCCAGCTCGCCGGCGCCCGATACGCAGCACTTGCCCATGCCGCGGGCTACGACGGCCGCGTGGGAGGTCATGCCGCCGCGGGCGGTCAGGATGCCTGCCGCATCGAGCATGCCCTTGAGGTCTTCGGGCGAGGTCTCGATGCGCACCAGCACCGCTTTCTGACCCGTCTTGGCCAGTACTTTCTCGGCATCGTCGGCGAAGAATACCACCGGACCCGTGGCGGCGCCCGGCGATGCGGGCAGACCCTTGGTGATGACCTGCGCCCCGGCAATGGCTTTCTTGTCGAAGACGGGGTGGAGCAGCTCATCGAGCTTGGCGGGTTCGCAGCGCAGCACGGCGGTCTTCTCGTCGATGAGCCCTTCGCGCAGCATGTCCATGGCGATCTTGACCATCGCCGCGCCGGTGCGTTTGCCGTTGCGGCACTGGAGCATCCAGAGTTTGCCGTCCTGAATGGTGAATTCGATGTCCTGCATGTCGGTGAAGTACTGCTCCAAGTGGTGCTGGATGTCGTTCAGCTCCTTGTAAACCTCGGGCATCACTTCTTCGAGCGAGGGGTATTTCGACTTGCGCTCCTCTTCCGAGATGTTCTGTGCCTTGGCCCAGCGTTTCGACCCCTCGACGGTGATCTGCTGCGGGGTGCGGATGCCGGCTACCACGTCTTCGCCCTGTGCGTTGATCAGGTATTCGCCGTTGAAGATGTTCTCGCCCGTCGCGGCGTCGCGCGAGAAGGCTACGCCCGTGGCCGAGTTCTGACCCATGTTGCCGAAGACCATGGCCTGCACCGAGACGGCCGTGCCCCATTCGGCGGGGATGTTGTTGAGCTTGCGGTAGAGGATGGCGCGCTCGTTCATCCACGAACCGAACACGGCGCAGATGGCGCCCCACAACTGGTCCCACGGATTGGCCGGGAACTCCTCGCCGGTCTGCTTCTTCACGGCGGCCTTGAAGCTCTTTACGAGCTCTTTCAGGTCGTCGGTCGTCAGATCGGTGTCGTTCTTCACACCGCGTTTCTTCTTCTGCTCGTCGATGATCTCCTCGAACGGGTCGTGGTCTTCTTTCGACACGGGTTTCATGCCCAGTACCACGTCGCCGTACATCTGGACGAAACGGCGGTACGAGTCCCATGCGAAGCGCGGGTTGCCCGTGCGCTTGGCCACGGCTTCCACGGCCTGATCGTTCATGCCCAGATTGAGGATCGTGTCCATCATGCCGGGCATCGAGGCGCGGGCGCCCGAACGGACCGACACCAGCAGCGGCATCTCCTTGTCGCCGAAGCGCATGCCCGTCAGGCATTCGATGTTCTTCATCGCCTTCTCCACCTCGGGGCGCAGCATCTCGATGACGGCCTGCTTGCCGTGCTGGTAGTATTCGGTGCACACCTCCGTGGTGATGGTGAAGCCCGGGGGTACGGGGATGCCGATGAGGTTCATCTCCGCCAAGTTGGCACCCTTGCCGCCGAGCAGTTCGCGCATTTTGCCGTTTCCTTCGGCTTCTTTGTTGCCGAAGGTGTAGACCCGTTTTACGTCTGCCATAATTCTTTAATAATTAAGTTTTTTCCTATGTTGTTCGTTGTTTTTTCGTTGTCGGGATTGCGAATGTAACGAAATTTTTCCGTTTTTCCAAATGAGTGTCGAATATCTCCGCGGAAAATGCCGGGTTGCGGAGCCTTATTCCAAATATACGTATACCGGCAGCGCATAACTCGTGCCGCCCGAGTAGCGGCGCCGGTCGTAGGTGGGCAGCGGCGCGGCCGCTGCGTCGTCGAGCAGGAAGCGGCGGATGTAGATTTCGCCCGCGGCGGTGTGCAGGGCCGTGTCGACGGCTATCCGGTCGCGCAGACGCCAGCCCGCGCGGCTGCGGATGTTGCCCCGGCCCGCCCGTTCGGCCCGGGCGTGTGCGTCACGCAGGCCGTATTTTTCGAGTCCTCGCTCCGGCAGGCGGCCCATCGCCACCAGCTTGGCGCCGGGCCGTTCGTCGCGCAGGTCGCCGACGACCCACCGCAGCATCCGCGGTTCGCTGCACAGCACCAGTCCGAGGGTGTCGGTGCGGAAGCGCCGGATGCGGCCGCGGCCGACCGGGCGTCGCAGGGTGCCTTCTACGTAGAGGTAGCGGCGGCCCGGTTCGACGTAGTGCGGGAAAAACTGGTCGCCGTAGTAGAGCAGTGCGAAATCCATGCCGTCCAGCGAGTTGAGGGTGCGGTGCAGATAGACGTAGCTACCTTCGCAGGCTGCCGCGATGTCGCGCACGACCGCTTCGTTCTCCACGCTCCACAGCGCCACGATGGGCAGACCCAGCGAATCGACCAGCGCCGCCGTCCGGGCTATCTTGCGGCGGTAGCGCTGGGTGTTCCAGCGCAGGCGGCCCTGCGGGGTGTAGTCCGTATCGTCGTAGAAGAGCGAGGGGATGGTGTCGTACAGATGGTCGGCGTCGCAGTAGGCGATGCCCAGCGCTTGGGCCGTAGCAGCCGTCGGCGCCGCTGCCGCGAGCAAGACCGACAGCAGGATGGCGGTCCGCAGAAGTTTGCCCGGTGTGCGCATGGTCCGGCAGAGGATTACTCGGCAATCACGCCCGAACCGACCAGTTCGTCGCCGTCGTACCACGCGGCGAATTGTCCCGGGGCGATGCCGCGCTGGGGTTGGTCGAAGAGGAGAAAGGCCCCTTCGTCGCGGACGTAGAGCGTCGCGTCTTGCAGCGGCTGGCGGTAGCGGATGCGTACCCGAAACCGCCCTTGGCCGCCTGCCGCGATCGCCCGCGCGGGGTCGAGCCAGTGGATTTCGCCCGGTTCGATGCGCAGCGCCGGACGCCACAGCCCCGGGTGGGCGTCGCCCTCGCCCACATAGATCGCATTGGCTTCGACGTCGGTCGCCAGAATGAACAGTGATTCCTTGCGGCCGCCGATGCCCAGCCCCTTGCGCTGGCCGATGGTGTAGTAGTGGGCTCCGTTGTGGGTGCCGATCTTCTTGCCGTCGCGCACGGTGTAGCGCCACGGAGCCGCCAGCGCGGCCAGTTCTTCGGTCGTGGGTTCGTCCTGCGGCACGGCGGCACGGCGGGCGAATTTGGGCCACGAGGGGAGTATTTCGTGTACGTTGCCGGGTTTGGCGGCGAGCTTCTGTTGCAGGAAAACCGGAAGATCGACCTTGCCCACGAAGCAGATGCCCTGCGAATCCTTGCGTTTGGCGGTGGCCAGATGCTGTTCTTCGGCGATGCGCCGCACCTCGGGTTTGAGCAGACCGCCTACCGGGAAGAGAGCGTAGCGCAGCTGCTCCTGCGAGAGTTGGCACAGAAAATAGCTCTGGTCCTTGTTGGGGTCGGTGCCTGCCAGCAGTTTGTAGTGCACGGTGCCGTCGGCATCCGTCTCCTCGGCCTTGCGGCAGTAGTGGCCCGTAGCCACATAGTCGGCGCCCAGCTTGAGCGCTTCGCGCAGGAAGACGTCGAACTTGATTTCGCGGTTGCACAGCACGTCGGGGTTGGGCGTGCGGCCGCGTTCGTACTCGGCGAACATGTAGTCGACCACCCGCGTGCGGTATTCGGCCGAGAGGTCGACCACGTGCAGCGGAATGTCGAGCCGCTTGGCCACCAGTTCGGCGAAAACCCGGTCGTCGTGCCACGGGCAGTCGCCCTCCAAGGTGCCTGTCGTATCGTGCCAGTTGACCATGAACAGGCCGATCGTCTCGTGGCCCTGCTGTTTGAGCAGCCAAGCCGCCACCGACGAATCGACGCCGCCCGAAAGTCCTATCACTACGCGTGCCATGCTATTCCAGTGCGAGAAGTCCGGCGGGCAGGACGAATCCGATCCTCCGGCCCTCGAAATCGATGTGTGCGATGAATTCTTCCACGGCCGGAACCAGCACCTTGCGGCCGTCGATTTCCAGCTCGAAAAGCGGGTTGGCGTCGCTGTCGTAGTAGTCGGTCAGCGTTCCGGCAAAGGTCTGCCGCGCCGTCGCTTCGTCCGCAGCCCCTATTTCCGTAGCCTCGGCCGCGAAGCCGATGAGGTCTTCCATGCAGAATTCGTCGTCCGCTTCCGCTTCGGGCTGTTTCACGCGGAACTCCAGCCCCAGCAGCTCCGAAGCCCGACGGTCGGTGTCGAGGTCGGCGAAAGCCGCCACGGCGCCCGTCTGTCCGCGGCGCTCGAAGCGCTCGCACCAGAGGGGTACTTCCAGCGCGTCGATCGTCACCATGAGAGGGGTGGTCGCCGGATCGAAATCGTCCGGGAATCCGGCATGGAGCGAGAGCATCACGCCGCCGTCCGTGCCGAAGAGTTTGTTGATTCTGCCTGCGGAAGAGGTCATTGGGGGATTCGTGTCGGTGAGCCGGGCGTACGTCGCGAAGCGGTTCGTTGCGGTTCTGCGGCCGGGAAAGACCGCGTCGGCGCAACTCTGCGGGCAGCAACGTTCCGATTCGGTGAAACAAAAACCGGTAAATCTCCCGTCGATGGGAAATTTACCGGGAATCGTTTTTCGCGCGCCTTGCTTATTCGGCGGCGGGAGTTTCGGTTTCGGCTTCGGGAGCGGCTTCCTCAGCGGCGGGTGCTTCCTCCGCAGCTTCGGCGGCAGCGCTCTCCTCGGCTTCCTTGGCGGCAGCTTCGGCAGCGGCCTTCTTCTCGGCGATGGCCTTCGCACGCTCCTCGTTCACCTTGGCTTCGGCGGCCAGACGGGCCTTCTCGGCCGACTTGGCGTCGGTAGCCAGCTTGTTGGTCTTGGCTTCGATCTTGCCGTTCTTGGCCTCGAGCCACTTGTTGAAGCGGGCTTCGGCTTCGGCTTCGGTGAAAGCGCCTTTGGCTACGCCGCCCAGCAGGTGTTTCTTGTAGAGTACACCCTTGTACGAAAGGATAGCCCGGCAGGTGTCGGTAGGTTGTGCGCCTTTGAGTAACCAACCCAGTGCTTGCTCGAAGTTCAGGTCGATCGTAGCAGGATTCGTGTTGGGGTTGTAGGTGCCCAACTTTTCGATGAATTTACCATCACGTGGCGCTCTGCTATCTGCGGCAACGATGTGGTAGAAGGCGTAGCCTTTCTTACCGTGGCGTGCCAGACGAATTTTAACAGCCATTTGCTAT
>JAIDUK010000013.1 GCA_029060215.1 Alistipes sp.
ACCCCATCGTCTGTTCAAGTGTGGGGTATTGCATCGTTTATTGTTACTTAGGTCCTGCTACAACCTTCCGTTAGATAGACGAAATCGGCTCCACACTTTCTTTTTGCCCCATCCCTAACCCGCCGCAGCGGAGCCGATACGGCAATAAAATTTGAACACAAGAACATTCAAATTTATATTGCTATGAAGAAATTCTTTGTCCTGCTCACCGTGGCAAGCATGCTGCTCTCGACGAGTTGCAACTCAACCAAAGAGGTCGACGAACCGACCGAACCTCCCACCTCCGAAGCCGCCAAGCGGCTCGAATCGCTGTGCGAACAACTCAACGGCGACCTTGCGACGCTCTACACGCTGGTTGCGGCGGACGAACTGCCCGACTGCGTGGTGAACGTAGCGCCCATCGCCCCGGCCGGCGAGACGATCGGGTATGGAGTATCGTTCAAACAAAACGGGGCCGTTACCCTCTATCTCGACCCCGATGCCACGGCCCAAAAATTCGTGCCGCAATTCGGCGTCTACGAAGCCGACGGCATCCGCTGCTGGGCCATGAACGGCCAGCCGCTGCCCTCGGCGACCGGAGCACCGGTTCCGGTGGTGAACGATGAGGGCACCGTGCCGCAGCTGAAAGCCGAAAAAGGCTACTGGCATATCTCCGTCGACAGCGGGAAAAACTGGTGGCCTGCCGGTCAGGCCCCCGACGGAACGACCGAACTTGCCGCAATGCCCCTTGTCTCGCAAGTAACCGAAGAAGCCGAAGCATGGCGCATCGTGCTGGCCGACGGCGAAACGGCGTTCTCCGTCCCGAAAGAGGGAACGCTGCATATTGCAGTCGATGCGGAAGAACCGCTGAAATTCCAACCCCATGAAATCCACACCGTGAAGTACACCGTCACGGGCGGCAGCAGCAAGACGGTCGTAACGGCCGAGCTGGAAGAACCCGACGGAAGCTATACCATGCAAGTAATCCCGACCGATGCCGCGAGCGGAAGCGTAGCTATCACAGCGCAAGTATTGTACGACAAAAACATTTTCGTTACTGCTACGGACGGTGCCCGCACGGCTACGGCCACCGTTGCCGTCACGCTCCAGTCCGGCGTCAACGGCACGACCGTTACGGTCAAAACAGCCGGCAAACTCGCCAGTCTGCTGAAAAATTTCGACAAGAATGCCATCACCGAACTGACCGTAGGAGGCAATCTGAACAGCACGGATATCAAAACGCTGAAAAACCTGCCCAATCTTGCCGTGCTCGATTTGGAGAGTGCCAATTTGAAAACGCTGCCTGATAAGGCGTTCAATGAAAAAAAATCCTTGACAATTGTCAAATTACCCAAAGTTTTAAAAAAAATCGGGATTTGGGCATTCAGATGTTGTTATAATTTGACCAGCATAACGATTCCGGAAAGCGTAACATCGATCGGAGACTGCGCTTTTATGGAGTGTAGCAATTTGACAGGAGATTTAGTAATTCCACAAGGAGTAACATCGATTGGAGACAGTGCTTTTTACAATTGCAGCAGCCTGACCGGAGAACTGGTAATCCCGCAAGGAGTAACATCGATCGGAGACAGTGCTTTTTTAGGTTGCAGCAGCCTGACCGGAGAACTGGTAATCCCGCAAGGAATTACATCCATAAGAAAGCACTCTTTTTACCGCTGCCGCAGCCTAACGAGCGTAACGATTCCGCAAGGGGTAATCACCATTGGAGACAGTGCTTTTTCAGGTTGCAGCAGCCTGACCGGAGAACTGGTAATCCCACAAGGCGTAACATCCATTGGGTTTGCGGCTTTTGCGGCTTGTGGCAGCCTGACGAGCGTAACGATTCCAGCAAGCATAACAGAGATTGGAACTTGGGCGTTCTTCTCTTTGCCTTCTTTAGAAAAAGTCTATTGCCAAGCTGTAGTTCCTCCCACACGCATAGAATATAATTGCAGTCCCATATGCATTTTCTTTCGCGAATACTCGACTGCCTCATTGTATGTCCCTGTCGGATCCGCTGAAGCCTACAAAGCGTCCGATGATGATTGGAATAGATTTCAAAATATCATCGAAATGAAGTTTTAATAATCTTTTATTATCAACATTATGTTTAACATTTTTAAATCAAAAAAAATCATGGAAGGAAACACAAAAGAAATGGCTTACGAAAAGGCCATCGACGGTTACCAATTTTTGGTCAATCGCTACCACACTTGGATGAACTATTATTCGATTTTTACCGGTGCGTTTTTTATTGCGCTGTACACTGTGTGGGAGAAAGCTGAAGCTGCTAACATTGTTTTGTTGGGTTTATTTATTTTCTTGGGATGGTTCTCCTCTATTTGTTGGCTGGCTTCGTTAATCGGTCATCGCGCTTGGATGGGCAGCTGGATACAGGTCGTAAAAAAATGGGAAAAACAAATTTTAGGAGAACCTTCACAGGAGCCTTGGTCGAGTGTTTATGGAAAGATTGTAACGCCGAATACGCTTAATACTACGCCTACGCCCCGGTATCTCGCTCAATTTATCTCGACGCAGAAAGTGACGACAATTTTTGTTTATGCAGTTATTCTTGCATGGGATGTACTATTGGGTTATTTCTTAATCCCGGTCTGCGATTTATATCGGATCATAGCAGGATGTGCTTTGCCGAATAATTGGTTTGTAATTTTTGGTAAAGTATTCATATATATACTGTTTTTAGGTTTGAATTGGTTTTGCTTGTGGTACATTAATGAAAAAACAAACAAGTGCTTTTCTGATGATTTGACAGATATGATACAATAAAAGAAGAAGAGGGACCCCTGAAAAGGGGTTCCTCTTTCTTATTCCCGAAAGCCGGCAACGGCTACTCGAAAAACTGCTCGTCGAAATTGACCAAATAGAGTTTTTCGGTGGCGCGGGTGAGAGCCGTATAGAGCCAGCGGAGCATGTCGCGCGTCATGGGCTCGTCGCCGAACAGGCAGCGGTCGATGAAAACGGCCTTCCACTGGCCGCCCTGCGCCTTGTGGCACGTAATGGCGTAGGAGAACTTCACCTGCAAGGCATTGAAATGCGGATTCTCGCGGATTTCCTTGAAGCGCTTGAGCTTGCTTTTGATGTCGGCGTAATCCTTTTCGACCTCGTAGAAAAGCCGGGTCGCCTCGTCGCGCGTGAGGGACGGCGACTCGGATGCAAGCGTATCGAGCAGAATCTTGCACTCGACGCTCGTATCGTCGTAGTCGGGGAATTCCAGCACCACGTCGGCGAAGCGGAAGCCGTAGAACTCCTCGAAGCGGCGGATGCGCTTGAGCCGGGCGACATCGCCGTTGGCGATGAACCCCATCGGACAGTCGTCGCCCTGCGCGAAATAATAGTTGTTCTTGACGACCATCAGCATGTCGCCGCTCTCGACCTCCTCCTCGGCATAGAGCACGTTGCGGCGGATGCCCTCGTTGTAGCGGTTGGCACGCTTGTTCGAACGGGTGATGACGATCGTTTCGTCGCGACCGTACTGCGCATAGCAATCCTGCAACTTTTCGAGGAAATCGCCGCCCTCGACCGCCTCGATGTCGGGAAAATCCAACCGGAACCGGGGGATGTCGAGAATGTTGTTTTCGAGCATGCAGCGCACCAGCGTGGCGTTGAACAGAATGCCCGACTCGGCCTGCTGGCGCACCACTTCGTCGAGCGTATTGTAGACGATGTCGCCGTAGGCATACATGCTCGGCGCATCGAGCGCCGGGCTGAAATCGCTGCCCACAGGCGGCAGCTGAGCATTGTCGCCCACCAGAATCAAGCGGCAGGCACGGCCGCTGCGGACGTACTGCACCAGATCTTCCAACAGCGACCCGCTGCCGAAATGGGGCCCGTCGGGCGCCCGGTCGGGCAGCATCGAAGCCTCGTCGACGATGAAGACCGCATCGCGCTCGGGGTTGAAGTTGAGCGAATATTTCGATTCGTAGTCGGCCGAGGTCTGCTGCCGGTAGATGCGTTTGTGGATGGTGAAAGCCTTCTCGCCGGAGTAACGCGCCAGCACCTTGGCAGCCCGTCCCGTAGGGGCCAGCAGCACGGGTTTGCTCCCCAGCTCCTTCAACGCCGCGACCAGCGCCGCGATGAGCGTGGTCTTGCCGGTTCCGGCGTATCCGTTCAGCACGAAAATCCGCGAAAAATCCTCGTCGGCAAGGTATTCGGATAAACTTTCTACGATTTTTTTTTGCCCGGGAGTTGCTTGGAAACAAATTTTAGCGTAAATTTGGGACGCAATACGTGTGCTGAGCATTCGCCTTGTTTTATTGTCGGACAAAATTAATAACAAATACTCGATTAAAAAAATGAAAAGAATCATCCAAATCATTCTTGCATTGGTGATCGTGGCGCTGGTCTATGTCATCTACGACCAGATTTCGACCCCGATCCGTTTCGACAACGAACTCAAAACCCGCAAGGCGCAGGTCATCGAGCGCATCAAGGACATCCGCACCGCACAGCGGGCCTACAAATCGAAGTACCAGCGTTTCACGGGCGATTTCGACACGCTGACCGCCTTCATTCTCAACGACACGCTGGAGCTGGAGCGCAAGATCGTCGACGAGGACGACTCGGTGGCCATGGCTGCGCTGAAGAAAGCCGGCAAGAAGAACATCGAGAAGTTCAAGATCGCCGTCATCGACACGATCTTCGCCCCCAAGGTGCTGACCGAAGCCGACGTCGAGCAGCTGCGCTATGTGCCCGGAACGGACAACAAGACCCAATACATCATGGAAGCAGGCATCATCACCACCGAATCGAAGGTCGTGATTCCCGTCGTGGAGTGCCGTGCGCCCTACAAGATGTTCCTCGACACGGTGGCCTACCGTCAGGAGTTCATCAATCTGGTCGACGACGAGGTCAACAACTTCAACCGCTACCCCGGCGTCAAGTTCGGGTCGATGGAGGCCGGCAACAATGAAGCAGGCAACTGGGAGTAGGACCCCGCGCCTCACGAACAAGGTGTCCATTCAGCGGTCGTTGGATGGACACTCTTTTTCGGTCACGGGGCTCGACCGCGATTTCACGGGCGAAGCGGTCGTCACGGTGGAGATTCTCACACCGCAGACCCTGCTTGTGCCGACCGAACTGCTCCAGACATCCACGGCAGCCGAGCTGCTCGCCGCCGCCGGCATGGCCTGCAAGGAAGGCCAGCAGGCTGTACGGAGCATGCCGCGGATGCTCGGACCCGACAAGGAGATCGCGGCGGTGATGGCTCTCGACGAGGATATGCTGCAACGCATCCGCGAACGGCTGGGCTATCGGGCGGATTTCGTCACTCCCCTGCTGGACGAGCCGACGACGGCCCGGCAGACGGTCTGGCTGCGCCGCACGCCGGGACTTCTATATATAAAGGTATTCGGCCGGACCCTGCGGCTGGCCGAGGTCATCCCGGCCGCCACCGAAGCCGACATGCTCTATTTCATCGACCGGCTGGGCAAGGTGCTGCCTCTCGGACGGATGCAGCTGCGTCTGGCCGGAACGGGCGCGAAAGCCCTGCGCAAGCTGATCGGCAACCGTTTCAGACACGTCGTATGCGAATCGTAAGCGGCCGCTACAAGGGCCGGGCCATCAATCCGCCCCGCAACCTGCGGGCGCGCCCGACGACGGATTTTGCCAAGGAGAACCTGTTCAACGTGCTGGGCAATCTGGTCGATTTCGAGGATTGCGACGTGCTCGACTTGTTTGCGGGCACCGGGTCGATCAGCTATGAATTCGCTTCGCGGGGCGCCCGCAGTGTCACGGCGGTGGAGATCAATCCTGTGCACTGGAATTTCATCCGCCAAACGGCGGCCCAGCTGGGCATCGAGAATTTCTACCCGGTCAAGGCCAATGTTTTTCTCTACCTGAAGAGTTGCGGGAAGCAGTTCGACATCATTTTTTCGGACGCGCCCTACGATTTGGAGAACAGCGGGCAGGTCGTCGAGCTGGTGCTCGGGGGCGGTTTGCTGCGTCCGGACGGAATATTCATCTTCGAGCACTCCCGGAAGATGGATTTTTCTTCGCACAAAGAGTTTTGGCAATCAAGAAGTTACGGAAGTGTGCAATTTTCTTTCTTCAAAAAAGGCTGAAATTGTTTGGAGTTATCGAAATTTGTACTACCTTTGCATTCGCAATC
>JAIDUK010000014.1 GCA_029060215.1 Alistipes sp.
ACCCGAAAGTCCGCCGTAAAACACGCCTAAATCACTTAATTTACACCATTTTACATTGCCAGAATACCCCCCCCCGAAATCGTTGAAATTCAGCAACTTATTGCGATAGTATTCATATTGTTTCCGCCGAGCCTCCAACTCGGCCTCCAACTCGGCCTCCAACTCGGTAAACTTATCGAGGATATTGACGATTTCATTCTGAATGGCAAGGGGCGGAACGGGCAGCAAAATCTTCGACATGGCTCGATCCGAAACTCTCATGACTTTTGTTCCTGTTACCAATGGCCTTTTCTGTTCTTGAAAGTATGCAGATGAGAAGAAATAAGCAAGATATTTGGGATTTTGGTAATGGCTAAAAATATAGGCATCTCCGCTTATTGCTATTTCGTCCTCTCCAAGCCATGCAACAGCCTTACAAACATCCTCGACATTTTCACTTGTTGTAGCAATAACCAAATCTCCATATTTTGCTTTTTTCAATTTTCTCGCTAATTCAGGAGACACATACGATCTTGTCGTATTTGTAAATAACTTATAATAAGTATAAATCTGACCATAGTGAATACATCCAACCCCCTCGTCTGTAAAATCTTTCTTTTGTAATCCATTCCCTCTTACAAAAGTACCGATTTCTCCCAACGGTTTATATTCCACCCCATTCGGGCACAACTCCCGAATCATTTCTTCGATACGGCTCATTGCTTGCCCCCTTTCTTCTTTGAGGTTTTGGCGGTCAGTGTCTTGATGGAATCCATATATGCCTGCTCCACCGGAGAAAGTGTTTTGACCTGATATTTCCGATATTCGGCAATCGCTTTTTCTTCGGCCTGCTTATGGGATATGCGACCTGCTCCGGACAATAATTTTTCGCCGGTCGAGGTCAGGATACTATCCAATTGTTTGATGTAATCGGACATATACATCGGTTTATGACGGATCGCCTGTATTTCGGCAAAATCGAAATACCCCGACACCAAATTGTTCAGCACTTTCAACTCTTCCTCGCTCAAATAGTTTTTGGCAACCGTGACATCCGTTTTGGCGGGTTGTTCGCCTGCGAAAGTCGTCAGCCCCATGAATGGTTTGTCCGCATCGGCACGTTCGTAGATAACTTCGGCAGCCGTATGTCCGTGCGCCGCATAGTGCAGTTTGTTCTGCACGATTTTGAAGAACTTGACGGACTGCTCTGCTTTCGGGTCGTAATCGACACTCGTAGCGTACAGATCCAGCACCTGACGATACATTATTTTCTCCGACGAGCGGATGTCACGAATGCGGTCGAGCAGTTCGCGCCAGTATCCTCCGCCGCCCATCTGCTTCAACCGCTCGTCATCCATCGTGAAGCCCTTGATCATATACTCTTTCAGTCGCTCGGTAGCCCAACGGCGGAAATTCGTGGCAATACGGGATTTTACTCTGTATCCCAGCGATATAATCATATCGAGATTATAAAACGGAATTTCACGCTCGACTTGTCGGATGCCCTCCGTGCGAACCTGTCGGAAATTCCGACAGGTTGAAATTTCGTCCAGCTCTTGCTCTTCGTAGATATGTTTTATATGCTCTACTACATTCGTTCGCGAGGTCTGATATAACTCTGCCATCTGTTGTTGCGTCAGCCATACAGTCTCGCCCTCCAAACGAACCTCGATTTGGGTTGTCCCATCTTCCGTCTGGTAAATGACAATATCGTTATTTTTGTTCTCTTCCATAATAGTCTGTTTTTACAAAGTCTCGACAATCGCGTCGATCGCCGTACGCAATACATGCTGGCGGGTGACGATCTCGGCAATACGCTTGTTCAGTTCGTCGATATCTACGACTTCTCTCGTATCGGGTTGTTCAACATACGACGATACCGAAATATTGTAGTCGTTCTCGGCAATCTTGCCGTTTTCCACTAATCGGGCGAAATGCGCATCGTCCTTGCGGGCGACGAACGCATCGAGAATACGCGCGATATTCGCATCGGAAAGTTTGTTCTTGTTGCCCTCGTGGATAAATTCGCCGGAAGCGTCGATAAAGAGTGTCGCGTTGTCTTTCTTGCTCTTTTTCAGCACAATGATGCAGGTTACGATGCCGACCCCGAAAAAGAGGTTGGCGGGCAGTTGGATAACCGTGTCGATGTAATTATTGTCGATCAGGTATTTTCGGATTTTCTGCTCCGCACCGCCGCGATAGAGCACGCCGGGAAATTCGACGATAGCCGCCGTACCGTTTGTCGCCAGCCACGAGAGCATGTGCATCGTAAAGGCGAGGTCGGCCTTGCTCTTCGGTGCAAGAATACCAGCAGGAGAAAAACGAGGATCGTTTATCAAAAGCGGATTTTCGTCGCCCGCCCATTTGATCGAATAGGGCGGATTGGAAACGATGCACTCGAACGGCTCGTCGTCCCAATGTTTCGGTGCGAGCAGCGTATCACCCAGCGCGATGTCGAACTTCTCGTAGTTGATGTCGTGCAGGAACATGTTGATGCGGCAGAGGTTGTAGGTGGTGATGTTGATCTCCTGCCCGTAAAATCCCTGACGCACGTTCTCCTTGCCCAAAACTTTGGCGAATTTCAGCAAGAGCGAGCCGCTGCCGCAAGCCGGATCATAGACCTTGTTCACCTGCTTTTTGCCGACGAGCGTAATCCGGGCGAGCAGCTCGGACACCTCTTGCGGCGTGAAGAACTCGCCGCCCGACTTGCCCGCATTGCTGGCGTACATCGTCATCAGGAACTCGTAGGCATCGCCGAACGTGTCGATCTGGTTGTCAGCCAAATTGCCGAACTTCATGTCGCCGATTTTGTCGAGAATCTTCACCAGCGTCTCGTTGCGTTTTTGCACCGTAGCACCGAGTTTGTTGCTGTTCACGTCGATATCGGCGAATAGCCCCTTCATATCGTCCTCGCTCGCCGCACCTTTGGCCGAGTTCTCGATTGCATGAAAGATATTGCTTAATGTTTCGTTCAGATTGGGGTCTGCCGCCGCGTTTTTGCCCACGTTCCCGAACAACTGCGACGGGAGGATGTAAAATCCCCGCTCTTGCACGGTTACCTCCCGACCAAACTCGGCCTGCTCATCCGAGCATGCGGCATAATCGAAGTCCGCATTTCCCGCACGCCGCTCCTCTGCATTGATAAATGCGGTGATATTCTCGGAAATGAAGCGGTAAAACAACATTCCCAAAACGTAGTTTTTAAAGTCCCAGCCATCGACACTGCCGCGCAGGTCGTTGGCTATCTGCCAGATCGTGCGATGAAGTTCCGCACGTTCCTGTTCTCTTGCCATATATCGTTATCTGTTTATCAATTCTGTAATATCTACGTCCAATAGTTTTGCGATACGAATCACTGTATCCAATTGCGGCTGCGACGAGTTGGAACACCACTTCGATACAGTCGAAGGGTCCTTACCCAACTGCTCCGCCAGCCATTTGCCCGTTTTGTTCTTTTCCGCAAGAATGATTTTCAATCGGTTTATCTTTTTCATCACTATGCTCGAAACAGATTGTAAACAAAGATATTGAAAATAATTCAACCAGCACAATCTCTGCAAAGGAATCTTTCAATCATATAATTTTTTCAACTTTTATTTTTATGCGATATTTGCCAAATAATTGTTGATAAAACTATACTAAATAGTTGCAGAATATGTTTGCTATTATAGTCTAATATAACAAAAGGTGGTCATAGAACTAGAAAAACATGATATGCTAATTAAATAAAAATACTTATCTTTGTATTGAGTTCTTTTTCAAGCTGAAGATTACCGCAAAGCAGTACAGAAGTTCGGTTAACAGATCGTTAACCGCACGAAACAGCATTCTGTTGCAACTCGCTGACCGGCAAAAGAAAAGAGGATTGATTTCTCAATCCTCCTGTTTGTGAGCGGAAAACGAGACTCGAACTCGCGACCCCAACCTTGGCAAGGTTGTGCTCTACCAACTGAGCTATTTCCGCATACTTGTCGAATGCGGGTGCAAAGGTAAGCAAAAAATCCGAAACTCCAAATTTTTAGGCGACAAAGCCTGCATTTTCTTTGCGGCACCGCACAAAATGCCGCACAGACACTCAGTCCGCGGCGTAACACACACTGCGAGACACTCACTCAACAGCATACACAAACCTGTGGTTCCGAGACCGCACAGGCAGCAGAAAGGGTAGGGCAGCGCCCCTGCGTCATCTGAAAACCCGTATCCGGGCTTCGACCGGCTCGAAGCTCTTCTCCTCCGGATCGGCCGCAGGCAATCCGAACGGCATCTGCGCTATGAGCCGCCACTCCGAAGGCAGGTGCCAATGTTGTTGGACATCCCTGTCTATAAGAGGGTTGTAATGTTGCAGCGAAGCCCCGAATCCGGCTTCTTCCAGCAGGGTCCACAGCGCCAGCTGGTGCATGGCCGAAGTGTGTTCCGACCAGACCGGGAAATTTCCGGCATAGGTCGGGTAGCGTTGTTGCAGCATCCGCACCGCCGCCGAATCTTCATAAAAAAGCACCGTGCCGTAGCCCGACGCAAAACTACGGTCGATCTTTGCTTCGGTGCGGGCAAACGCATCTTCCGGAACAACAGCCCGCAACGCCCGTTTCACGATATTCCACAGTTCCGCATGATGTTCGTGCAGAAGCAGGACCAGCCGTGTCGACTGCGAATTGAATGCCGACGGAACATGCTTCACCACAAAGCGCACGATCTCCTCGATCTGCGCATCGGTCACAGGCGATTCGGCCGCAAGTGCATAATAGCTGCGACGGCGGCAGAACAATTCTTCGCTGTTTTTCTCCATAGTCGTTCGTTTTTTCGTCGGCGGTGCAAAAATGGCGCAAACATAGGCGGGGCGCCTCGGCAGCGCCCAAATAAATTTGCGACTGCATTCGGCTTGCGCTATCTTTACAGAACATAGGCTGCGCCTCAGCTGTCTGCAAATAAATTTGCGACTGCATTCGGCTTGCGCTATCTTTGCCGTCATGAAAGATGCTATCGGACTTTTCAGCGCCTTGGGCGAACGGCTTCGCGATTTCGGCAACGACGCACCGACACAGCGCGTTATCGCCGATGCCTGCCGGGCGAACGCGTGGTTTTCGCCCCCCGAAATCGGGCGGGCCGCAGGGGCGCTCGCCGAGCGGATGCTGCGTCGCGAGACGCTCGAAGCGTGGCTCTCGGCCTACGCCGTTCCGGTCGTCCGTCCGCGCCGCGTGTTGGTCGTCATGGCCGGGAACATTCCGTTGGTAGGGTTCTTCGATTTGTTGTGCGTCGTCGCCAGCGGCCACCGGTGCATCGTCAAGCCCTCGGCCAAGGATACCGTGCTGATGCAGCATATCGTCGGTGTGTTGCAGTCGATCGACCCCAGCGTCGCCATCGAGTTCTTCGACGGCAGCCAAGAGGTCGACGCCGTCATCGCTACGGGCGGCAACAACGCCCGCCGTTATTTCCAAGCCCATTATGCCGGGAAACCCGCCTTGCTGCGCGGGCATCGTCAGTCGGTGGCCGTGCTCTCGGGCCGCGAAACTCCCGAGCAGCTCGCCGGTCTGGCCGACGATATCTGGGCCTACTCCGGCTTGGGCTGCCGCAGCGTGTCGCTGTTGTTCGTTCCCGAGGGCTTCGATCTCCGGCTCGCCATGCCGCCCATGAATCCCAAATACCGCAACAATTATTTGCAGACACGGGCCTTGCTCACCATGACCCGCCGTCCGTTCATCGATCTGGGCGGGGCCGTCGCCGTCGAGCAGGCCGTTTTTCCATCCTCGCTCAGCCGGATCGCCTACAGCCGTTACCGCAGTCTCTCCGAGGTCGAGGCTTGGCTCGCCGCCCACGACAGCGAGTTGCAGTGCGTGGTTTCGGAGTGCGTCGAGCACAGCCGCCGCACCGGATTCGGTTGCGCGCAGTCGCCCGGGCCGGCCGATTATCCCGACGACCTCGACGTGATGGCGTGGCTGACCGAGGAGCTGCCGCAGCGATTTTCCGCCGTTTCCTGCGCCGAATAGCCGCAAAAAGAGTATCTTTGTATCGTACAATACGACCCTTTCATATGTCCATGATCTTCCGTTTCCGCATGTTGAGCGACGAAAACGACCGTTTCGTCCGCGACTACGAGGTGCAGTACGACAGTACGCTGCTCGATTTCCACCGGTTCATCCTCTCTTCGCTCGAGTACGAGGAGTGCATGGCTTCGTTCTTCACGGCCGACGAGCGTTGGGAAAAGCAGCTCGAGTTCACCTGCATGGAGATGGGCGAGGGCGACGACGCTCCCCGGTCCATGGAGCAGGTGACCCTCGGCCAGATCATCCACAACAGCCGCGACCGGCTCATCTATCTGTTCGACCTCTTCGGCGACCGGGCTTATTATCTGGAGCTCACCGGTGCTTTCGAGGCCGACGAGGGGGCTTCCTATCCCCGCGAGATCTTCGCTCAGGCCGAGGCTCCCGACCAGTACGACCCGTCCAAGAATCGCATCGACGACGAGGGTTCCATCTTCGACGATATGATGAGCGATTTCAGCGATTTCGAGGGCGACGACAATTACGACGACGAGTATTAGCCGCATACCTGCAATGCCCGGCCGCGCTCTCGGAAGCATTCCCTCGCACCGGCAAGACCCGCCAGCATGCACCGTCATCCCCGGCCGCACCGAAACAGCCCTGCCTGCCTCAGCACCCTCTTACGGCCGTCCGCCGTCCCGCACCCGGCTGCCCGAGCCAAGCCCAAGTGCCCTCGCAGCGAAGTTTTGCGGAATCGCGTTTTTTTGCTACTTTTGCAGTCGCTTCCCCGCAGGGAAGCAGGTCGCTCGGATGGTGGAATAGGTAGACACGCCGGACTTAAAATCCTGTGACCAGCAATGGTCGTACGGGTTCGATTCCCGTTCCGAGTACA
>JAIDUK010000015.1 GCA_029060215.1 Alistipes sp.
TACATCGATTTTTCGGCCCATACGCCGTAGGCTTCGGCCACCGAGTGGTCGGTGTCGGCCAGCAGCGTGAAGTTCAGCCCGTGTTTGGTGCAGAAGTTCCGGTGCGACTTTTCGCTGTCGGGGCTCACTCCTACGATGCGAAATCCCTGCCGCGCCAGTTCTTCCTTGCCGTCGCGCAGGCTCTGCGCTTCGAGCGTGCAGCCCGAGGTGTTGTCCTTCGGGTAGAAGTAGAGGATCGTGCGCCGGCCGCGCAGGTCCGCCAGCGCCAGCGTCTCGCCCTCTTGGGTCGTCGAGCGGAATTCGGGGGCTTCGTCTCCCGGTTGCAGTCTGGTCATCTTCGGTCGGAAAAAGTGAATAGTTTTCGTAAAGGTAATAAAAATTCTCTTTCGTCCGTCGCGTTTCGGGCCACTTTTTCGCCGTTCAGTCCCATTCGTAGGTCACTTCCACCTGTTCGTTGAATTCTTCCTGCGTGGCGTTGAGTTTCTTGTGGCATCCCGGGCAGCGGATGGCCGTTTCGGTTTCCACATACTCCCCGCACCCTACGCAGGCCGGCAGCAGGCCGTAGCCCGGTTGCATGTAGTGGTCGAATCGCGCGCCGCAGTGGCGGCATCTGATTTTGTAGGCTGTTCCCATCGTTCTTTGCGTTTTGGTTTCACGTTGCAAAGGAACGGCGGTCGAGTGACAGGTTGTGACACGCGGAAAATAATCTGGGATTTTTTTCGGCGGACGGTCAGATTTCACGCACCATTTCGAATTGCCTGCTTTTGACCGGAATGTTCATCGCGCCGAGAAAGCGCGTCATGGGTTCGCAGGCGATGTCGGCGTTGATGATTTTGACCGAATCGGCTGCGATGCGGTTGAGCGCATGGCGGAAGAGCGTCGTTCCGATGCCTTGTCGGCGGAACCGCGGGTCGACGGCCAGTTGCGCGATGTCGCCCAATGTAGGTTCGCAGAGGCAGTAGCCGAGCGGTTCGTCGTCGCGGTAGAGCCCGAATCCGAGCAGGCCCGCCCCGGCCCGGGCCGCCGAATCGTTGTCGTTTTGCCACGAGGGGCGGAAGTCGAGACAGTCGGCGAGTTGGCGGACGGTGTCGAGCCCGATCTTGCGCAATGCGTGGGGGAATGCGGGGCGTTTTTCCGGTATGCGCACCTTTCGTTTTTCTTGTCCGAAGCAGTTGAATTCGCGGAGTGTCTCGAAGCCCATCTTGCGGTAGACGGCTATGGCTGCCGGGTTGTGTTGGAGCACTTCCAGAAGGTATTGTCGGATGCCTGCGGCCCGCAAATGCGGAATCGAGCTCGCGAAGATCCGCGACGCCAGCCCTCGTCCCCGGTAGGCCGGCAGGGTTCCCGTTCCCGTGTCGTAGGCGGCAGGTAGGCCGTCGTGGGTGCCGATGCCGTTGAACGTGAAAGCTGCGATGCGGTCGCCGTCGAATGCTGCGAACGAGAGTTCGGGGGCGAATCCCCGGCGTTTCAGCATCCTGCGCAGTGCTTCGCGGTCCGAATCGATGTCGTAGTCGGCGAATGCCTGCGCGAATGCTTCGTAGAGTGGCCCGAATCCGATGTCGGCCAAGGAGCGGATTTCCATAGCGTTTGTCTCAGAGGGTGTTTTCGGTCATGTAGCGGTGCAGATACTCCGTCAGTTCCGGCGAATCCACTATGCGGATGTCGTCCAGCAGCCCCACCACGAAGCGTCCTACGCCCGCCATGCCCGCCACTTCGGTCTCCAGCAGCCAGCGGCCCTCCCCTGCCTGCCGGACGTCGCGTTCGGCCAGCGGGTATTCTTCGCACAGCAGGTTGTAGGCCAGCATCCCCAGTTCGAGCCGCACCCGGTAGCGGCGTTCGCCATGCAGGCGGAATGCGTCGATGAATCCTTCGCGGTGTTCGGTCGCATGCCGCCACTCCCCTTCCAGCGTCACCGAGCCTATGCGCGAGGTCTTGAATAGTTTGTTGCGCCCGTCTTCCGGGTCGTAGCACCACACCTGCACGTAGTTCGTCGTGAAGGCGAACGGTTCTACCCTGCGGTCGCGTACTTCGCCGCCGTGGGCCGATTGGTAGCCGTGCAGGGTCGCTTGCCGCCGTTCTTCGATGGCTTCGATCAGCGTGCGGATGTTGGGGGCGTTCTTGCCGCGCACCACCGTGTCGGCCAGCGTCTTGTTGTCGTAGACCGAGTAGAGTTTGCGTTTGAGGTTTTGTTTCAGCAGGTTCGTGTCGTCGATGTTTTCGATGGCGTTTTTCAGTATCACGGCTTCTTCTTCCGTAAAGTGGACCAGTTGCGAGATGTCGCGGAAATGGGGCGATTCCTTGTCCAGCCGGATGCAGTCGCCCGTTTTCTTGATGACGAATCCCGCTTCGCGGAAGGTGTCGATATAGCGGTAGACCGTGCGGCGCGACATCGAGAGCCTTTCGGCCAGTTGGTCGACGTTGTAGGTCGTGTTGGCCGTCAGCAGTTTCATCAGCCGCAGCAGGCGTTCGAGTTTGGGTTGATCCATGTCGCGAAGATATGAAATGTCGGGCGCAGAAGCAAGCCTATGAATAAAATAGCCGCGGCATGTCGCCGCGGCTTGTTGTCTTCTCGCTGCCCCTCCCCGGGTCAGTGCGCCAGTATTTTCTTTTCGATTTCCTCGACTTGGTGGCGGAAAGCCCGGTCGGTTTCCATCAGGTTGCTGACGGCCTTGCACGAGTGGAGCACCGTCGCGTGGTTGCGGCCGCCGATGGCCGAACCGATGGTCGTCAGCGGCGCTTTGGTGTGCTGCTTGGCCAGATACATGGCGATTTGGCGCGCCTGTGCGATTTCGCGGGTTCTCTCCGTGGAGTTGAAACGCGCGTAGTCGAGGTTCAGGTGTTTGCACACCACGTCGATGATATGGTCTATGGTGATCTCTTTTTGGTAGAGTTTCACGTAGACTTTCAGGATTTCCTTGGCCAGCGTGGTCGTGATCTTGCGGCCGAGGAACGAGGCGTTGGCCACCAGCGACGACAGGGCGCCTTCTATTTCGCGTACGTTGGCCGAAATGTTGTCCGCCAAGTAGGCCGCCACTTCGTCCGTGATCTGCGCCCCGAGCCGTTGGGCTTTGGCGTGGATGATCTTGAGTTTCGTTTCGTAGTCGGGCGTGCCGATCTGCGCCGAGAGCCCCCATTTGAAGCGGGTCAGCAGGCGTTGTTCGATGTCTTTCAGCTCCACGGGCGGTTTGTCCGACGTCAGCACGAGTTGTTTGCCGGCCAGTTGCAGGTGGTTGAAGATGTTGAAGAACGCGTTCTGCGTGCCCGTCTTGCCCGTCAGTTCCTGAATGTCGTCGATGATCAGGACGTCGATCATCTGGTAGAAATGGATGAAATCGGGGATTTCGCCATTCTTGTAGGCCGTCTGGAACTGCGCCTGAAATTTGTTCATCGAGACGTAGAGCACTTGCAGTTCGGGGTGCCGCTGCCGTACTTCGTGGCCGATGGCCTGTGCGACGTGGGTTTTTCCCAGTCCCGAATCACCATATATATATAGGGGGTTGAACGGCGTGTTCCCCGGGTCGACCGCCACCGACATGCCCGCCGAGCGCGCCAGCCGGTTGCATTCGCCTTCGATGAAGGAGCCGAACGTCAGGCTCGGGTTGAGCTGCGGGTCGATGATGATCTTCTTGAGGCCCGGAATTACGAAAGGATTTTTTATATTTGCCGTGTTGGTCTGCGTGTTGAAGCGCGAGATGGAGGTCGTGTCGGCATCGGCCGCTACGGTTGCGGGCGCCGTCGCACGCGGTACGGCATAGTGCAGCCGCGTCTGTTGGCCGTAGAGCTGCGAGATGATCGGTTTCAAGAACGGAATGTAGTTCTTCTCGATCTGGTGGACGTAGCTCTCGTTGGGCACCCGCAGGCGGAGGGTCGTGCCGTCGAATTCGAGCGGTACGATGGGCTGGAACCATTTCCGGAACTCTTCGGCCGTGGTTTGAGCCTTGATCCGGTCGAGGCAGTTCTGCCACATGTCGCCATATGTCTGCGGGTTGTTCAACATGATTGGGGTTGCACTGTTTTTGATGCGACAAAGTTGTGAATAAATTCGCAGAAAAATCTTCCGAAATCGGTTGCAAATAATCTTTTTTTATATATAGAAACGCAACGGTTTCCGGAGCTGAAATTTTAACTCGCTGATATTGAATAATCGAATTTTATTCGTTATATTTGCATATAAAATTTTTGGTGCGGTTCGATCTTGAACTATAAATAAAACTAATGAATCTTATGGCAAACGAAGTAGAACAGTTGGTGCGGCAGAAGGCGCAGTCTTGGCTCGACGGTCATTACGACGAGCAGACCAAGAAGCAGGTCAAGTATTTGATGGACAACGATATGAAGGAGCTCGTCGAGAGTTTCTACAAGGATCTCGAGTTCGGTACGGGCGGTCTGCGCGGCATCATGGGCGTGGGTTCCAACCGCATGAACATCTATACCGTAGGGGCCGCTACGCAGGGCTTGGCCAATTATCTCAAGAAGAATTTCGCGGGCGAGCGCATCCGCGTCGCCATCGGCCACGACAGCCGCAACAATTCGCGTATGTTCGCCGAGCGCGTCGCCGATATCTTCGCTTCCAACGATTTCGACGTCTTCCTCTTCGACGCGCTGCGTCCCACTCCCGAGTTGAGCTTCGCCATCCGCGAGTTGAAGTGCCATTCGGGCGTCGTCGTCACCGCGTCGCACAACCCCAAGGAGTACAACGGTTACAAGGCTTATTGGACCGACGGTTCGCAGGTCACCGCGCCCCACGACAAGAACATCATCGAGGAGGTCGCCAAGATTACCGACGTCGATATGATCCTCACCGGCAAGAATCCCGGCAACATCACCATCCTCGACGAGAAGTTCGACGAGATCTATCTTAATAAGGTGCACGAGTTGTCCCTCTCGCCCGAGAGCGTCCGCAAGCACAGCGACATGAAGATCGTCTACTCGCCCATGCACGGCGCAGGCGTTCGGCTCGTGCCCGCGTCGTTGAAGAAGTTCGGCTTCACCAACGTCATCATGGTCAAGGAGCAGTCGGTCATCGACGGCAACTTCCCCACCGTCGAGTCGCCCAACCCCGAGGAGCGCAAAACCATGTCGATGGCCATCGACCTCGCTGCCCGCGAGGGTGCCGACCTCGTGCTGGCCACCGACCCCGATTCCGACCGCATCGGTGTCGCCCTGCGCAACAAGAAGGGCGAGTACGTCCTCTTGAACGGCAACCAGACGCTCGTGCTCCTGATGAGTTACCAGCTCACCCGGTGGGCCGAGTTGGGCAAGCTCGACGGCAACCAGTACGTCGTCAAGACCATCGTCACGTCGCAGATGGCCAACGCCGTCGCCGACCACTTCGGCGTCAAGTGCTACGATTGCCTCACCGGTTTCAAGTATATCGCCAAAATCATCCGCGAGAACGAGGGCAAGACCAAGTATATCGGCGGCGGCGAGGAGTCGTTCGGTTATCTCGCCGGCGACTACGTGCGCGACAAGGACGCCGTGTCGGCTTGTTCGCTCGCGGCCGAGGCCGCCGCTTGGGCCATGGATACCATGGGCCTCACGCTCTACGAGTGGTTGCAGGAGCTCTATGTCAAGTACGGCTTCTTCCGCGAGGGCCTCGTGTCGGTCGTCCGCAAGGGCAAGGAGGGCGCCGAGCTCATCCAGAAGATGATGGTCGACTTCCGCGCTACCCCGCCCCGCACCATCCTCGGGTCGCCCGTCGTTCGGATCAACGACTTCCTCTCGCTGGAGCAGACCGACGTTCGCACGGGTGCCAAAACTCCCATCGAGCAGGACAAGAGCAACGTCTTGCAGTGGTTCACCGAGGACGGCACCCTCGTCTCCGTGCGTCCGTCCGGCACCGAGCCTAAAATCAAGTTCTACTTCGGCGTCAAGGCTCCGTTGGCTTCCGTCGCCGACTTCGATGCTACCCTCGCCCAGCTCGACGCCAAGATCGAGGGTATCAAAAAGGACCTCAAGTTGGAATAGCCCCATCTCTATCGTTTGTACGGCACCCTCCCATCGGAGGGTGTCGTTTTTATTGGATTATTCTAATTCTTTGTTTTTCAATTAAATGTGCCGATATTAATTCACTAGGTATCGTAAAATAAAGGGTGAAAAAGTATGAATTTTGCTTGTGCGCGATATAAAATAATGTTTATCTTTGCATACATATAAAACATGGAAATTCAAAATAATGTTAAATATTTTGCAACGACTATCACTTGCGGTCGAAAAAATCAATGTAAAAAGCATTATTAATGCACCGGGCAAGTACATGCTATACACTCTGCTGTTTGGCATTTTTACTGCTGTATTTAATTTGCCTGCATGGATTTCAATTGTATTATTTTCCTTTGCAGGCATCTTTCTTATTATTGTAGTAATAATGTTTTACTATTTCGCACGGACGAATCCTGATTATTTAAGATCAGAGGAATATAATCTTAAAAAGCATTCTATTGAAATACTTGGAGATAAAGATAACTATTTACCTGTTGATATGTCTACTATTGTTGACGTTGTCAATAGTTATCAGGAACCTATCGCAATAGAGGGAAAGGAGGATACAAATGACTAATAGATTTGCATATATATTATCGTTTGACCGTGATGATGTTAGAGATTACCAAAAAATCCATCGCGAAATTATTACTATGAGTGGCATAATTAATTGGTTTCATTATATCAAGTCGTCTTATATTTTAATAAGTGATAATAGTTCTGCGACAGAGGTTAGTCGTAATATTAGACAAATCATGCCTAAAAAACGTTTTTTATTATTACGTGTAGATTTAAAACATCGTAATGGGCTGTTACCTCAAAAAGCATGGGATTGGATTCAAAAACAAGATAAAGTAATAAAAGAGAAGTAATAAGTTATTTTATCTATCAGGCCCAATTTGGTTGTCATTTTTATGCCTTTAATCCTTACTTCTCGTGAAATAAACGTTTGCTACATAATGTATAATTGAGTTAAACCAATTCATAATAGGATAAACTTTTGATAAAGGATGCCTAATAAATTGGAAATTAATTCTTCGATTACAAGGTTGGTTACATTTAGTGTATAATTTGTTTTTGCTATATAAAGCCCCCGGGCATTGCCTGGCCTTTTTCGCGCACGTCCTTGCAAGGAGCACTGCGACGCGGCAATCTTTCTTGTCTGGTATGCGCACTCCGACCACCCTGTCGTAATCCGAATAGGTGCCGAACTGAGTTATATGGAGGAGGTATCGGCTTAGTCTTTCATTTTCCTTGTGCCGTTCTTTGTCGCGGGTGGCTTTCCGCGTCGAGGTTGCGGATGTCGCTACCTTGCCATTCGGCTGTAAATTTCACCGCAGACATTGCCCTCCCCTCCACAAAACGGCGCCGGAACGGTTTCCCGAGCCTAAAAATACTTTTTCCGTTAAATAAACTATAAAAATAGTTGTAAAATTAATATTTTAGTTTTATATTTGCATTGTGTCAACTAAAAATATAGTTATGCAAGAGACCAAAAATACGAAATCCCGGCCGCAGGAGCTGACGCGGGCCGAACTCGAAATCATGCAGCTGTTCTGGAGCAAAGGGCCGTCGATGGTCAACGATCTGTTGGATGCGATGCCCGACCCCAAACCGGCCTACAACACCGTGTCGACCGTGGTGCGTATCCTCGAGAAGAAGGGATTCGTAGGCCATAAGGCCTACGGCAAGACTTACGAATACTACCCCGTCGTCTCCAAGGAGGCCTATGCGAGCCGGTATATGGATACCGTCCTCGACAACTTTTTCAGCGGTTCGTTGAGCCGGTTGGTCTCGTTTTTCTCCGAACACAAGTCTATCACAGTCGAGGAGACCGACGAAATTATGAAAATGCTTCGGGAGCGTCATTAAGATGAAAGCACCTTATTTGTATCTCGTCGAGGTTTGCCTGTGCAGCGGCGTGTTGCTCGGGTTGTACCGTTGGTTGTTCGAGCGTCGCGTTCCGTTCCGCGCTTGCCGGGTTTATCTGCTTGCCGCCGTGGCTGTTTCGGCCGTGATTCCCGCGTTGCGCATTCCCGTCTACCCCGCTGTTCCGGCCGTGTCTGCACCCATGGCCGCCGGGCCGGTCGAATCCCGATGGGACGGGTTCGCCGGGCTTGCCGAGACCGCCGCGGTCGTTCCCGCGGCCGAACCGCACCAGACGGCGGATCGGGTCTACGTGTTGACCTTTGCGTTGCATATCGTCTATGTCGCGGTGGTTCTCGTGTTGATTGTGTGGTTGGTCGTGCGTTTGGCGGCTATCGGCCGCTTGCGCCGGCAGGCCCGGCTCATCCGCTTTCGCGACTACGTGCTGGCCGAGCATGCCGCCGTCCGCACTCCCTTTTCGTTTCTGCGTACGGTCTATCTGGGCGAGGGTTTCGACGCCCGTCGCCGGGCGATCGTTCTGCAACATGAGGCGAGCCACGTGCGCCACCGCCATTCGGTCGAGCGCATCGCCATGGAAGTGATGCTTTGCGTGTTGTGGTTCAATCCTTTCGCTTGGCTGGCCGCACGGCGGTTGCGCGAGGTGCAGGAGTGGGAGGCCGACCGCGACGTGCTGGCGTCCGGCTGCGACCTGACGGAGTATCGGATGACCTTGTTCTCTCAGCTTTTCGGTTATAATCCGGATATGACCTGCGGGCTGAGCCATTCATTCACTAAAAAACGATTTCTTATGATGACACGTAACAAACGGGGGCGTTTGGCCGGATGGCGGCTCGCCGCCGCTCTCCCATTCGTGGGAGGGATGCTCTGCTTGTGCGGTTTTACGGTTCGCGAGTCTGAAGCGGCAGGCCGTGCCGGTTCGGAGTGCCGGTCGTCGGCGCCGAATCCGCAGATTTTCGTTGCCGGAGACGGTTCGGTAACGCTCGACGGCGATGCCGTGACGTTCGAGGCGCTCGAATCGAGGCTCGAATCGTTCCGGGCCGGTTTGTCGGGCGGCGAGCTGGCAGCTTTGCAGGTCGTGCTTTCGGGCGCTCCGAGTGCTCCGATGGCGGCCGTGGCCGAAGTGAAGGCGATATTGCGCCGGGTTCCGTTTCTGAGAATCCGTTATTGTTGCGAGGACAACAGCGTGTCGCGGATGCTGCCGCCTGTTCCGGGCGAGAGCGGCCGGGTGAAAGTCGTCGCTTTCGCTGCCAAGGAGCAAAATAGTTTGCCGGTATTCGTCTCCGATGGCGGCAGTACGATGGTGGGTTCGCACGTCGTTTCGTTGTCGGAGTTGACCGAATCCGTGGCCGCTTTCGTGTCGGGCAAGGCCGGCAATGCCGAGCGCGAAACAAGATCGTTCGAGTTGCCCGACGGCCGGTCGGTCGATTATCCGGTGAGCCGCGGGGTCGTGTGCTTGGTTCCGTCGCTCGAAACGCCGTACGACAGGTATGTTTCCGTGCAGCAGGCCGTTACGGACGGTTTCGAGACCGTGCGCGATGCGTTGGCCCGCGAGTGGTTCGGCCGGGAGATCGCCGCGTTGACCGATGCCGAGCAGCAGGCGGTTCGGCAGGCCGTGCCGATCGCCGTCTTCGACGGTAATTGACCCTTTCGTTTCCATACGGAAGCCCCTGCGCAGAGAGTGTTGCTCCGGCGCAGGGGCTTTCGATTTTTCGAAGGCGAGTGGCGCGTCAGCCTTTCGCTTGCAGCTTCCCGTTCGCCTTGTGGCGCTCTTTGTCGCGGGCGGTTTTCTTGGCGAAGTTGGCTTCTATGGCGACCGTGAGGTCCACGCCCGTCTGGTTCGCCAAGCATACCAGCACCCACAGCACATCGGCCATTTCGTCGGCCGGGTCGGTGTTCTCGTCCGCCTTGAACGACTGGTCGCCGTAGCGGCGGGCCATCACGCGCGCCAGCTCCCCCACTTCTTCGGTCAGACACGCCATGTTGGTCAGCTCCGAGAAGTAGCGCACACCGTATTCCTTGATCCACGCGTCTACCCGTTCTTGCAGTTCCTTGATTTCCATCTTTTTCTCGTATTTACTTGTCAGCTTCCCGGCGCGGAGGCTCGCAGTTGCTCGCACCGCAGGCTGCGGTTCTTCTCTTAGGTAGAGATATATCCGCCAATCCTGCCCTACTTCACCCTTATCAGATTCAGCCCGTCGCGTATCGGTACGATTACGTTTTCTACCCGCGGGTCTTCCACCGCCATACGGTTGAATTCCAGCAGCGCCTGCGTGTGGCGGTCGTTATGGGCCACGGGTTCCGTCACCTTGCCCGACCACAGGATGTTGTCCGCCACAAGGATCGATCCGCTGTGTACCAGCGCTTTGCTGCCATCGTCGCCCAGCAGCATCCGGTAGTAGGCCGGGTATTCGCGTTTGTCGCCGTCGATGAATACCAAGTCGAATTCCACCCCCAGCGTCGGCGCTATGTCGAGCGCCGAGCCGATGTGCAGGCGGATCTTCGCTCCGTGGGGCGAGCGGTCGAAGTAGCTTTGGGCCATCTCTTCCAGTTCGTCGTCCACTTCTATCGTGTCCAGCTGCGCCCCTTCTTCCAGCCCTGCCGCCATCGAGAGTGCCGAGTAGCCCGTGAAGGTGCCGATTTCCAGCACGCGCCGCGGCCGCAGCATCCGCACCAGCATCTCCAGCAGGCGCCCCTGCACGTGGCCCGACAGCATGCGCGGCGCAATCATCCGTTGGTGCGTCTCGCGGTCGAGCTGGCGCAGCAGTTCTTCTTCGGGGGCGGTGTGTTCTTCTATGTAGCGTTCCAGTGCGTCCATTCTATTCCGCGTAGAAGCCTCGTTTGTTGAATTCGTACCACGCTGCGACCGCTTCCGGCGTGTCGGCGCCGAGAGCCAGCAGGCATTCGCGCGTGAATTCCAGATAGCCCGAGCCGTTGGCCGTCACCACGTTGCCGTCGCGTACGGCTTGTCGTTCTTCGTAGCGCGCTGCACCCGTGTAGCGGTCGCCGCCCCACTTTTGCAGCATCTCCACCGTGTTGCCCGTGTGGCGTACGTCGTTCAGAAAGCCGTGCGCCGCCAGAAACGCCGCCGCGTTGCAGATCGCTCCGACCAGCAGACCGCGCCCCATCGCTTCTTCCACCACCGGCACTATCTTTTCCGCTTCCGGAGCGTCCCAGCTCAGGCCGCCCGCCAGCACCACTCCCGCGCATTCCGCAGGCAGCGGTCCGGCCGCATAGTCCGGCGTCACGCTCAGTCCGCCCAGCGAGCCGACCGGTGCGCCGTCGGAGGTCATGTATTTCACTTCGCACCATCCCGGGTGTCCCGGCATCACGCCCCCGCGCAGCGCCGGGGCCAGAAACGCCGCTTCCCAGTCGGCGAAGCGGTCGAGCAGCACGACGATGATCTCTTTGTTTCCCATTTTCAGTATGATAGCAGGTTTCCTTTGTCGTTCCAGTCGCCGTACATAACGTTGCGGCGGGTGTTGTCGATGAATTTTTGCAGGCGCTGCGCGAAAAGTTCCGCGTTCTTTCTCACTCGCTCGATGTTGTCGATCCTCACGCGCCGGTAGAGCGGATGGAAGGCTTCGAAATTCCGCCACACCGCTGCATCCACTTTCAGCCGGCAGAGAATGTCGTCCGCTATTTCGAACCCGCGTTCGCTCATGTCGGGCAGGACCTTGCGGCCTTCGTCGGTCATCAGTCCCAGTTTTTCCAGTCGGCGGCAGCGTTCTTTGTTCAGTTCCGTCCAGCGGCTCCCCTTTTTTCGGGGCGACAGCCGTTGGAGCGGGACCCCGCCGTCGTTCTTGCAGGTCGAGTCGATCCAGCCGAAGCATAGCGCTTCTTCCACCACGTCCATGTAGCGCAGCGCGTCGGAGGGCGCGTCCGACGCCCGGGAGCAGACCACCCAGCACTCTTTTTCGCTCCGGGCGTGTTCCTCCAGCCACTTCCGGAGTTCCGTCCGGTGCGTGAAGCGATAGATGCGAGCGGGTTCCATGCCTATCTGTACGTCAGTCGCGACATCCCCGTGAATACTTCTTCGGCCGCTTCGGTGAGTTGGGCGGCCGTCAGTGCCCGTATTTTGGCGTAGACCTGTTCCATCGTGTCCACTTCGCCGTGGGTCAGCAGGCTCTTGCCCGCGCTCAGCATGTAGCTCTCGTTGCTTTCGCTCGATATGGCCAGTTGGGCGATGAATTGTTTCTTGGCCATCGAGAGCTGCCGTGCCGTGAGCGGTGTGGTGCGCAGGCGGTGCAGCTGGCGTTCGATGAGTTCGATGCACTGCGCTTCGTGGGCATGTTCCGTGCTGAAGTAGATTGCCGCCAACCCGCAGTCGCCGTAGGGCGTGCAGGTCGCTTCGATGTTGTACGACAGGCCGTGTTTCTCGCGTACTTCCACGTTGAGCAGCGAGTTGGCCGACGGCCCGCCCAGCAGGTTGACCAGCAGGGCCAGCGGCAGGCGCCGCGCATCGTCGATGCCGCACGTCCGGTTGCCTATGATGCAGTGGGTCTGGTGGGTGTGTTTGGTCACCGTCTTCTCGAACGCTCCGACCGCCGCGGGTGCCGTCCTCTCGAATCCGCGCGTGGTGGCCGCCTGCCCGCCGAAGTAGCGCAGGGCCGCCGCTTCGGCCGCTTTGGGCGAGAAGCTGCCGATTGACGAGAAGACCATCCGGTCGGTGGTGTGGGTGCGGTTTACGAAGGCGCGGATCGCATCGCCGTCGTAGCGCATCAGCGCCGCTTTGCGGCCCAAGATGTTGTGTCCCAGCTCCGAGCCCTCGAACAGCATATCCTCGAACGTGTCGTAGAGCATGTCGGCCGGCGAATCCTTGTAGGTGTTTATCTCGTCGGCGATCACCTCTTTTTCGCGGTCGAGTTCGCGGTCGGGGAAAGTCGAGCGGAACGCCACGTCGGCTATGAGTTCGGCCGCTTTCGCAAAGTCGCCGCGCAGCGTCGTCGCGTGGATGGTCGTCTCTTCCTTGGTCGTGAAAGCGTTCAGTTCGCCCCCGAGGTTCTCCAGCCGGCAGTTGACCTGCCATGCCCGGCGTCGCGTCGTGCCCTTGAAAAAGGCGTGTTCGGTCAGGTGGGCCAGTCCGTATTGGTCGGGCCGTTCGTCGCGGCTCCCCGCACCGATCACCAGCGCGCAGTGCGCTACCGTGCCGCGCACCTGACGGTGGATGCCGCGGATGCCGTTGGGCAGCGTGTAGGTGTAGAACTCCATTTCTTATAGTTTGGTGCGCAGGCGCAGGTATTCGCCCGTGCGGCTTTCGGCGCAGCGTTCCAGTTCGCGGGGCGTGCCCTCGAACACCAGCCGTCCGCCTGCCGTGCCCGCTTCGGGTCCGAGGTCGGCCACCCAGTCGGCGCATTTGATGATGTCCATGTTGTGTTCGACCACCACGATCGTGTGGCCGCGTTCGATCAGGGCGTTGAATGCCGCCAGCAGCTTCGATATGTCGTGGAAATGGAGCCCCGTCGTCGGTTCGTCGAAAATGAACATCACGCCCCCGCCTGTCTGGTCTTTGGTCAGGGATGACGCCAGCTTCACGCGCTGGCTCTCGCCGCCCGAGAGGGTCGACGACGACTGTCCCAGCCGGATGTAGCCCAGCCCCACGTCTTGCAGCGGTTGCAGGCGTTCCACTATGCGGCGGCACGTGGCGTTTTTCTCGTCTTCGCCGAAGAACGCGATCGCTTCGTCCACGGTCATCTCCAGTACGTCGCAGATCGCTTTGCCGCGGTATTTCGCTTCGAGCACTTCGTCGCGGAATCGGCGGCCGCCGCAGGCTTCGCACACCAGTTCCACATCGGCCATGAACTGCATCGACACTTTGATGACCCCTTCGCCCTGACACTCTTCGCAGCGGCCGCCCGCCGTGTTGAACGAGAAGTGGGCCGGGGCCAGTCCGTTGTGTTTCGAGTAGGGTTGGTCCGCATAGAGTTTGCGTATCTCGTCGTAGGCTTTGATGTAGGTCACCGGGTTCGAGCGCGACGAGCGGCCTATGGGGTTCTGGTCCACCATCTCCACCGCCCGCAGCAGGTTCGTGTCGCCTTCCAGCGCGTCGAAGTCGCCCGGTTTGGCGCCCGTGTCGAAGAGCAGGCGCCGCAGCGCCGGGTAGAGAATCCCCTTCGCCAGCGACGATTTGCCGCTGCCGCTCACTCCCGTGATGCAGGTCATCACGCCCAGCGGTATGCGTACGTCGATGTTTTGCAGGTTGTTTTCGCGGGCTCCTTTCACCACGATCGAGCGGCTCCAGCCGCGGACCGTCGGTGGCGGGGCTATCGTGCGGCGGCCCGTCAGGTAGTCGGCCGTCAGGCTCTTCTTGTCGTTGAGCAGTTCGGGCAGCGTGCCGTTGAATACCACTTCGCCGCCGTTGTAGCCCGCCCGGGGGCCGATGTCCACGATCCAGTCGGCCGCACGGATCACTTCTTCTTCGTGTTCCACCACGATCACCGTGTTGCCCAAGTCGCGCAGTTGTTCGAGTACTTTGATCAGCCGGTTCGTGTCGCGCGGGTGCAGGCCTATCGAGGGTTCGTCCAGTATGTAGAGCGAGCCCGTCAGGTTGCTGCCCAGCGAGGTCGAAAGGTTTATGCGTTGGCTTTCGCCGCCCGAGAGGGTCGACGACAGGCGGTCCAGCGTCAGGTAGCCCAGCCCCACGTCCGCAAGGTATTGCAGACGGTTGCGGATTTCCACCAGTATGCGCGACGCCGTCTTTTCGTCGTGTTCGTCCAGCGTCAGTGCGTCGAAAAATCCGGTCAGTTCGTCTACCGGCATCTTCGCCAGTTCCGCTATGTTGCGGCCGCCCACCCGGACGTAGAGGGCTTCCTTGCGCAGGCGCGCGCCGCCGCATTCCGGGCAGACCGTCTTCCCCGTGTAGCGGGCTTTCATCACCCGGAACTGGATTTTGCGCCGTTCCGAATCGATGTAGTCGAAAAAGTCGTCCAGTCCGTGGAAATATTCGTTGCCGCGCCACAGCAGGCGTTTTTGTTCGGGCGTCAGCGCATGGAACGGCGTGTGTATCGGAAATCCGAATTTCGCGGCGTTCTCCACCAGTTTGTCTTTCCAGCGGCGCATCGTCTCGCCGCGCCAGCAGGCTATGGCGTCTTCGTATATCGTCTTGCTCTTGTCCGGTATGACAAGGTCTTCGTCGATGCCCACCACCTTGCCGTAGCCTTCGCAGCGGGGGCAGGCGCCCAGCGGGTTGTTGAAGCTGAACAGGTGTTCGGTCGGCGGTTCGAATTCGATGCCGTCGGCTTCGAAGCGCGACGAGTAGCTCTGCACGCCTTTGTCGTCCGCCACTACGCAGATTCCGTTTCCGTAGGAGAATGCCCGGGCCACCGAATCGCGTACGCGGGTCGCCGTGTCGTCGTCGGCCGTCAGCCGCAGACGGTCTATGACTACCTCGAATGCTTCGGCTTTCGTCTCCGGGCCTATGGTCGGCAGGATTTCTTCGATCAGTTTCGTTTCGCCTCCGGTCCGTACGCGCATCAGGCCGTCCGAGAGCAGCAGCGTCATCTTTTCGATCAGTCCCTGCCCCTCGGCCAGCCGAATGGGTGCCGCAATGACAATCCGGCTCCCCTCTTCTTTCGTAAGTATGCGGGCCGCTACGTCGTCTACGCTGTAGCAGCGCACTTCCTGTCCCGATACCGGCGATACGGTGCGGCCTATGCGGGCGAAGAGCAGTTTCAGATAGTCGTAGATTTCGGTCGTCGTGCCCACCGTCGAGCGGGGGTTGCGCGTGTTGACCTTTTGTTCGATGGCTATGGCCGGGGCGATGCCCGTGATCAGGTCGGCGTCGGGTTTGCCTACCTTGCCCAGAAATTGGCGGGCGTAGGCCGACAGGCTCTCTACATAGCGGCGTTGTCCCTCGGCAAATATCGTGTCGAAGGCCAGCGTCGATTTTCCCGAGCCGCTCAGCCCCGTCACTACCACCAGTTTGTCGTGCGGGATTTCCACATCGATGTTCTTCAGGTTGTGGACGCGCGCTCCTTTTATGCGTATGCAGTTTTCGTGTTTCATTTGTCGTGAGCTGGGCGTATCGCCGTCCGCGACCGGTTCGCATCGGGGTTGCGATTCCCGCAGCCGTCCGGTCGGAGCATACGGAAATTCGGGGTTGCCGGATTTCCGATTCTTAATTCTTCATTCTTCATTCTCTGCAATGCTTCCGCCCGCCTTTTTCAGCCGTTCTTCCAGTTCTGCGGCCCGGCTTTCGCGGATCGTCAGTTCCAGCGTGCAGAGGTTGTCGAAGCGTTGGGCGCGGACCGTCGGTTGGTATTCCTTGACCGCCCGCATGATGTCGTTCATCGCCATGTAGGGGAAGTCTACCCGGATTTCCCGGTCCACCGTGCGTTCCACCACCCGCGCCGTCGTTATCGCTTCGGCCGCTGCTTCGCGGTAGGCCGTTATCAGGCCCGGTACGCCCAATTTCGTGCCCCCGAAATAGCGTACCACCACTATCAGGCAGTCCGTCACTTCGGCCGACAGCATCTGGCCCAGTATCGGTTTTCCCGCCGTTCCCGAGGGTTCGCCGTCGTCATTGGCGCGCCAGCGTTCGCCGCGCGGTCCCAGCCGCCACGCATAGCAGTGGTGCGTGGCATCGAAGTGGCGTTTGCGCAGGGTCTCCAGATGGCCGCGGATCTCTTCTTCGGTCCGTACCGGGTAGATGTAGGACAGGAATTTGCTGCTGCGTTCGCGCGACGCCGTTTCGGCCGCCGCTTCGACGGTCAGGTAGGTGTCTTCGGCCACTTCGGTTACTTCACTTTTCGGAAAAGCCGCCGCCAGCGGATGTTCGACGGGAACGACTTGCCCGCTTCCAGCGACAGCCATACGAACGAGGCCTTGCCTACGATGTGGTCTTCGGGTACGAAGCCCCAGAAGCGCGAGTCGGCCGAGTTGTGGCGGTTATCGCCCATCATCCAGTAGTAGTCCATTGCGAAGGTGTATTCCGTCGCCGGGACGCCGTCTATGAGTATCGTCTCGCCGTCCGTCTTCAGTTCGTGACCTTCGTATACTTCGATGATCCGGCGGTAGAGCGGCAGGTTCTTCGCCGTCAGCGCCACCGTCGCGCCTTTCTGCGGAATCCATATCGGCCCGTAGTTGTCTTGGCTCCAGCGGGGTACGTCCCATTGCGGGAACACGTCGCCGTTGGGCGGGCAGATATAGCGGCGCACCATCGTCACGTTGTCCATGTTGCGGAGTTTCGCGGCCGTCTCTTCCGTCAGGAACATGTCGTAGCCCACCCGGTTGCCCGAATATTCGCGGATGCCGAGGTTTTCGATGGCATAGGGCGTCAGCGGCGAGGTCGTCTGCACCAGATATTGGTGTTGGATGCCCGCTATGGGTTCCTGCGGCTGGCCGTTCACCCATACGTCGCCGTTGCGTACTTCCAGCGTGTCGCCCGGGATGGCTACGCAGCGTTTGATGTAGTTTTCGCGTTTGTCCACCGGGCGGCTGACGACCGTGTAGGTCTCGTTCAGTTTGCGGCGCCCTTCTTCCTTGCCCAGCGAGGCTTCGTAGCTGCGCAGGACATCGTAGTAGGTCACCGCTTGGTTTTCAAGCAGCACCGTGTCGCCCGCCGGGAAGTTGAATACCACTACGTCGTTGCGAGCGATCTTGCGCAGGCCTTTCAGCCGGTGGTAGTCCCAGCTGATCGCTTCCGAGAACGATTTCTTCGTCTGCGAGAAGGGCATCGTGTGGTGTACGAACGGGAACGACAGCGGCGTGTTGGGCATCTGCGGTCCGTAGGTCACCTTGCTCACGTACAGATAGTCGCCCACCAGCAGCGAGCGTTCCATCGACGAGGTCGGAATCACATACATCTGGAATACGTAGAGGTGGACCAGCGTCGCCACGATCGTCGCAAAAATCACCGCGTTCACCCATTCGTAGGCCGTTTTGTAGAGCTTGCTCCGTTCGCACAGCCGCGTGTTGCGGCTCCATACATGGCGGTAGAAAAGCCGCGAGATGTAGAAGTCGTAGATCAGCGGCAGTCCCAGCAGCAGCCAGAGGTTGCCCGTCCACACCACGAACCAGAGTACGTAGAGCGTGGCCGTGAGCCCGAAGCCCACCCATTTGTTGCGAAGTATCTTTCTGAGTTTTTCCATATCGTTCCAACGCGTCGTGCGTCTGTTTTATTGCATCAGGTCTTCCATGCCGAATACGCCTTTGCGGCCGCACAGGAATTCGGCCGCCACCACGGCTCCCATGGCCAGCGTCCGGCGGTTCTTGATCGTGTGGCGCAGTTCCAGCAGGTCGTCCGCCGATTCGTAGCTCACCGTGTGGATGCCCGGCACCGCCCCTTCGCGCACCGAGCCGATGACCACTTGTTCCGGCGCCGCGGCGGCCGGGTCGTCGATGCGGTTGGCTGCACATTCGATGCCGGGGGCGTAGTTCGCCCATCCGCGCTTGGTTCCCAGCTGGCCGATGATCCCTTCGGCCAGCGTGATGGCCGTGCCGCTCGGGGCATCTTTCTTCTGCGTGTGGTGTATCTCTTCTATCCTCACGTCGTAGGCCGCGTGCAGCCGTTCGATCATCGCCGCCAGTTCGCGGTTGAGGCGGAACAGCAGGTTGACCCCCAGACAGTAGTTCGACGCATAGAACATCGCACCTTCCCGCTGGCGGCAGAGCGCTTGCAGTTCCGGCAGGCGCTCGGTCCAGCCCGTCGTGCCGCTCACCACCGCCGTGCCTGCTTCGATGCAGGTGCGGATGTTGCCGTAGGCCGTCTCGGGCGTCGTGAATTCGATCGCCACGTCGGCGGCTGCCAGATGCACCGCATCGAGGTCCGCCGCATTGTCCGTGTCGATTATGAGGGACACCTCGTGGCCGCGTTCCCGGAGTATCTTTTCGATTTCGCGGCCCATCTTGCCGTAGCCTATGATCGCTGCTTTCATGCCTGCACGTAATTATTCTGACAAAATTACGAATTTTTCCCGAATATCGGGTTTTTGGACTCCGGTTTCTTCGCGGAGCGGGTCCGGGTTCCGGCGTCGTTCAAAATAAATGTCGCTCAAAATAAATTTGGTTCTGCATCCGACTTGCGTTATCTTTGTCTTCGGCTTATGCGTTATTTCCTCGAACTCCGTTATCTGGGCGGCGCCTACTTCGGGTGGCAGCGGCAGCCCGACATGCCCACCGTCCAGCAGACGTTGGAGCAGGCGCTCGCTACCCTGCTGCGCCAGCCCGTCGAGATCACCGGGGCCGGGCGCACCGATACCGGGGTCCATGCTTCCTATTACGTCGCCCACTTCGATGTCGCGCAGCCCGTCGCCGAGCCGGAAAAGTTGCTCCGCAAGCTCAACTTCATGTTGCCCGGCGACATCGCCGTCGATTCGCTCACGCCCGTCGCCGAGGGGGCCCATGCCCGGTTCGACGCCCGCGAGCGCGAGTACCGGTATTTCATCGAGCCGCACAAGAATCCTTTCACGCGCCATGCGTCGTGGCAGTATTATGTGCCGTTGGACGTCGGCCGGATGAACCAAGCCGCCGCTTCGTTGTTGGAGTTCGACGACTTCACTTCGTTCGCCAAGCTCAATTCCAACAACAAGACCAACATCTGCCGCATCATGCACGCCGCTTGGACGGTCGACGACTGCGGTGTGCTCTGTTTCGTCATCCGCGCCGACCGCTTCCTGCGCAACATGGTCCGGGCCATCGTCGGGACGTTGGTCGACGTCGGGCGCGGGCGTTATTCGCCCGACGAGTTCCGCGCCATCGTCGCCAGCCGCGACCTCTCGCGGTCGAGCGCAGGGGCTCCCGCTCAGGGGTTGTTCCTCAGCGACGTCCGCTACCCTGCCGAGGTTTTTTCAAGGAGTGTCTTGCCGGGTGCAGCGGAGCATCCGTTCCGATAGTCTCGCCGTGCCCCGATAAAAAAGGCAGAAGCTCCGTGCTTCTGCCTTTTGCGTTCGGTTCGCCGGGGAGTCTTATTCCGCTTCCGCCGGGTCTGCGATTTCGTGCGTGCGCAGGTCTACGTAGAATTCTTCCTGTTCTTCGCCGCTGCGCGTCCGGGCCGTCCGTACCTTTACAAGGGTTTTGTTTATGGGTTCGTATTCGCGGATTTCGCCTTTGAATACGCCCATCTGCACCAGCGCGCATTTGGTCACGTCCGAAATCCAGAACGTGCCGTCGGCCGATCCGTAGATGCGTTCCGGTTTGGTGAATGCGTAGCCTTTCACGGTTTTGAACGTCTTGACCCACTCTTTCTTTTGGTTGTCGTAGATGTTGATGGCGTCGTTGCTTCCGGTGACGTACATGCGTTCGGGGCTCGTCGCGAACGTCTTGGGATTGAACGGCAGCGTCCACGTCAGTGCGTCGATGTCCAGATTGGTGCCGTTCACGAAGTCGTCGTCGACAAGCGAGGGATCGAGCACACGGATCGACTTGGCGTTGTAGCCCGTCAGCAGGATGTGCCCTTCGGCGTCGGCTTCCATGTAGTGGGCCTCAAAACCGTTGTTCGACGAGTCGCCCGCTCCGGGTCCGGCTTCTTTGTAGTAGTTGATTTTCTGGTAGTTTTCCGGTGTGACGTCCGATTCTTTGTAGACTCTGATTTTGCCGTTTTTGTTGCGGGCGAAAATCAGTCCGTTCTTTACGGTTATCGCCTGTGCCTGGAATACAGGGCCTTGCCATGCTCCGCTGCCGATGCAGGAGAACGGTTCCATGTCAGGCAGCGAGAATACATGGATCAGCGATTGTTGTTCGGCTACATAGAGCAGGTCGTCGGTTGCTACGATCGCATTGATCTTGCTCATGAAGTTCTTTTCCGTGTCGTTTACCGTCCACGTGCTGATGGTCTTGAGCGGTTTTTTCGCTTTCTTGCTGTATAGGATCAGGCTGTTTCCCGCCGTGCCGCTGTTGGCCACGAAGAGCGTGTCGCCGCGTTCGGCCACTGCATAGGGTTTGAATGCGGCGGCGGCTTCCAGTCCCAGCGTTTGGTAGTCGACCGTATCGAGGGCTTCGTAGGTGTAGTACCAGTAGCTCGTGTAGGTCATTTCGTCCAGATCGCTGCTCCATTCGGGGGCCGCAGCGTCTTCCGTGCAGCGTACGCCCAGCATCGCGCAGGCCGCCGGCAGGATGTATGTCAAGAGTATGCGTTTCATTTTTCTCTCCTCCGGTTTTTAGTTGTTGCTAAGTTGGCTCAGCGGAATGGCGTAAAGGCATAGCCCGCCTACTCGGTCTATGATAAAGAGCGTGTTGCGGCGGATCAGGCACTTGGCCGGATTTTGCAGCGTGATGTCTCCGATGGTCGTGTAGTCCTTGATGATCTTTCCGGTCTCGGGGTCCATTTCGCAGAATTTCTGTTCCGTCTGTCCTCCGTCGAACGATACGAACAGGCGGCCGTCAGCGCTCCATGCCGCACCCAGCGGGCTGAAGTCGAAGGTCAGTTCCTTGCCCGCAGACAGTTTGCAGGCCATCATGTATTGGGGGTCCATCCGAACCAGCCTTTTCAGGTAGTAGTCGACCGCATATACGTTGCCTGCGTAGTCGGCGGTCATGGTGTTGTTGCTGTGCGCTCCCAGATTGTCGCTCGACGCTATGTAGCCGTGGGCCAGGTCGTGTTCCGGGAAAGCCCGCACAATGCCCCGGTATGCGTAGAGCGTACCGTTGGTCGCGGCCAGACCTACGGCGTCGAATCCCAGACTCAGGGTTTCGGTGCATTCGTAGGTTTCGGCGTCGAATGCAAAAAGTACGTTGTTGCTTCCCGCCAGATAGATCTTGTCATGCGTGCGGATAATGTCGGCCGGTGTTCCGATGCTTTGTGCATTGCCGTTCGGCAGCGTCCATTGGGTGAAG
>JAIDUK010000016.1 GCA_029060215.1 Alistipes sp.
ATCGAGAGCATCGTCCCGACGACCCCGCAACGATGAACCCCGACCCCCGAAAACCCGAACCGAAAACCCGAACCGCCCCCGGCAAGACCCCTGCGAGACGATGAGAGAACTGCTGCTTGAAATCTGGACCTCGGTACGCCGCAACAAACTGCGCACGTTCCTGACGGGCTTCTCCGTGGCGTGGGGCATCTTCATGCTGGTCATCCTGCTGGGCTCGGGCAACGGCCTGAAGAACGGCGTACTCTCCAACTTCGGCACCTATGCCGTCAACTCCATCGACCTCTACGGCGGACGCACCTCGAAACCGTGGAAAGGCTACGAGAAAGGACGCCGCATCCGACTAAGCAACAACGACTTGGATATTCTGAAGCGCGAATTCCCCGAAGTGGAGGAAGTATCGGCCAACAAATGGATCGAAGGCATCGTCGCATCCTACGGCGGAAAATTCATCCGCATAGGGCTGCGGGGATCCTATCCGAAGGTGCAACGGATGGAAGGGCTCGAACTCGCGGCGGGCCGCTTCATCAACGAAGAAGACACGAAGAACCGGCGCAAGGTGATCGTCATCGACGAACCCCTGCAACGCATCCTGTTCGAAGACGAAGACCCGATAGGCAAAACGATGAAACTCGACGGCCTTGTCTTCACGGTCGTCGGCATCGAAAAAGGCGACGCCCGACACAACAACTCCTCGTGCACGATCCCGCTGACGACCGGACAAATGATCTACTCGGCCAACGACCCGGAAGTGCACAACATCATCTTCACCGTACGGGGCGTCGACACCGCCGAAGCGATGGCCGACTTCGAACGACGGCTGCTGCGCCGGCTGGCCGCCGAACACGGATTCGCCCCCGACGACCGGAGCGCCGTGTGGATCGACAACACCTTGGAACGATACAAAAACATCATGATCGTATTCGGCGGCATCAACCTGTTCGTGTGGATCATCGGCATGGGAACCCTGCTGGCGGGAATCGTGGGAGTGAGCAACATCATGCTGGTGACCATATCGGAACGCACGGCCGAATTCGGCATCCGCAAGGCACTGGGCGCCCGGCCCTCGTCGATCGTGCGGCTGATACTGACCGAATCGGTCCTGCTGACCGCCGCGTTCGGCTTCATAGGCATGGTGCTGGGCGCAGCGGTCATGGAAGCGGTGAACCGGCATCTGACCGCCACGCAACAAACATCGGACGGACCGACGGTGTTCCTCGACCCGACCCTCGACCTCGGAGCGGCGGCCAGCGCCACGCTGGTGCTGATAATCGCGGGGCTGGCGGCCGGATACATCCCGGCGCGCCGGGCCGCCCGGCTGAAAACCATCGACGCACTCCGATACAACAAATAAGACCGCGCCATGACCCGATTCTTCGACCCCGACCGCTGGAACGAAATCTGGCAAACCATCAGCCGCAACCGCCGGCGCAGCGTGATGACGGCCCTGAGCGTATTCTGGGGCATCTTCATGCTGGGCGTACTGCTGGGCGCCGGGGCCGGGCTGGAACGGCTGCTGGCCCGGCAGATCGGCGACATGAGCACCAATCTGGTCCTGATGCAAAGCGACCTCACGTCGGTGCCCTACAAGGGAATGCCCTCGGGCCGGCAATGGACCCTCGAAACCGACGACGTAGCCGCCGTGAAGAAACTCCCCGAAGTACGCTATGCTGCGGGAGTCAACTGGGGCGGCTCGCACCCGTGCAGCCGCGAAGGCCGCAAAGGCGACTACGGAGTGATGGGGCACACGCCCGACTACCAACGCATCAACCCCGAAAAGATCCTCTACGGCCGCTACATCAACGAAGTGGACATGGCACGCAAACGCAAGGTCTGCGTCATCGGCACGCAAGTGTGGAAAGACCTCTTTCCGGGCGGCGAAGACCCCACGGGCAAGATGATCCGCATGGACGGCGCCTACCTGACGGTGGTCGGGGTGCAGCAGCGGCAAAGCTCGATGATCTCGTTCAGCAACGTCGAACGCTCGATCGTACTGCCCGCCACGCTGGTGCAGCAACTCTTCGGATTCGGCAACAAAGTCCACATGCTGGCCATCGCAGGCCGGGACGACGTGGAGAGCCGGACCCTGCAACGGCTTGCCAAAAACACGGTCTTCGCCCGCCACCTCGTATCGCCCGACGACGAGAAAGCCGCGTGGGTCATGGCCGTGGCCGACTTCATCGAGAAATTCCGCAGTGTGACGCGCGGCGTGAACCTGCTGACGTGGATCGTCGGACTGGGGACCCTGCTGGCGGGGATCGTGGGTGTGAGCAACATCATGCTGGTGACCATCAAGGAACGCACGCAGGAGATAGGCATCCGCCGGGCCATCGGAGCACCCCCGGGCGCCATCCTCTCGCAGATACTGAGCGAGAGCTTCGTCCTGACGTTCATAGCGGGAGTGCTGGGGCTGACGGCCGCCGTGGGAGTGCTCTCGGCCGCCGACACGCTCTACTGCCGGGCGGTGGTCGAAGCGCAGGGAGGCGCCGACATCTCGTGGCAGGTGTCGTTCGGCACGGCCCTCGAAGCACTGGGAATCATTGTGGGCGGCAGCCTGCTGGCGGGAATCGTCCCGGCCCTGCGCGCCCTGAAGATCAAGGCGGTGGACGCCATACGCGAAGAATAGATAACGAACAACGGATACGGCTATGAAGAAAATCATCAAAATCCTTTCGGGCGTGCTTTTCGCAGCGCTGCTGCTGGGCGCATTCTGGTTTCTGTGGCAGAAATCCCGCCCGGCGAAGACGCACTACGACATCGTAAGGCCCAAGGTCGACACGCTGCGCCAACACGTCATTGCCACGGGCAAGGTGGAACCCCGCGACGAAGTACTGATCAAACCCCAGATATCGGGCATCGTGGCGGAAGTGTGCAAGGAAGCGGGGCAGACCGTACGCAAGGGCGACATCATCGCCACGGTAAAAGTAGTTCCGGAGATGGGGCAGCTCTCAAGCGCCGAATCGCGAGTGACGGTGGCCGAAATAACCCTCGCCCAGACCCGCCGCGAACACAACCGCACGGAAACCCTGCACGAGAGAGGCGTCGTCTCCGACGAAGAATACGAACAAAGCCGCGCCGCACTGGCCAAGGCCGAAGAAGAACTGCGCAACGCCCGGGAGAACATGGAGATCGTGAAGAACGGCATCACGCAACGCTACAAAGAACTGAGCAACACGCAGATCCGCTCGACCATCGACGGCATGATCCTCGACGTACCCATCAAGGCGGGCAACTCGGTGATTCAAGCCAACACCTTCAACGACGGCACGACCATCGCCACCGTAGCCGACATGACCAACATGCAATTCCAAGGCAAGGTGGACGAAACCGACGTGGGCAAACTCCATGCGGGGATGCCTGTGAAACTGACCATCGGAGCCCTGCAAGATGTGGAACTCGACGCCGAACTGGAATACGTGGCCCCCAAGGCGAGCGAAGACAACGGCGTGATCACCTTCGAAGTCAAGGCCGCCGTGAACATACCCGAAGGCATCTTCGTCCGGGCGGGCTACAGCGCCAACGCCAGTGTGACGACCGAAAGCCGCGAAGGGGTGCTGACCCTGCCGGAGAGCGTCTTGGAATTCGACGAAGGCAAGACCTACGTACAAGTGCTGACGAGCCCCGAAGAGGAGGAAGAACAGACCTTCGAACGCCGCGAAGTGAGCATCGGGCTCTCCGACGGCATCAACATGGAAATCACGGAAGGCGTGGCGGAAGACGACCCCATACGCGGACCGAAACAGGAAAAACCCAAGAAATAAGGCCATGAAACACCTTTTTCTGACTGCCGCCCTATGGGCCGCCGCCGCTGCGCAGGCGCAACAACCCCGGCCGGCCGACGCCCCGTGGACACTGGACGAGTGCATCCACCATGCCCAACAACACAACATCGAAGTGCAACAGCGGGCGCTGAACGTCGAACAACGCGACATCGAACTCTCGACGGCCCGCAACAGCCGCCTGCCCGACCTGAATGCCTCCGTGGGCTACAACGCCTCGTTCGGCCGCGGCACCTCGGCCGACAACATCCGCCGCACCGAGACCCTGCAAACCGGCTCGCTGGACGTGGCGGCGTCGATGCCGCTATTCGAAGGGCTGCGCATCAACCGCCGAATCAAAGGGAGCAAACTCGATCTGGCCGCGGCGGCCGAAGACCTCGAACGGCTGCGCGAAGATGTGGCGGTGAACATCATGACCCGCTATCTGGAAGTGCTCTACAACAAGGAACTGGTGGGCATAGCCGAACGGCAGCTGGCCCTGAGCCGCCGGCAGGCGCTGCGCAGCGACGAACTGGTGAAAGCAGGCAAACAACCCGAATCGGCCCTCTACGAAAGCCGGGCGCTGGAAGCCAACGACTTCCTTGCCCTCACCCAAGCCCGCAACGACCTCAACCTTGCGCTGCTGGACCTGAGCCAAGCCCTCAACCGCGAGAACGCCGCGGGATTCGACATAGCGACGCCCCGGCTGGACAGCGTATCGCTTGCCTCGCTCCGCAAACCGGGCTCGGCCGAAGCGGTATACGACTATGCGGCGGCCAACCGCCCGCACATCCGGGCCGAACGCCTGCGGCTCGAAAGCACCGAGAATGCGGTGCGCATAGCCCGAGCGGGGCTCTACCCCACGCTCTCGCTGCGCGGCGGATTCGGAACAGGCGTCTACAGCACCCTGAACACGGACTTCTGGACCCAATTCGACAAGAACCGCAACGAATTCGTAGGGCTCTCGCTGGGGATTCCGATCTTCAACCGCCGGACGACGCGCAACAACATCCGCACGGCCAAACTATCGGTCCGCAACCAACAACTCACGCTGCTGAACGCGGAACAGACGCTGCGCAAGGAAATCGAACAAGCATGGGTCAACGCCGATGCGGCCTATGCCAAATACGGAGCGGCCGAAAAAGCGCTGGCCGCGGCCCGTGTAGCGTTCGCCTACGAAGAACGCAAAGCCGAAGCGGGGCGCTCGACCCTCTACGACTTCAACGATGCCAAGACCCGGATGCAGAAAGCCGAATCGGAACTGGCGCAAGCCCGCTACGAATTCGTATTCCGCCAAAAAATACTGGACTACTACCGCGGGGAGGAGCTGACGCTGGGAACGAATTGAAAATAGGGAATCTCCGGGTCGAAAAACAATTATTCACTGTTCCTTATTAATTATTCATTAAAATTGGGTTACTTTTGCAGCCATAAAACAAATCCGCAATGGACTGGCTCCGAAGCATACTCGTCGAACACTCGGCCCTACAAGCCGTGGTGGTCGTTTCGCTGATCTCGCTCATCGGCATCGGACTGGGCAAGATCCGCTTTTTCGGCATCTCGCTCGGCGCGGCGTTCATCTTCTTCACGGGCATCGTGGCGGGGCACTTCGGCCTGACGATCGACCCGGCGATGCTGGCCTATGCGGAGAGCTTCGGGCTGGTGCTTTTCGTCTATGCACTCGGCCTGCAAGTGGGGCCCGGATTCTTCAGCTCGATGCGCGCCGACGGCGTACGGCTGCTGCTGCCGTCGATAGCGGTCATCCTGCTGGGCACGGGAGCGGCCGTAGGGCTGAGCTACGCACTGGGCATCCCCATGCCCGAGATGTCGGGCATTCTGTGCGGAGCGACGACCAACACCCCGGCCTTGGGAGCCGCCCAACAAACGCTGCAACTGCTGGGCGAGGAGACCAACGGCGCGGCGCTGGGCTGCGCGCTGGCCTACCCGATGGGCGTGGTGGGCGTAATACTGGCCCTGCTGCTGATCCGCAAACTATTCGTACGCCCCTCCGACTTGGCAGGACCCGACGCCGAACACCGCCGCAGCGTCTTCATTGCGAGCTACCGCCTGACCAACCCGGCGCTTTTCGGCAAGAGCCTGCACGAAGCAGCGGCCGAGAGCCAACGCCATTTCGTAGTCTCGCGCCTATGGCGCGACGGACGGGTCTCGATCCCCACCTCGGACAAAAAACTCGAAAAAGACGACGTCATACTGGCCGTCACCCACCCCGAAGAAGCCGACGCCCTGCGGCTTCTGTTCGGCGAACAGGAACACAAGGACTGGAACCGCGAAAACATCGACTGGAACGCGGTGGACAACCAGCTCATCTCGCAACGCATCCTTGTGACGCGCCCCGAAATCAACGGCAAACGACTGGCGTCGCTGCGCCTGCGCAACAACTACGGCATCAACATCAGCCGGGTCTATCGCTCGGGCGTGCAACTGCTGGCCACGCCCGACCTGCGGCTCCAACTGGGCGACCGGCTGACGGTGGTGGGCGAAGCCGAAGCTATCCGCGGTGTGGAGAAGATATTGGGCAACGCGGTGAAGAGCCTGAACGAACCCAACCTTGCGGCGGTCTTCATCGGACTGTTTCTGGGGCTGGCGCTGGGAAGCATCCCGGTGGCGATACCGGGCGTCACGGTGCCGGTCAAACTGGGGCTGGCGGGCGGTCCGATCATCGTAGGCATATTGGTGGGCACGTTCGGGCCCCGGCTCCACATGATCACCTACACCACGCAGAGCGCCAACCTGATGCTGCGGGCGCTGGGGCTGTCGATGTATCTGGCCTGTCTGGGGCTGGACGCGGGGGCCCACTTCTTCGAGACGGTCATGCGCCCCGAAGGGATGCTGTGGCTCGGCACGGGATTCCTGCTGACGGTGGTGCCGGTGGCGACGGTAGCCCCGCTTGCGCTGCGGCTGCTGCGGCTCGACTACGGCTCGGTGGCGGGGCTGCTCTGCGGCAGCATGGCCAACCCGATGGCGCTGGGCTATGCCAACGAAACCATCGAAGGCGACAATCCGTCGGTATCCTACGCCACGGTCTACCCGGTCTGCATGTTCCTGCGGGTGATCGTCATTCAGATCGTGTTGATGCTGACGCTCTGAAAGCCTCTGCGGCCGCGGTCCAAGCCCGCAGGTCGTCGCCCGAAGGCGACTGGAAGACCCGCAGCCCGAACTCCGGCAGAGCGCACAACATGTGCTCGAAGACGGCCAGCTCGACCTGCACGTAATCGACGAAATAAATCGACGCGGTATAGAAATAAAGCTCCAGCGGCACGCCGGTATCGGTGGGCGGCAACATCCGCACGGTGAGCTTCATGTCGCGGCGCGCCGAAGAAATCTGCTCCAGATAACGCATCATATAAGCCCGGAAGACGGCCAGATTGGTCTGCCGCAACCCGTTGACGGACGGCTCGCCGGGGGCGATGCCCTGCGCCTCGTTGGCCTTGGCATACTCGGCCTCGGTACGATCGACGTAATCGCCCAACAACCTGATTTTACGGAACCGCTCCAACATTTCGGACGTACAGAAACGGATGGAAGTCATGTCGACGAGCAGCGACAACTGGATGCGCCGCCCGCCCGAAAGCTGCATGGCGTGCCAATTGACGAACGAATCGCTGACCAACTGATAAGGCGGCAGGGTGACGATGGTATTGTCCCAATTGCGGATCTTGACCGTGGTGAGCGACACCTCCTCGACGGCGCCGTCGGCCCCGAACTTGGGCACCGAAATCCAATCGCCGACCTTGAGCATGTCGTTGGCCGAGAGCTGGATGCCCGAGACGAACCCCAGAATGCTGTCGCGGAAGACCAGCATCAACACCGCGGCCGAAGCCCCCAAACTGGTCAACAACAACGCAGGCGACTTGTCCATGAGGATCGAAACGACCAGAATGACGCAGATCAGCAGGGCGATCCCCTGCGCCGTCTGCCGCAAACCCTTGATCGGCTTGTTCTGCCACGCCGGACGCGCGGCGACGATGTGGAACGAAGCGTAGATGGCCGCGCTGAGAAACCGGAAGACCGAAACGACGATGTAGATGCGCAACAACCGCAGCACGGCCGTCTGCGCATGGGAATCCGTCTCGAAAACCACGGGCAGGACCACGGCCAACAAGACGGCGCTGACGACATGGCACCCGCACCGCAGCACGCGGGTGCTGAAGAGCGTATCGTCCCACTGCATCCGGGTGCGCTCGACCACCTTGCGGACGCCCGGAACGACGGTCCACGACAACAGACAATCGAACAACACGACCAACAGAACGACCGACCCGCAGGCGACCCACACGTCCCAACGGTCGTGGGCCGCCGAATCGACCCCCAACCGCTCGAGCAACAGGTCGGTCCACTTTTGGAGCAAACGGCGCATGCCTCCCCGCTCCGCAATTACCGCGCCGGGGACGGAACCATGCGAAGCGGAACAACGCTAAGAACGCCGCGCGGAACAACGGGCGACGAACCACGCACTGACGAGGAACCCGCCGAAAGCGAAAGCCGCGCCGGGCACGGCGACCCACTCGTAACCCAACCCCCGGTCGATGGGCAACCCTCCGCAATAGGCCCCGAGGGCATTGCCGAGGTTGAAAGCCACCTGCACCAAAGCTGCGCCCAACATCTCGCCGCCCCGCGAATGCTCGAGGATCAACAACTGCTGGGGCGACGACACGCAAAACAAACAAGCCGTGGCGAGCATCATAGCCCCGAGCGAAAACCACCCGACGTGAGCCCCGAAGAAGATAGCGGTCAAAGCGGCCGAAGCGACCAGCAAAGTAGCGCGAACGACCCTTTCGGGCGAAAAACGGTCGGAGAGATGGCCGCCGGCCAGATTGCCGGCGAACATGCCGAAACCGGCCAACATCATGACGAGGGTGAGCCTGTCGGGCGCGAATCCGGAAGTACGGATCATCAACGGACCCACATAACTATACCAACAGAAGATACCGCCGTTGCCCAACATGACCGAAGCGAGGATCAACCACGGAGCCCCGCGGCGCAAAAACCGGAACTGTCCCTTCAACCCGCTGTCGGGCAACGGCGGCAAAGCGGGCACCCAACGCCGGATGAGGACGAAAGCCACGACGCCCCACACGGCGACGATGGCGAAAGCGGCGCGCCAAGCGACGAACCCGCTGATGTAAGTACCCAACGGCACGCCGAAGAGGTTGGCGACGGTCATCCCCACGATCATGATCGAGACCGCCCCGGTGCGGTGGCCCTGCTCGGCCACCCGCTCGGCGACGATGGACCCGGCGCCGAAGAAAGCGCCGTGAGGCAATCCCGACACGAAACGCATGGCCAACAAGACCCAATAACCGGGAGCCGCGGCGGCACAGAGGTTGCCGACGACGATCAAAACGGCGAGGGCCGAGAGAATCCACTTCAAAGCCCTCCGCCGAGCGACGAGGACCATGGCCGGAGCGCCGACGCAGACCCCGAGCGCATAGGCCGAAATGAGGTGCCCGGCCTGCGGCACGGAGACGCCCAACGACCGGGCGATGTCGGGCAGGATACCCATCATGACGAACTCCGACATGCCCAACGCCAAAGTCCCGAATGCCAAAGCGATCAGACTTTTTTTCATCACTTGCAGGAAAAAATCGGGCAAAAGTAACACAAAAAAGGTGAAAAACAAACGTGTTTTCCACCTTCGAAACCGACGCTAAAACTTCGGGCCGCCGGACCGGGGCTCCCCGACCTCGAACCCCAGATCGTGCATCCACTCGGCGGTGGCGGGATCGACCTGATCGATGCGGTCGGCCCAACGCCGCTGCTCGACGAGCTCCCTGCGGTGCTCGTCGATGCGCCGCCGCAACGGGAAATCGGGATGCCGGAGCTCCGACCGCTCCGACCGCTCCGAAGGCCGGATGCGGCGGTCGAAGACATCGGCCTGCGACGGCCGCCGGTGGCCCTCCCACCGGAACCCCTTCAAATAGAGCTCCTGCCCGGGCTGGAGCTTGTCGATGGGCGTGATGGAATAATGGGGCTCGGTATACCAAGCCATGCGCACGACCTGATTCCGGTCGATGTAGAAATTGATGCTGCCGCTCTCGACGAAGAAGAGCTCGGTGACCTGCGGCGGCTGACCGTCCTGATTGAAATAGAGCGTCTGGGCATTGCCGTTGACGTTGTTGAGCCAAATGGCGTTGTTGCGGAAATAAGCCGTCATCTCCTTGCCGGCGATCTGGTTGTAATAGACGCTGTCGAGCCGGTTGACCATCATCGGACTGCCGACGAATTCGGCCCGCTCGAGCTGCTGATCGCGCGTGAAGATGTCCATCACCTCGGAAGTGATCTGGTTGGCCTCGTTCCAAAGAACGGGATCGATGTAGAGGTGGAGCGTCGAATCGGTGCTGATGGCCGTCATCGAATCGCAGACGCTCTGGAAATCGGAACGGTAGATGCGCACGTTGCGATAGGCCTTGAGCAAGCGGAAAATGGTGTCGTGCACCGGGGGCAGCGAATCGAGCGTATCGACCGCTGCGAACATTGCGATGCTGTCGGCCTCCCACTCGAGACAAAGCTGCCTGTAGAGCGAATCCTGCAAAGCCATGCTGCGGGCCAACTCCTCGTCGGCCCCCCGCAACGCCGCCGAATCGACGGGAACGGGCTTGCCTTTGCGGAGCGCACGCGCCTGCCGAGCCCGCAATTTGGACTCGGCCTTGAGCCTGCGAACCGCGGCCCGGGCCTCCTCGCGCTGCTGCTGAGCCAACAATTTGGCCGTAGCCTTGGCCTGCCGCTTGGCAGCGATCTCCTGCAACAACTGCTTCTTGGCCGCGGCCTTGGTCTTCTTCTTGGCTTCTTGGGCCTTCCGGGCCTCCTCCCGACGCAACGCCTTGCGCTCGGCGGGCGTCAACACGACGCTGTCGGCAACCGCCAACGAATCGACGGCCGGAACGAAAGCCACGGAATCGACGACGGGAATCTCCTGCTGCAACGAATCGGCAACCGGAACCGCCGAACCGGACGAGACGCCGGACTGCGAATCCCGGTCGACCCCGGCCGGACGAGCGGACAACGAATCGGCTGGGGCGACGGTCTGCCCGCCGTCGGAACTCCCGTCGTCCCAAGGCAAGGTATAAAACCAAATGGAATCGGCCCGCATGAAGAGCGAATCGCCCTGCGAAAGGTCGTAACTGATGACCGCCGGACGCCGGGTGAGCAACGCATTGCCGGGCTGCTTCCAATACTCGCCGTAATCGCCGAAAGCCAACACCTTATGGGTGGTATCGTCGATCTGGATGTCGCGGCGAAGGACAACGTGGCTGCGGGCGCGGAAGAAATCGATCGAATCGCTCCACAACTCCTGCTCGGCGGTGAGCAGATAACCGCTGCGCGTGACGAGGTAGAGCGTATCGGCCTTGCGGTACTCGCCCCGGTCGGCGTAGAGGTAATCGCCGCTGCTGCTCCAGATATTGGTATGCTCGAAGAAATAAGCGTTGTCGGAAGCCATGTTGTACACCACGGAATCGCCCTTGAGCTCGTACTCGTCGTTGCGCATCTCGACCTGCCCAACGGCGACCAACTCCTTGGAATCGGCATAGTAATAACCCCGGACCGACTCGAGCACGCTCTCGCGGTTGGTCAAGACCCCGCCGCCGGCGAAGAACCCGACGTTCTCCTTGGTATTGAACCGGAACTCGTAGGTATAGAGCGTAGCGTCGCCGTCGACGACCTTGACGATGGGCGAATAGACCCGGGCCTCGTTGATCTCGCCGTTGTAATCGGCCCGGTCGCCGTAGATGTAAGTAGTATTCTTGTTGATGAGGACGTTGCCGAAGAACTCGATGCGCTTGTCGGAATAACGGACGGCGCTGTCGCAGACGATGACCGCCCCGTTGTGCTGGGCGGCGAAGTTGCCGACCAGAAAGATGACCGAATCGCCGGGAGCCACGGGCCCCGAGAGGTCGGACTTCAGATCGATGATCTTGGCATCGGCGGACGACCCCTGCTGCGGGGGCGCCTGCAACCCGCTGCGGGCGAAAATCGCCCCGCAAAACGCGGCGCCTGCGAATATGGCGAAGAAACGGCGCACGGTGCTACTTGACCCAATGTTGGTTCTCGAACCCGCCGCCGCGGTACTCGGGATCGATGAAGACGTACATGGCGTCGATCTTCTTGGAAAGCCACTCGCGGAAGACCCGGTCCTGCTTGTCGGTGAGAGCCATCTCCTCCAAACGCAGGTAATCCTCCTCGAGCGAAGCCTCGTGCGTGGGGATGATCTCGATGAGCTTGACGATCTTGGCCATCTTGTTGCCGAGCATATCCTCGGTGAGGAACGCCGGTGAGACCTCGCCGGGACGGAGCTTCATCAAGGCGTTGTAATCGTCGAGACTTTTGAAATGACCGAAATCCTCGCGCAGGAACTTGGTGACGGTGAGCTTGGGATTCGAAGCGTTGTAATAACTCATGATGTCGCTGTTCGACACCACGCCGCCGTTCATCTTGGAGCCCTTGTCGTCGGAATGGAGCAGGGCGGCCCGCTCGAAAGTGACGGAATCGGAACGGATCTGCCGGGCCAGACTATCGAGCTGGTTGAGCGAAGCGGTCTGCTCCTCGACGGTGTAGATGGGCTTGAGCAAGATGTGGCGGAAATGGTAATAATCGCCCTGCTTGTCGAGCATCTGGATGATGTGGAACCCGAACTGCGACTCGACGACCTCGGAAATCTGCCCGGGGCGCATCTTCTCCAAAGCCGAGGCGAACGACGAATCCAACTCGGCCAACCGCGAAGGGGGCATCTCGCCGCCCCGCATCATGGTGCCGGGGTCGACCGAATACATGCGGGCCAGATTCTCGAACTTGGCGTTGCCGGAGATCACGCGCGCGCGCATGTCCAACAACCGCTCGCGCGTACGCTGCTTGGCCTCGGTCATCGACTTGGGAAACTTGGTGATCTGCGCGTAGACATACTGCTCGGCGACGACGGGCAAACTATCGCGCGACAACGACTTGTAATAACGCTCCACCTCGCCCGGCACGATCGAGACCTTGCCGACGACCGTACGCTGCATCTCGCTGGCATACTCCTGCTCCTCGTAACGCTGGCGCATGATTTCGCGGATGGTGAAGATGGGCATGTGGTGCTTGGCCTCGAGCCGGGCGATCGACCCCTCCTCGTCGACCAAGCGCTGCACCTGCTCCTCGACGGCCGAGAAAATGGCGGCATCGTTGATCTTCACGGAATCGATCTGCGCCTGATTGTAGAGGAGCTTGCGGGTCATGAGCGCCTCGAGCGCCTCGTTGTGCGGATCGCGGTCGGAAGTATACCCCTCCTGCCGCCGCTGACGCACCAACTCCCCGGCATAGGCGTCGACCTCCGAAGCGAGGATCGAAGAACCGCCCACCACGGCCACCACCTTGTCGAGCATCACCTGCCGCTTCTGCGCCGACGCTCCGGCGCACGACAAGGCCAGCGCCGCAACCAAGATACCTTTTCTGAACATATGTCTCTGCTGGTTATTCCACGTTACTTATCGTCGGCGGTCCCGTCCGCCGGCTCGGACCGGCCGAAAATCTCCACCTCGCCGCTCTCCACGGAACGGTTGTAGAGCTCCTCCTCCTGCCGGCGGATCGCCTCGCCCTGCCGCTGGTTGAAGAGAATGCGCCGGATGGTGGTCTGCAACCGCTCCAACGGAACGGGCTCGCCCTCGCGCCGCACGTCGATGATGCGGAAATAATAGTGCGAACTATTGTCGCGCGTCTCCTGCACGGCCGACGACGAGAGCATCGAATTGTAATTCTGCGACTGCAAGGTAGGCAGGTAGCTCAAGAACTCCGAGAAATCGGTCCACCGGTCGCGGAAATCGCTGACCATGAGCCCGTTCTTCCGACAAAAAGCGGTGAAGTCGCGCTGGTCGGCCGCCGACTGCGAAGCCATGGCCTCGCGCAGCCTGCGCGCCTGCCGGAAATTCTCGGGAAAACGCACGATGCGCCCCTTGACCAACGGATGCTCGAGCCTAAAATCGTTCTTGTGCGAATTGTAGTAGTCGGCGATCTCTTTCTCGGTGAAGGTGGTATCCACCCCCTTGTCGACATAATACTGCTCGAGCTTGCGGATGAGCAGCGCCTGCCGGTACTCCTCGACCATCCGGTCGATGTCCTCCTCGGAAGAGGAGAAGAGCACCCCGGCCTCCTGCAACTTCAACTGCTTGCGCACCCAACGGTCGACGTATATGCCCATGAAAGCCACGCTGTCGTCGCCCGTGATCCCGGCGGGGACCACCGACTGCACGTCGTGCAAGCGCAACTCCTTGTTCCCGGCCCGCGCCAACAAAATATCTTTGTTCAGGTAGGCGGGCAACTCCTGACACGCCGCCAGAACTGCCAGCCCTGCGACGCACGCTATTTTTCTAAAACGATTCATTTTCAACCATGCAAAGATAAGTCAAGACCTGCGGAAAAACAAACCCGCCCGTCGGCACCGGACGAAAATCCGCACCGGCGGAGCGGCTCTCCGCTATCGACACCAACGCCGGAGAGGCCCTCTTTATTATTCGAACACCGGATTTTCCGCCTGCTCCTTCAACCGCCGCAAAGTCCGCCGCACCATCCAACCGGAGAGCAGCGTCACCACGACCGCACCTATATAAATAGACCAATAGAGCGTCCTGCTGCCGATCAGATCGGACAGCAGAAGATCGCCGCGTCCGGTTGCAAGCATCAGATAAGCAATGGCGTTGTTGAGCGCATGAAGCACCATCGAAGCCCAAAGCGAATCGGTGACCAAGTAGATGTAACCGAGGATCAGACCGATCACGAACGCATTGACCACCAACATGGGCTGAAGATGCAACACCCCGAAAAAGAGCGACGACAACAACCACGCGGCCACCACGCCGAACCGGCTGCGCAACGCCCCGAGCACCAACCCGCGGCAAAGCAGCTCCTCGAGCACGGGAGCCGCCACGACCAACGTAGCAAAGGCCCAGACGCCGCGCCCGTAATCGAGGTCGGCGGGAGCAGGCAACCACGCGAGCAAGGGCTCGCAAACCACGCCGGCAGCCAACATGAGGAGAAAAGCCCACGCCAACAACACGGGGTTCAACCCCCGGACCGCGAAACGGCCGATCGGACCGCTGCCCCCGCGCATATGCCTGTACCAAAGCACCAACAGATAGGCCGGAAGCATCGACAAAACATAGGCGAGCGCCGTGAAGAACCCCTGCCGTACGGGGTCCAACCGGCCGAGCTCCCAACCGAGCAAGGAAAGCACGGCGGTCAACACGATGCCGGCCACGACCTGCACGCCGAAGACGATGCCCAACATGGCGAAGAGGTCGCCGATGCCGGGGAAAGGCCTGCGGAGAGGACCGGCGGGAACGGGCGCGGGAGAAACGGGCGGAGTATGGCTGTCCATCATAAACGAAACATTAATCGAAACTCCGGAACAAGCTTTGTTCCAGACGAAGATGACCGGAACCGCGGACAATGCGCAACGCGCCGCGATATGCCCGGGGCGGAACTTAACATCTACAAAGGTAATCAATTTTCGGGAACGGTTGCGGATTTCCATTTAATTTCACTAAATTTGTCCGCTTATAAACCCATTGCAACATGGCAAAAGTTATCGCACTGGCCAACCAGAAGGGCGGCGTGGGCAAAACCACCACGGCCATCAATCTGGCGGCATCGCTGGCCCTGCTGGGCAAGAAGGTCCTGCTGCTCGACGCCGACCCGCAGGCCAACGCCACCTCGGGGCTGGGCTTCGACATCAATCTGGAAGGCATCTACGAATGTATTTCGGGGGCCCGCCAAGCTGCGGACGTGCTCCTCGAAAGCCCCGACGTGAAGAACCTCTGGCTGCTCCCCTCGTCGATCGACTTGGTGGCCGCCGACGCCGAACTGCCCAAGATGGCGGACGCGCATCATGTACTCAAACGGATCGTCGACTCGGTGCGCGACCGTTTCGACTACATATTCATCGACTGCTCGCCCTCGCTGGGCTACACGACGGTCAACATCCTGACGGCCGCAGACACGGTGCTCATCCCCGTGCAATGCGAATATCTGGCGCTCGAAGGACTGTCCAAACTGCTGGCCACCATCCGCAAGGTGCAGGGGACGCTCAACCCTGAACTCAAAATCGAAGGGTTCCTGCTGACCATGTACATGCGCAACCGCCTGAACAACCAAGTCGTGACGGAAGTCCGCGAACACTTCGGCGAACTGGCCTACGAGACCATCATCCAACGCAACATCCGGCTGGGCGAAGCCCCCTCGCACGGCAAACCGGTCATGCTCTACGACGCCGCCGCCATCGGCTCGGAGAACTACCTCAGTCTGGCCCGCGAATTCCTCAAGCGCAACAAAAACAACGGCTAAAACGTTATAGCAACCCCATGAAACCACAGAAAGGACTGGGCCGCGGACTGGACGCCATATTCGGCGCCGACGCCATCGACGCCCGGGTGAAGCCCATGAGCCGCATGGCCGAGATCGACATCGCCGAGATCATCCCCAACCCGACGCAGCCCCGCACGCAATTCGACGAAGAAGCGCTCGACGAACTGGCCGACTCGATCCGCCAGCTGGGCGTCATACAACCGGTCACGGTCAAGAAATCGGACAACGGCAAATACATCATCATCAGCGGCGAACGCCGCTGGCGCGCGGCGCAGCGGGCCGACCTGAAGACCCTGCCGGCCTACATCCGCGAAGTCGACGACGAGAACCTGCATGCCATGGCGCTGGTGGAGAACATCCAGCGGCAGGATCTCAACGCCATCGAAATCGCGCTGGGCATGCAACGCTTGATCGACGAATGCCACCTCACGCAAGACGCCCTGTCGGAAAAGGTGGGCAAGAAACGCTCGTCGGTATCCAACTACCTGCGTCTGCTGAAACTGCCCGACGAAGTGCAACTGGCGCTCAAGGAAGGGCTGATCTCGATGGGCCATGCCAAGGCCATCGCCGGAGCTCCGGCCGAAGAACAAGTGCGGCTGCTCAAGAAATGCGTGAAGAAAGCGCTTTCGGTCCGGCAAGCCGAAGAACTGGTGCGCACGCTCTCCGAACAACCGGCCCCGGCCGCCGCGACCGCCGAAGACGAAGAATATCCGGAGAGCTACTCGCGGCTGGTCGAACAACTCGAAAAATTCTTCTCGCAGGAGATCTCCATCAAACGTGCGAAGAACGGCGGCGGCAAGATCACCATCGGATTTGCCGACGACAAAGACATCGAACGCTTCATCGAACGCTTCTCCACCCGCTCCTGACCATGGCCCGAATCCGGTTGAGACTGCTGCTCCTGCTGGCTGCAATGGCCCTGTGGACGCCTGCCGACGCACAACTGCGGCGCGGCGCCCGCACGGTGGTGCGCGGCGGGACGCTGCCCCGGCCGGATTCGCTGCGAATGCGGGCCGATTCGCTTGCCGAAGCGGCCTTCGCGGCCTCGCTGGATTCGCTTCTCGAAGCCGAGTTCCGGGCCGACTCGATCCGTCTGACCGCCCTGCGGACCGACGACCTGACGGAACTCGACTCGCTGGCTGCCGCGAGATTCCGGGCCGGAGCGGAACCGGCGGCCGAAACCGACACTGCCGCACTCCGGCCCCGCCCCCAACGCAAAGGCTGGTTCATGAGCGATTCGATGTCGCTCTCGAAAGTCTGCTGGCTCTCGACCGTACTGCCGGGCTACGGACAAGCATACAACAAACAATACTGGAAACTCCCCATTCTCTACGGCACCGTGGGCACGGGGCTGGCCCTGTTTCTCCATGAAAACAAGAACTACCGGCCGCTCAAACGCCAATACGATGCCTACACCGACCTGAGCCTTGTACGCACGCCGGAACTCAACGCCCTGCAAGCGAGGATGATCCGCAGCAACACGCGGCGCCAACTCTATCTGGGGCTGACGATCGCCTCCTATGTCTACTTCATAGGCGACGCGGCGGTCAACTACCGCACCAACGATGTCTCGCATGTGAAGAAAGCGACCACGCTGGCCTGCATCTTCCCCGGAGCCGGACAGATCTACAACAAAAGCTACTGGAAAGTACCCTTCGTGGTGGGCGGATTCGCCTCGCTGATCTACTGCATCGACTGGAACAACCGCGGCTACCAACGCTTCAAGAAAGCCTACAACCTGCTGAGCGCCTACGAAGCCCACCCGGAAAACTTCCCCGACGGCCCGACCGACGAATTCCACGGCCGCTACTCGGCCTCCTACATTCTCAACCTGCGCAACAATTTCCGCCGCAACCGCGACCTCTGCATCATCATCACGGGGGCGCTCTACGCACTTCAGATCATCGACGCCCATGTCGACGCCCATCTGAAGGACTACGATATATCGGACGACCTCTCCATGAACCTCGAACCGCTGGTAGACTATGCCTACGTTCCGACGGCGGGAGGCAACCGACCTGTTTTCGGATTCAACATGAGCCTTAAATTCTGACCATGAAAAGACTGACCGCACTGCTGCTGTGCTGCCTGCTGGCCGCCCCGGCCCCGGCCCTCGACCGCAAACCGCGCAACCCGAGGATCGACGCGCAGACCGCCGAACCGGGCAACGAACCGGACGAATGGCAGCTCGAAGAACCTGCCCGCACGACCGCCCGGCCGCAAACCGCCCCGACGGCCGAAGCCGCCGCCGAAAACCCGGTCCCCGCAACCGCCCCGATCGAACACCGGATGCCCGAACTCACGGCCGAACAAGCCGACTCGCTGGTGGCCGAATGGCGCGAACGGCAGCGCAGCCAATCCTTCCGCGAATTCTTCGACACCTACGTGCTGGCCGACTCGTTCCCGGCCGACAGCGACGTACCCGACTCGGTCTACACGGGACGGCTCCGGGCCCTCGCATCGCCCATCCAACTCCCCTACAACGGCATTGTACGGAACTACATCAACCGCTATGTAGCCCCGGGCGGCTCGACCATAGGCCGCATCCTCGGCATGTCGCAATACTACTTCCCCCTGATCGAGGAAGAACTCATCAAAGAAGGGCTACCCGTCGAACTGCGCGCCCTGCCCATCATCGAATCGGGCCTCTCCTCGACGGCCGTCTCCCACGCCGGAGCCGCCGGACTGTGGCAGTTCATGCCCTCGACCGGCCGCAGCTACGGACTGGAAGTCAACTCGCTGGTGGACGAACGCTGCGACCCCATCCTTTCGACCAAAGCCGCCTGCCGCTATCTGAAAGACCTCTACCGCATCTACAAGGAATGGTCGCTGGCCATCGCCGCCTACAACTGCGGTCCGGGCAATGTCAACAAAGCCTTGGCCCGGGCCGGCGAAGAGAGCCGCTCGTTCTGGGACATCTACGACTTCCTGCCCCGCGAAACGCGCGGCTATGTCCCGGCCTTCATCGGCGCCTCCTATGCCTACTCCTACCACCGCAACCACGGCATCGAACCCGAAGCGGCCCCCATCCCGCTCTCGGTCGACACGCTCCGCATCAACCGCCTGATGCACCTCGGGCAGATCGCCTCGACGATCGATATCCCGATGGAGACCCTGCGCCAACTCAACCCGCAGTACAAGATCGACATCATCCCGGCCACGACCAAGACCTACACGCTGGTTCTGCCGCAACGCAAGATAGCCCAATACATAGCCCACGAACAAGAGATCATGGCCAAGGATTCGATGTATCTGAAAGAGTATATCAATCCGGCGAACCTCGACAAAAAACGACAGGAATACATCACGATCCATACGGTCAAAAAAGGCGAAACCTTGGGAGCCATCGCCCACAAATACCACGTCACCACGACCCAGCTGATCCGTTGGAACAAACTCAAGAACGCCAACCGGCTGAGCATCGGACAGAAACTCCGCATCGAACGCCGCTGACGCAGGCCATGAACCGCGAAGAGGAAACCATCGTCGCCCCGGCCACCGCGGCAGGCGGAGCCATTGCCGTGGTCCGGCTGAGCGGCCCCGATGCGGCGGCACTTTGCGACCAATTTTTCCGGGGCCCCGCCCCGCTGGCCGCAGCCCGGGGCTATACCGTCCGCTACGGACGGATCGTGGACGGCGAACGGACCATCGACGACGTGCTGGCCACCGTGTTCCGGGCGCCGCACTCCTACACCGGGGAAGATTCGGTCGAAATATCCTGCCACGGCTCGGCCTACATAGTGGGCGAAATCCTGCGGCTGGCGCAAGCCGCGGGAGCCCGCATGGCCGAACCCGGCGAATTCACCGTCCGGGCCTATCTGGCCGGGAAACTCGATCTGTCGCAAGCCGAAGCGGTCGCCGACCTGATCGCATCCTCCTCGCGTGCGGCCCATGCGCTGGCCACCGGACAAATGCGCGGCGGCTACTCCGCGGCGCTCGAAGAACTGCGCCGCAAACTGCTCGACCTGACGTCGCTGCTGGAACTGGAACTGGATTTCTCGGAAGAAGACGTCGAATTCGCCGACCGCGATGAACTGCGCCGAACGATGGAAAGCATCCGCCGCGAAATCGACGCGCTGCGCAACTCGTTCTCGCTCGGCAATGCCATCAAAGAAGGGGTGGCGGTCGCCATTGCCGGGGCCCCCAACGCCGGCAAATCGACCCTGCTGAACCGACTGCTGCACGACGACCGCGCGCTGGTCTCCGACATTGCAGGCACCACGCGCGATGTCATCGAAGAACAGGCCAACATCGACGGCGTACGCTTCCGGTTTCTCGACACGGCAGGCATCCGCGCCACCGACGACCGGCTCGAACGAATGGGTATCGAACGCACCCTTGCAAGTATCGCCCGCGCGCAAATCGTCATTCACCTGCTCGATGCCACGACGATCGCAGGCGGCATACCCGCACCCGATTTCCCGCTCCGCGAAGACCAGACGCTGCTGACCGTCGTCAACAAAACCGATGCGGCGCCTGCGCTCGTTCTGCCCGACGAGGCCATCGGCATTTCGGCGCTCAACGGCACCGGAATCGACCGACTGACCCGCGCACTGCGCAACTCCATCGACACCGAAGGGCTCTTCCACGGCGACAGCATCGTTTCCAACAGCCGCCACTTCCAAGCCCTCGGCGAGGCTTTGCAGGCCCTCGACCGCGCGGCCGACGGATTCCGCAACGCCCTCCCGCCCGACCTCCTCGCCGAAGAAATCCGGGGCGTCATCCGCGCCCTCTCGTCCATCACCGGCATCGGCGCCATCATCCCCGACGAAATCCTTTCGAACATCTTCTCCAAATTCTGCATCGGAAAGTAACTCAACAAAACAAAGACGAAGAAATATTAAAATAATATTCATTAATTCAGTTATTTACCGACAAACAACCGATTTTTACTTCGACTTCATTTTATCGCTCAAGGTGTAAAATTTGCCGCTTATTTACAACACACATCTATCGAGGTGTAAAAAAGTGTAAAGATTTTTTTTTCTATCTTTGCACCAAACCTAAAACCTCGACCGCATGGAGATCAAGATTCGGCAGAAACCGCAACGCTCGACGGGCAAGACCTCGTTGGTGTTGGAATATTATTACGGGTACACCCGCGACGATGAAGGACGCATCAAGCATCGCCGTAAATTCGAGACCCTCGAATACTACCTCTACACCGACCCGAAAAACAAGTTGGAGCGCGACCACAACAAGGTCAATCTCGAAATGGCCGAGAAGGTCAAAGCCAAACGGCTGCTCGCCGAGCAGAACGAGCAATACGGTTTTGCGGTAAAATATAAGATTCGCACCAACCTCGTCGAATACATCAAGGGCCTGATCGAACAGCGCAAGGAGTCGCCGGGGAACTG
>JAIDUK010000017.1 GCA_029060215.1 Alistipes sp.
CAGGTGTTCCATTGCAACGAGGGTCACGCCGCCTTCATCGGCATCGAGCGCATCCGCGAACTGGTGAACCACAAGAAACTCTCGTTCTCCGAGGCGCTCGAAGTCATCCGTTCGTCGTCGCTCTTCACGACCCACACCCCCGTGCCCGCAGGTCACGACGCATTCCCCGAGCAGATGATCCGCCAGTACATGTCGCACTATCCCGACGTGCTGGGCATCACGTGGGAGCAGTACATCAACCTCGGCAAGACCAACCCCAACGACCCCAACGAGAAATTCTCGATGTCGGTGCTGGCCTGCAACCTTTCGCAGGAGGTCAACGGCGTGTCGTGGCTCCACGGCGAGGTGTCGAAAGACATTCTGGGCAACATGTGGCCGGGCTACTTCAAGAACGAGCTCCACATCGGCTACGTGACCAACGGCGTGCACTTCCCCACGTGGATCGCCACGTCGCTGCGGCGTCTCTATGCCCGCTACTTCGGCGACGGCTTCGAGGGCCACACCTATAATATACCGGCATGGCAGAAGGTGCACAACATTCCCGACGAGGAGTTGTGGAACGAGCGCATGAATCTCAAGAACCGCCTGATCAAGCATATCCGCCGCCGCTTCAGCGACCCGGCGCAGGTGCGGCTCGATTCGCCGCGCCAGATGATCCAGATCATCGAGGGCATCAAGCCCGACGTGCTGACCATCGGTTTCGCGCGCCGCTTCGCCACCTACAAGCGCGCCTACCTGCTCTTCACGAACCTCGACCGTCTGTCGGCCATCGTCAACAACAAGGAGCGCCCCGTGCAGTTCATCTTCGCGGGCAAAGCCCATCCCAACGACAAGCCGGGTCAGGACCTCATCAAGCGCATCGTCGAGGTGTCGGCCATGCCGCAGTTCGTGGGCAAGATCCTCTTCTTGCAGAACTACGACATGGAGCTCGCACGCCGCATGGTGCAGGGCGTCGACGTATGGCTCAACACCCCCACGCGTCCGCTCGAGGCTTCGGGTACGTCGGGCGAGAAGTGCGTGATGAACGGCGTCATGCAGTTCTCCGTGCTCGACGGCTGGTGGGTCGAGGGCTACAAGGAGGGCGCAGGCTGGATGCTTCCCATGGAGCGCACCTTCGCCGACCAGCACTATCAGGACGAACTCGACGCCGAGATGATCTACAACACCATCGAGGAGCAGATCGCGCCGCTCTACTACCAGCGCGAGCACGACGGCATACCCCACGGATGGGTCGCTTCGGTCAAGCGCTGCGTGGCCGACATCGCGTCGAACTTCACCACCAACCGCATGCTCATCGACTACGAGGAGCGGTTCTACGACAAGCTCGCAGCCCGCAAGCAGGAGATCACCGAGGGCGGGTACAAGTTGGCCCGCGAGATCGCCGCTTGGAAGCGCAAGGTCTCGGCCGCATGGGATCAGGTCCGCGTGGTCGACGTGCAGCGCGTGAAGATCGACAAGGAAGCCGTCTTCGTGGGCGAGACCTACCATTTCGAGGTGAAACTCGACATGGCCAGCCTCCGGCCCGAGGATCTGGGCGTGGAGATGGTCATCGCCCAGCAGATCGTGGGCGGTCAGAGCGTCAACGTCTCCCGCACCGTCGAACTCGACTGCACCCATGTCGAGGGCAGTCTGGCGACCTACACGCTCGACTACACCCCCGACGAGACGGGTACCTACGACGTGGCGCTGCGCGTGTTCCCGCAGAACGAGCACCTGCCCCACCGCATGGACTTCGCGCTGGTGAAGTGGGCGTAACTCCTTTCTGACGAACACCGACGGCCGGACCGCACGGGTTGTTCCGGCCGTCGGTGTCGTTTTCGGACCTGTCGCAAACAGACCCGAAATGGGCCGAAACGGAAATTTTTTCGCCGCCGCATGAACAAGTTGACGAAAAAATCACTATCTTCATAACACGAAACAACGTCATCTACAGCCATATGTCAGCATTAACCTTCGACAAGAGCGAATTGGGCAATCTGGAGTACTCGCTCCAGCGGGAGATGCTCGCCACCGACCGCCGCGGCGGTTACATGAGCACGACCATCGTCTGTTGCAACACGAGGCGCTACCACGGGCTGATCGTGGCGCCCATCGACCGAAGCGAGCGCACCTACCTTCTGTTGTCGTCGCTCGACGAGACCATCGTGCAGCACGACCAGAGTTTCAATCTGGCGCTGCACCGTTTCAAGGGCGTCTACGAGCCGCGCGGCCACAAGTACATCACCGACTTCCAGTATACGCCCACACCTACGATCACCTATCGTGTCGGCGGGGTCATCCTCAAGAAGGAGATGCTGTGGATCCACAAGCGCACCCAGTTGATGATCCGCTATACGCTCGTCGACGCCCATTCCCGCACCCGGCTGCGGCTGCGGCCGTTTCTGGCGTTCCGCGACAAGCATGCGCTGACCAAGGCCAACATGGAGGCCGACGGCCATTCCTATCCCGCCGTCAACGGCGTCAGGTGCCGGCTCTACGAGTCGTTCCCGTGGCTCTACCTCCAGACCAGCAAGCCCGGCACGGAATTCGTGCCCGCCCCCGACTGGTACTACAATTTCGAGTATTTGCAGGACCTCGCCCGCGGTTACGAGGGGCACGAGGATCTGATGACCACCGGTTATTTCGAGACCGAATTGAAGAAGGGCGAAAGCATCATCTTCTCGGCGTCGCTCGACGAGATGGGTTCGACCCGCACCATCGAGGAGGTGTTCGAGGCTTCGATCGCCCGCCGCACCCACAAGATCGACTTCATCAGCTGCTTGGAGCATTCGGCCCGGCAGTTCGTCGTCCGTCGTCCGGACGGCCGCACCGAGGTCGTCGCCGGTTATCCGTGGCACGGTTTTTCGGCCCGGCAGATGTTCATCGCCCTGCCCGGGCTGACCTTGGCGCAGGATCATAAGGAAGATTGCATCGACGCCCTCGACACGCAGGTCCGCGCCATGAGCGACGGCATGTTCGCCGGTTCGGCGTCGGCCGCCGTGGCCGCCGATGCGCCGCTGTGGTTCTTCTGGACCCTTCAGCAGCTCGAAAAGTCGCTCGACGGCAGACAGATATGGGAGCGCTACGGCAGCGCCATGAAGCAGTTGCTCGAAAGTTACCGCCGCGGCATCGCCGGGCGGGTTGTCTTGAACGACAACGGGTTGATATGGGCTTCGTCCGACGAGTTGCCGCTCACGTGGATGGATTCGGTGGTCGACGGACAGGCCGTCACTCCGCGCAACGGGTATCAGGTCGAGGTCAATGCGTTGTGGTACAACGCCGTATGTTATGCGTTGAGGTTGGCCGCCGAGAACGGCGATACGGAGTTCGTCGCGGCGTGGGAGGCGCTTCCCGTACGCACGGCCGCTGCGTTCAACGAGCTGTTCCGCCTGCCGCAGGGCTATCTGGCCGACTATGTGGGCGTTCAGGGGGCCGACGATACGATTCGCCCCAACATGATCATCGCCTGCGGTCTGCCCTACAAGATGCCCGACATCGAGACCCAGATCGACGTCATCCGCACGGTGCGCCAGCACCTGCTGACCCCCAAGGGCCTGCGCTCGCTCACGCCCCGCAACCCCCTCTACAAGGGCACTTGCGACGGCACGCCCGCCGAGCGCGACTTCGCCGCCAAGAACGGTTCGGTGTGGCCGTGGCTGCTGCCTTTCTATGCGCAGGCTTCGTTCGACATCGACGGCGACGCCTTCCTGCCGCAGGCCGAGGAGATGCTCTCCTCGTTCGAGGAAGAGATACAGGTGTGCGGCATCGGGTCGATCAACGACCTCTACGACGCCGACCCGCCCTACACCTGCCGCGGAGCCATTTCGCAGGCTTGGAGCGTCGGGGCCGTGCTCGACCTCTACCGCATGATCCGCGACCGCGAAGGCGGGGGCCGGAGCGAGCATTGAACGTGAAACCGGCCGCGTGCGCTGCACGAGCCCGGGAGCCGCGGCCGAAGTGCGGCGAGCGAAAAGTAAGAAAATTGTAAAGAAAAAATAGAGTTATGAGAGTTTTGATGTTCGGCTGGGAGTTTCCGCCCCATATCGCGGGCGGACTGGGTACGGCGTGCTACGGCATGACCCGCGGTCTGGCCCGCAACGGCGTCGACGTGACGTTCGTGGTGCCCCACGCCTACGGCGACGAGGACCAGCGTTTCACCCATGTGCTCAACGCCAGCGAGGTGGAGGCGCTCTACGGCTCGACCGCAGGCGGGGTCGACGACATCCTGTCCAACCTGTCGTTCATCCGCATCGACTCGAACATGGTGCCCTACATCTCGCCCGAGGAGTATGCCGACTACCACGAGCAGTTCGTCAAAACGGGGCAGAAAACATGGTCGACCACCGACGCTTGGAAGCAGCGCTACACCTTCTCCGGCAAGTACGGCGCCAACCTCATGGAAGAGGTGGCCCGCTATGCCGTCGTCGCGGCGCAGGTGGCCCGCGATCTCGAGGGGCAGTTCGACATCATCCACGCCCACGACTGGCTGACCTATTACGCCGGCATCGCCGCCAAGCGCGTTTCGGGCAAGCCGCTGGTGGTCCACATGCACGCCACCGAGTACGACCGCAGCGGCGAGAACGTCAACACGCAGGTCTACGCCATCGAGCGGGCGGGCATGCAGGCCGCCGACCGCGTCATGGCCGTCTCGAACCTCACGCGCAACATTGTCATCAACCGCTACGGCATCCCGGCCGAGCGGGTCGTGACGATGCACAACGCCGTGCGTTTCGCCGAGAACTCGGGCGAAGCCCCCGAGCGCGGCGTCGACGACAAGATCATTACGTTCCTTGGCCGCATCACCTACCAGAAAGGTCCCGACTACTTCGTGGAAGCAGCTGCCAAGGTGCTCAAACGCATGCCCAACGTGCGTTTCGTCATGGCCGGTTCGGGCGATATGATGAACCATGTCATCCGCCGCGTGGCCCGGCTCGGCATCGCCGACAGGTTCCACTTCACGGGATTCCTGCGCGGCGAGGACGTGCACAAGATGTTCCAGCTTTCGGACGTCTACGTCATGCCGTCGGTCTCGGAGCCGTTCGGCATCTCGCCGCTCGAAGCCATGCGTTCGAACGTGCCGGTGATCATCTCCAAGCAGAGCGGCGTGGCCGAAGTGCTGGACTATGCCGTGAAGGTCGACTACTGGGATGTCGACGCCATGGCCGACGCCATGTACGGACTTGTCAAATACCCCGCGCTGGCAGGCATGTTCGCCGCCAAGGGGCTGGAGGAAGTCACCAATCTCAAGTGGAACAACGTGGCCGCCAAGATCAAGGCCGTCTACGAAGAGGTGATCGAAGAGACCAACAACCAATAAAACATAAAGACCCGATGAAAACCGTCTGCCTATATTTTCAGGTCCACCAGCCTTGGCGTCTGAAGAAATACCGTTTCTTCAACATGGGCAAGGACCACAACTATCTGGACGATCTGCTGAACCGTTCGATCATGCAGAAAGTGGCCCGGCAGTGCTATCTGCCGATGAACGCCCTGCTTTTGAAGCTCATCCGCGAGAACGAGGGCCGGTTCCGCTGCTCGTTCTCCGTCACGGGCACCGCCATCGAGCAGTTCCGCAAGTTCGCGCCCGAGGTGCTCGCATCGTTCAGGGAGCTGGCCGACACGGGTTGCGTGGAGTTTCTGGCCGAGACCTACTCCCATTCGCTGGCGGCGCTGGCTTCGAAGGAGGATTTCGCCCAGCAGGTGAAGCTCCACGTCGAGACCGTCGAGCAGGAGTTCGGGGTGAAACCCACCGCGTTCCGCAACACGGAGCTGATCTATTCGGACGAAATAGGCGCCATGGTTGCCGAAATGGGCTTCCACACGATGCTGGCCGAGGGGGCCAAGCATGTGTTGGGATGGAAGTCGCCCAACTTCGTCTATGCCAACGCCATCGACCAGCGGATGCGTCTGCTGCTGCGCAACTACAAGCTCTCGGACGACATCGCGTTCCGCTTCTCCGACCGCGGTTGGGACCAGTGGCCGCTGACGGCCGGGAAATTCGCCGGATGGCTCGCCTCGGACGAGACGCCCGGCGAGGTAATCAACCTTTTCATGGACTACGAAACCTTCGGCGAACACCAGACCGCCGACACGGGGATTTTCGAATTCATGCGCTCGCTGCCCGCGGCTCTGCTGGAGACCAAACAGCTGGAGTTCGCCACCGTGAGCGAAGCTGCCGCCAAATACCAGCCCGTATCGGTGCTCCACTGCCCGCACACGATGTCGTGGGCCGACGAGGAGCGCGACGTCACGGCGTGGGTGGGCAACGAATTGCAGAACGAAGCCTTTGCGAAGCTCTATGGGCTCAAGGAGAAGATCGCCCGGCTGGGCAGCCCCGACTTCGACTATGTGTGGAACTTCCTCCAGACTTCGGACCACTTCTACTACATGGCCACCAAATGGCTGTCGGACGGCGATGTGCACTCCTATTTCAACCCCTACGATTCGGCCTACGATGCGTTCATCAACTATATGAACGTGTTGTCGGACTTCATCATCGAGGTGGACAAGGCCCTCGCCGCCAAGGAAGCATAGGGCGGAATACTCCGTTCGAAGAAACGCACCCGCGGCAAGCGGGTGCGTTTCTTTTGGGGGTAAGGCAGCTTGCAGATGCTGGACTTTTTGAAGTGATAGGTGAAAGGTTCAAGGTGAAAGGTGGGCTAAACGATTTAGCCGCTCCGCTCAGTCCTATGGGACTAACGGCCTTCGCAAATACTGCTAAAATTTTAGCATGAGTGCTAAAACGTTTTAACAGTCCCGCGAACCGAAGTTCCGGGCGGCCGCCAGCGGACTGCTGAATCTGCAACAGCCGCGCTGGCGCAAGCCTGTGACCTGCGCCATTCCGGGCCGAAGCTGCTTACCTATTGGTGGCGGTGAAATAATCGTATACTCGTCGGGCTATGGACGCGATGACGGCGGCATTGGTACGGTCGTCCTCGGCCGAATCGGTGATGAAGACGGCGATGGAACAGGCGCGGCCGTCGGGCAGGAAGAGGATGCCGATGTCGTTGTCGGCGGAGACGATGCCCTGCTCGTCGCGCCAGCCGCTCCCGGTTTTGTGGGCGACGGCCGTTCCGGTCGGAAGCAACCCCTTGAGCTTGTCGGGGCCCGTGGCGGTGGAGAGCATGGTGCGCATCAGAAGCTCGGTGGACGAGGGAGCGAGCAGCCGGCCCCGGCGGAAAAGCTCCAACAGCCGGACCGCATCGAGCGGCGATGCGGCATTGGCGTATTGGACGGCCGGATCGCGGTGCATGGCTGCCTCGTCGGCCGCGATCGATGTGTCGGCAAGGCCGAGCCGCCGAATGTAGCGCCCGACGTATTCCGGACCGCCGAGGAAGCGGAAAAGCAGGTCGCAGGCATTGTTGTCGCTCAGAGCGACGCTGTAGCGGAGAAGCTCGGAGAGCGGCAGTGCGTACCCGCCTTCGGGCCGGGCGTCGCGCATGGGCGACCAAGTGTCGGGAAGCAGGTCGGATCGCCGGACTTCGACCGGAAGCTCCGGGGACAAACCGGCCCGGTCGAGCGAATCGAGCAACGCGCAGGCCTGATGGAACTTGAAGACGCTTGCCAGCGGATAACCGGGGCTGTTGTTGATGGTCAGCGTATCGCCCTCGCCGAGCACGACCGCCACGCCGACGCGGGCCCGTACGGAATCGGTCAGCCGGACGAGGTCGCGTTCGAGCGCTTCCCGGGGAGCGGCCTGCGGCGAACATCCGACGGCGATCCCTGAGCAGACGAAGAACAGAAGCGTGCGCAACATCTGCCGGAGCCTATTTCTTGGGCTTGAAAATCCGGTAGCCGATCGAGACGCCGATCTTGTTGGGGTACCACTCGGACGACCCGTTGAACGGATCGGGGTGCTGGGGCTGCACGGGCCGGTGGGGGTACATGTCGATTTCGCCGTCGAGGCTGTAGCCGTTGTAGTGGCTGTCCATCCAAGCCCACCCGAAAAAGGCGTCGACGAGCCACCGCTCGCAGAACCGGTATTCGTAGCCCACGCACAGACCGACCATCATGCCGTAGCCTTTGCAATAACGGTTCTCGAACTTGATGCTTCCGTGGTCCAGATAGGGTTTGGACATGTCGAAAGCCATCATCCCGAGGTTGGCGCCCAGATACCAGCCGCGGTTGTGCTCCTTGAAATAACGGCGGTATTCGCCCATGAGGATGCCGAACTTCATGTGCTTGCCGTTGATGGATTTCCATGGCGAGACCACGATTTCGGTTTGCAGGGTCGATTTGGGTGAGATGGCGAACTCCACGGCAGGGTTGATGACCCCTGCCAGCGCATAGAGCCCGTTGAGTTTGACGTATCCTTGTGCGGCGGCACTCCTGGAGCCCAGCAGGGCGGGCAGAAGCAGGAGCAGCAGAGCGGTGTATTTTTTCATGCGGCAGGCGTATCAGTATGAAAACGGGCGGAACGCGAAGATTCCGCCCGCAGACTGGTGACCGGAGAGACTATACGGTCATGATTTCCTTTTCTTTCTTGTTGAGCGTGTCGTCGAGTAGCTTGGTGAACTTTTCCAGCAGCTTCTGCGTCTGGGTTTCGCCGTCCTTCGCTTCGTCCTCGGGCATGCCCTCTTTCTGCGCTTTCTTGAACGCTTCTACCGCGTCGCGGCGGGCGTTGCGGAAACTGATGCGGGCCGTTTCGGCTTCGGAGCGCACCTGCTTGACCAGCTCCTTGCGGCGGTCTTCGGTCAGCGGCGGAATCGACAGCCGGATTTGCTCGCCGTTGTTCGAGGGGGTCAGACCGATGTTCGAGTCGACGATGGCTTTCTCGATGGTGCGGATCATGTTCTTGTCCCACGGCTGGATGAGGATGGTCTTGGCGTCGGGCACGGTGACGCTGGCCGCCCCCGAAACAGGCACCTGCGAACCGAAGTAATCGACCATCACGCCGTTGAGCACGTTGGGCGACGCTTTGCCTGCGCGCACGTTGAGCAGTTCTTCTTCGAGGTGGTCGAGGGCTTTCTGCATCCGGACGGAGGCGTCGTTGAGAATGGTTTTGGTATCCATGATTGTGTGTGTTATTGATTCAGTGTCTGTTCGATGGCTTCGACAAGCCGCCCGAATTCGTCCGCTTCGTAGCCCACCGACGAAAGCACGATTCTGCCGTCGCGGCCGATGAGAAAGTTGCGCGGGATGTAGTTGGAGGCATAGCGGCCGTAGATGCTCTGCTCGGGGTCGAGCCCCATGGGGAAGAGGTAGCCCTGCTTCTGGCGGAAAGCCCCCACGGTTTCGCGGTTCTCGCCGCGGGCCACGGGCAGGAAGAAGAAGTCTTCGCCCACGAAACGGTCGAGCACGTCGGTCTGCACGCGGGCCAACTCCTGCCGGCAGGGCGGGCACCACGTAGCCCAGAAGTTGAGCAAGACCACCTTGCCGCGCAGGTCGGAGAGGGTGAGCCGGGAGCCGTCGAACATCTCGACCGTGAAATCGGGGGCCATGTCGCCTGCCTTGACGAGCGCGCTGGCATCGGCCTCGGCATCGGCGGCTTTTCGGGAAGTGCGGCCGCCGCATCCGGGCAGCAAAAGGAGCGCTGCGACGACGGCGGCGATCAGTGCCAGCAGGATTGCGAGTTGTTTGTTGCTCTTCTTGGTAGCCATTTCGTAAAGTGAAAGGTGAAAGGTGAAAAGTGAGAAGTGAAAAGTAAAAGGTGAGAGGTGAAAAGTGCGGGCTTGCGGCGCGGCGGAGCTCCGATGCGGACCGCCGGGATGCCGGCCCGGTCGGATGCTACGGTTTTACCAGCGTGCCGATGGGCTCTCCGGCGAGGACCCGGCCCAGATTGCCCGGGGTGTCCATGTCGAAGACGACGATCTGCAAGCCGTTTTCGCGGCAGAGGGTGAACGCCGTGAGGTCCATGACCTTGAGCCGCCGGTCGAGCACCTCCTCGAACGAGATCTCGGGGAACTTCACGGCCGAAGGATCCTTCTCGGGATCGGCCGTATAGACGCCGTCGACGCGCGTACCCTTGAGGAGCACGTCGGCCTCGATTTCGATGCCGCGCAAGGCCGAAGCCGAATCGGTGGTGAAATAGGGGTTGGAGGTGCCGCCGCCGATGATGACCACATAACCGGCCTCGAGATACTCGATGGCCCGCGCCTTGGAGAAGTACTCGCCGATGGGCTCCATGCGGATGGAAGTCAGCACCTTGGCGCGCACGCCGTTGTCCTCGAGCGCCGACTGGAGGGCCAGCGAATTGATGACCGTGGCCAACATGCCCATCTGGTCGCCCTTCACGCGGTCGAAGCCCTTTTTGGCCCCGGTCATGCCGCGGAAGATGTTGCCCCCGCCGATGACGATGCCGATCTGCACGCCGCCGGCCGCAGCGGCCTTGATCTGCTCGGCATAGGATTGCAGCACCGCGGGCGAAAGTCCGTATTTCTGCTCGCCTTGCAGCGATTCGCCACTCAGCTTCAGAAGTATGCGCTTGTATTTCATCTTTCTGTACGGTTTGTTATGCGAAGATAGGTATTTTTTCTGAAAATAATCCACAAAAACCGCTATCTTTGCATAACCATGGCTTGCGAAGAGTACGAACTGCTGCACAGGGTGGATTCGCCGCGCGAACTGAAAAAGCTCGCGCCGGAAGAATTGCGCGCCTACTGCGACGAACTGCGCCGCTACATCATCGGGGAATGCTCGGTCAACCCGGGCCACTTGGCGTCGAGCCTCGGGGCGGTGGAACTGGCCGCAGCCATCCACTATGTCTACGACACGCCCGAAGACAAGGTGGTGTGGGACGTGGGGCACCAGACCTATCCGCACAAGATCATCACGGGCCGCCGCGAAGCCTTCCGCAACAAACGCAAGCTGGGCGGCATCAGCGGGTTTCCGCGTATGGCCGAGAGCGAGTACGATGCGTTCGGCGGCGGCCACGCCTCGGTCTCGATCTCGGCGGCGTTCGGCATGGCCAAGGCGGCCGAACTGCGGGGCGAGCAGCGCAAGGTGGTGGCCGTCATCGGCGACGGCTCGATGACGGGCGGACTGGCGTTCGAGGGGCTCAACAACGCCGGGGCGAGCAAGACCACCGACCTGCTGGTGATTCTCAACGACAACAACATGGCCATCGATCAGGCCACGGGGGCGCTCAAGAACTACCTGCTGAAAATATCGACCTCGGTCCACTACAACCGCATGAAGCAACGGCTGTGGGGCCTGCTGTCGCATACGCCGCGGCTGCTGCGCCTGTGCCAGAAGATGGGCAACGCTGTCAAACAGGGGGTGCTGAACAACAGCAACCTGTTCGAGAGCCTCAATTTCAGATATTTCGGCCCGGTCGACGGCCACAGCCTGCCCGAACTGGTGCGGACCCTGCGGGCGCTGCGGGCCATTCCGGGGCCCAAGCTGCTGCATGTCATGACGGTCAAAGGCAAGGGCTACCTGCCTGCCGAACACGACAAACCGGCATGGCACGCTCCGGGGCGCTTCAATCCGGACACGGGCGAACGGCTCGTGGCGCAGGGCGCGGCGGCGCGCTATCAGGATGTTTTCGGCGAGACGCTCGTCGAACTGGCGCGGCAGGATCCCCGGGTGGTGGGGGTCACGCCTGCCATGCCCTCGGGCTGCTCGATGAACCTGCTGATGCAGGCCATGCCGGGCCGCTGCTTCGATGTGGGGATTGCCGAAGGGCATGCCGTGACCTTCTCGGCCGGGCTGGCTGCGGCGGGGATGGTGCCGTTCTGCAACATCTACTCGTCGTTCATGCAGCGGGCCTATGACAATGTGATCCACGATGTGGCGATTCAGGGGCTGCCTGTGGTGCTGTGTCTGGACCGGGGCGGTCTGGTAGGCGAAGACGGCGTGACGCACCACGGCCTGTTCGACATGGCGGCCTTCGGCACGGTGCCGTCGCTGACGATCGCGGCGCCGATGGACGAACGCGAACTGCGCAACATGATGTATTCGGCCTTGCAGGCCGGAGTGCCCTATATGATCCGCTATCCTCGCGGCAACGGTGCCGGGGTCCTGTGGCAGGGCCGACCTTTCGAGGCGGTGCCTGCGGGCAAGGGACGGCGGCTGCGCGACGGCAAGGATGCGGCGCTGCTGACCATCGGCCCGGTGGGCCATGCGGCTGCGCGGGCTGCCGAACGGGCTGCGGCCGAGGGGCTGAGCGTGGCGCACTACGACCTGCGTTTCGCCAAACCGCTCGACGAAGAGATACTGGCCGAAGTGGGGGCGCGCTTCGCCCGGGTGGTGACCGTCGAAGACGGTTCGCTGCGCGGCGGTGTGGGCGAGGCCGTGGTGGCGTGGTTCAACAACCACGGATTCCGCCCTGCGGTCCGTTCGCTGGGCGTGGGCGACGAGTGGATCGAGCACGGCACCCCCGCACAACTCTACGCACTCTGCGGCTACGACGAGGAGAGCATCTTGCGTGCAATCTTATAATAATGTTTATTGATATCTGCAATGGTAAAAAATAAACTTGTAACGCCTTTTCTGAAGTGGGTTGGCGGAAAAAGACAACTTATTCCAGAGATAAAAAGGTTATTGCCAAGGAATTTGTCCAGTTTGGTCTATTACGAACCATTTATAGGTGGCGGAGCTTTGCTTTTTGATTTGCAACCCCAAAGAGCTGTTATAAATGATTATAATGAAGAACTGATTAATGTTTATCGGGTTGTAAGAGACAATCCGGAAGAATTGATCGAAGCCTTAAAAATACATAGAAATACCGCAGAGTATTTTTATGCACTCCGGGCGATCGATCGGGATCCTGTTTTTAGAACACTTACCGATATACAACGAGCATCCCGGATTATATATTTGAATAAAACATGCTATAATGGGCTGTATAGAGTAAACAATGAGGGGAAATTCAATTCTCCGTTTGGAAGATATAAAAATCCGAACATCGTTAACGAGCCGGTTATCAGGGCGGTGAGTAAATATTTGAATAAAGTGAATATTGAAATTCGCAATGCAGATTATGAACAGTCGCTGAATGATATCCCCAGAAATGCCTTCGTTTATTTCGATCCTCCCTATCATCCTGTTTCTGAAAGTGCTAATTTTACAGGATATATACAAGGCGGCTGGTCGGAAGAGGATCAAATTCGGTTGAGAAATAGCTGCGATATTTTGAATGAAAAAGGGGTTAAATTCTTATTGTCGAATTCTTCGGCTGATTTTATCAAAGAAATATATTCAGGATATAAGATTCATATCGTTAAAGCCTCGCGTGTTGTAAATTCAGTATCGACAGGAAGAGGGCAAGTTGATGAGTTTTTGATCAGAAACTATGAATAAGTCGAAAAATGATAAAGCGTGGGCTTTGGTTTTTGAGCACCACCATATTTTGGAGCGTCTTGCAAATAATGAGCGTATAACAATCTCTTCTGGCGAAATCAACAACTTTCGGGAAGCTCGTTTAATGACCAAATTTGACCATCGCTCTCAATTACCCCAATTATTTATCGAACATAATTTGTCAATTCTGCCGACATCCAGAGGTACATATGAAATTGGTCCCTTTGAAACTTTTTGCGATTTTGATAAAGATGAGATTGATGTAACGCCGATTGAATTTCCTGTTTTTCTGGAAAGTATAGATTATAGAGACATAACGAATGAATCAATGGCAATAAATTGTGCCTTTGCCTCTAAGATATTGCATGATTTTACGAAAGAAGAACATTTGTATCCAACGGTTTGTGGGAGAATGGGGTCTTCTTTGTTTGATTTTACAATTCAATCAAAACTGGGTTCATTCAATGTCAATGTTGAAAATTCCCAGATAGAGATAGACGGAGGCTATGAAGGTGATGAATCACTTAGTCTTATAGAAGCAAAAAATTATATTTCCGATGATTTTTTGATTCGTCAATTATATTATCCATATAGGCTTTGGAGCAATAAGATTCAGAAAAGAGTGCGTCCGATTTTTCTTACATATTCCAATGGTATCTTTCATTTAAGAGAATATGAGTTCACGGATCCGATGCTGTATAATTCGGTTCGATTAGTTAAACATAAAAAATATGCAGTTCAGGAAGGGGCTATCAATATGGAAATTATACAGAATATCCTGAATGATATCCAAATTGCAGAAGAGCCTGAATTGCCTTTTCCGCAAGCCGATAGTTTTGCCCGAGTGATTAATCTTTGCGAATTGTTAAAACAAAAGGGGTTTATCAGTAAAGATGATATTACTCAAAACTATGACTTCGATCATAGACAAACAGATTATTATTCAAATGCCGGGAAATATTTGGGGTTGATAGATATTGTTCGCGAAAATGAGCAAATTGGCTGTTCCTTGACTGAACGGGGCATTCATATATTTAGTTTACCTATTATCGATCGGCAGTTGGAGTTTGTAAAACTTATATTGGCTCATGAAGTATTTCGAAATACTTTGAAACTATATTTTGATAAAGGAAATGTGCCAACCAAAGACGAAGTTGTCGAAATAATGTATGATTCTAAATTGTATAATATTGATTCGGAACACACATATAGGCGCAGGGCTTCGACTGTTGTTTCTTGGATAAATTGGATTTTAGAATTAATGGAATAATAACTTAAACTTTAAGGATATGGCTTGTACAAAACAGCATCGTTATGATCCGCAGTATAATGATTTACCCGAAGATCAAGGAGGAGCAGGTAGGCATCGTTGTGCTGGATGTGCGTATGAACGGGGGTATGCTGATGGCTTAGCACGTAAGGAACAATTAAATCTGGATTTAGATACGTTGCCTGAAAGTCAAGCTGGAACAGTGCGGCATAAAAGTCCTCACGCCGCTTATGCTGCTGGCTATTTGGCGGGAGTGAAAAAATCTTATAATAATCCTTAGCTCCGCATTCGTCGTGTGGATGGTAAATAGGGTGTAGGCTGTTTTTATCGGGGAATTTATACTGCCGAACAGGGGATCCCTAACGCTTCGACGCGGGCGGCGATGGCCTGCAACTCCTCGCGTGCGACCTTTTCGAGCGTAGGGCAGGGGGTGTCGCGGTCGAGCGAATAGACCATGACCTGCCGGGGCCTGATCTCGTCGACCAACCGCAGCCAAGCGGCGATTTCCTCTTCGGTGGTGTTGTCGATGGGCGCGCCGTTGCAAGCACCCCGTAAGAACATGGTTTGCAAGATCATCCGCCCCTCGAACCGCTTCATCAGCTCGACGGTGCCGCGGACCGTATAGGCCGGATTCTGCGGACCGTTGATGCGCTGCACGGTGGCATCGAAAGCCGAATCGAGTTTGAGGATGTTGTTGTCCACGCGCAGCAAAGCCCGCCGCACGTCGTCGCGGTGGAGCTGTGTGGCGTTGGACAGGACGGAGACCTTGGCCTCCGGGCACAACGCATCGCGCAGGGCGAGGGTGTCGCCGATGACGGCCTCGAACTCGGGGTGGAGGGTCGGCTCGCCGTTGCCGGCGAAGGTGATGACGTCGGGGGGCGCAGCGTCGGCGACCATGCGGCGCAGGGCGGTCTCGAGCTGGGAGCGCACGTCGCGGCGGGAGTTGAAGCGCCGCGGACCGGGATGCTCGGCGTTCCAACCGCATTCGCAGTAGATGCAGTCGAACGAACAGAGCTTCGAATGGGACGGCAGCAGGTTGACGCCCAGCGAGAGCCCTAAGCGCCGCGAACGGACCGGCCCGAAAATGATGTCGTGGAAAAGCGATGTCATGTTGCGAAAGTACGAATTAAAAACGAAGAATGAAAACCGGACGACCGGCTTTGTGCGTCCGTTCTGCGGCGCCCGGATGACGCGAAACGGAAACGCGGATGCCCCGGAAAGGTGCGCCCGAGCGCCCGGAACGACCAAAATAAGTATAAATGCGTATCCGCGCACCGCAAAAAACGGCTACCTTTGATCGTTCATTGCGTTTTATTTGTATTTTTGCACCGCCGCTCTGCGGAACGGCCACGGAAAGAGAGACATACAAATTCAAAATCAGATAACGAATATGGTGGATATTTTTGCACGCCTCGAAAAGAATGCGGGCGGACCGATCGGTCAGTACATGGGTTATGCCCACGGGTACTATGCGTTTCCCAAACTGGAGGGCGAAATCGGCCCCCGCATGGTATTCCGCGGCAAGAAAGTGCTCAACTGGAGCCTGAACAACTATTTGGGTCTGGCCAACCTGCCCGAAGTGCGCAAGGCCGACGCCGAAGGCGCTGCCAAGTTCGGCATGGCCGCCCCGATGGGCGCCCGCATGATGAGCGGCCAGACGGTTTACCACGAACAGCTGGAGCGCGAACTCGCCGCGTTCGTGGGCAAGGAAGACGCCTTCCTGCTCAACTTCGGTTATCAGGGCATGATTTCGATCATCGACTGCCTGCTCACGCCGCGCGACGTGGTGGTCTACGATGCCGAGGCCCACGCCTGCATCATCGACGGTCTGCGCATGCACAAGGGCAAGCGCTTCGTATTCGGACACAACGACATGGAGTCGCTGCGTCTCCAGCTGCAACACGCGACCGACTTGGCCGAGGAGCAGAACGGCGGCGTGCTGGTGATCACCGAGGGCGTGTTCGGCATGAAGGGCGACCTTGGCAAGCTGGATGAAATCGTGGCCCTGAAGAAGGACTTCCAGTTCCGGCTGCTGGTCGACGATGCCCACGGCTTCGGCACGATGGGCGAGGGCGGCCGTGGCACGGCGTCGCACTTCGGTGTGATCGACGGTGTCGACGTGCTGTTCAACACCTTTGCCAAGTCGATGGCCGGAATCGGTGCTTTCGTCAGCGGTCCGCGCTGGCTCATCAACCTGTTCCGCTACAACATGCGTTCGCAGCTCTACGCCAAGTCGCTGCCGATGCCGATGGTGATCGGCGCGCTGAAGCGTCTGGAGCTGATCCGCACCCATCCCGAATACCAGCAGAAACTGTGGGAGATCGTCCGTGCGCTCCAGAGCAGCCTGAAGGAGAACGGTTTCGACATCGGCGTGACCAACTCGCCCGTGACCCCCGTCTTCCTTAAGGGCGGTGTGCCGGAGGCTACGAACCTCGTGGTTGACCTGCGCGAGAACCACGGCATTTTCTGCTCGATCGTGATCTATCCCGTTATCCCGAAGGGCGAGATCATCCTGCGTGTCATCCCCACGGCGGCTCATACGCTGGACGACGTGAAGGAGACCATCGAGGCTTTCAAGGCCGTGCGCGAGAAGCTCGAGAGCGGTTATTACGCCAAGCTGCCTATCCCCGTCCGCGCCGACGAGGGTTTCAAGGTGCGATAATAATTTCTGCAATTCCATAGTGCGAGGGTGCGTCGAAACGATGCACCCTCTTTTTTCGACCTCTTTCGGCTGTTTTTTGGATTTTTCAACAAAAAATTTTGTCGTTTGATTTTTTCGGTTTATATTTGCAATCCCAAAGCGGGGGTTTCCCGTTGGGTTTGTTTTGCGGAAATAGCTCAGTTGGTAGAGCACAACCTTGCCAAGGTTGGGGTCGCGAGTTCGAGTCTCGTTTTCCGCTCAGGAAGCCTTTGAGAAAGAAGGCAATACGAAGCAAAAACCTTATGTATCATTGATACATAAGGTTTTTTATTATTTGACGGTGCGGATTCAAGCAACGGAAAGCAGGTTTTGCAGGTCTTATTCGTGACCAATTTTTGAAGGTCTGAAAATAGGTCACGATTTAGACATATTGCTTTATGCGTTCCATTTCGCTGATCCACCTTGTGTGAATTCCGACTGCGGCCACTACGGTGTCTTCTATGCACAAAAGAACGACTGGATCATTCACCGGGTAGAACGCACGATTAGCGCGTCAAAATCCAGCTGGCGAAAGCAGGAAGATTGGATGGTTTACACTGCGAGCGGAAGATACAGAAACTTTGTTTTAACCACGTTCAAATGCTATTTATATAGCAAACGAAGCGTACCTTTTAGGTGCGCTTCGTTTTTTTATATAGTTGCGTCGTTTCAAAAATCGACCAACATTTGTTTTCGCAGATTATACTTCCTGCTTTTTTGATTGGGGACGTTTTTTCGACAGCCGACGCTGCTCCCCGGAACTTCTCTGCCGGGCTTTTTTCTTGTTACCCTGAATCGCCGTAATATTGCACCCCGAACCGGGCCGTCGCCGACATGGAAAGAACAATGAGAACAGACCGCGGACCTCCGAACATTCGCAAACCGCCGATCGGCGCCTACGGATGCTCTGATCGGCAAATTCGCAGCGAAACACCAACCCGAACAATTCTCGCACATGGCAACAGTCAGAATCAAATATCGTCCCTCCAGTCTCGCAGGGAAAGAAGGGACAATCTACTACTGGATTACTCATAAACAAACGGTTCGTCAGATAAGGACGCCCTACCGCATCTTCAGGGAGGAATGGGATGCACAAAAATCGGATATAATGCTCGCGGGTGGCAGAGAGGTGTTTCTCCGTACCGTTCGGGAGCGCATGATCCGGGATGTCGGGCGTCTCCGCGCCGTCATCGGTCGGCTGGAATCCGGCGGCCGCGCATTCACGGCGGCCGACATCGTGGACGGATGGCTCCGGCCGACGGAAGAGCACTCTTTCTTTCGTTTCATGGAAGAGACAGTCACCCGACTTAAACACTTGGGAAAAATCCGTACTTCAGAGACCTATGCGGCTGCGGCTGGCAGTTTCATGCGGTTCCGAGACGGCTGCGACATCTTTTTGGACGAAATCGACTCCGACCTGATGGTGGAATACCAAATCTACCTTAGACAGCGGGGGATCGCCATGAATACCGTCTCTTTCTACAATCGCATCCTCCGCGCGGCTTACAATCGTGCCGTGGAGAAAGGGTTTACCGAGCAGCGCCACCCGTTCCGGCACGTCTATACGGGCGTCGACAAGACCGTCAAACGGGCCATCTCTCTTCAGGCCATCAAGCGCATCAAGGAACTTGACCTTTCCGCCCAACCTTCGCTGGAGTTCGCCAGGGACATGTTTCTTTTTTCGTTCTACACGCGCGGCATGTCGTTTATCGACATGGCCCATCTGCGGAAGCAGGACCTCCGCAACGGCATCCTCTCCTACCGCCGCCGCAAGACCGGACAGCAGCTCTTCATCAAGTGGGAGCAGTGCATGCAAGAAATCGTCGGCAAGCATGCGGCCAAGGGCTCCGACAGGCTGCTGGCCATCATCCGGACTCCCGACAACGCCCTGCGGCAATATCGCAATGCGCTGCGCTTGGTCAACAACAAACTGAAAACGATTTCGGTTATGGCGGGCGTGCAGACCAACCTCACGATGTACGTCAGCAGACATTCGTGGGCCAGCATCGCCAAAAGCAAGCATGTGCCCATCTCGGTTATCAGCGAGGGCATGGGCCACGACTCCGAGACGACCACGCAAATCTATCTGGCCTCCTTGGACAATTCTCTGATAGACAAGGCTAATAGTATGATACTGAGAAATTTGTAGAAGACTCGGCCGACCGGATGCGTCATCTCTTATCAAGAGAGAGATTGGAGTGCGCAAATATATGCAAAATGTTCCTAATCTGCAAAAATACTATCGGCAAGTAGCATCTATTATCAAGAGAGAGATTGAACCCTACAAAGGTACGTAAATATTCTGAATCCAAGTGTTTTTCTTCGGCACAAACCATATTTTGCATCGAAAAGCATCGAATCGCTTAACAAAACGGCCGTTCGTTACATATCAAAATCCTGATTTTAGGCTTGTTTCATCCTCAATCTCTCTCTTGATAAGAGATGACGCATTCGGTCGGCCGCTGCTGTGTTTCCTACAGCACGCCGAATATGCGCTTGGTTAGGAAATGACGTTTGTTGTCGAACATAACGAAAAGATAATGAAACGCATCATCTTATTGTTGGCGATTACCTTGGTCGGCATAACCCAGGAGCTTCATGCTCAGAAAGTGGCAATAAAGACCAACCTGCTCTCTGACGCATTCCTCAACATCAATCTCGGAGCCGAGGTCGGTCTGGCTCCAAGATGGACGCTCGATGCCTCGGGGCAGTTCAACGGCTGGACGCTTTCGTACGGCCGGCGATGGAAGCACTGGGTCTTGCAGCCCGAAGCGCGTTATTGGCTTTGCGACCGTTTTTCCGGCCATTTTTTCGGAGCGCACATGCACGCAGGCCAGTACAACATGGGAGGGTTCGACGGCCGCATCGATTTTTTAGGCACGAATGCCCGCAAACTCAAGGACTACCGCTATCAAGGTTGGTTCGTCGGTGCAGGCGTGGCATACGGCTACGCATGGATTCTCAACCGCTACTGGAACCTCGAAGCCGAAATAGGTTTCGGCTATTCCTACACCCGCTATGACCGGTTCAGATGTACCGGATGCGGTAAAAAAGTGGAAACGAACAAGCCGCACCACTACGTGGGCCCGACCAAGGTGGCTATCAATCTGGTTTACGTCTTCTGAACGACATGGAAATGAAAAGGACAATATTCATGTTGGCCGCCCTGCTCGGGGCGGGAAGCATGCCTGAAGCTGCAGCGCAGACTCTGGGGAGCATCGTTCCCGATGTGTCGGTCGACTGCTTCGCTATGGAGCGTCACGGCAGGTATCTGACCGTGGAGATGGATGTGGACCTCTCTGCGCTCAGTGTGGGCGGCAACCAAGCCGTAGTGCTCACGCCGCGGCTGGTCAACGGCAAGGATTCGCTCGACTTGCCCGCAATCGGCATCTACGGACGCCGACGCTATTATTACTACGTGCGCAATGGCATCAGCACCCTCTCCGGCGGAGACGGAATCAGCTGCTTGGCTTCGGAAAAGCCGGAGGTCGTGAACTACCGCAACCCGATTGTTTATCGGGAGTGGATGAACGGCGCCGAACTATCGTTGCATCGCTGCGACTGGGGTTGCTGCCACACTTTGCTGGCGGCATACGCAGGTGCGCTGGGAGAACACAACGAGGCCTTCTTCCCCGAATTGGTCTACGTGCGGCCCGAGGCCGAGACCATGAAAAGCCGGTCGTTGTCGGGTTCGGCTTTCATCGACTTTCCGGTTGACCGGACCGTCATCTTCCCCGACTATCGCCGCAACGGCACGGAGCTGGGCAAGATACGGGCCACCATCGACTCCGTGAGGAACGACAAGGACATTTCTATCGTCTCCGTATGGCTCAAAGGCTATGCTTCGCCCGAGAGCCCCTATGCGCATAACAAGGAGTTGGCAATCGGTCGTACAGAGGCGCTCCGGAAGTACATCCGGCAGCTGTTCCACTTCGCCGACGGGGTGATCGTCACCGACTACGAACCCGAGGACTGGGAAGGACTGCGGCGCTATGTCGAGCGCTCCGACCTCGACCATCGCGAGGAGATACTCGCCATGATCGACAGCAGCCTCGACCCCGATGCCAAAGAGGCGAGAATCAAACGCACCTACCCGGAAGAGTACGATTTCCTGTTGCGGAATTGTTATCCGGCGCTGCGGCACACCGACTACCGCATCGACTACAACGTCCGCAGCTACAGCAACATCGAGGAGATACGGCGCATCATGGCTGAGCGGCCCGAGAAGTTGAGCCTGAACGAATTCTACCTCGTCGCACAAGAGTACGAGCCCGGAACCGAAGAGTTCACCGCCGTGTTTGAAACGGCCGTGCGGGTGTTCCCCGACGACCCGATCGCCAACCTCAATGCCGCCAACGCGGCCATGCGTCACGACGATCTGACCGCTGCCGCCGGTTACCTTGACAAGGCGGGCGATTCGGCGGAAGCTTTTTATGCCCGTGGCGCGCTTGCTATACGGGCAAGGGACTATGCGGCGGCCGTGCGCTATATGAAGAGAGCCGATGGAATGGGACTTCGGAAGGCGGAAGCCATTCTTGCAGAGTTGAACGAAAGAGGATACATGGAAGAGTTATGAAACGCAGTGTATTATGTTTGTTCGGAATCTTGGCGCTGGGCGCCTGTTCCGAAAGTGAAGCGCCGGACACGGACAGTCCGGAAAAAGGTAAGGCTGGAGGGCGTTTCCTGACCGTCGGAATTGCCGATGCAGGCGCTACAAGGGCCGGGTCCGACGACTACGAGGCCGGGTCCGACAGCGAGAGCGGAATCGGTTCGCTGAGATTCTATTTCTTCGACGACAAGGGCAGCCCGCTCAGCGTGAACCTCGCCGGGCGGAAAAACTACGTCGATTGTACGAACATCGTCGCGGGGACGGGAAGCAACATGCCGAATATCGAGAAAACGTTGAGGACAACCGTCATGATCGACCCCGGATACAGCCAAGTTGGGTCCATGGTCGCCGTTGCCAACCACGAGTCGGCCAACCTCGGAACGGAATCACTTTCCTTGGCCGAACTCTGCGCTCGAGTCGGCGATTACGGGACCGTCGGAAGCGGCACGGCCCCGGGTTTTGTCATGACCAGTTCGTCCTACGCAGGCGCCGACGGCCCGATTTGTACGGTTGCGATACGTCCCGAGAATCTCTGCGACACGGAGACCGAGGCGGCCGCTCATCCCGTAACCGTCTACTTGGAGCGCGTTGTAGCAAAAGTACGATTAAAAACCGCATGGAACACCGACAAGGTTGCCGTCCTGAACGGGGTGACCTACAACGGCAAAACCCATACGGCCGTCGCACTGAAGAACACCGAGAACAAGCCCCTCACTGTCGACGGCAAGCAGATATATGCCATTTTCACCGGTTGGAGCATCACCGGCCGGGCCGACAAGTCGTACCTTTTCAAGAAAGTCAATATTGAAACGGCTTGGCAGCTGGGTTGGACTTGGAACCATCCTGCTTTCTCCCGTTCCTATTGGGCTGCGAATCCCTCCGGCGTTACGCTTGGGCATGTCGCCTACAAGGAAATCGGTTCCGCACCCGACGGAACCAACGCCGTGTATTGTATGGAGAACGCGGCGGACAACTTTGTCAACGGCTCCAAAAAGCGTTGCGACCCCGACAGCGAGGTCAGCAACCGCACTCAGGTCATTGTTGCCGCCGTGTTGGTGACCGTCGACGGCAGCAGCGCAGCGCCCGTCGATCTCGCCCGGTGGGCCGGGGCCGACTACACGCAGGAGGGCGTCAAGACGGCTATGCTCAACACCGTTGCAAGCCTCATCTACACCAAGGAGGGCACCGGATTCGTCTCCATCAAACCCGAGCACGTGAAACTGGTCACCGCCACTCAGGCGGACATGGCGGACGATAAGTCGGAGAACAGCCCGCGGTATCTCTGTTACTTGCAGCTGACCGACGCCGCCCGGGCGCAGCAGTTCTATTCTTCCGCTGCGGACCAAGCCGTCATTACACCCGAAACCGTTGATAACATCCTCAAGGAGATGCCCGGAGCACGGGTGTGGAAAAGCGGAATGACCTATTATTATACGGACATCCGTCATTTGGGGACCGACGAGGAGACAGGGCTTTACGGCGTGGTGCGCAACCATGTCTACGAGATCAACATCAACTCCGTCGCAGGGCTCGGAACTCCGGTCTGGGACCCCGACGAGAAGATCATTCCGCAGAAACCGGACGACAGCGAGACCCATATCGCAGCAACGGTCGGCATCCTTTCTTGGAGAACGGTGAACAACGACGTCAATCTGGTATGGTGACATTTTCCGCAGGAGAGAATGCCCCGTCGATATAACACATACATATTGTATATGCGATGACCACATTGTCTTATATTAAACGTCTTGGATTGGCAGCGTTCGTATTGTTCGGCGCCGCATCTTGCGGCAGTCTGATCTACGATCACGAAGGGGATTGTTCCGTGCATTACAGGTTGAAGTTCCGCTATGACATGAACCTGAAGTTCGCCGATGCTTTCGCCCACGAGGTGAAGTCGATCCGGTTGTATGCGTTCGATTCGGAGGGCGGGCTCGTGTGGCAGGCGGCCGAGCAGGGCGAGGCGCTCGCGGCCGACGGCTATTCCATGTTGCTGGATCTCGCTCCCGGAAATTACAGGCTGGTCGCTTGGTGCGGGCTTGACGGCGATTCCTTCAGCTTGCCTGATGCTGCATCCGCTTGTTGTCCGGAGGACTTGCACTGCCGTCTGGGGTGCATCGACGGGGCGTCGGCCGAGATTTCGGATGCTCCGGTCTGTTCCGACAGCGATTTGCATCCGTTGTTCCACGGCATGATGGATGTGGAGCTTCCGGCGGCCGACAACGGCGAATACATCTACGAAATGTCGCTCACCAAGGATACCAACGTGTTCCGCGTCGTGCTGCAGCATCTTTCGGGCGAGGATTTGAGGGCCCAAGATTTCGAGTTCGGCATCGAGGATTGCAACGGTTGGCTGGCCTACGATAATTCCTTGTTGCAGGAAGTGCCCGTCGTCTACCGTCCGTGGGCCGTCTATTCGGGCGAGGCGGGCGTGGGGGCCGGACGGGCCATCACTGCGGTCAGGGTCGTCGTGGCCGAAATGACCGTAAACCGTTTGTTCATGCGTGACTGGACACAATACCGGCGGCCTGCATTGGTCATACGCACCGCCGCGGACGGCGCGCTCGTCGCCTCGGTCCCCATCATCGACTATGCCTTGCTGGTCAAAGGCCAGCACTACAGGCAGATGGACGATCAGGAGTACCTCGACCGCGCCGACCAGTACAACATGACGTTTTTTCTCGACAGCAGCAATCATTGGATAAGCACCGCCATCGAGGTTCTCTCTTGGCGGGTGGTGGTCGATAATTCGGATCTCAACGGATAAACGTTTTCCCGATAAGCAAATGAAAGGTTTGTCGCTACATATTTTCATACGGATGGCTTCGCTGTTCTGTCCGTTGTTCATGTTGACGGCCTGCAATCGTGGCTTTGCCGACGGACCGTCGCTGGACGCACGCACGGTCATGCTCGGGGTGACAACAGAAGTGCTCGGCTCCGCCCGTGACGGTGCAGGCAGTGAGCTGCCGGACATCGAGAAGATGAATACGCTGCGCATCGTCGTCCTGCATCCCGACGGCACCGTGGAGCACAACCGGTTCATCGATTTCGGCGGTTCCATGCAGTCGGAATACACCCGGTTCTTGGAGGTTCGGCCCAACGAGAAGAAGAGCATCTTCCTGATAGCCAACGAAACCAGCATCTCTTCCGATCTGCATGCCGCGCTGGAGGCCTATACCACTGGCAAGCAGGGTTTCAGGGAGGCGGTCGGCAGGGTCTCTTTCGTTCCCGATTATTCCCGTCCGCTGCCCATGAGTTCCGTCTACGAGGTCGAGATCGGGGATGCTGGCAGGGAGTGCCGTTTTTATTTGGTCCGTGCAGCCGCCAAATTCACCTTCCGGTTCACGAACCGGCGTTCGGGAGCCGTTGCAGTCAACAGCATCGCCGTTTCGGACATCGCCGACGAAACCTATCTCATGCCCCGCAAGATCGCCCCGACCATGATGTTCCGCGAATCGGAGCAGAGCCCTCTCGAAGAACTTTACTGGATCGACTGGCTCAAAAGGGTGTCGGACGAGTCGCAGCAGAATCCGGACGACAAGGGGTTGGCCGACAGGCGGGGATGGATCTTCGACTACGACGTTCCCCAGACTGCGCACCGCAGTGTCACCGTGCAGGCTCCGGATGATTTCCGGGTTGCAGGACTTGTCTACGACATGGGCGTGCCACGGCCGGGTACGGCTGTTTTCCCGGCTTTCTTCCTGCCCGAAAGCAAGTCGCTGAAAGCCGATTCGGGGAGTTATGGCGAGCAGGAGTACTTCATGACGCTCTCGATGACCGATTCCAGCAACGAAACGAAGACATTCCGCTGTCCTTTCGACAACCTGAAGTCTCTTTTCCGCAATACGCACGTCACGGTGGACATCTTGCTGCACGAAAAAGGCATCCAGGTCGACGTGATTCCCTACAGCGAGGTCGTCCTCCGACCCGAGTTCGGATTGTAAACACATGCTAAAGCATCTCAGAATGAAACTCCGGATAACATCCGTTCTTCTTTGTGCGGTTCTCCTTTCCGCCGCAAGTTGTTACAACGACCCCTTGGTCGGCAGCATCGGTTCATGCAGAGCCGCGCTCTCCGCCACCGTCGACTTCCGCCCCATGTCGTCGGGTTTGACGCAGACCCGAACCGCCGGCGACGCCATCGGAGAGATCGGCAGTCTCCACATGTTGCTCTACGATTACGAAAGCGGCAAACTGGTCCAGAGCCGGCAGGTCGACAACTATGTGCTGCACGACGTCGTACGCAGCAACGCCGATGCGGACAACGGGCTCTCGGCGGAAATCATGACCAAGCAGGCCACTTTCGATCTCTTCGACATCGACTTCGGCCGCTACCGCATCTACGCGGTGGCCAACATCCCCGATCTGCTCGACAGCCACGCCGAGGAGATACGGACCGTGGAGGGTCTTCGCAGCCTGCCGCTCACTTGGGACTCCGAGGAGATGGCCAACAACGGTCAGATGATCGGCTACTTCACCAAGCACTCGTCCGCCCAGAAGGAGGACGAACCCCTCGTTATCGACGAAAAGAACGTGAGGCTGCACGCTTGGCTGCGGCGCGCCGCGTCTAAAATCACTGTCGCCTACGACGGCAGCGCCTTGAACGAAGGCGTCTTCATCTACCTCAAGTCGGTGCGTATCAAGGATATTCCGTCGCAATGCTACTTAGGTAAGGACAACAACGTGGGCGCCCCGGGATATGCGTTGGCATATCCCGAGAAGGGTTCCGACATGCCCGACGGCGAGGAGATCATCTACTACGACGGCGAGGAACCCCAAGAATTCGGCCCCGACTATGCAGGTCCCCGCATTACATCCGGAACCCCGCTTTTCGGTTCGCACGAGGAGACGGCCGAAGCACTCTTCTTCTACGAAAACTTGCAGGGCACCGGCAAGGACAAACGGCAGGACGCCGACAACGACGGCAAGCTCGACGCTCCGGGCATGCCGGGCGATGCTTCCTACGCGGCCAAAGACGAAAAACCCTACGGCACCTACGTCGAAGTCGAAGCCTACTACATCTCCATCAATCCGCTCAAACAGGGCAGTGGGCCGATTATCTATCGTTTCATGCTGGGCCAGGACGTGGAAAAGGACTACAACGCCAAACGCAACTGCCACTACAAGCTGACGTTGAAATTCAAGAAATTCGCCAACGATGCCGACTGGCACATCGAGTACGAGGAGCCGCAGCCCAGCGTCATGACGCCCGAACCCTACTACATCTCCTATCTCTACAACCACTCGCTCACCTATCCCATCAAAATCAACACGGGAGGCCGGAAAATCGAATACATCCGGGCGGAAATCATCGACAACCGGTGGGCGCCCTACAACGCCAATCAGGAAATCTATTATCATCCGATGGACCTTCCGAACGCCAATCTATGGAACGGTTTCCTGTCGCTGCACCAGACCACCCAGACCTACATTACCGGAAACAAACCGTTCACCGCCCTTTCCAACAAGGAGTTCTATGAGTCCTCGCCTAAGCGGGGCGAACGCGAGTACCGCGACTTCTCCGTGGGCGAACATACTACCGACGGGGCCGAAAGCACCGACACCTACCGCGTTGAGAAACACCCTACCGAGGCCCATACCTACTACGTGTTCATTCCCATGTACACACGGGCCAAGCAGCTTATCAAGGCGACGGCCTACACCGGCAACAACCCCTATGTCGCCTACCAGCGCAAGGCAAGCGTGAAAATCACAACCAAGCTGGAAGGTTTGGAGCCGGCGTTCGAGAACGATGCGACCATCTACCAAGTGCGCCGCATCGTCAACCCCAAGGGCATCTACCGCAGCGCCCATAACAACAGTTCGTTCCACGTGGTGCTGAAACGGCTGCCGAGGGAGAACGCCGAATATTTTGAAACATTCCAGTCCGAAGGGCCTTGGAAAGCCTATGTTACTAAGGATACCAACGGCGACGGCATCACGCTTTCAGGATACCGCGGCAAGTCGGAATGCATCCGTGACACCATCCACGGCAAGACAGGTACGGAAATAAACTTCAATGTCGATTTTTCTTCCGGCGGGTCCGGCAACCGCTACGCCATCATCCGGGTTGAGTACCACAATTACACTTGCCAGCACCTCATTTTTGTACGGCAGGGCAACGAGCCCGACAACCTGATCGACGGCGGCGTGGCATGGTATGCTGAGAACATGAAAACACGCACCCAACGGACGGCAACTCCGGTAGAGGAGGGTTCGCTGTTCAAAATGGGCAACTGGGACGATCCCATCGATGCTCTGAACAATAAAAATTCCAAAGAGGTATGGATCAACGTCGTCCCGACCGATTTCACCTTGTTGCCGAAAGACGGTTTCACCATCGCCGGAACCGACCAGAAAAAAACATGGAGCCAGATAGTTGCCAATCTCAACCCGGACAATCCCCAGCTCAATTCGTTCGACGATCCCGACAGCGAGATGCAAGTGGCCGGATGGGAGGATTTCGAGGCGTTATACCATAGTCAGGAGATAGAGCAGGGATATGGGGTCCTCTACGGCGACGACGCTACGGAGACCGCCGACCATATCAACGATGCGTATGGCTACGACTACTCCGTGAGCACCTCGGGACGCGGCATGCGCGGCTGCTTCGTCTACAACAAAAACACCGGCAAGAACCTCTTCTTCCCCATAGGCGCCTCCGGCTACGGACACCGAAGGAACGCCGAGGGCGGCATCCTCAGGTATTCCGCCGGGCAAACCGGTTATTTCTCCTCGAATCCCCTTCCCGCCAACCCTTCGGACGGCATCTACACCTATCCCAACGGCGTGGCCGACGCCCCGTTGTTCCACGACATCTACATGCGTCCGGGCGCCGTCTATTGGTACCGGACACGCGGAGGCACCATTCCCGAAGGTCCCCACGTCGGTTGGGACATCAATTATTTCACGTTCGATTTCTACCCCATAGGCAATTATTCCGCAGGCGCATCCCGGGATGCCTGTTTCGTGCGCTGCATTAGAAAATAGCGCTTGGGCGTTCTCTTTTGAGCGCGTTGGTGTAAGTTGCGCCAACGCCGCTGTCTTTCCACCATGTTTATTCGGGTTCTTTTGTCCGCCCCCCCCCGCTCGGTGGATTCGCAAGATCCTTGCGTGGTATATGCTTCCAAAATAAAAAAGTCGCTACAATATCATGTAGCGACTTTTTTATTTCCGCGTCTGTCTTGCGGCTTCTTCGTTTTTTTCGAGCCGAAACCGAGATTTAACTTCGCTATGCTCGTTTTATTTCTTCTGCTCGCCGCAGGGGCGCTGTCGAAACTGCGAAAATCGCGGCGCGATGTATCGGCCCGAAATAAAAAAAACGCTTTCAAGTAGCCTTGAAGCGATTTTTTATTCGTTCCTGCGCCTACGGCGCTTTCGCATTTTCGAGCCGAAACCGAGATTTGAACTCGGGACCCCTTCATTACGAGTGAAGTGCTCTACCGCTGAGCTATTTCGG
>JAIDUK010000018.1 GCA_029060215.1 Alistipes sp.
TTCAGAACCTTGACCTGCTCGCCGCCCATGCGGCCGGGCAGACGCTTGCCCTTGAAGACGCGCGAAGGATAGGACGAGGCGCCCAGCGAACCGGGTTTGCGCTGGCGGTTGTGCTGACCGTGGGTCTGGCCGCCGACACCGCCGAAGCCGTGACGCTTCACGACGCCCTGAAAACCTTTGCCTTTCGAGATCCCGGTCACGTCGACCCAGTCCTCCTCCGAGAAGAGATCCACGGTGAGCGTGTCGCCGAGATTCACTTCGGGCATGCCCTTGAACTCCGCCAGCTTGCGCTTGGGAGTGGTGCCTGCCTTCTTGAAGTGACCTAACAAACTGCTGCTGGTGTGCTTTTCACTTTTCTCGTCATAGGCAATCTGCACCGCTTCGTAGGAATCCTTCTCCACGGTTTTGATTTGCGTAACAACGCAGGGACCAGCTTCGATGACAGTGCATGGTATGTTCTTACCCTCGGCACTGTAAACGGAAGTCATTCCGATTTTCTTTCCAATAAGTCCTGACATTTGTTGTCAAATTGTTTGTTATAAAAATAAAGTGATCTTTCACATGGTACTTTTTCCGGTCGGCGTCGCCCCAAGCGAATTCGGAGGTACGCTCCAACTCGGAAAAAGTTCTTTTGCGGGTTCCGCCGACCGGGAGCGCAGGGCTTCGACCCCCTGCCGCCGTCCGGTCTTCGGAGCATCGCATCGGTTCGACGGCGGTTTCCCGCCGCGGTTATCAGACCTTGATCTCTACCTCGACACCCGAAGGCAACTCCAGTTTCATCAGGGCGTCGATGGTCTTGGGCGTCGACGAATAGATGTCCAGAATACGCTTGAAGGTGCAGAGCTGGAACTGCTCGCGGGCTTTCTTGTTGACGAAAGTCGAGCGGTTGACCGTGAAAATCTGCTTATGCGTGGGCAGAGGCACCGGGCCGCTGACGACGGCGCCCGTGCTCTTGACAGTCTTCACAATCTTCTCGGCCGATTTGTCGACCAGATTGTGATCGAAAGACTTTAACTTGATTCTGATTTTCTGATTCATATCGTTTGCTTATTCTATATCCTTACGTTTACCGCTCGACTTCTCGATGATCTCCTTGGCCAAGTTGGCAGGTACTTCCTCGAAGTGCGAGAACTCCATGGACGACGTGGCGCGGCCCGACGAAATCGTACGCAGCACGGTCACATAGCCGAACATCTCCGACAGGGGAACCTTGGCCTTGACCACACGGGCGGTGCCTTTCGATTCCATGCCCGTGATCTGACCGCGGCGCTTGTTCAGGTCGCCGATGATGTCGCCCATGTTCTCTTCGGGGGTAACGACTTCCACGTTCATGATCGGCTCCATGATGACCGAACCGGCCTTGGGAGCGGCCGCACGGTAACCGTTGCGGGCTGCGATCTCGAACGACAGCTGGTCGGAGTCGACCGGGTGGAACGAACCGTCCTTCAAGGTCACCTTCATCGAGTCCATCTGGTAACCGGCGAGAGCACCGTTGGCCATGGCCGACTCGAAGCCCTTCTGAACCGAGGGGATGAACTCCTTGGGAATGTTACCGCCCTTGACTTCGTCGACGAACGTAAGACCCATCTTGCCGTCTTCGGCGGGACCGATCTCGAAGATGATGTCGGCGAACTTACCGCGGCCGCCAGTCTGCTTCTTGAAGACCTCGCGGTGCTGTACGGTCTGCGTAAGGGCCTCCTTGTAGTTCACCTGCGGAGCGCCTTGGTTGATCTCCACGCCGAATTCGCGGCGCAGACGGTCGACGATGATGTCGAGGTGAAGCTCGCCCATACCGCTGATGACGGTCTGGCCCGAATCTTCGTCGGTGTGCACCGTGAAGGTGGGGTCTTCCTCCGCCAGCTTCGCCAGCGCAATGCCCAGCTTGTCGAGGTCTTTCTGCGTCTTGGGCTCAACGGCCAGACCGATCACCGGTTCGGGGAAGGTCATCTGCTCCAGCACGATGGGTGCGTTCTCGGCGCAGAGCGTGTCGCCCGTGCGGATCTCCTTGAAACCTACGGCTGCGCAGATGTCGCCCGCACCGACGGTCTCCATCGGGTTCTGCTTGTTGGCGTGCATCTGGTAGATGCGGCTGATGCGCTCGCGCTTGCCGCTGCGTGCGTTGAGCACGTAGGAACCGGCATCGAGCTTGCCCGAGTATACGCGCACGAAAGCCAGACGGCCCACGAAGGGGTCGGTCGCGATCTTGAACGCCAAACCGCAGAACGGATCGTCCTCGGAAGCGTTGCGCGTCTCTTCCTGCTCGGTCTTGGGGTTCATACCCGTCACGGCAGGTACGTCCATCGGCGAGGGGAGGAACGCGATGACATAGTCGAGCAACTTCTGCACACCCTTGTTGTGGAACGACGAACCGCAGAGCATCGGCACGATCTGCATCGAAATCGTAGCCTTGCGGATGGCGACGAGCAGTTCGTCGGGAGTGATCGAATCGGGATCCTCGAAGAACTTCTCCATCAGGGCATCGTCCGTTGCGGCCACCTCTTCGATGAGCTTGGCGCGCCATTCGGCGGCTTCGGCCTTCATCGACTCCGGAATCTCCTTCAGCTCGAAGTTGTCGCGGACGGTCTTGTCGTCGAAGTAGTAGATCGCATTATTATATATAAGGTCTACCAATCCCTCGAACTTGTCCTCGGCACCGATAGGCAGCACGACGGGCAGCGCCGTGGCACCGAAATGCTCCTTGATCTGCGAGCAGACGGCAAGGAAGTCGGCGCCCGTGCGGTCCATCTTGTTGACGTAACCGATGCGGGGAACGTTGTACTTGTCGGCCTGACGCCATACGGTCTCCGACTGGGGCTCCACACCGCCCACGGCGCAGAACGTAGCTACGGCACCGTCCAGCACGCGCAGCGAACGCTCCACCTCCACGGTGAAGTCGACGTGTCCCGGGGTGTCGATCAGGTTGATCTGATACTGCTTGTCCTTGTACTGCCAGAATGCGGTCGTAGCGGCCGAGGTGATGGTGATGCCGCGCTCCTGCTCCTGAACCATCCAGTCCATGGTGGCGCCGCCCTCGTGCACCTCGCCGATCTTGTGGGTCTTGCCCGTGTAGAAAAGGATACGCTCCGATGTGGTGGTCTTACCGGCATCGATGTGAGCCATGATACCGATATTACGCGTATAGTGTAAATCTCTGGTTGCCATCTTCGGGTCTCCTTTTTAGAATCTGAAATGTGCGAACGCCTTGTTGGCCTCGGCCATGCGGTGCATCTCTTCCTTGCGCTTGAAGGCGGCACCCTGCTGGTTGTAGGCATCCACTATCTCGGCGGAAAGCTTCTCTGCCATCGTCTTGCCGGCGCGCTTGCGGGAAAAGAGGACAAGGTTTTTCATGGAAATAGAAATCTTGCGCTCCGGACGAACCTCCATCGGAACTTGGAAAGTCGCGCCTCCGATACGTTTCGATTTCACTTCGACTTGGGGCGTGATGTTCTCCAGAGCCTGTTTCCAGATTTCCAGCGGAGATTTATCAGCATCCTTCATCTTCTTGCCTACGAGCTCCAACGCATCGTAAAAAATGGTGTAGGCAATACTCTTCTTACCATCCAGCATAAGGTTGTTCACGAAACGGGTCACTGCCACGTCGCCGAACTTCGGATCCGGAAGTAGAATTCGCTTTTTTGGCTTAGCTTTTCTCATTGCTATCGAATAATGTTGAATTTCATCTGTCGTTTCCGGCCGCGGGGGTTCCCTTTCCGGAAACTTTCAAGAGGGTTTGTTCGTTGCGTTTATTTGGCCGCAGCCTTGGGTCGCTTGGCTCCGTACTTCGAGCGGCGCTGACGGCGTCCGTCCACACCGGCCGAGTCGAGCGCACCGCGCACGAGGTGGTAGCGTACACCGGGGAGGTCCTTCACACGACCGCCGCGGACGAGCACGATCGAGTGCTCTTGCAGGTTGTGGCCTTCGCCCGGAATGTAGGCGTTGACTTCCTTGCCGTTGGTCAGGCGAACACGTGCCACCTTGCGCATAGCCGAGTTAGGCTTCTTGGGGGTCGTGGTGTACACACGGGTGCACACGCCGCGACGCTGGGGACACGCAGCCAAGGCGGGAGACTTCGATTTGTCCTCCAGCGCCAGACGGCCGTTTCTCACTAACTGTTGAATAGTTGGCATTTCTTAAACTGTCCTTTAAGTTGTTAAAAATCTATTTCCATTGTCCAAATGGACTGCAAAGGTACGCATTTTTTTTGAAATACAATATATAGGCGCATCTTTTTGAGGGGTATCCGGGTTGTTTTCGCAGAAATAGCAATCATATTTATTTATCGAATTGCAGAAAAGATAGTTTTCAATTATATATAAACGCATAAAACACTAATTATAAATCGATTAAGCACCGTTCACAAGACACATTGTTTCCCTGCCATACCGGCAAGCGCGGCCAGCTTCGGGCTCCGTCCGGAGAAGCTGCGACAGGGCCGACGTTTGCTTCTGCGCCCGACTTTCCCTATCTTTGGCTGTTCAAGCGATCGTTCCCGATGAAAAAACTTTGGTTCCTCTGTTTCGCGGCGTTGCTTCTGGGCCCCGCGATGCTTCCGGCACAAACCGCCGCACAAAGCTATTATTTAGACACTTCCGACTACGCAGCCGATCCTGCCGCCCATTCGTTCGAGGGGCGCATCCACGTCTACTGCACCCACGACTGGGCCTCGCCCGTCACCGACCGCACCGACGGCAACCACTACGACATGCGCCAATACAGCCATTTCGTGCTCGACTCGCTCGGGTCTCCGGTCGTCCGCACCGATGCCGTTCTGACGCTGGAGCAGGTGCCGTGGGCCTCGCGGCAGCTTTGGGCGTGCGACGTGGCTTGCAAGGACGGACGCTATTACCTCTTCTTTCCGGCCAAAGATCATCAGGGTATTTTCCGCATCGGCGTCGCCGTCGCCGACCGCCCCGAAGGCCCCTTCGCTCCCGACCCCGAACCGATGGCAGGCACCTACAGCATCGACCCCACCGTATTCGAGGACAACGGCGAGTTCTACCTCTATTTCGGTGGGCTGCAAGGCGGTCAGCTCCAGCGTTTCGCCGACAACAAGCTATTGGACTGCGAGCGCATGCCCTCTGCCGACGAAGAGGCGCTCCCGGCCCGCGTCGCCCGGCTCTCCGCCGACATGCACGCCCTCGCCGAAGCACCCCGTCCCGTCGTCATCCTCGGCACCGACGGCCAGCCGCTGAAAGCAGGCGATCCGCACCGCTTTTTCGAGGCCGCATGGATGCACAAGCACAACGGCGTCTACTACTTCACCTACTCGACCGGCAGCACCCATCTGATCTGTTACGCCACGGGCGACAACCCCTACGGCCCGTTCACCTATCGCGGTGTGGTGCTCACCCCCGTCGTGGGGTGGACCACCCACCAGTCGATCTGCCGGCACCGCGGCAAATGGTATCTCTTCTACCACGACAGCGCTCCTTCGGGCGGCGTATCGTCGCTGCGGTCGACCAAGTTCTGCGAACTCGTCCACAACCCCGACGGGTCCATCGACGCCGTACAAGGACAATAAATCGCGATTTCGAATCATAAATTGACAAACTTTTCCCTATCTTCGCGGGGTAATACGGACAAACAAAAACAACCGCATATGGAATACGATTTCAGACAGATCGAAGCCAAATGGCAGCAGCGCTGGAAGGAGCGCGGCACCTACCGCGTCGCGGCCGATCCCTCGCGCCCCAAATTCTACGTCCTCGACATGTTCCCCTACCCCTCGGGTGCCGGGCTGCACGTGGGTCATCCGTTGGGTTACATCGCGTCGGACATCTATTCGCGTTACAAGCGGCTCAAGGGTTTCAACGTGCTCCACCCCATGGGCTACGACGCGTTCGGCCTGCCCGCCGAGCAGTACGCCATCCAGACCGGGCAGCACCCCGCCGTGACCACCGAGCGCAACATCGCCCGCTACCGCGAGCAGCTCGACAAAATCGGTTTTTCGTTCGATTGGGAGCGCGAGGTGCGCACCTGCGACCCGGCCTACTATAAGTGGACGCAGTGGGCGTTCCTCGAGATGTTCGGCCATTACTACGACCGGCGCCGCAACAAGGCCTGCCGCATCGGCGAGCTCATAGCCGCTTTCGAGCAGTCCGGCACCGAGGGCGTCGACGCCGCCTGCACCGTTGAGATGCGCTTCACGGCCGACGAGTGGAAAGCCATGGACGAGGCCCGAAAGGAGCAGGTTTTGCAGAACTACCGGCTCGCCTACCGGGCCGACACCATGGTCAACTGGTGTCCTCAGCTGGGCACCGTCTTGGCCAACGACGAGGTGCGCGACGGCCTTTCGGTGCGCGGCGGATTCCCCGTCGAGCAGAAGCGCATGAAGCAGTGGCTGCTGCGCGTCACGGCCTACGCCCAGCGGATGCTCGACGGCCTCGACCGGCTCGCATGGAGCGATTCGCTCAAGGAGATCCAGCGCAATTGGATCGGCCGTTCGGTCGGTGCGCAAGTCTTCTTCGACATCGAGGGTTCGGACCGCAAGCTCGAGATCTTCACCACGCGCCCCGACACCATCTTCGGCGTCACGTTCATGGTCATCGCCCCCGAGCACGAGTGGGTCGGCGAGCTTACCACGGTCGACAACCGCGCCGCCGTCGAGGAGTACATCGCGCAGGCCCGGAAGCGGTCGGAGCGCGAGCGCATCGCCGAGACGCGCCGCGTGAGCGGCGTGGCCACGGGCTCCTACGCGGTCAACCCCTTCACCGGCAAGGCCATCCCCATCTACGTCTCCGACTATGTCCTCGCGGGTTACGGCACCGGGGCCATCATGGCCGTTCCGGCCCACGATTCGCGCGACTACGCTTTCGCCCGCCACTTCGGGCTCGACATCGTCCCCGTCGTCGAGGGCGGCGACCTCGAAAAAGAATCCTACGACGCCAAGCAGGGCCGTATGATCAACTCCGATTTCCTCAACGGCAAGGATGTCAAGGAAGCCATCGGCCTGATGTTCGACGAGGTCGAGCGCCGCGGTCTGGGCAAGCGGCTGGTCAACTATCGCCTGCGCGACGCCATTTTCTCGCGCCAACGTTATTGGGGCGAACCGTTCCCGGTCTATTACAAGGACGACGTGGCCTATCCCCTCGCCGCCGACCGGCTGCCGCTGGAACTGCCGCCCATCGAGAATTTCGGCCCCACGGCCGAGGGCGAGCCGCCTTTGGCGCGCGTCGAGGGCTGGTGCACCCCCGAGGGCTATCCCTACGAGCTCTCCACCATGCCCGGATTCGCCGGGTCGTCGGCCTATTACCTGCGCTATATGGACCCCCATAACGACACGGCGCTTGTGGGCCGCGAGGCCAACGAGTATTGGCGCTCGGTCGACCTCTACGTGGGCGGCATCGAGCACGCCACGGGCCACCTCATGTACTCGCGGTTCTGGAACATGTTCCTCTACGACCTCGGGCACGTCTGCGAGGAGGAGCCGTTCCGCAAGCTCGTCAATCAGGGCATGATTCAGGGGCGTTCCAACTTCGTCTACCGCGTCGTCGGCACCAACAAGTTCGTCTCGTTCGGGCTCAAGGACCAGTACGACACGCAGGAGATCCATGTCGACGTCAACATCGTGAAGAACGACATCCTCGACACCGAGGCTTTCCGCCGCTGGATGCCCGACTTCCGCGACGCCGAATTCATCCTCGAAGAGGGCAAGTACGTCTGCGGCTGGGCCGTCGAGAAGATGTCCAAATCGATGTACAACGTCGTCAATCCCGACTACATCGTCGACAACTACGGCGCCGACACCTTGCGTATGTACGAAATGTTCCTCGGTCCGCTGGAGCAGTCCAAGCCGTGGGACACCAACGGCATCGACGGCGTCCACAAGTTCCTGCGGCGGCTTTGGCGGCTCTTCTTCGACCGCGACGGCCGGCTGCTGCTCTCCGACGAGCCCGCCACCGACAAGGAGCTGCGCACGCTCCACAAAACCATCAAAAAGGTGTCGGAAGACATCGAGAATTTCTCGTTCAACACCTCGGTCGCGGCGTTCATGATCTGTCTCAACGAGTTGGGCGAGTGCTCCAAGCGCGCCGTCCTCGAGCCCCTCGTCGTGCTGCTCGCGCCCTTCGCGCCCCACATCGCCGAGGAGCTTTGGGAGCTCTTGGGCCGCAGCGGTTCGGTGTGCGACGCCGCCTACCCCGTTTTCGACGAACAATACCTGACCCTCAGTTCGTTCGAGTACCCCGTTTCGATCAACGGCAAGCTCCGGTTCAAGAAGGAGTACCCCGTCGCCGCCGCACCCGCCGACATTCAGGCCGACGTCGTCGCCCTGCCCGAAGCGCAGAAATGGTTCGACGGCAAGGCCCCGAAGAAGGTCATCGTCGTCCCCGGCAAAATCATCAACATCGTCATCTAAAATCTCTCGGTACCATGTTTTCAGCCGATACTTACGCCAAGCGGCGCGCCGGGCTCCGTTCCCGGCTCGGCGGGGGGCTCATCCTCTTGCCGGGCAACATGCTTTCGCCCAACAACTACCCCAACAACGCCTATTACTTCCGGCAGGATTCGTCGTTCCTCTACTTCTTCGGGTTGAACGTCCCCGCGCTCGTCGGGCTCCTCGACGCCGATTCGGGCGACGAGATGCTCTTCGGCGACGACTTCACCGTCGAGGACATCATCTGGACCGGGCCGCAGCCCACGCTCCGCGAGCTCGGAGCGCAGGTCGGTGTGGCCCGCACGCGGCCCCTCGCCGAGCTCGAGGAGCTCGTGCGCACGGCCGTCCGGCAGGGGCGCCGCATCCACTTCCTGCCCCCCTACCGCGGCGAGACCAAGTTGCAGCTCTCCGCCCTGCTCGGCATCGCCCCCGCGCTGCTCCACGACTACAAGTCGGTCGAGCTCATGTTCGCCGTCGCCGAGATGCGCGAAACCAAGAGCCCCGAGGAGATCGAGGCGCTCGAGCGCGCGTTCCGCATCGGCTACGACATGCACACGCTGGCCATGCGCATGTGCCGCCCCGGGGTCGTCGAGCGGCAGATCGCCGGAGCCATCGAGGGGGTCGCCAAGTCGTCGGGGCTCGGGGTGTCGTTCCCGTCGATCGTCTCGCAGCACGGCGAGACGCTCCACAACCTCTGCGCCGACGGCGTCTTGGAGGCGGGGCGCCTGCTGCTCTGCGACGCGGGCGGCGAGGGGCTCGACAACTATTGTTCGGACCACACGCGCACCTACCCCGTCAGCGGGAAATTCACGCCCAAGCAGCGCGAGATCTACGAAATCGTGCTCGCGGCCCACGACCATGTGGCTTCGATCGTCTGCGCCGGCATGATGTATTCCGACATCCACAACGCCGCCTACCTCTCGCTGGCCGAGGGTCTGCGGGCCGCCGGGCTCATCAAAGGTTCGGCCCAAGACGCCGTCGCCGCCGGGGCCATGACCCTCTTCATGCCCCACGGGCTCGGCCACGGGCTCGGGCTCGACGTCCACGATTGCGAGGCCATGGGCGAGCGGTCGTTCGACTTCGCGAACATCGCCGGGCGTGCCGCCGCCTCGGGCACCTGCGTCTACCGCGCCGCTTGGAAGCTCCGCCCCGGCACCGTCATGACCGACGAGCCCGGGCTCTACTTCATCCCCGCGCTCATCGACAAGTGCCGCGCCGAGCGGCTCTACAGGGGTATCGTCGACTTCGAGCGGCTCGAAACCTACCGCGATTTCGGCGGTGTGCGCATCGAGGACGATCTGCTCGTGACCAACGGCGGGTGCCGGCTGCTCGGCGACCGCAAGATTCCCATCACCGTCGACGAGCTCGAGGAGATCGTCGGCTGCGGCAGGTAGCCAGCCGACCGTCGGTCGCACGGAATGCCACTCTTCGGAGCGGCATTTTTTTGTGGCGGTTGACCAATCGGTTTGGCAGCTGGAGTGGTGTCATTGCAAGCAAGTGCAAGAAGCGCCGGGAACGAGATAGCGATGGTTGCAGGCAGTTCTACATCTTAGAATTGTATAAATATAAAATTGCGTATTTGTAGAAATACACAATTACATGCAAAATATTATATAAATAAATTATTGCATAAACTCACAATAGAAACAACAAACAAAAGTTCACCAAGCCTTATCATTTACCACAAAAAAACCGCACACCCCTTTCGAGGTGTGCGGCCGGAAAATCTGTCAAGAAACAGACTTCCTAAAAACACAGACAATATACCACTCTACGATAAAGAGAATAATTAGTTGATGTCATTTTTGGTAATCAGCATACCAGCACCGGGGGTCCAGTCCTTGGTGTAAGCGTTACCATCATAGGTCACGGTCTTCTTGAAAGCACCCAGACCGATGCGCTGCAAAGCCGTCAGAGGATTGCGCTCCGAAGCGATTCGCAGGTCATAGGTCATGATGGCACCATAACCGCCGTTAGCAGCTTTCTGTGCATTCGATTGAATCGTGCTCAGGCTCAAATAAGTAGAAGCGCTCCGCAGATTCAGTGCCATAGGCGACCACTGTGCATTGGTCACACCAGCAATGCTGGAAGAAGAAACAAAAGTAGACGCTCCAAAATTACCGGGATATGCGAAGTCGATTTCAGCACCGGCGGCAGCGTTGATCTGTGAAGACAAATAATTGCCCCACTGGAATACCGTAATCAATTTGTCGTCACCGATCTTGGCGCGCAGGCTCGTAATGATCTTGCCAAATGAACCGCTGATAAGCGACGTCGAATAATCGGCATACTCATCGTCAAAACCGATGCCGTCGACACCGTAGTGGTTCACCACATAGGTCAGAATGTCGGTATAGATTTCTACCTGCGCATCCGTCAGGTTGGCGAAACCGATACCTGCATGGTCGCCCAGCATGGTCAGCACCACTTTGATGCCTTTGGCCTGCAGCGGACGGATGTACTTGTCCACATCGTTCATGATGCAGGTCACGTTGTCGTTGAACCACACGGCGGGATCACCGTCAGCATCCTTGCGGATGTTGGGAGCAAAGATTTCTACGATGTCGAAGAATGCCTTGCCGTCCATCATGTACGAACCGGCATTCAGCGGGTTCGTATCGTTCACTTCGATGTAGGCAACCACCTTGGGAGTTTTGTCGCCATAAGCACGAGTGACAGCTTCGGGCTGAGCCTCGATTGCGATTTCTTCGATTTCGTTGTTGCAAGCGGTGAACATGGCGCCAGTGGCCAGCAACATCATTGCGAAAGATTTAAATTGAGTTAACATAATGAAAAAAGTTTGAGTGATTAAAAAAATGAAAGTAGAGAGGTGTATATCTCTGTGTTTGTTTCTTATTCCCAGTCTTTTTTGAATCCATTGTATTTTCCGGCCATTTCATCCGGATGGGATAAAGTCAGAGAAGGTGTCAACATATATTCCATAAAAACAAACCCTTGAAAGAAATTTTCCCAAGCATTTCCAACTGCAAATTGCGCAACGCCTTCATATTGGTCTTGAGTATTAGTAATCAAATCGTTGAATACAAGAATATTATTGGTTTGTTTCCCGTCCAGCACCCACGACATCAGGTCCGTCTGCTCTTGCATTGCTTGGTCGAAATTATCGTCGTTGACAGCTCTAAACGGAATACCCACGATTCCGTACTTCTCGCGCGTGAATCCGGCAATCGGCTTGCGGGGATATTTGGTCGAAACATAATTGCCGCCCTGATCCCAAGGATCGACGATATTGATACCCTCGCTATTGCTCATATATCCCGACCACGCATAGTCGATGTACTCGCCGACGGCGATACCTCCGGTGGCTTCCGTATCCCAGAAGTATTCGGTAGGTTCTTCGTGGTCGGTAACCGTCAGCAGTTTGTCGCTACCCAACCCTTCGCGCAGGGCCTTGATAAGTTTGGGATAGGAAGTGGTGTTCATGGCAGGCATCCCCTCCTTGCCGTAACCCGAATTGCGGTCCCACAGATTGATGCCGTCAATAGGATAGTTGTCGACCACGGCCTTGACCTGCGACACGAAATCGGCAATCTGTGCATCGGTGAGGTTGCAGAAGCCGAGCCCCGAGCCGTTACCTTCGAGACTGAGACACACTTTGCGGCCCTTGTCCTGCAAGGGACGGATATATTTATCGGCCTGATCGAGAACCCACCGAATGTCCGAATTGAGCAGCAGCATAGCACGGCCCGAAGTTTCGTCGAGCCCAATCTGCACGGTACGCAGATTGACAATATTGAAATAAGAGTGCGTCCATTCGATGTCGAATGTCTCCAGCATATCCATTTTCTCGGCCGTCACTACGTCGACAAGCAACGGCTGGTATTCCTTTGTATTGAGATAGACCACCGACAAGCCCAGTTCGGTGTCTACGGGATAATCGTCCTTGTAGGGAGTGCGGACCGAAACCAGATAATAAAGCGTACGGTTTTCGGGCGCAAGCTCCATGTTTTCTGCACTGATGGAGACAGGCAGCAAATAAGTTCCGCCAGCAACACCTACAGGAGAAATTGAAACTGAAATCAAAGCCGAACGCTTTGTTCCGGTCTCGATAGTCATATGGCCCTCGTCGGAAATAGTTGCTGTACCCGGGAATAACGCAAAATTGGTATCATGCGCTTTATTCCATTCGTCTACTTTTTCTGCATCGACGGCGGCAGTGACGCTGAAAGAATTTTCAGCTTCGCGAGTTTGTAAGCAATATAACTTATTGGAAACAGGAATCGTCGCACCCTCTGTGAATGAGATCGCAACCTGTTTTTGTGCGGAACTGGCACTGCGCAGCGAAACGTAAGTATTCTTCAGTGTCTCCCTGTCGGGCAGCTTGCCGCCCTCGGTCTCGATGGTGTCGGAATCGCAGGCCGCAAGACCCGCGCAGGCCGCCATGCACAGAAGCGCTGCGAATGTGTGTTTGAGATTCATGGTTTTCATAGTTTTTATTCCTCAGACTTGTTGATTACGGGAATTTCGATACCGCCGGGCCACACGATGTCGCTCTTGGCGACCCCGTCGTTGCCGTAGCGCGAATAATCCTTGACGATGTTGCCTTTGGCGTCGTTGAACTTCCAATAGCCCAGCAATGCGGGGTCGTCCTTGGGGTTCTCGACGTCGTACATGCACTCCCAGATCTGCTCGGGGGTGCGGGCCACCGACCACACGCGCGCCTCGGCGATCTTGCCGTTGAGGGGGCGATAGTCGTCGTAGGAACGGCCGATGAAGAACTGGTAGGCATCGCCGAGCGAGTTGTAGCCCTTGTCCTCGAAAGGCTTCTTGTCGGCCTCGGCCGCAGTCTCCCACAGGTTGTAGAGCGCACGCATGGCGAGGTTGATGCGGTTGCTTTCGTCCTGCATCGAGATACCCACGCCGGTGGTCTCGCTCTGAATCTTGCCGTCGACATAGATACGCACGGTGCGGGTGGCCTGATCGTAGGTGCAAGCCACGTGGTACCAACGTCCGGCTTCGAGCTTCTTGGCGGCGTCGCTGCCGGGGAACTTGCCGAAGAGCGAACCCGAACCCGAACCGTCGAACTGCAACTGCTCGCGCTCGAAATTGGTGTCGCCGATACGCAGCAACAGATACTGCTCGACGCCCATGACGGACGAAATATTGACGGGACTGCCCTGCGTATTGAGCTTCACGAAATCGTCGATATAGATCAACGCCTCGTAGGTCACGGCAGTAAGGCCGTTGAAGACCATGCTGTTGTCCGAAGCCTTGTCGAGGGTCGGGAACTCGATCCAGTTGTCGGCGAGCTGTGCGGCGACGGTGATGGCCGACGAACGCTTGACGACGTAATAGACGACGTCCGAACCGCTCAACGGAGCGACCGACGACGCGGCGATGCGCACGGGCACGAGGTAGGTGGCATCGATGGGCAGCGCCCCGGTCTGCTCCTCGCCCTCGCCCAACAACTCCGAAAGCCGGAGCGTCACCACGTCCGAGACGGTCTTGCCGGCCGGAACGACGACCTTCTCGGCCGAAAGGGCGTAGTACTGCGCGTCGAGCATGGGCCATTCGGTGCCGTAACGGGCATTGTAAACGCCCACGAGCGACGCATCGACGGCGAGGGTCGCCTCGATGTCGCGGTCGGCCGGATAGGCCAAAGTCACCTGCAAGGGCTTCTCCACCTCGGGAGTGATGTTGTTGAAGGTCGTAAGCTGGACCTCCGAAGTCTTCGCCACGTCGAGATAAACGACGTTGTCGAACTTCTTGTCGCTCTGGTCGTACTTGTCGCACGCGACGAACGCGAGGGCGGCGAAGACGACGAACGCATAGGAATGGAATCTTCTCATGGCAATTGTTATTTTGAAGGATTCAACGTCTGAACGGCCTGACGGATGTTCAGGTAGTTCATCTCCGAATGATAATAATCTTTGCCGATGTCGTAGACGCCCAGTCCGCCCAACGGACCGAACTCGACGACGCGGCGCGTCATCTCGACGACAGCGGCATGCTCCGTACGGTCTTCGTCGTAGAGCGGAGCGGAAGCCCCGGCGGCGAGGAGCAGCTTTCGGGCCGGAACGGCGGCATAATCCAACGCGTTGATGACCTTGAACTTGACATCCTGCGCATGCTGCGTACGCTCGGTGTCGAGCACGAAGTAATCGACCTTGTCGCGGTCGTCGGCAGCCACGAAGAGCGGGTTGCCCTCGAAGACGAGCAGCTGACCCTCGCCCTTGGCGGCCGAGAACTTGCCCACGAGCAATGCGGCCGCGGCCTGCGCTGCGGCATCGCCGACGCGGGGAGTGCCGGTGAACGCGAAGCCGTCGAGACCCTCGGCACGCACCAGAGCGATGGCCTTGTCGATGCAAGCCTCGAGCACGGCGGCGTCGGCCAACTCCTCGGCACGCCCGGCATAATCGAGATGGCAGAGCACCTTGGTGCCTTTCTCACGCATGACGGCCATGTCCTCGCGGTCGAACTCGGAGAAATTGTCGGCGTTCGTCAACGACACGATGTCGAGCGAATCGGGCAGACAACGCATGTAATCCTGCTCGCTGCCGGACTTCTCGGGCGAATTGTAGAGCTGGGCATAGACGATGAAATGCTCCGACTGCTTGTAGGCCCTGAGCGCCGCAGTATAATCGGCCCACAAAGCCGGATCCTGCTCCCACGGCTTGCGAACGCTGCTCTTCAAACCCTCGGTCTCCGTCCAATCGCTGCACGAAGCCAAACCGAAAGCTGCGAGAAGAACCGCGAACAACGAAATGATTCTATAGTTTCTCATAGCGATTAATTGTTATAAGGTTTGCAATCCCACCAAACGCGGGTACCCATGATGTCGCCCTTGCGCGAACCCTGCGTCTCGGAATCGAGCAGCTGGATGGCCGACTGAAGGTTGGCGTTGTTGCGCTGGTACTCTTCGACGGGATAGGGCAGGCGCCGTGCGCCGTGCGCCAGATCGACCGTACCGCCCGACTTGTTCTCGACGGCAGGCAGCAGACGCGGATAACCCGTGCGGCGGTACTCGGACCATGCCTCGACGCCCAACGGGAAGATGGCGATCCATTTCTGGGTGATGATGCGCTCCAGATTGCGTTCGCGGATGGCGTCGGCATCGTCTTCCTCGCCGGCGGTCTCCCAAGCCACGGTGATCTGGCTCTGACGCAGCGAAACGCTATGGGCGCTCAACGGGTCGGAATAAGGCGCGGGCTTGGATTCCGTATCGGCAAGATAGGCATCGGCCCCCGCGGCTCCGCGCTCCTCGAACGACAGGCGCACGCCCTCTTCGTAGAGCGACCGGGCCGTTTCGGCCGAACCCCAGCGCAACTCGTACTCGGCGCGCAGGAAAGCCGTTTCGGCGGCGTTGAGCCACATATAGGGGGTCGCCGAGGTGACGATCATGTTGGAATACTTGTTGACGGCGGCCGATTTGCTCGTTACGTCGATGCCGATGCGGATGCCGACGAACTTGCCGTTGTCGTTGGGCAGGAACATCTTCTCCAGACGCGGGTCGTTGTAACCCGTCATGTAGCAAAGGATGTCGGCACCCACGCGATGGTCGCCCCAATCGTTGTAGATCAACGTGGTGCGGTTCTCGGCAGCGTGCATGGCGGCGTTGTCGGCGTTGGCCGTGATGACGCCCCCAGCGATGGCTTCCGAAGCCTTGGTGCGAGCCGCAGCTTCGTCGACATACGACATGCGCATGGCCATGCGGAGCTTCAGCGAATTGGCATATTTGACCCATTGGGCGATGTTGCCGTAGTAGACGGCATCGTAGCGGTTCCAAGCCTCGGCCGGAAGCGTCGTGTTGCGGCCCAGCGCTTCGATGGCGGCATCCAGTTCCTCGAACATCTTGGCGTAGACGTCTTTCTGGGCGTCGTACACGACGGTGATCGATTCATTGTTCTCCAGATTCGAGTAGGGAATCGGGCCGTAGCTGTCGGTCACGCGATGCATGATCGCCACGCGCAGCAGCTTGGCGAAAGCGATGGCCACCTCGTCTTCCGTGCCGTTCACAATGCCGCGATAAGGCGTGTAGGTCTCGGTGATGACGTTGGCGAAGGGCCACTTGCGCCAGTCGGCCGACGGGTTGAAAGTCTCGAACTTCGTGCGCCACGTGTCGACCGTCGCGCCGATATAACCGCCGAACGGTCCGCCCGAAAGCGATTCGTTGAACTGGTACATGTGTTCCTGCACCGGCACCACCAGACTTTGCAGGGCCTTGACCTTGGTGCCGGTCTTGTAGTTCATCACGTCCATCTCTTCGTCCGTGACTTGGTTGGGGTTGCGGTTCATGTCTTCGAAGTCGCCCGTACAACCCGCCGTGAGCAGCACTACCGAAAGCAGCAGTAGCTGCATGTATTGATTCATCTTTTTCATGCTGTTCCTGTTTTAGAATTCAAATTTCACGTTGAAGCCCAAGCTCCGCAGCGACGGCATCATGAAGTAGTCGATGCCCTGATAGCTCAGGCCGGTCGATGCCACGGCTTCGGGGTCGAACGGAGCCTTGCAGTAGATCATCCACAGGTTGCGGCCCACGAACGATACGGTCAGCCCCATCTTGTCGCGGAACCACTTGCGCGGCAGCGTGTAGCCCAGCGAAAGCTCCTGCAAGCGGAAGTTCGTGGCCGAGTAGGTGTAGTACTGCGGCAGACCCGACTGCGAGCCGATGGCTTGGAACCACTTCTGCGCATCGACCATCTCGCGGCCGTTGATCATCACGCCCCCGGCGTCGCGGGCTGCGGCCGAAGCCTCCGATACGCCGTAGAGGTCCATATTGGCTTGCGTGGCCGAGTAGCAGATGCCGCCGATGCGGCCCGTGAAAAGGATCGAAAGATTCAGCCCCTTGTAGCGGAAATCGTTGCGCCATGCGAGGTTGTATTTCGGGAAGACGCTGCCCAGATAGATCTCTCCGCCGTCGTCGGTCAACAGAAGATTGCCGCCGTTGTCCACCTCCACATAGCCGTTGTCGTTGTAGCGCAGGTTCGACGTCGTGTAGAGGTCGCCCAACGTGCCGCCTTGTTTGAGGATATACTTGGCTTTACCCAGACCCTTGATGTCGAGAGCGTTCAGGTCGAGCGGCTCGCCCGTCACCGGGTTGAGCGCGTTGGCTGCGAGTTCGCGGATTTCGTTCTTGTTCCACGAGAAGGTGAAGTTCGACGACCAGCCGAAGCCGCGCCATTGGTTCGAGTAGCCGAGCGAAAGTTCGACACCCGTATTGCGCACGTTGCCCGTTTGCAGATAGATCGTCGTGTAGGACGACGAGGGCGGCAGCGCCGGGTCGAAGGTCTGGTTGTAGGTGTCGGCCATGTACCACGAAGCGCTCAGGCTGATGTGGTTCCACAGCCGTGCGTCGATACCCACTTCGTAGGTCTTGGTGCGTTCGGGCTTCAGGTCGCCAATCGGATAGTGGGTCTTGTCTTTCCACACCTTGTTGGTCGCATCGTATTCGTAGGTGGGGCACGTCAGATGGCGCGGGAACGGCATGCCCACCGAGGCCAGCGAGGCGCGGATCTTCAGATAGGAAAGCGCATTGCCCATGTCCCACAGCGAAGTGGGCACCCACGATACGCCCACCGAGGGATAGAAGAACGACGACGACGAGGATCCGGCGATCTGCGATGCCCAGTCGTTGCGGCCCGTCACGGTCAAGTAGAGCATCTGTTTCCAGCCCACTTCGACCGATGCGAAGATCGACTGCGTCTGATCGCGCCAGCCCGATTTCTCGGCCCGTTTTTTCGCATCGTCGAGGTCGAATACGTTGAAGATGTTCGGCAGGCCGTTCTCCTGAATCGGACCCCGATACGACAGTTCGTCGGTCTTGATGTTGTTGATCGAGGCTCCGAGGTTGGCGTTGAGCGACCAGTCTCTGCCGAAGGTCTTGTTGATGTTCAGCATGGCATCGGCATAGGTCTGCGTGTCGTAGCCGCGGGCTTCGGTGTAGTGGCCGTTGCGGCCGCCGTCGGTGATGGTGGTATTCGACGTGGCGTAGAGTTTCTGCGTGTAGAGCGAGTTCGCATTGTCCAGACGCACACGGCCCGAAACGCTCAGCCACGGCAGTATGTCATAGCTTGCCGCAAACGACAGCATGTAGCGTTTCTTGTCCGTGTTGCGCAGGTTGCGATGGGCGATCCAGTAGGGGTTCTGCATGCGCAGGTCGCCGCCTTCCATGTCGGCCGACCAGAATTGTTCCATCAGCTTCGTGCCGGGGTTGTAGCGCTCGAATGCCTTGTAAAGGCCGAAATTCTCGCCGCGGGGGAACAGATAGGCCGGCACCAGCGGGTTCGAGTATACGCCCTGATTGGTCATGTTCTGGTCTTTCTGATAGATGTAGCTGGCCGAGGCGTCCAGACGCAGTTTGTCTTTCAGAAAGTACGACGTGTTGCGGAACGTGAAGTTGTAGCGGTCGTATTCGTTGTTGGGGATGATCCCGTCCGAGTTGACCGCCGCAGCCGAAAAATAGGTCTGGTTTCTGTCCGTTCCGCCCGACACGGTCACCGCGTTCGTGTAGACGTGGCCCGTCTCGAAGAAGTCGTTGGGCGTATAGCCGTAGTTGGCCGTCGGACGCAGGCGTTCGCCCCAGCTGTAGATGCCCGATCCCAAGCGGTTGCCGTTCAGGCCCGTGCCGTAGCGGTTCTGGAATTCGGGCAGCACGAACGGATTCAGGAATTCCGTGTTGCTCGACAGCGTCACCTTCAGGCTTCCGGCCTGCCCCTTCTTGGTGGTGATCATCACCGCTCCGTTGGCCGCTTCCGAGCCATAGAGGGCCGCAGCCGTCGCACCGTTGAGCACCGTCATCGATTCGATGTCCTCGGGGTTGATGTCGGCTATGGATTCCGTCGCGCCGCGCGAATCGAATTCCGTTCCGCCGCCGCCACCGAAATTGTGCATCGGAATACCGTCGATCACATAGAGGGCGTTGGACGATTGCGAGATCGATTTGTTGCCTCGCAGCACTACTTTCGAGGCTCCGCCCACGCCCGACGACGAGGTGTTGATCGTCAGACCGGCCACCTTGCCCATCAGCGAGTTGACGAAGTTGGCATCCTTGACGGTAGTGATGTCGTCGGCCGACACTTGCTGGACATTGTATGCCACGGCTTTTTCGGAGCGTTTGATGCCCAGCGCCGTCACCACCACCTGTTCGATTTCCGACGCCGCTTCCTTGAGTACGATGGCGAACGTCGTGCGGTTTCCGACCGCCACGTTCACGGTTTCATACCCCAGACAGCCGATTTCCAGCACTTTCTGTGCTGCGGGAGGGGGTACTTGAAGCGTGAAGGAGCCGGTCGCGTCGGTAGATGCTCCGAGCGTCGAGCCTTTCACGATCACCGTGGCGCCCACCACAGGCAAGCCGTTTTCGTCGGTCACCGTTCCGGTCACCGTCGCAGGTGCCGGAGCCGCTTTTTTCGACAGGAAGATGTTGGGGGCCTTGATTTGGTAGGCGATGTCCGTTTTGGCGAAGAGCCGGTCCAGTGCTTCGCCCAGCGGTCGTTTTTGGATGTCGATGCTGATTTTCGCGTTCAGGTCGATGCTCTGAGGGGATACGAAAGCATACTTGGTTTGGGATTCGATTTCATTCATGGCAACCCGCAGTTCGACATCCGAAAGCGACAGCGATACGGTTGCATTGTCTTGCGAGTATGCCCGGCCCGGACATAGCAGCAAGCTCATGAATAAAAGCGCAGTCAGGCATCGAATTTGCTGAATAAACTTTTTATTCATAGATTTGTAGATTAGGTTTGTTGGAAGTGGTTTTTTCTGACGGACCTTTCCGACCTGCAAGAAGCGGCAACTTCTTGCAGGTCATCTTATAAGGTCGCATATCATTGATTTTTAGGCTGATCAGGTTTTCATCATAGGCACTCACGGTTTTGGTTTCACAATTCGTTGTCAGGGATGCGCCGTTCTTCGGCGCCCGATCGTCATTCGATCGTTATCGTGTTCTCGGCACGGTCGAACGTGTAGTCGAAATCCGCCCCGTGTTGCAGGACGTCCATCGCATGTTCGATACCGGACGAAATGAATACCTTGCCCCACCCGAAATCGACCGTCGGCAGTTTCTCGCAGCGGATGACGAAACGGACATTGAAATTGGCCTCGAAGCGTTGGACGATCTCCATGAAGGTCAGCCCCCGCAGGTTGATGATGCCGTCTTTCCATTGGTAGTTTTCCCGGTCTTTCAGGGGTTGTTTGACCAGCGTGCCGTTCGAGAGCCGCACGATTTCGTTCGGCAGCAGGATCACGCTGTTTTTCGTTTCCGCATGGGTGATTTGCAGGCGGCCGCTCAGCAGTGCGGCCGAGAATTCGTTGCGCGATTCGTCCGCCACGATATCGAAGTGCGTGCCGAGCACCTTCGCCGAGCAGGCGAACGTCTCCACCACGAACGGGTGTTTCCGGTCGGGCGTCACGTCGAAAATCGCTTCTCCCGACAGTTTCACGTTCCGTTCCTTCCCCCGGAACCGGGTCGGATAGGTCAGTCGGCTGCCCGGCGTCAGCCATACCTTCGTTCCGTCGGTCAGGCAGAGTGTCGATTGGCTGTTCGACGACACATAGGTCACTTCCGGCAGCCGGGAGAGGTCGTATTCCAGAAAGAGGTATCCGCTGCACAGGCCCAGAAGCAGTACAGCCGCCACGGACGAGACCCATTTCGCGGCCGTCCGCCAGTCGGGCATCCGGGTCCGCCGTTCGTTCAGGCTGCGCTGCCGGAGTTTCGGGCCCCAGAAAAGCAGGGCCGAGTCGACAAAATCCAACGAGTTCAGATAGCGTTGATTCTCGGGCGATTCCTTGGCCCATTCGACTACCTCGCGCACTTCTTCTTCGGAGGCTTCGTTCTGAAGGAATCTTATCAAAATGCGATCGTCCATTTTTTTCTTCGTTTGTCTTTTACTATATAACACTTGACCGCCCCTTGTTGGTAACCCCAAGGAGCGATTTTTTAATAAAAAATTTATTAAGTAAATTCGAGAAATTTCTTATTATCTCATCGTGCAGATTATCAGAACGATAATCATCTTGAGATAATCTTGCAGCGCGATGCGCAGTTCCCGCAGGCTGCTGCGCATTTCATTGTGCACCGAGAAGAACGAGATGTCGAGTTCCCGCGCGATCTCTTTGTAGCTCTTGTTGTCGAAGCGGCTGCGCAAAAAGACCTTTCGGGTCCGGGGCGGGAGTTTTTCCAGCGTCTTGTGGAGAATGTCGAATATTTCATCGCAGAACAGCGTGTCGGGGTCGCAGGCTGTCAGCGAAGCTATGTCTATATCTATCAAATCATTTTGCACGGAGTGCAGTTTTTGTTCCGCACGCAGATGCAGCGCTTGATTCCGCAGATGGTTCAGGCATTTGTTCTTGATGATCGTAAAGACATACCCGGGTACATTCGTGTCGGCCGGCAGCGAGTTCCTGTTTTCCCAGAAAGCCATGAAGCTCTCGGAAACGATATCGGAGGCCATCTCTTCGTTGCGTACGTAGCGCAGCGCCTTTCGTATAAAAGGTTCGCGATATTCGAGAAAGTATTTCCCGAATCGGCTCGGCGTCAAGTTGTCTTGTTTTTCCGGTTCCATCATCTATCCTCTTACAAATTTATAGCTTTTTAATAAATATTTCCAAGAGGTCGTTCGAATTTTATTTTCATCCTTCCCATATTCGATTTGTTTTATTCAACTTAAAAAAGTATTTTTGCGCTTGTATCATTGACGCTCCTCTTCTCGAGGGCCGGTATTTTTAGGTTGTCAGGTTTGGATATTCTCTCACGGGGAGTACCCAACCTTAACCTTTTTGGCCCTTGAAACCAACCCCGAATTCTTTCTCGCCGCCCCTCCGCTGGGTTCCGTCGCTCTACTTCGCGATGGGTCTGCCGTTCGTCGTCTTGAACATGGTCGCAGCCGTGTCGTTCAAGGACTTGGGCATTTCCGATTCGCAGATCGCGTTTTGGACCTCTCTGATCATGTGGCCGTGGACCGTCAAGTTCCTTTGGAGCCCTTTCCTCGAGTTGTTCCGCAGCCAGAAGTTCTTCGTCGTCGCCACGCAGTTCGCCAGCGGCGTGTTGTTCGGCCTCGCGGCGCTGGCGCTCCACTTGCCGTCGTTCTTCGCCGTGACCGTGGCTTTGTTCGCCGTGGTAGCGTTCAGCGGCGCCACGCACGACATCGCCGCCGACGGGCTCTACATGTCGGTCCTGCCGCCCGCCGCGCAGGCCCGTTACATCGGGTGGCAGGGGGCTTTCTACAACCTCGCCAAGCTCGTCGCCACCGGCGGACTGGTTTGGTTCGCAGGGTGGTTGTCCGCCCGGTTCGCCCCCGCCGCCGGCTCTCCCGAAGCGTTCGGGTCCGACGCTTTCGCCGCCGTCCGGTCGGCGTGGACCGTCGTCTTCTGCATCCTCGGCGCGCTCATGTTGGCGGCCGCGTGTTGGCATTCGCGCATCCTCCCGCAGGGGCAGACCGCCAAGCAGGGCGGCCGTTCCGTCCGCGAGGGGGCTGCGGCCTTGCGCAGCGTCGTCGCCGATTTCTTCGCCAAGCCCGGCATCGGCCGTTGCATCGCCTTCATTATCCTCTACCGCTTGGGCGAGGGGCTGGTCATGAAGATCGTCCCCCTCTTCCTCAAAACGCCCCTCGCCGAGGGCGGGCTCGGTCTCAGCAACCAGCAGATAGGTCTCTATTACGGCACCTTCGGCGCCGGAGCTTTCCTCTTGGGGTCGCTTCTGGCCGGTTATTACATCGCCGCCCGCGGTTTGCGGCGCGCGCTCTTTTCGCTGGTCTGCATCTTCAACATCCCGTTCGCCGTCTACGCACTGCTGGCATGGTTCCAGCCCTCCGGCATGTGGCTCGTGGGCGGCGGCATCGTGCTCGAATACTTCGGCTACGGATTCGGATTCGTCGGCCTGACCCTCTACATGATGCAGCAGGTCGCCCCCGGTCCCTACCGCATGGCGCACTACGCCTTCGCCTCGGGCATCATGAACCTCTCGGTCATGCTCACCGGCATGGTCTCCGGATTCCTGAGCGATTGGGCAGGCTACCGGATTTTCTTCCTCGTCGTCATGCTCGCCACCGTCCCGGCGTTCTTCATGACACGCTTGATCCCTTTCAACTTCGATGAACAAACCAACAACCAATAATCCGATGGACAAACTCAGAATCATCGGGGATGCGCTCCCCGGCATGCCGTGGGAGGAGCGCCCCGCCGCTTCGCGCGAAATCATGTGGCGGTGTTCGGCCAATCCGATCGTCGGGCGCGACGCGCTCTCGACCTCGAATTCGATCTTCAATTCGGCCGTCGTGCCTTTCAAGCAGGGCCGCTACAACTACGCCGGGGTCTTCCGCTGCGACGACACCAACATCCGCATGCGTCTGCACGCGGGCTTCTCGGTCGACGGCCTCAAGTGGGACATCGACGAGGAGGACATCCGGCTCGAGGGCGCCGACCCCGAGGTCGGGCAGTGGGTCTACGGCTACGACCCCCGCGTCGTCCGCATCGGCGACAAGTATTACGTCACTTGGTGCAACGGCTACCACGGCCCCACCATCGGCGTGGCTTGGACCGCCGATTTCCGCACGTTCCACCAGCTCGAAAACGCCTTCCTGCCCTACAACCGCAACGGCGTGCTGTTCCCCCGCAAGATCGGCGGGCGTTTCGCCATGCTCTCGCGCCCCAGCGACACGGGGCACACCCCTTTCGGCGACATCTTCTACTCCGAGTCGCCCGACCTCGAATTCTGGGGCCGCCACCGCCACGTCATGGCGCCCGCCGCTTTCGAGAAGAGCGCTTGGCAGTGCACCAAGATCGGCGCGGGGCCCGTGCCCATCGAGACATCGGAGGGTTGGCTGCTTATCTACCACGGCGTCCACGGCACTTGCAACGGCTTCGTCTACGCTTTCGGGTCGGCACTGCTCGACCTCGACCGGCCGTGGAAGGTCTTGGCCCGCAGCGGCGCCTACCTGCTCTCTCCGCGCGAAAGCTACGAGTGCATGGGCGACGTGCCCAACGTCGCGTTCCCCTGCGCCACGCTCCACGACCCTGCCACCGGGCGGCTCGCCGTCTACTACGGCTGTGCCGACACCGTCGTCGGGCTGGCTTTCGGCCGCATCCCCGAGATCATCGAATTCACCCGTCGCACCAACATCCTCTGAGCCTATGTATTCCCACGACAACCGCATCGTCGTCACCCTCGACGCCGGGGGCACCAACCTCGTCTTCGGGGCCATGCGCTCCAACGAGTTCATCGTCGAGCCCATCACCTACCCCTCGCAGGCCCACGACCTCGACCGCTGCCTCGAAACCATGGTCCGGGGTTTTCTTGAGATCATCGCCCGGCTCGACGAGAAGCCCGTCGCCATTTCATTCGCCTTTCCCGGCCCTGCCGACTACCCCAACGGCATCATCGGCGGTTACCTGCCCAATTTCCCCTCGTTCCGCGACGGCGTAGCCCTCGGGCCGTTCCTCGAGATGCAGTTCGGCATCCCCGTCTTCATCAACAACGACGGCGACCTGTTCGCCTACGGCGAGGCCCTCGGCGGCGCCCTGCCCGAGGTCAACGCCCGGCTCGAAGCCCTCGGCAGCCCGAAGCGCTACCGCAATCTGCTGGGTTATACGTTCGGCACCGGTCTGGGTGTCGGCATGGTGGTGGGCGGGCAGCTCAACCGCGGCGACAATTCGTGCGTCGAGACCTTCTGCCTGCCCCACAAGAAGCTGCCCGGCATCATCTGCGAGGACGGCGCCGCCATCCGGGCCGTGCGGCGCGTCTACGGCGAGCTCTCCGGCAATCCCGGCCACGGGTTGGAGCCCAAGCAGATCTGCGAAATCGCCGACGGCACGCGCGACGGCGACCGGCAGGCGGCCCGGCAGGCCTTCGCCGAGCTGGGCGAGATCGCGGGCGACGCCATCGCCACGGCCGTCACCCTCACCGATTCGCTCGTCGTCATCGGCGGCGGCATCACCGCGGCGCGGCGGCACATCATGCCGGCCTTGTTGCAAGAGTTGCGTTCGAAGATGCACCAGATCGACGGCAGCGAGCTCGACCGCGTCCAGATGAAGGTCTACGATCTGGACAGCGACGAGGAGTTCGCCGCTTTCGCCAAGGGCGACATGCGCCCCTTGCAGGTCTACGGCACCGACCGCTATGTGGCCTACGACCCGCAGAAACGCACCGGCGTCATGATTTCCAAGCTCGGCGCCAGCAAGGCCATCTCCGTCGGGGCCTATGCTTTCGCCCTGAGCAGGCTCGACGAAGCAACCCGTTAATTTTTCGCACCATGGACAACAAGTATGCTTTGCCCGAAGAGGGCGGACCCATCGAAAAGGCGGCTTTGCAGGACATCATCCGTCGTTACGAGAAGATCCCCACGCATATCTTCGCCGACCCTCGCCTCGGTACGCAGTACGTCGCCGACATGATCGTCCGCGCCATCGCCCGGTACGAGCAGCACCGTTCCTCGTCCGATTTCTGCGACGAGCCCGAGCCTTTCGTCTTGGGGCTCACCACCGGCTGCACCCCGTCGAAGCTCTACCGCGAGTTGGTCCGGCGCCACAGGGCCGGAGAGATCAGTTTCGCCAACGTCGCCGTCTTCAGCCTCGACGAGTTCTACCCCATCGGGCCCGACGAGCAGCAGAGCCGCAACTTCCGCATCCGCAATGAGTTCCTGAACCACATCGACATCCTGCCCGAGAACGTCCATCTGCCCGACGGCACCGTTTCGGAGGAGCGCATCTCCGATTACTGCGCCGCCTACGAGGCTTCCATCCGCAAGATCGATCTGATGATCCTCGGCCTCAACCGCAACGGGCAGGTCGGGTTCAACGAGCCGGGCACCTACATCAAGTCGCGCACCCGGCTCGTGCAGCTCTCCTACGAGACCCGCAAAATCGAGTCGCGGGCGTTCTTCTCGTTCGACGACACTCCCAAAATGGCCGTCACCATGGGCATCGACACCCTCTTGCGGGCCAAGCGCATCTGTCTCATGGCGTGGGGCGAGGAGAAGGCCGACGCCATCCGCAGGGTCGTCGAGGGCGAGGTCTCGCCCCGCATTCCCGCTTCCTACCTTCAGTCGCACCCCCGCATCGAGGTCGTCATCGACGAGAAGGCTTCGCAGCAGCTCACGCGCAAGCAGCACCCGTGGTTGGTCGGACCTTGCGAGTGGACCCCCAAATTCATCCGCAAGGCCGTCGTCTGGTTGTGCGGCGTCGTCGGCAAGCCCATCCTCAAGCTCACCTACAAGGATTATATCGAGCATTCGCTCGGCGAGCTGCTGGAGCAGGGGCGTTCCTACGACCGCATCAACATCGACGTCTTCAACGACCTCCAGCACACCATCACCGGTTGGCCCGGCGGCAAGCCCGGGGCCGACGACGCCACGCGCCCCGCCCCTTCGGCGCCCTTCCCCAAGCGCGCGGTCATCTTCTCGCCCCACCCCGACGACGATGTGATTTCGATGGGCGGCACCTTCATCCGGCTCGTGCAGCAGGGCCACGACGTCCACGTCGCCTACCAGACTTCGGGCAACGTCGCCGTCCACGACGACGTCGTCTTGCAGCACATCGACACGTCGCGTCAGTTGGGTTTCGGCGACCGCTTCGCCGAAGCCGGGTCGCTCATCGCCTCGAAGAAAAAGGGCGAGCCCGAGCCGCGGGCCTTGCTCGACATGAAAGGGGCCATCCGCCGCGCCGAGGCCCGTGCCGCCGTGCGTTCGTTCGGGCTCGACCCCGACACCAACGCCCACTTCCTCGACATGCCCTTCTACGAGACCGGCGGCATCAAGAAAGGCAGCCTTTCTCAGAAAGACATCGAGCTTGTCGCCGACCTCCTGCGCCGGGTCCGGCCCCACCAGATCTACGCCGCCGGCGACTTGGCCGACCCCCACGGCACCCACCGCATCTGCACCGAGGCCGTGTTGGCCGCTGTCGAAAGGTTGAAGGACGAGCCATGGATGGAGGATTGCCACCTGTGGCTCTACCGCGGCGCTTGGATGGAGTGGGATCTGGGGTCGGTCGACATGGCCGTGCCCCTCTCGCCCGACGAGATGCTCATGAAGCGCCACGCCATCTACCGCCACCTCTCGCAGAAAGACATCATGCCCTTCCCGGGCGACGATTCGCGCGAGTTCTGGCAGCGTGCCGAGGAGCGCACGCAGCACACCGCACAGCTCTACGACGCCCTCGGCATGGCCGAGTATCAGGCCATCGAGGTATTCGTAAAAATGTTCTGACACGATCGACTATGAGAGTAATCATCGAAGATACGCCGCAGCAGGTCGCCCGATGGACCGCCCGGCACATCATCGGCCGCATCCGCGCCAAGGCGCAGTGCTCCGACGCTCCGTTCGTCTTGGGGCTTCCCACCGGGTCCACCCCGTTGGAGACTTACCGCGAGCTCATCCACTGCCACAAGTCCGGCGAGGTCTCGTTCCGCAACGTCGTCACGTTCAACATGGACGAATACGTGGGTCTGGCCGAAGAGCACCCCGAGAGCTACCATTCGTTCATGCGGAACAACTTCTTCTCCCACATCGACATCCGCCCCGAGAACATCCATATCCTCGACGGCAACGCCCCCGACCTCGCCCAAGAGTGCGCCGACTACGAGGCGGCCATCGCCGCCCGAGGCGGCATCGACCTCTTTCTGGGCGGCGTCGGCGAGGACGGGCACATTGCGTTCAACGAGCCCTTCTCGTCGCTCTCGTCGCGCACCCGCATCAAGACCCTCACCCCCGACACCATCGCCGTCAACGCGCGCTTCTTCGGCGGCGATCCGTCGGCCGTCCCCGCCCGGGCGCTCACCGTCGGCGTCGGCACCATCCTCGCCGCCCGCGAGGTCGTGATCCTCGCCACCGGGCACAAGAAGGCCCGGGCCGTGCGCCACGGCGTCGAGGGGTCGTACAACCACCGGTGGACCGTCTCGGCCCTGCAAGTCCACCCCTCGGGCATCCTCGTCTGCGACGAGGCCGCGGCCGACGAGCTGCGCGTAGCCACCTACCGGTATTTCAAATCCATCGAAAACGCCGACAACCCATGAAACATCTCCTGTTCGCCGCTCTGCTGACCCTCGGTCTCGCTTCCGCCGCCGCACGGTCCCCGGTCGATTGCGTCGACCCGTTCATCGGTACGACCAACTTCGGCACCTGCAACCCCGGCGCGGTCACGCCGCACGGGATGATGGCCGTCGTGCCGTTCAACGTCATGGGCTCCGCCGCCAACCGCTACGACAAGGATGCACGTTGGTGGTCGACGCCCTACGAGCGCACCAATTCGTTCTTCACGGGCTTCGCCCACGGAGCTTTGAGCGGCGTGGGCTGCCCCGAGATGGGAGCGCTGCTCACCATAGCCACCGCCGGGCCGCTGACGGTCGATTACAAGGAGTACGGCACGGCCTACACCTCCGAAACCGCGTCGCCGGGCTACTACGCCGCCACGCTCTCCAAATACGGCATCCGCGCCGAAGCCACCGCCACGCCCCGCACGTCGGTCGAGCGCTACACCTTTCCCGGCGGCAAGGGCCATATATTATTGAATCTCGGCGAGGGGCTCACCAACGAGAGCGGTGCTACGGTACGGCGCGTCAGCGCCACCGAAATCGAGGGCTCGAAGCTGCTGGGCACGTTCTGCTACAATCCGCAGAAAGTTTTCCCCGTCTACTTCGTGCTGCGCGTCTCGAAGAAGCCCTCGCAGTCGGGCTACTGGAAGAAGCAGCGCCCCATGACGGGGGTCGAGGCCGAGTGGACCCCCGACAACGGCAAATATAAGCTCTATACGGAGTACGGCCGCGAGCTCTCGGGCGACGACGTGGGCTATTGGTTCACCTTCGACGACTTCGCCCCCGGCGAGCAGGTCGAGGTGCGCATGGGCATCTCCTACGTCTCGACCGAGAACGCCCGCCGCAACCTCGATGCCGAGCAGCCGGCCGGCGCGACGTTCGACAGCATCCGCCAAAAGGCCCGCACGCAGTGGAACGACGACCTCTCGCGCATCCGCGTCGAGGGCGGCACCGAGGAACAGCGGACCGTCTTCTACACGGCGCTCTATCATGCGCTGATCCACCCCAACCTGCTGAGCGACACCAACGGCGAATACCCGCTTATGGAGCGCTCGGGCGAAACGGGCGTCACCGACGGCGACCGCTACACGGTCTTCTCGCTTTGGGACACCTACCGCAACGTCCACCAGCTCCTGACGCTCGTTTACCCCGAACGGCAGCTCGATATGGTGCGTTCGATGGTCGCCATGTCGCAGGAGTGGGGCTGGCTCCCGAAGTGGGAGCTCTACGGCCGCGAGACCTTCACCATGGAGGGCGACCCGGCCGTTCCCGTCATCGTCGACACGTGGCGCAAGGGGCTGCGCGACTTCGACATCGACGCCGCCTACGCAGCCATGAAGCGCTCGGCCACTGCGCCCGGTGCGCAGAACCCCATGCGGCCCGACATAGACCCCTACGTCGAGCGGGGCTATATTCCGCTGGGCTTCTTCGCCGCCGACGCTTCGGGCGACAACTCGGTGTCGCATGCGCTCGAATACTACGTCGCCGATGCCGCGCTGGCTTGGCTGGCCGAGGAGCGGAGCGAGCGGGAGTTCGCCGCCGAGCTGCGCCGCCGGGCCGCTGGGTGGAAGCACTATTACAGTCCCGAATCCGGCACCTTGCGGCCGCGCAACTCCGACGGGTCTTTCCTAAGCCCCTTCGACCCGCAGCAGGGCGAGAATTTCGAGGCCGTGCCGGGCTTCCACGAGGGTAGTGCATGGAACTACACTTTCTTTGTGCCGCACGACGTCGAGGGGCTGGCTGCCACGATGGGCGGCCGCCGCAAGTTCGTCGACAAACTCCAAAAAGTCTTCGACGAGGGGCTCTACGATCCCGCCAACGAGCCCGACATCGCCTACGCCTACCTTTTCAGCCGTTTCCGCGGCGAGGAGTGGCGCACGCAGCGCGAGGTCGCACGGCTGCTCGACAAGCACTTCACCACGGCCCCCGACGGCATCCCCGGCAACGACGACACGGGCACCATGTCCGCTTGGGCCCTCTTCTCCATGCTGGGCTTCTATCCCGACTGCCCCGGCGAACCGTTCTATACGCTTACGGCACCGACTTTCGACCGGGCCGAGATCGACACCCCGCAGGGCACGCTGACCATCGAAAAGCACGGCGCCGGTCCTTATATCCGCCGCATGACCCTCGGTGGAAAACCCTTGACCGAATACCGCATCGCGCACGACGAGCTGCTCGGCGGAAAAAAACTTACTTTCGAACTCTGACCCATGCGCCTGCTCCGAATCTTCCTGCCGTTCCTCTTCGTCGGTTTCTGCACTGAAGCCGCCGGACAGACCGTCGTGACGCGCCGCGGCAAGCCCGCCGCCCGCATCGTCGTCGCTGCCGAAAACAGCACTGACCGGATCGCCGCCCTGCTGTTGCAACGTTTCGTCCGCGAAGCATCCGACGCAGAGCTGCCCGTCGTGCCGGGCGCGAAAATCCGCAAGGGCGACATCCTGTTAGGCGCTTCCGACACGCTGGGTCTTTCTTACGACGGCTTCCGCTTGCGGAGCGGGTCCGACGGCACGCTGCGCATTTCGAGCGGCGGCGGTAACGGCTCCGTCTACGGCGTCGTCTCACTCTTGGAGCGTTATTTAGGCATGGATTACTTCGCCGCCCATGTCTACACCCTCGACCGGCGCCCCGACATCGTCCTGCCCCGGCTCGACACCGCCGACAATCCCGCGTTCCGCTACCGCCAGAGCCAAGCCTACGGCATGGCGCAGGATTCGGTCTACCGCTTTTTCCTGCGGCTCCGAGAGCCATCCGACATCTTCGCGGGCAACCTGTGGGTCCATACGTTCGACCGCCTGCTGCCCGCCGAACGCTACGGTGCCGAACACCCCGAATATTATGCGTTCATCCACGGCCAACGGCGCCCCGGCCGCGCCAGCCAGTGGTGCCTCTCGAATCCCGAGGTTTTCGAGACCGTCGCCGCCCGCATCGATTCGATTTTCCGCGCCAACCCCGGCCGAAACATGATTTCCGTCAGCCAGAACGACAGCGACCGCACCTACTGCCGCTGCGACGAGTGCGAGCGGGGCAACATCGAAGAGGGGGCCCCTTCGGGCAACTACATCCGTTTCCTGAACAAGTTGGCCGCACGGTTCCCCGACAAGCAGTTTTCGACGCTGGCCTACCTCTTCACCATGAAGCCGCCCAAACACGTGCGGCCCCTACCCAACGTCAACATCATGCTGTGCAGCATCGGCTGCCACCGCGAGGTGCCGCTCACCGACAATGCTACGGGCAGCGAGTTCGTCGAAGCCTTGGAGGGTTGGTCGGCCCTCACGGACAATCTGTTCATCTGGGACTACGGCATCAACTTCGACAACATGGTCGAGCCGTTCCCCAATTTTCCGGTTCTCGGCCCCAACATCCGACTGTTCCGGCGGCACGGCGCACGGATGCACTTCTCGCAGATCGGCGGTTCCTACGGCGGCGATTTTTCGGAAATGCGCTCCTACGTCGTCGCCAAACTCATGTGGGACCCCGCGCAGGACACCGATTCGCTCATGCTCCGCTTCATGAACGGATACTACGGGGCCGCCGCACCTTATCTCTATCAGTACGAAAAACTCTTGGAAGGGGCCCTGCTCGCTTCCGGCACTCCGCTCTGGATTTACGATTCGCCCGTTTCGCACAAAGACGGCATGTTCAACGCCGCCTGCCGGCAGCGCTACAACGAGCTTTTCGACCGGGCTGAGGCCGTCGTCGCCGCCGATTCGGCCCTGCTGCGCCGCGTGCGGACGGCCCGCCTGCCGCTGCTCTACACCGAGTTGGAAATACTGCGCACCGAGCGCGACAAGGATACCGCCGCCATTCTGCGCAAACTCGAAACGTTCGAACGCTACATTATCGAATTCGGCGTCGAGACGCTCAATGAACGAAACAATTCGCCGCAGGAATACTGCCGTCTCTACCGCCAGCGTTATTTATCTGCCGACCGCAACAGCAAAACCCTCGGCGCCCGCATCGAATGGATCGTCCCGCCTACCGGGAAATACCGCGCCTTGGGCGAGGAAACCCTCACCGACGGACTTTTCGGCGGCGCGTCGTTCGCCGACGGATGGACAGGCTGGGAGGGCCGAGACGGCGCCTTCATCCTCGACCTCGGCAGCGGACAGGAGTTTTCGGCCGTCACCGCCGACTTTCTCCACCAGTTGGGCGCATGGATTCTGCTGCCCCGGGCCATGACCTGCGCCGTCTCGGACGACAAATGCACATGGCGGCCGCTGGGACGCGTCGAGCTACCCGAGGACCGCGACGTACCCGTCAAGTTCGTCCCCGTGACCGTCGCGGCCGAAAGCCCCGTACGCGCACGCTACCTCCGCATCGAAGTGGAGGGCACCAACGTCTGCCCGCCGTGGCACTATGGCGTAGGGTGCCCCTGCTGGTTCTTCATCGACGAAATAACCATAAAATAAAGCCATTTTATCTTTGAACTCAAAACCGACCAATAACTATGAACCTCGAAAAACTACTGACCGGGGCGGCGCTCGTACTCCTCGCCGCGTGCACGCAAGCTCCGTCCGACGGCGGCTTCGCCCGTCATGTCGACCCCAAGATCGGCACGGGGGGCCACGGCCACGTCTTCGTCGGGGCCAGCGTGCCGTTCGGCATGGTGCAGCTGGGGCCCACCAGCATCCCGCAGGCGTGGGACTGGACCTCGGGCTACCACCAGAGCGATTCGACCGTCATCGGCTTCTCGCATACGCATCTGAGCGGCACCGGCATCGGCGACCTGTTCGACATCACGCTCATGCCCGTCGTGGGCGAGACGACCTATGCCCGCGGCACGGAGGATGACCCCGCGTCGGGGCTCTGGTCCTACGCCGACCGTTCGCGCGAGGTCGCACGGCCGGGCTACTACTCCGTGCCGCTCACGCGTTATAACGTTTTAGCAGAACTCACAGCCACCTCCCGCGTAGGTCTGCACCGCTACACGTTCCACCAAGAGGACAATGCCGCCGTGATCTTCGACCTCGAAAACGGCGGGTGCTGGGACAAGGCCACCGACACCCGCCTCGAAGCCGTGGGCGACCGCCGCATCGAGGGCTGGCGCCACTCCACGGGCTGGGCCAAGGAGCAGCGGGTCTACTTCGCCGCGGAGTTCTCGAAGCCTTTCGAACGGTTCGAACTGTGCGGCGAGGGCAACATGTATGCGCGCGCTTCGTTCCGCACTTCCGAGGGCGAGCAGGTGCTCGTCAAGGTCGCCTTGTCGCCCGTGAGCGTCGAGGGTGCGCGCGCCAACCTCGCGGCCGAGCTTCCGGGCTGGGACTTCGACGCGACGGCCGAGGCCGCCGCCGAAGCGTGGAACGCCGAACTCTCGAAAATCCGGATCGAGACCGCGGACGAGACGGCCCGCACCATCTTCTACACGGCGCTCTACCACTCCATGATCGCCCCCGTGGCGTTCTGCGACGTCGACGGCACGTACCGCGGCGCCGACGGGAAGGTGCATGCCGACCCGGGTCACGCGACCTGCTCGGTCTTCTCGCTTTGGGACACCTACCGGGCCAAGATGCCGCTTCTGACCCTCACGCAGCCCGAGCGCATGACCGACATCGTCAACACGATGCTCTCGATCGCCGACGAACAGGGGCGCCTGCCCGTGTGGCATCTGTGGGGCTGCGAGACCGACTGCATGGTGGGCAATCCGGGCATCGTGGTCGTCGCCGACGCCATCGTGAAGAATCTCGCGGGCATCGACCGCGAGCGGGCGTTCGACGCGATCCGCCGAACGGCCATGAACCCCGGACGCGGCAACGGGCTCCGGATGAAATACGGCTACATCCCCTGCGACCTCTTCACCGAGGCCGTGGCCTACGACATGGAGTACGCCGTGGCGGACGGCGCTGCCGCCCGCGCCGCCGAAGCGCTCGGCAAAACGACCGATGCGAAGTATTTCGCCGCACGCAGCCACTCCTACCGCCATTATTTCGACCCGCAGACGGGCTTCATCCGGGGCCGCGACAGCCGCGGCGGATGGCGCACACCGTTCAACCCCTTCTCGTCGGAGCACCGCGCCGACGACTACTGCGAGGGCAACGCATGGCAGTATACGTGGCTTGCGCCGCACGACGTGCGTGGCTTGCAGGAGTGCTTCGGCGGCCGCAAAAAGATGCTCGAAAAGCTCGATTCGCTCTTTGTCGTAAGCTCCGTCATCGAGGGGGCCGAGACCTCGCCCGACATCTCGGGCATGATCGGCCAATATGCCCACGGCAACGAACCCTCGCACGCCACGCTCTACCTCTATACCATGCTCGGGCAGCCGTGGAAGACCGCCGACCGCGTGCGCGAGGTGCTCGCGACGCTCTACCACGCCGCGCCCGACGGCCTTTCGGGCAACGAGGATGTGGGCCAGATGTCGGCGTGGTACGTCCTCTCGTCGCTGGGCATGTACGAGGCCGAGCCCGCCGGGGGCCGCTACTGGTTCGGGTCGCCGCTGTTCGACCGGGCCGAGCTGCAAGTCCCGGGCGGCACGTTCCGCATCGTGGCCGACAACAACTCCGCTGAAAACAAATACATACAACGCGTCTGGCTCGACGGACGGCCCTATACGAAGCCTTACATCGACTATGCGGACCTTATGCGCGGCGGCGAGCTGCGCTTCGAGATGGGCGCCGAGCCCCGGGTGTGGTACTGCGCCGACGAACCCGAGGTCTACGCCGACCTGCGGCCGGCGCCCGAAAAGCGGCTCTTCGTCTCCGAAGCCGTCGAAGCCGAAATCGAACGCGTGTGCGGTCTGCTGACCAACGAGCGCCTGCGCTGGATGTTCCGCAACTGCTTTCCCAACACGCTCGACACCACGGTCCACTACCGCGAGGACGCCGAGGGCAACCCCGACACCTACGTCTACACGGGCGACATCCCGGCCATGTGGCTGCGCGATTCGGGGGCGCAGGTGTGGCCCTACGTGCAGCTGTGCACCGCCGACCCGACCTTGCAGAATATGATCGCGGGCGTCATCCGCCGTCAGTTCCGGCTGATCGGCATCGACCCCTACGCCAACGCGTTCAACGACGGCCCCACGGGTGCGGGCGAGGATGTCGGCTACCCGGGCAACCGGCAGTCGCCGTGGGTCTTCGAGCGCAAGTGGGAGATCGACTCCCACTGCTATCCCATACGGCTGGCGCACCGTTACTGGAAGACCACGGGCGACGCGTCGGTATTCGACGCCGAATGGGTCGGGGCCATGCGCGCCATCCTCGCCACGCTGCGCGAGCAGCAGATGAAAGAGGGTCCCGGCGACTACGTCTTCCTGCGCCGCACCGACCGCCAGCTCGACACCCGCTGCCACGTGGGGCGCGGCAATCCCGTCCGGCCCGTGGGTCTTATCGCCTCGGCGTTCCGCCCCTCGGACGACGCCACGACGTTCGGATTCCTCATCCCGTCGAACTTTATGGCCGTCTCTTCGCTTCGTAAAGCGGCCGAAATCCTTGCGGCCGTCAACGGTGAAACCGCCCTTGCCGCCGAGTGCACGGCGCTGGCCGACGAGGTGGCCGCGGCGCTGCGTGAATACGCCGTCGTCGAGCACCCCGACTACGGGAAAATCTACGCCTACGAGGTCGACGGCTTCGGCAGCGTGCAGCTTATGGACGATGCCAACGTGCCGTCGCTGCTGGCCATGGCCTACTTGGGCGACGTCGACCGCCGCGACCCCGTCTATGAAAACACCCGCCGCTTCGTGTGGAGCGAGGCCAACCCCTACTTCTGGCGCGGCGCGGCGGGCGAGGGGATCGGCGGTCCGCATATCGGCGTGGAGATGATTTGGCCCATGAGCATCATGATGCGGGCCTTCACCTCGACCGACGACGCCGAAATCCGCGACTGCCTCATGGCCCTGATGACCACCGACGCCGGTACGGGTTTCATCCACGAATCGTTCTCGCGCCACGACGCCGCCGACTTCACGCGGCCGTGGTTCGCATGGCAGAACACGCTCTTCGGCGAACTGATATTGAAACTCGTGAACGACGGAAAAACAGAACTGCTCGATTCGATTCTATGACCTTGCGGCTCGAGGAGCCGTGCGGGCCGCAGCCTCCCGCAGCGGAGGCCCGCTGTTCGCGTGCCCCGCAGGCTGCCTGCCCGAAAACCCGACAACCCGAAACCATGAAAAAACTTGCCATATTAGCTTTTGCGGCTCTTGCCGCCGCCTGCACCGACCGGCCCGCCGCGCCGCAGCTCCGCCCCTCGGAGTACGTCTCCACGCTCGTGGGCACCCAGTCCGACTACTCGCTCTCCACGGGCAACACCTACCCGGCCGCGGCGCTGCCGTGGGGCATGAACTTCTGGACGCCCCAGACCGGCACGATGGGCGACGGCTGGGCCTACACCTACGGTGCGCACACCATCTGCGGCTTCAAGCAGACCCACCAGCCCTCGCCGTGGATCAACGACTACGGCCAGTTCTCGCTGATGCCCGTGCGCGGTGCGGACAAAATAGACGAAAATAGCCGCCGCAGCTGGTTCTCGCACCAGTCCGAGGAAGCGCGTCCCTACTATTATAAGGTCTACCTCGCCGACCACGACGTGCGGGTGGAGATTGCGCCGACCGACCGAGCCGCCGCCATGCGCTTCACCTTCGCCGAGAGCGACGAATCGGGCGTGGTCATCGACGCTTTCGACCGCGGGTCGCGCATCGAGGTCCTGCCCGACAGCCATACGGTCGTGGGCTACACCACGCGCAACAGCGGCGGCGTGCCCGACAACTTCCGCAACTGGTTCGCGGTGCGGTTCGACCGGCCGTTCGATTCGTTCCGCACCTTCGACGGCACGCATGAAACCAAGGGGCTGGCCGTCGAGGGCGACCATGCCTTGGCGGCGGTCTATTTCGCCACACGCCGCGGCGAGCAGGTGACCGCGCGCGTCGCCTCGTCGTTCATCTCGGCGGAGCAGGCCCTGCGCAACCTCGAAACCGAGCTGGGCGACGACGACTTCGACACCGTGAAGAACAAGGCGCAGGCCTGCTGGGACGAGGTGTTGGGCCGCATCGAGGTCGAGGGCGGCACCGAGGAGCAGCTGCGCACGTTCTACTCGTGCCTCTACCGCTCGACGCTCTTTCCGCGCAAGCTCTACGAAATCGACGCCGAGGGTGCCCCCGTGCATTACAGCCCCTACAACGGCCGAGTGCTCCCCGGCTACATGTACACCGACACCGGTTTCTGGGACACGTTCCGCTCGCTGTTCCCGCTGCTGAATCTGGTTTATCCGTCGGAGAACGCCAAGATGCAGGCCGGACTGGCCAATGCCTACCGCGAAAGCGGCTTCCTGCCCGAGTGGGCGAGCCCCGGACACCGCGGCTGCATGGTTGGCAACAACTCCGCGTCGGTGGTTTCGGATGCCATCCTCAAAGGGGTGACGCCCGCCGAGGATGTCGCCACGCTCTTCGAAGCGATGATGTCGGGCCGCACGAAAGTGCACCCCGAGGTCAGCTCCACGGGCCGTCTCGGACACGAATACTACAATACGCTGGGCTATGTGCCTTATAACGTCGGCATCCACGAGAATGCGGCCCGCACGCTCGAATACGCCTACGACGACTGGTGCATCGCGCAGGCGGCCCGCAAGCTCGGCCGCACCGACGATGCCGCCCTGCTCGAAAAGGCTTCGCAGAACTGGCGCAACCTCTTCGACCCCTCGACGCGCCTGATGCGCGGCCGCAACGCCGACGGGGAGTTCCAGCAGCCGTTCAGCCCCTACAAGTGGGGCGACGCCTTCACCGAAGGCAACGCATGGCACTACACGTGGTCGGTCTTCCACGACGTCGAGGGGCTGGCCGAAGCCATGGGCGGCGAAGAGGAGTTCGCGCGGATGCTCGACTCGGTCTTCGTGGTGCCGCCCGTCTACGACGACAGCTACTATGGCTTCCGCATCCACGAAATCACCGAGATGCAGGTGGCCGAGATGGGCAACTACGCCCACGGCAACCAGCCTGCGCAACATGTTATCTATCTGTACGACTACTGCGGAAAACCTCACAAGGCCCAGTGGTGGGCCCGCGAGGTGATGGACCGCCTCTACTCCGCGAAGCCCGACGGCTACTGCGGCGACGAGGACAACGGCCAGACCTCGGCGTGGTACGTATTCTCGGCCCTCGGGTTCTATCCCGTCTGCCCCGGCGCGGACGAATACGCCGTCGGCTCGCCGCTCTTCCGCAAAGCGACCGTCCACCTCGAAAACGGGAAGACAATCGTCATCAACGCCCCCGAAAATTCGCCCGCCAACCGTTACATCCGCCGCATGAGCGTCGACGGAAAGCTCCTCGACCGGCCGTTCCTCAACTGGTCGGCGCTGCGGAACGGCGCGAAAATTCGCTTTGACATGACCCATAACCCCGACGCCCGATGAAAAAAACGTTTTTCCTCTTCGCCGCGGCCGCCGCGCTGGCCGCCTGCCACCCCTCCACGGTCCTCACCTCGCCCGACGGGCGCAACACCCTCGCTTTCGACCCCGCGACGATGACCTACGCCGTCCTGCGCGACGGCGACACCCTCGTGCGCCCCTCGGCCCTCGGCATCGCCGCGCGCGAGGTGAGTTTCTCCGGCTTCCGCTTCGGGACCGTCCGCCGCACCTCCGCCGACCGCGAGTGGAGCCAGCCGTGGGGCGAGAACAAGCACCTGCGCGACCATTACCGCGAAATGACCGTCGAACTGCACAACATCGAAGACCGCATCGGGCTCACGCTCCGCTTCCGAGCCTACGACGACGGCGTAGCATGGCGCTACGAACTCGACGCTCCCGATTCGCTCACCGTGACGGACGAACTGACCGAATTCCGCTTCGCCGACGAGGCTGCGACGCTCTCGTGGTCCATCCCCGGCAACTTCGAGACCTACGAACTCCAGTACCGCGAACTACCCGTCGCCGAAGTCGCGGACGCCAACACACCGTTCACGTTCCGCACGGCCCGCGGCATCTACGGTTCGATCCACGAAGCGGCCCTTTACGACTGGCCCGAGATGGTGCTGCGGCGCGACGGCCGCGGTGTACTGAAAGCCGACCTCGCACCCCTGCCCGACGGCATCAAGGCCTACATTCCCGGACGCTTCACCACGCCGTGGCGCACGATTCAGTTAGGCGACAAGGCTGTCGACCTCATCCATTCGTCGCTGATCCTCAACCTCAACGAGCCCTCGAAGATAGCCGACACATCGTGGCTCAAACCGCAGAAGTACGTCGGCGTCTGGTGGGGCATGCACCTCGGCACGCAGGTCTGGACCATGGGGCCGCGCCACGGGGCAACGACCGAGAATGCCCTTCGGCATATCGACTTCGCTGCGGCCAACGACATTCAGGGCGTGCTGTTCGAGGGCTGGAACCGCGGCTGGGAGAACTGGGGCGGCAGCCAGCACTTCGACTATGCGGAACCCTACGCCGATTTCGACCTCGAACGCATCGCCGCCTACGCCCGCGAAAAGGGCGTCGAGCTGTGGATGCATGCCGAGACGGGCGGCAACATCCCCGAGTTCGAGGAGCAGATGGAGCGCGCTTTCGCCCGCTACGCCGAGCTGGGCGTACATACGCTCAAGACGGGCTATGCCGGCGGCTTCAAGGGCGGCTATCTGCACCACTCGCAGTACGGCGTGCAGCACTACCAGCGCGTGGTCGAGACGGCGGCGCGCTACGGCATCATGCTCGACGTCCACGAACCCATCAAGGAGACCGGCATCCGCCGCACATGGCCCAACATGATGACCCGCGAGGGGGCCCGCGGCATGGAGTGGAACGCATGGAGCGAGGGCAACTCGGCCGAATACCTCTGTACGCTGCCTTTCGTGCGGCTGCTGAGCGGCCCGATGGACTACACGCCCGGCATCTTCGACCTCGACTACTCGCGGGCCAAAGCCGACCCGGGGCGCATCGAGTGGAACGGCCCCAACGGCCACTGCCGCATCAAGACCACGCTCGCGCGGCAGATCGCCAACTGGGTCATCATCTATTCGCCTTTGCAGATGGCCGCCGACCTGATAGAGAACTACGAGGGTCACCCGGCCTTCCGGTTCTTCCGCGACTTCGACGCCGACTGCGACCGCTCCGAAGCCTTGCAGGGCGAGATAGGCGATTATATCGTTTTAGCACGCCGCGCGGGCGACCGCTGGTTCCTCGGCGCGGGCACGAACGGCGAGACCCGGACCCTCGCGCAACCCCTCTCGTTCCTCGACGACGGGGTGGCCTACACCGCGACTATTTACGCCGACGCCCCCGATTCGGGCGAGAACCCCGAGGCCTACCGCATCGAGAAACGCACCGTCACCTCGGCCGACACGCTCGAAATAACGATGGCCGCCCGCGGCGGGCAGGCCGTGACGTTCATCCCTGAAAAACAACGATATGAAACGTTTTAGCAGCCTGCTGCTTCTGTGGCTCCTGCCGCTTGCCGCCGTGGCGCAGGAAGACGGCTGGACACTTCTTGCGCGCGACACGGCCCGCTACGCTCCGGCAACGGTAGCCAACGGCGAGCTGGGTCTCGTGGTCGGCAAGGAACCGTTCGCGGCAGGACCGCTGATCGTCGGCAGCGCCTGCGAACGCGGGGGCCGCGGCGGTGTGAGCCGCATCCTCGAAGGCATCTGTCCGCTGGGGCTCACGGCGGAGAACCTCGGGCCGCTGCGCGAATGGGAGCAGGAGATCGATCTGCGGCGGGCGGTGCACACCACGCGCCTGACCACCGACGACCTGCGCATCGAATACCGCATCCGGGCCCTGCGCAACCTGCCCTATGCGGTGATGGCCGAGGTGGAAGTCGAAGCGCTCCGCGACACGGAACTCCGCATTGCCAACCGCCACGCCATACCGGCCGGGCTGGCCGACACGCTGCGCGAAAACCGCACAGTGTGGTGCGAGGACGGCGGCCGCAAGGTCCAACGCTCCGAGGGGAGCTACAACGGCGGGGCCGACCATGTTGTGGCGGCCTCGGTGCTGCTCGGCGGCGAGGGCTTCGCACAACCGGCCGCCGACCGGCTCGAAGCCCGCCTGCGGCAGGGCCAACGGGCGACGTTCGCGCTGGCGGGCATCGTCTGCACGACGCAGAGTTTCGCCGACCCGTGGAACGAATCGGAGCGGCAGGCGATCTATGCCGCCCGCGAGGGTGTCGACGAATTGATTGCCGCGCACGAAAGGCAGTGGGCCGAACTCTGGCAGAGCGATATTGTGATAGAGGGCGACGACGAAGCCCGGCGCGCCGTGCGGTTCGCGCTGTTCAACCTCTACGGCTCCGTCCGCGAGGGCTCGCGCCGCAGCATCGCCCCCATGGGGCTGACATCGACGGGCTACAACGGCCATATCTTCTGGGACGCCGAGACGTGGATGTTCCCACCGCTGCTGGTGCTGCACCCCCAGCTTGCGCGCCAACTGATAGACTACCGCACCGACCGGCTCGAAGCGGCCCGGCAACGGGCCTATGCCCACGGCTACAAAGGCGCGATGTACCCGTGGGAGAGCGACCATCGGGGCGAGGAATCGACCCCGACTTTCGCGCTGACGGGACCGCTGGAACACCATATCACGGCCGACGTGGCGATAGCGGCGTGGCAATACTATTGTGTTACGCGCGACCTTGAATGGCTCCACACGCAAGGCTGGCCCCTGCTGCGCGAATGCGCCGCATTCTGGGCCGACCGCGCGACGAAGAACGACGACGGCAGCTACTCGATCCGCAATGTGGTGGGGGCCGACGAATACGCCATAGGAGTGACGGACAACGCCTTTACCAACGGAGCGGCCCGCCGGGCGCTGGAAGCGGCGACCAAAGCGGCCGAGGCATGCGGCGAACGCCCCGACCCTGCATGGGCTGCGATTGCGGCGGGGCTGCGCATCGAACGCTTCCCCGACGGCACGACGCGCGAACACGCCGACTACGACGGCGAACAAATCAAACAAGCCGACGCCAACCTGCTGGGCTGGCCGCTGGGCATCGTCTCCGACCGTGAATCGCTGCTGCGCGACCTGCGCTACTACGAACCCAGAATCGACCCGGCACACGGCCCGGCGATGAGCCACTCGGCACTGGCGATCCAATATGCCCGGCTGGGCATGGCCGGCAAAGCGCTGGAGATGTTCCGCCGCAGCTACCGCCCCAACCTGCGGCCCCCGTTCGGAGTGCTGTCCGAGACGGCGGCGAGCGACAACCCCTATTTCATGACCGCAGCGGGCGGCCTGCTGCAAACCGTGCTGTTCGGATTCGGCGGGCTGGAAATCACCGACGAAGGGGTTGCGGAACCTGCGGCGCATCTGCCGCCGGGCTGGAAAAAACTGACGGTCCGCCGTGCGGGACGCTGAGACCCGGACCCCGCCGACGCGGAAAAGAGAGAGGCCCGGCTCTGAAAAATCGCTCTTTGGGGAGCGATTTTTCTTGTTTATGTCAAAAAATTTGTATATTTGACTATGAACTATGATATACTCCCGTCTCGGCAAAGCTCCGAATGAATCGGGCCTTGCACTCGACCTATCCGTATATTTATAGCTGCGAACCTTCGCGCAGGTCCGGGATGGACCGACCGGACCGCCTGCCGACCGAAAAACCTTAAAACTTTCCGCCATATGAAAAACTATGCAGCCAAAGAGATCAAGAACATCGTACTGATCGGCGCCCCGGGCACGGGCAAGACGACGCTGGCCGAAGCCATGGCCTACGAAGGCAAGGTCATCGACCGCCGGGGCAGCGTCGAAACCAACAACACGCTCTCGGACAACACCGACATCGAACACGAATACAAACGCTCGATCTACTCGACGATACTCTTCACGGAGTTCATGGAACGCAAGCTCAACATCGTCGACTGCCCGGGCTCGGACGACTTCTGCGGCAGCCTATTCTCGGCGTTCAAGGTGGGCGACGTGGGCGTATTCCTCTACAATGCGGTCAACGGCTGGGAAGTGGGCAGCGAGATACAAGCCCGCTATGCGCGCATCCTGAAGAAACCGGTCATCGGCGTGATCAACCAACTGGACCACGACAAAGCCAACTTCGAAGCGGCGTACGAATCGATCAAGGCGGCCTCGCGCGTGAAACCCGTTCTTGTACAATACCCGGTGAACCAAGGTCCGGGCTTCGACTCGTTCATCGACGTACTGATGATGAAGATGTACCGCTTCAAAGACACCGACGGCCACCGCGAAGAACTGGAAATCCCGGCCGAAGAGATGGAAAAGGCGCAGGCCCTGAACAAGGAACTGGTGGAGATGGCCGCCGAACACGACGAAGCGCTCATGGAACTCTACTTCGACAAGGGGACCCTGACGCAGGACGACATCCGCCAAGGACTGAAAATCGGCGTCTCGCGCCGCGAAGTGATGCCGATCTTCTGCACGAGCGGCAAACGCGACATCGGCACCAAACGCCTGATGGAATTCATCATCAACGTAGCGCCCGGCCCGCTGAAGGCCCCGGCGTTCCTCTCGACCGAAGGCGAAGAACTCCCGGCCGACGCCGAAGCCCCGACCGCGGCGTTCGTCTTCAAGAGCCAGATCGAACAACACATCGGCGAAATCACCTACTTCCGAGTGATCCGCGGCAAGATCGCCGAAGGGACCGAGCTGGTGAACACCCGCACGGGCAACAAGGAAAAACTGTCGCAACTATTCGCCGTAGCGGGCAAGAACCGCATCAAGGTGACGGAACTCTCGGCGGGCGACATCGGCTGCACGGTGAAACTCAAGGGCACGCGCACCAACGACACGCTGGCGGCCCCGGGCGCACCGGTGACGGTGGAACCCATCGTATTCCCCGAACCGCGCTACCGTGCGGCGCTGAAGTGCAAAGACCAAGGCGACGAAGAAAAGCTGGGCAAGATCCTCAACGACGCGAAGTTCGAAGACCCGACGATTCTGGTGGACTACAGCAAGGAACTCAAACAAACGATCATCCAAGGACAAGGCGAACACCACCTCAACATCCTGCGCACGCGCATACTCTCGGAAAACAAACTCGACTACGAATACACAGCCCCGAAGATCCCCTACCGCGAGACGATCACGAAGGTGGCGCAGGCCGACTACCGCCACAAGAAACAATCGGGCGGCGCGGGCCAGTTCGGCGAAGTGCACATGATCGTGGAACCCTACTACGAAGGGATGCCCGAACCGAAGAACTACAAAGTACCGGGCAAGGGCGACATGGTCGTGAACGTGAAGAGCAAGGAAGAATACGACCTGCCGTGGGGCGGCAAACTGCAATTCTACTCGGCGATCGTGGGCGGAGCCATCGACGCGCGCTTCATGCCTGCGATCCTGAAGGGAATCATGGAGAAGATGGACGAAGGCCCGCTGACGGGCTCCTACGCCCGCGACATCCGTGCGGTGATCTACGACGGCAAGATGCACCCGGTGGACTCGAACGAAATATCGTTCAAACTGGCGGCCCGCAACGCCTTCAAGGAAGCATTCCGCAACGCCGGGCCCAAGATCATGGAACCCATATACAATGTAGAAGTACTGGTGCCGAGCGATTACATGGGAGCCGTGATGAGCGACCTTCAGAACCGCCGTGCGATGATCATGGGCATGGAATCGGACAAGGGATTCGACCGCCTGAACGCTGCGGTGCCTCTGGCCGAATTGTACCGCTACTCGACGACCCTCTCGTCGCTGACGTCGGGCTCGGCGACCTACACGATGAAATTTTCGAGCTATGAACAAGTTCCGGCCGACGTACAAGAGAAACTGCTCAAGGCCTACACCGACACGGACGAAGAATAACGGGTGCGGACAACGCCGACGGATTTTCCCGGAGAACCTGCATGGGTTTTCCGGGAAAATATTTTATGAGGGAGTTTGCGGGGGGGGGTGGCGACAGGGCCGGAGACTGCGAGGAACGCGCAGCGGGCCTTCGCCGGGGGAGTCTCCAGCCCGCGAGGGAAAAAGTTGCGGAATACAGATTCTTCGCTGCGCTCAGAATGACAAATGGGGCGACAGCAGAATGTCATGTTGAACGCAGTGAAACATCTGTGAGTGCAGTGAAACATCTGTGAGTATGGGATTCTTCGGAAAGCTGCAACGGTTTGTTCAGATTGCCACGGGCCTGACGGCCCTCGCAATGACATTCGGGGCGGGGCAGCAATGAATGATGAATAGTTAATAATGAATAATTAATTCACTGAGGGCGGGAACTTCGGGCCGAGAGCCGCGGACGCAAAGAATAATGAATAATGTATAGTTAATAATGATAACTGACCTCAGGCTCCAAAAGAATTACTCCCTATTCATTATCGATTATTCATTATAGTATACGGGGCGAGAAACGAATATTAAATTAATGTTAACAATAGCCGAACGGGTGGAATCGTGACGAAAATTGGCTTACTTTTGTTCAGAAATTGCACTGAAAACCCAACATGAGCGAAATCTACACCGTCATAGTCGGCATACTGGGAATCCTTGCCGTCTCCGGTCTGTTCGTCGGCGTAACCAACGACGCGGTAAACTTCCTCAACTCGGCCCTCGGCTCCAAAGCCGCCACGATGCGCACCATCCTGCTGGTGGCGTCGGTGGGAATCGTCATAGGCGTGGTGACCTCGAGCGGCATGATGGAAGTGGCCCGAAGCGGCATGTTCAACCCCCAGCTCTTCACGTTCCACGAAGTGATGATGCTCTATCTGGGCGTGATGTTCGCCAATGTCATCCTGCTAGGCCTCTACAACTCGTGGGGGCTGCCCACGTCGACCACCGTGTCGCTGATATTCTGTCTGCTGGGCTCGGCCGTCGCCGTGTCGGTCTACAAAATCTCGAACGACCCGGCCGTGGGAGTGACGGCCCTGAGCGACTACATCAACTCGTCGCGGGCGATGGGCGTGGTGTCGGCGATCCTGCTGTCGGTGGTGATCGCCTTCTCGTGCGGCTCGGTGCTGATGTACCTCTCGCGCCTGATCTTCTCGTTCCGCTACACGACCCTCTTCCGCCGCTACGGCTCGCTGTGGTGCGGAATCTCGCTCACGGCGGTGGTCTACTTCGCTGTGTTCAAGGGCCTGCGGTCGATGCTGTCGGGCTATGCGTTCGTACAACTGGTCGACGACCACCTGCTGCTGTCGCTGGCCATCTGCTGGGCGATCTGCTCGCTGCTGCTCTTCTTCATCCAACGCTTCAAAGTCAACATCCTGCGCATCACGATTCTATCGGGCGTATTCGCCCTGTCGCTGGCATTCGCGGGCAACGACTTGGTGAACTTCATCGGTGTGCCCGTAGCGGGATTCGACGCCTACTCGTTCGCCCGGGCCACGGGAGACCCCCAGATGCTGATGACGCCGCTGGCCGAAAACGTCCCGGCGAACCTGTCGATCCTGCTGGTGGCGGGCGCGGTGATGATCGTGGCGCTGTGGTCGTCGAAAGAAGCGGTGCTGCGGGTGACGAAAACCGAACTCTCGCTCTCGGCGCAAGGCGACGACGGACAAGAACAATACGCCTCGTCGGTATTCTCGCGCACGCTGGTGCGCATAGCCCTCAACATCAACAACGGCATCGAACGCATCGTACCGGCCAAGGTCCGCGCGGCGGTGGGCAAACGCTTCGAATACGAAGACGTGGAACACAGCGGAGCCCCCTACGACATGATCCGCGCCACGGTCAACCTGACGACCTCGGCCCTGCTGATCTCGCTGGCCACGTCGCTCAAACTGCCGCTCTCGACGACCTATGTCTGCTTCATGGTGGCGATGGGCTCGTCGCTGGCCGACCGTGCATGGGGCCGCGAAAGCGCCGTGTACCGCATCTCGGGCGTGATGACCGTCATAGCGGGCTGGTTCGTGACGGCGCTGGGCGGATTCCTGATCTCGTTCATCGTAGGGCTGGTGCTGATCTACGGCGGGACGGTGACCTTCGTCGTGGTGACGATCCTGTGCGGCTGGATCCTGTTCCGCAGCCGCTTCTCGAAGAAAGCCCGCGCGGCGGCGGCCGAAGAAGCCGAGGCCCCCGCGACCAACAACGACATCATCGCGGCGCTGCGCGAAGAAGTGGGCCGCACGATGGAATGCGCGACGAAGATCTACGACCGGACGCTGATAGCGGTGCTGAAAGAAAACCGCAAAGTCCTGCGCGACATGGTCAAGGAATCGAACGACCTGTTCTACCAATCGCGCGACCGCAAATATGCGATGCTCCCGACGCTCAAACGACTGCAAGGCGGCGACGTCAACACGGCGCACTACTATGTACAAGTGGTCGACTATCTGAACGAAATGACCAAGGCGCTGGTACACATCACCCGCCCGGCGTTCGAACACATAGACAACAACCACGAAGGGCTGTCGGTCGACCAGACCCGCGACCTGATGGCCATCAACGACGATGTGGAAGCGATCTACCGCCGCATCAACCTGATGCTGCGCGACGGCGACTTCACGGACATCGAACTGGTGCTCTCGCTGCGCGACCAACTGTTCGAAGCGATCGCCGAAGCCATCAAATCGGAGCTGACGCGCATCAACGAAGCCAAGTCGAACACCAAGGCCTCGATGCTCTATCTGACGATTCTGACCGAGACCAAGAACATGGTGCTCCAATCGCGCAACCTGCTCAAATCGCAACAATACTTCCTCAAGCACCGCACCGAGAAAAAGTGGATTAAGTAAAGTGGATATAGCACAGACCAAGCGGCGCGAAAACATCGCCGAATACATCCTCTACCTGTGGCAGATAGAAGACCTGCTGCGGGCCCTGCAATTCAGCCCCGAAGCGATCTACTCGCAGCTGATAGCCCCGCGGACCGAACTGACCGAAGAGCAGAAGCCGACGTTTCTGATGTGGTATCTGGACATTGCGGGGCTGCTGCGGCAGGAGGGCAAGGAAGAAAAAGGCCATTTGGAACACACGCTGCATCTGATACAGGACCTGCACGACCTGCATCTGCAACTGCTCAAACTCCCGGCGGGCGAACACTACCGCAAGACCTTCGCGCGGCTGGAGAGCCAGCTGCCGCGGCTGCGGTCGGTGGTGGGCAATCCGGGGATGAGCGACACGGAGCTCTGCTTCCGGGCGCTCTATGCCGTGATGCTCTACCGGATCAAGGGGCAGGGCGACCGCCCGGCCGTGGCCGACACGATCGACCTCGTGTCGCCCGTCATCGCCGAGCTGGCTGCGATGTACGGCAAAGTCGAGCGCGGGGAAATCGACCTCTACAAAGACAATGAATAACCGGCGGAAACCGCCGCAACCGAAAATCCCGCCGACCCGATCATTTCAGGCTGGCGGAATTCGCATATACCCTGCCGCAGCAAAACCGAGCGGCGGCTTGCTTTTGTCCGGACTTGAGACATCGGCGGCTTCGGAAGCGTTCGCATGCGGCAAGTGCCCGCACGCACCGGGATCCAGACCCGGCGGCACAAAAAAAGACCGGCTTTCCAGCCGGCCCCAATCTTCCTCCCTCCCCGGGATTAAGCGTACTTGAACGTCGATTCGTCCGATACGGTCAGTTTCTTGCGACCCTTGGCACGACGTGCTGCCAACACCTTGCGACCGTTCGCCGTAGCCATACGAGCGCGGAAACCGTGCTTGTTGATTCTCTTCCGGCGCGAGGGCTGGTAAGTTCTCTTCATTGCCATAGCTATCTAATTTTTTCGTTTCAGACATTTTTACGGATTGCAAAAGTACAATAAAAAAGCGATTCGCAAAAATTTTTGACGAAAATATTTCAAAAGGCCCCGGAAAACGCCCGATTCTTCGTACCTTTGACTTCGTCTTAGATACGTCCGTCCCGGTGTGGTCAGGCTGACGCTTGCTTCTGCGCCCGACTTTTCGTATCTTCGACTTCGCCGAGGATGTTTCGCCGCGGCCGGTCCCCCGCCAATGTGCGGGCGCTCGCCGGGCGAAGTGCGTCCGGCGAGCGTTCCGGCCCGGCCGGAGACCCAAACCATACCGAAGCATGGCAGTATTCAAAGTCGAAGGAGGACACCGCCTGAGCGGCAGCATCACTCCCCAAGGCGCCAAGAACGAGGCGCTGCAAATCATCTGCGCCACCCTGCTCACCGCCGAGCGGGTGACGGTGTACAACGTACCCCAGATACTCGATGTCATGCAGCTCATCGAGCTGCTACGCCGCATGGGCGTGGAAGTCGACCGGCTGGCCGACGACACCTATGCGTTCCGGGCGCGGGAGATCGATTTCGACTACCTGAAGAGCGACGACTACCGCCAGCGCTGCGCCCGGCTGCGCGGCTCGGTGATGCTCATCGGCCCGATGCTGGCGCGCTTCGGCGTGGGCTACGTGCCCAAACCGGGCGGCGACAAGATCGGCCGCCGCAGGCTGGACACCCATTTCCTCGGGTTCCAGAAACTGGGCGCGAAGTTCGATTTCGATGCTTCGGACGAATTCTTCACGGTCGAAGGCCGCCACCTGAAAGGCACCTACATGCTGCTGGACGAAGCCTCGGTGACGGGCACGGCCAACATCATCATGGCGGCCGTGATGGCCCGGGGCACGACGACGATCTACAACGCGGCGTGCGAACCCTATGTCCAACAACTCTGCCGGATGCTCAACCGCATGGGCGCCCGCATATCGGGCATCGCCTCGAACCTGCTGACCATCGAAGGGGTGGATCTGCTGGGCGGCACGAAGCACACGCTGCTGCCCGACATGATCGAAGTGGGCAGCTTCATCGGCATGGCGGCCATGAACCGCTCGGAGCTGACGATCAAGAACGTGTCGTACGACAATCTGGGAATCATCCCGGCGCAGTTCAAACGGCTGGGCATCCAGCTCGAACAACGCGACGACGACATCTACATCCCCCAGCAAGACCACTACAGCATCGAGAACTTCATGGACGGCTCGATCATGAACATAGCCGATGCGCCGTGGCCGGGGCTGACACCCGACCTGCTGTCGATATTTCTGGTGGTGGCCACGCAAGCCAAGGGCTCGGTGCTGATCCACCAGAAGATGTTCGAGAGCCGCCTGTTCTTCGTAGACAAACTCATAGACATGGGGGCGCAGATCATCCTGTGCGACCCGCACCGGGCGACGGTCATCGGCCACGACCACAACATCCGCCTGCGGGCCACGCGCATGACCTCGCCCGACATCCGAGCAGGCGTGGCGCTGCTCATCGCCGCCATGTCGGCCGAAGGAACCTCGACGATCCAGAACATCGAGCAGATCGACCGGGGCTACAAGGAAATAGACACCCGGCTGAACGCCTTGGGCGCCAAGATTACACGAATCGAAGAATAACGGGCCGAGGTCCGCGCGACATCACCTTGCACCTGTAACTTTTCACCTTTCACCTTACCGAAATGTTTCTGGAAAACGCCAGCCGCAAGGGCTGGATCGAAGTGGTCTGCGGCTCGATGTTCTCGGGCAAGACCGAAGAACTGATCCGCCGCATGAAACGGGCGCAATTCGCCCACCAACGGGTAGAGATCTTCAAACCCCGCGTAGATGTCCGCTACTCGGAAGAAGAAGTCGTCTCGCACGACGCCAACGCCATCCGCTCGACCCCGGTCGACTCGCCGCAGAACATCCTGCTGATGTCGACGGGGGTGGACGTAGTGGGCATCGACGAAGCGCAATTCTTCGACGAGAGCATCGTGGATGTCTGCCGCAGGCTGGCCGACAACGGAGTGCGGGTGATCGTGGCGGGGCTGGACATGGACTACACGGGCAAACCCTTCGGCCCGATGCCGGCGCTGATGGCCACGGCCGAATATGTGACGAAAGTCCATGCCATCTGTGTCCGCTGCGGCAACCTTGCCCACCACTCCCACCGCCTGACGAGCGACGACAAACAAGTGATGCTGGGCGCGCAGGAGACCTACGAACCCATCTGCCGCCACTGCTTCAAGGAACTGGTGCGCGCGAAAAAAGAATAAACCGCCCAGTTCGAAAGAAGAAGGCGGACAACCGACCGGAAAATACACTATTTTTGCATTCCGATTTCAACACAAGAAACAAAGCTATGAAAAATTTGTTTGCAAAATGGGCGGCGGCGCTTCTGCTGCTGGCCGCCGCGATGCCTGCACAGGCGCAGTTCAACCTGAAGAAAGCGATCGGCGGAGCCGCCAAAGTGACGCAGGCCGCGACGCTGACCGACGCCCAGATGGCCGCCTATGTGAAGGAATACATCGACTGGATGGACGAACACAACCCGGTCTGTGCCGATGACGACCCCTACACGCTCCGCCTCAACCGACTGACCGAAGGACTGGCCGATGCCGACGGCATAGCGCTGAACTTCAAGGTATACTATGTAGTGGACGTGAACGCATTTGCCTGCGCCGACGGCAGCATCCGCGTATTCTCGTCGCTGATGGACATCATGACCGACGAAGAACTGCTGGGCGTGATAGGCCACGAAGTGGGCCACATAGCTCACCGCGACTCGAAGAAAGGATTCCGCACGGCGCTGCTGGCCTCGGCCCTGCGCGACGGCATATCGGCCAACGGCGGCAAAGCGGCCCAACTCTCCGAATCGCAACTGGGCGATCTGGGCGAAGCGCTGGCCAACGCGACCTACTCGCAGAAGCAGGAACGCGACGCCGACGACTACGGCTATGAATTCCTGAAGCAAGGCGGCAAGAACCCGTGGGCGATGGCCTACTCGTTCCGCCGGCTGAAAGCGATGCAGGAAGAAGCGGGCGCCGAGAAGACCAGCAAGATCAACCAACTGTTCTCGACCCACCCCGATCTGGATGCGCGCATCAAACGGATGGAAGAACGCGCCACGGCCGAAGGACTCGAAGAACCGGCCGCACAGGCGTGCGAGGAATAAAAATTCCGCCGACACCCGAACCGAAAAGCACCCTCTGAGAGGGTGCTTTTTACATATAAGGTTTACTGCCGCTGCCGGAGCGCCTCGATGAACCGCGGCCACAAGACCCACAGATTTTCGGTTCTGAACCACAACTCGCGGGCCTGCGCCTGCAACGACGGCCGCTCGCTCTCGATGTCGCGCAGATAAACCTCGTCGGCGGGATGCTCCTCGGCGGTGAACTCAGCGAAGAAAGGCGCGAAACGGGTCTTGAAACGCTTCAACTCACCCTCGGGAAGCGATCCGTCGCGCCGAAAAGCGGCCCACAACAGCAATAGTTCGCGGCTGGCACTCTTATCGGAAAGGTCGTTGATGACCTCGTCGAACAACTCGGTCTCGTCCATGGCGAGATAATCGAACGCAAGCAGCTCGCTGCCCTCCAAATGATCCTCGGGGTCGAGCTCGAGCAACATCTCGAGCAACGCCGCCGACATCTCGAAATCGTCGATGAGAAAATGGTCGACGGCCGAAGCGTGGACCAGTTCGAGCGCCGCCCGCGAATTGCGGTGGCCCCACTCGAGAATCACCTCCTCCTCGGGGATGAGCTCGGCGAGCCGCTGGAACGCCTGGAACCGCTCGTCGCAAGCCTGCCGGACCTCGCCCGCAGCCTGAAGCCCGCGGCTATGGGCCAACACCTTGACGAAATTATACGCCCCTTCGCCGACGATCTCGAACGTCTGATCGGGGGTGGGATTGAGATATGCTTTCTGCATTACGACGAAAATTTTAATCGTGGCCCGCGCAACAATGGCTGTCCGTACAACCCGGCGGTTTACCTGCCGAGCTGGCCGCATAGGGTTCCGCTCGGCGGTTTCAGCGCGAATATAGCAACAAAAGCGATATTTTCGGTAAAATTGTTGCGAGAAAAAATAATTTTTCGGATATTTGCACTCCGAACGAAGACCCCGTGTCTTCCAAAGCCGAAATAGCTCAGCGGTAGAGCACTTCACTCGTAATGAAGGGGTCCCGAGTTCAAATCTCGGTTTCGGCTCTG
>JAIDUK010000019.1 GCA_029060215.1 Alistipes sp.
GTGCCGGGCGTGGCCGACCCGGGGGCGCTGGTGGTCGAAGCGTGCCACCGCCGCGGAATCCGGGTGGTGCCGCTGGCGGGACCCTCGTCGATCATCCTTGCGATGATGGCCTCGGGGCTCAATGGCCAATCGTTCGCCTTCAACGGCTATCTGCCTGTCAAACCGCCCGAACGGGCGCAGGCGATCCGCCGGCTGGAGAAGAGGGCCCATGCCGAGGGGCAGTCGCAGATGTTCATCGAAGCGCCCTACCGCAATGCGAAACTGATGGACCAGCTGCTGCAAGTACTCGCCCCGGCGACGCGGCTGACTTTGGCGCTGGACATCACGGCCCCGGACGAATTCATAGCCACGCACACGGTGGGCGAATGGCGCCGCGAACGGCTGCCCGAGATGCAGAAACGCCCGGCGATCTTCATCATAGGCTGACGCGCCGGGGGCTGGTATGCAATTTGTGCGAATATAAGGCGGAAATACCGAAAAAACAGATACCATGAAAGACAAAAAGGCTTATAACGAAGCAGTTGAGGGCGACGACAATTTCGCTGCGGGCGACGCTGCGCCTACGCCCGAAGCGGACGCGTGTGCCAATGTGGCAGACGCCGCCGGGGCGGAGACTGACAACCTGTCAGCCCAAACCGCGCCGCAGGAAGAACCCGATGCACAAGCCCAAGCGGCGGAGTGGAAAGACAAGTATGTACGCTTGCAAGCCGAATTCGACAACTACCGCAAACGCACGCTGCGCGAAAAGATGGAACTGGTGCAGACCGGCGGGCGCGACGTGCTGCTGGCGATGCTGCCGGTGCGCGACGACGTGCAGCGCGCTGTGGCGGCGATGGAGAAGAGCGACGACTTGGAAGCCCTGCGTGCGGGGGTGACGCTGATCTCGCAGAAATTCACCGAAGCCCTGCGCCAGAAAGGGGTGACCGAGATGGAGGTGCTCGACAAGGAATTCGACGCCGAAGAAGCGGAAGCCGTGGCGCGCTTCGCGGCGGGCGAGGAGAAGAAAGGCCGCGTGATCGACGTGGTGCAGACGGGCTACATGCTGGGCGACAAGGTGCTGCGGTTTGCGAAAGTGGTTGTAGGAGAATAGGATCATGGCTGAGAAAAGAGACTACTACGAGGTGCTGGGCGTCGAGAAGAACGCCAACGCCGACGAAATAAAGAAGGCCTACCGCAAAGCGGCCATCAAATACCACCCCGACAAGAATCCGGGCGACAAACAGGCCGAAGAGAAGTTCAAGGAAGCGGCCGAAGCCTACGATGTGCTGTCGAACCCCGACAAACGTGCGCGCTACGACCAGTTCGGCCATGCGGGCATGAACGGCGCGGCGGGCGGTGGAGGATTCGGCGGCGGGTTCGGCGGATTCTCGATGGAAGACATCTTCTCGCAGTTCGGCGACATCTTCGGCGGCCATTTCGGCGGCGGATTCGGCTCGTCGGGCGGCGGCCGCCGGGTGAACCGGGGCTCGGACATCCGGGTGAAGGTGAAACTGACGCTGGCCGAGATAGCCACGGGAGTGACCAAGAAACTGAAGATCAACAAGACCGTGGCCTGCGGCAAATGCGGCGGCTCGGGAGCCAAGGATGCCGACTCGTATGCGACGTGCTCGACCTGCAACGGCTCGGGCTATGTGGTGCGGGTGGAAAACTCCTTCTTCGGGCGGGTGCAGACCCAAGGGGTGTGCCCCACGTGCGGCGGCACGGGCAAGGTGATCACCTCGCCCTGCGACCAATGCAAGGGCGAAGGGACGCTCCGCGGGCAGGAAGTGGTCGAAATAGCCATCCCGGCCGGAGTGGGCGAGGGGATGGCGCTGACGGTGACGGGCAAAGGCAACGCGGCGCGCCACGGCGGCATCAACGGCGACCTGCTGGTGCTGATCGAGGAGATCCCCGACCCGGAACTTGTCCGCGACGGCAACGACCTGATCCACAACCTGAACATCACGGTGCCGATGGCTCTGCTGGGCGGCACGGTGGAAGTACCCACGGTAGACGGCCGAGCGAAGATCAAGATAGCGCCGGGCACCCACGCAGGCAAGGTCCTGCGGCTGGGCGGCAAGGGCATTCCGGATGTCAACGGCTACGGCCGCGGCGACGAACTGGTGGTGGTGGACATCACCGTGCCGTCGAAACTCAATGCCGAAGAAAAACGGCTGGTGGAACAACTCGCCGCGCAACCGGACTTCCAGAAAGCCGAATCGGTGAAGAATCAGAACATCTTCGAACGGATGAAGAGTTTCTTCCGTTGAAGCGAAAAGTTAAAAGCGAAAGGCGAAAAGTATTTTGAAGTCGGCCTTTAACTTTTAACCTTCCACTTTTCACCCCTTATTTTTTACCGCAATGTTAGGCTTCACCCCATTCAAGAAACACGCGAACAAATTCAACTACATCCCCCGCTACTACGACCCGGAGAAAGAGGCGCGCGAACAACGCCGTGCCGAACTGCGGGGCGAGAGGGCGGAGGATGCGGCACGCGAATACCGCCCGGGCCAGTACATCCGCACGCAGCGCGAAGCCCGGGCCGCCCGCCGCAGCCGCGAAGAAGAACGGGGCCGCACGCGCATCTGGAAGATGGCGGCGGGGGCCGTGCTGGTGCTGCTGTTCGTCTACCTGCTCTACCCGCGGCTGGCCGACGCGCTGCTGCGAAGCCGCACGGCGCCTGTACCGGCGCAGACCGCGCCGCAACCCCGCACCGAACCGCGCGACGGACTGGACCAGTCGCAGGTGGGCGATGCGGAGTGGGAGACGCAGCCCATAGTCATTGTACCCAACGATTACGAAGAATAGGATGGCCGACCGGATCCGACTTTTACCTGAAGTAGTAGCCAACCAGATTGCCGCGGGCGAGGTGGTGAACCGTCCTGCGTCGGTGGTGAAGGAGATGATGGAGAACGCCATCGATGCCGGGGCGAAGCGCGTGCAGGTGAACTTCCGCGACGGCGGCAAGGACCTGATCCAGATCGTCGACGACGGCTGCGGCATGTCGCCCATCGATGCGCGGCTGGCTTTCGACCGCCATGCCACGAGCAAGATCGCGGCGGTGGAAGACATCTATGCCCTGTCGACCTTCGGATTCCGGGGCGAAGCGCTGGCGTCGATCGCGGCGGTGGCGCAGGTGGAACTGCGGACGCGGCAAGCGGGCGACGAAGTGGGGACCTGCACCGAAATCAACGGCGGACAATTTGCGGGACAGAACCCGGTGATGTGCCCTGTGGGGTCGCAATTCTATGTGCGCAATCTGTTCTACAACGTGCCGGCCCGCCGCCGCTTCTTGGACAAGAGCACGACCTCGGCGGCCCAGATCCGCACGGAATTCCAACGGGTGGCGCTCTGCAACCCGCAAATCGCTTTCGAACTCTACTCGAACGACACGCCGGTCTACACGCTGGCCGCCTCGCCGCTTGCGGGGCGCATCGTGGATGTGGTGGGGCGGCATGTGAAACAGAATCTGCTGGAAGTCGAAGCCGACACCTCGATAGCGCGGGTGGAGGGCTTCATCGGCCGTCCGGCGGCGGCCAAACGCCGCAACACGGAACAATACCTTTTTGTGAACGGCCGCTTTTTCAAGAGCGCCTACCTGACGGGAGCCATCCTCAAGGCCTACGAAAAACTTATACCGGAGAACTGTACCCCCTCGTATTTTCTCTATCTGACGATCGACCCCTCGCGCATCGACGTGAACGTCCATCCGCAGAAGACCGAAGTGAAGTTCGCCGACGAAGAAGCGGTGTGGCAGATAGTCAATGCGGCCGTGCGCGAGACGCTGGCCAAGACGGGCGCCGTGCCGCTGATGGACTTCGACGGCGAGGGCGGGGTGGAGATTCCGGTGCTGGAACGCGGGGCGGTCTACAGCGAACCGCGCGCCATGTCGGACGAGAGCTATAACCCGTTCCGCGAATCGTACGTCGACCCGTCGGCGCCCGAACCCGATGTCGACTTCACGGGTTTCGACGTGCCCTACCGCGATGCCGCACCGAGGGTGTCGGATTCGGGGGCTGCGACCTACGAGAGCGGACCGATCCGCGCGACGGGCCGCTTCGACGGCGGATTCACCCTGCCCGACGACGGCGAGACGTTCGAAGAATATGTTTCGGGCGGGCTGCACCGCGCGCAGAGCGAACTCGAATTCATCCCCTCGGAAGCGGAAGCCGAACAACAATATCTGGAAATCGAATCGCGCCCCTCGTTCACCGACCCGCTGCCGCTGGCGGGCGGCTATGTGGCGGCCCTGCTGGGCGAGAGGTTGGTGGCGATCGACGTACGCCGTGCGCGCGAACGCATCCTCTACGAAAACTACCTGCGGATGCTCACCGACGGGAAGTCGGCGAGCCAGCGCCTGCTGTTTCCCGAACGGCTGGAACTCTCGGGCGACGAATATGCGCTGCTGGAAGAGAATGCGGTGGATGCGGCGGCGCTGGGCTTCGACCTCGAATATGCGGGCGAGGGGACGGTGGAAGTGAAGGGCGTGCCGGCCGATCTGCCGGCCGAGGGGACCGACCGCATGCTCTACGACCTGCTGCAAGTCTTCTCGCTGCCTGTGGCGGCGGCCGACGTGCGGCGCGAGAAGATCGCGGCGGCGATGGCGCGCGGCGCGGCGCGCGGCGGAGTGCGCACCCTCACGCGCGAAGAAGCCGCGGCCCTGCTGGAACAACTCTCGGCGGCCGGCAATTTCAGCTATTCGCCCTCGGGCAAAGCCATATTTGCCGAAATCCCGCCGGAAGATATACGCACCCGGCTGGGATAATCCGCCGGAAAAGAGTACCTTTGTGCAATCAACGCTTCGAGCATGAACCGATACTTTCAGACGCCGCCGGTCGTCAAGAACCTGCTGATAATCAACGCTCTGGTTTTTATGGCTATGACCCTGCTGCCCGCGGGGGCGTGGATCGAGCGCTATTGTGCGCTGTGGGTGGGGCTGCCGATGTTCCGCACCTACCAGTTCGTGACCTACATGTTCCTGCACGGCAATCTGGAACATCTGTTTTTCAACATGCTGGCTCTGTGGATGTTCGGCCGCACGCTCGAATACGAATTCGGCCCCAAGCGCTTCCTGATCTACTACATGGTCTGCGGCGTGGGGGCGGCGCTGATTCAGGCTTCGATCGCGTGGGCCATGCACGAACCGATGGTGCTGGTGGGCGCCTCGGGCGCCGTGATGGGGCTGCTGCTGGCCTTCGGCGTTCTGCATCCCGATGCGGTCATCCTGCTGATATTCCCGCCCATCCCGATGAAAGCCAAGTGGTTCGTCGTCATCTACGGAGCGATCGAACTGCTGCTCGGCTGGCGCGGCGGGAGCAACGTAGCCCATTTCGCCCATGTGGGCGGCATGCTGTGGGGACTGCTGCTGCTCTGGTGGTGGCGCCGGCGCGGCATAATCCGTTTCTGAGATGGCCGAAGAGAAGTACGTAGAATACAAGGGCGGCTCGCTGCGCCGGGGCCGGAGCCCGCTGATGTGGTTTCTCGACACGCTGCTGGCCCTGCTGACGCTGGCGCTCGTAGTGGCTATGCCGATGATCTATCTGGTGCCCTACGTCGGCCCGGCGCGCATGTGGCTCTTTCCGGTGGCGGCGCTGGCCGCTCCGGCGCTCTATGTACTGACGGCGGTGCTGGCGTGCTATTGGATTCTGCGCTGGCGGCTCGGACGCGCGGGCCTGCTGCTGTTGCTGCTGGCCGTGGGGCTTTTCAAAGTGCCGCTGTTCTGGAGACCGCAGTTCGGACGGGTCTACGGAACCGAAAAATACGGCCGCAGCACGGTCAAGGTGCTGAGCTACAATGTCCGCTATTTCTACGATACGGAGGGAGGCAGCTGTGCCGGACGGGTGGCGGAACTTATCGACAGCCTCGAACCGGACATCGTCTGCCTGCAAGAATTCAACCCCCGGCTGGCGGGTCTGAGCGAGCGTTTCGGCCAGCTGGAAAAGAAATACCATGCGGCACGCTTCGGGCTGGGGGCGGATGCCGAACCCTCGCAGGCGATTCTGAGCCGCCACCGCATCCTGCGCTCGGGGGTGCTGCTCTCGCCCGAATCGTCGGTATGGGCCGACGTACAAGTGGGCGACGACACGCTGCGCGTATTCAACAACCACCTGCGCACCACCTCGATCAAGGCGGCGGACAACGACTACATCACGGGCCACGGATTCATAGGCGACACGGCGCGCGAGACGAAGCTGCGCAGCATGGCCGGGCGGCTGCGCCGCAACAGCATCCTGCGGGCCGAGCAGGTCGACTCGATTGCCGGGGCGATGGACGGGATGGCGCGCGAGCGGCGCCTTGTGTGCGGCGACTTCAACGACACACCGATGTCGTATGTTTACCGCAAGATGGCCCGGGGGCTGGACGACGCCTTTGCCCAATGCGGCGAGGGCTACTCCTACACCTACCGCGGATTTTTCGACATGCTGCGCATCGACTATGTTCTGACCGCACCCGATCTGGAAGTGCTCTCCTACGAAGAACTCCGCACCGGCTGCTCGGACCACTATCCGCTATTCGTGCGGCTTAAGGTAAAGGCTATGAAGAACTAAACCCAATACAAAACCATGATTTTCGATTCTCTGAAAAACCGCGCGCTCTACGAGAACGTGCATCCGCGCATGAAGCGCGCTTTCGAAGTGCTGGCCGACACCGACTGGACCCGGACGGAACCGGGCATCCACGAAATCGAGGGCCGCGACATCTATGTGAACGTGATGGAACGCGAACTCAAGAAGAAAGGCGACGCCAAACTGGAAGTGCACAACGAATACATCGACATCCAGCTGCTGGTGAGCGGCGAGGCGGAGACCTTCGGCTGGAGCGACCGCCGCAACCTTTGCCGTGCGCAGGGCGAGTTCAACCCGGAGAAGGACATCCAGTTCTTCGAGGACGAACCGCAGACCTACTACACGATGCGCCCGGGGCAGTTCTCGGTGCTCTTTCCCGAGGACGGCCATGCGCCGATGGTGGGCGAGGGCGTAGTCCGCAAAGTAATAGCCAAGGTGCGCCTGTAAGCATCCTTGCGACAAGGAAAATCCCCGGAACCACCAAGGTTTCGGGGATTTTTGTGTGCGGGGCCTTTGCCGCATTGCGGCAGAATCCGGATGCGTGCCGGACCTTTCGCGGTCCCGATGCGGTCCGCCCCTTTACTGCCCGATGCGCGCGGCGATCTGCTGCGCCAAAGTCCGGCAGGCGGCGTCGGCATCGGCGGAGAAACCCTGTTTCATCTCGACGGCATCGCCGACGGGCTCCCACTTCATGCGCTGGGCGAACTCGGCCATGCTGCGCACGGCGCATCCGGCCCAGCAGAACGAACCGAAGAAAGCGAAATTGCGCTGCGGGATGCCGCGGGCGGCGACCGCTTCGAGCAACCGGGCCACGGGCGGGAAGAGGGCGCCGTTGTAGGTGGGGCTGCCGACGACGAGGGTGTCGTAGCGGAAGATGTCGCGCAAGACGAACGACGGGTCGGAGTAGGTGAGGTCGTGTACGGCGATCTTTTTGACGCCCGCCTCGGCCAAATGACGAGCCAAGCGCTCGGCCATCTGCGCGGTGTTGCCGTACATCGAACCGTAGGCGATGACTGCGCCGGGCTCGCCCTCGTAACGGCTCATGCGGTCGTAGAGGTCGAGCACCTGCGGAATCTGCTCCTGCCACACGGGCCCGTGGGTGGAACAGACGGTGGCGAGGTCGAGCCCGCGGACCTTCTGCAAGGCCTTCTGCACGGGAGCGCCGTATTTACCGACGATGGAAGCGTAGTAGCGGCGCATCTCGTCCCAATAGAGCGCAGGGTCGAGCTGCGAATCGGTGATGCCGCCGTTGAGGGCGCCGAACGTACCGAACGCATCGCCCGAAAAGAGGGTGCGCCGCTCGGGGCACCACGTGACCATGGTTTCGGGCCAATGGACCATAGGGGCCATGAAGAAAGCGAGCGACAGACCGCCCAGATCGAGCGTCGAACCCTCCGCGACCTCGACCGTCGGAGCCCCGACGCCGTAGAAACCCTCGACCATTTGCAGGGCCTTGGCATTGCCGACGAGCCGGATGCCGGGGTAACGCAGCCGCAGGGCCTCGATGGACGACGAATGGTCGGGCTCCATGTGGTTGATGACCAGATAGTCGATGGGCCGGTCGCCGATCTCGCGGCGGATGTTGTCGAAGAGGATGCCGCCGAAACGCTGCTCGACGGTGTCGATCAGGGCGATGCGCTCGCCGATGACCAGATAGGCGTTGTACGAAACGCCTGCGGGCAGGGGCCACAAGGCTTCGAAGCGCGTGGTGGTGCGGTCGTTGACGCCGACGTAGCGGATGCCGGGCGCTATTTCAGAGAAAGACATAGGTAATGGTGTTTTGGTGTCGTATCCGACGATTCGGACCGACGAAGTTACGAAAATATGGACAAAAACAAAAAGAGAGCCACCCGCGAAGGGAAGCTCTCCTGAAAACGAATAGCCGTCCGGCTATTCACCGGCATTCATGACGAAAGTCTCGCGGGCCGGATTGTCGAAATAGCCGTCGCTTATGAAGTACATCATATGGAAGACGAAGGTCTGTCCGCCGTCCCAATAGCTGGGGAACTCACTGGCGGGGAACTTGCTCGGACTATAGGTCTGACCGTCGCAGACGTAGACCTTGCCGTAGGTCGAATGGTCGGAACCGATGTACTGATCGGAAACGGTGACGGACGCATACTCCTTGCCGTCGACGGTGACCGTCTTCGACGGATCGACCGAGAAGATGAGGTTGACGCCGCCGCCCCAATTGGTCAGACGGAACGTGTTGGTGCCTGCGGCCCGCTCGAGGGTCGGCTCGTCGTCATCGCCCTCCCACCAGAAGTTGTAGGAGTAGACACCGCCCTGCACGACGGGGCTGCCGTCGGTGCCGAGCACATAATCGGCTTCGGTCAGGTCGTTGGAAAGCAATTTGGAGAAATCCTTGAGCACGTAGCAGGGCTGCCAAGTAAGCGCGAGCGAGGCCTTGAACACCAAAGCGGCATTCTTGGTGCCGATTTGGTTGGGGCTCTGCGTCTCGGGATCGACCTCGGGATTGACGGCCGTGATCCTTACGGCGTAGTCGTTGCCCGGCACGAACTCATCCTTGAGCAACTCCAGAAAGATCGAAGCCTTGTATTCGCCGGCCTTGAACGTGACGGTTTCGGGCACCGAAATGAAATCGGTGCTGCCGGAGACCGAAAGGGCGACCGTAAACTCCTTGCTGGCGCTCTGACGCAGCAGATAGATCTCTGCGGTCTGCGTCCCGGGAACCGAAGCGTCGAGCGAAACCGAGGTCTCGGAGTTGGCGAAATAAGCCAGTTCGGAGTTCTCGCCCGAAGTATCGAACTTGGCGACCTCTTGGTCCTGACTGCACCCCCCCCCGAACGCGAGTAGGAAAGCAGCTGCGAAGAACGATTTAACGATGTTTTTCATATCGTATGATTTTTAATGCGTTGAATGATTATTCTGCGGTGTCGCCGAGCGGGTTCTGCACGATGTTGGGGTTGCCGTCCAACTCCTTCTGCGGGAGAAGAAGCACCCAAGCGAAAGTGCCGGGCGACTGCGTGTCGCGGGACGGAATGAGCGATGCCGGGCTGAAATCGGGGTTGTCCTCCTCGTCGACGGCCACACGCTTGAAACCCTGCCCCAGACGCTTGATGTCGAACAGACGGCCGTACTCGCCCCACAGCTCGATGCGGCGCTGGATGAGAATCTCCTCGAGGAGCGAACCCGTCGTACCTGCGCCGTCGCTGCCTGCGGCCAACGTGCCGAGCTCCTTGCCCGACTTCGATGCGTTCTTGTAAGCGCTGTCGCGGTTGGCCATCAACCGGTTGAGATAGATGCGGGCCTGCTCGTCGTTGCCCTGCTGGCAATAGGCCTCGGCAGCGGTCAGCAGCATCTCCTCGGCACGCATGTAGATGTAGTCGCCCAACCACGAATCGCCCTTGAACTTGAACTTCACCTGACAATAGCGGATATTCTCGCCGGAAGCCTGATAATTGGCGTTGTCGAAGTCGCCCAACCACCATGCGCGGCGTGCATCGGTTGCGTTCATGCGGTTCCAGAGCCAAGCCGTGCAGCAACGGCGGGCGGTCTTGGCATAACCGTCGTGACCGGCGTCCATCTGCGACTGGAACGAGAGATACATGCCGTAGTTGTCGGTGGTCTTGACATCGCCCCACATGACGCTGGGCAGCGCCGTGATGTCGTTCATGCCGCTGGCGAGCTGCGCTGCGGTGAGCGTCTCCTTGCCTGCATAACCTTTCAACGCCTCGTCGGCCGCTGCGACGGCATCGTCCCACTTGTGCATGGTCAGAGCGACGCGGGCCTTGATGCCGTTGGCCACGTAGTAGTCGATCTCGGTCTTGTTGCTGCGGACGATTCCGGCTTTCAGAGCCTCGTCGAGCAAACCGATACCGGTCGTCAGATCGGGATAGATGGCCTCCTCGTAAACAAACTTGTTGGTCGAACGGGCGGCACCCTTGGTTTCGGAAGTCGTAGGCTCCAGATAAACCGGGACGCACGGGTCCTCAGGATAATAGAAGTAAGCACGAGCGTAGACCTGAGCCAGCATGTGGTAGCAGAAAGCACGCAGGACATAGGCCTGACCGAGGATGTATTTGCCTTGGGTGCTCTCCGAAAGCAGATCGCCTGCGCCGATGAGGTTGTTGCACGAATTGATGGTGGTGTAGTAGCAATTCCACGTAGTGGCGCACTGAAGACGCGGATCGTCGAACCAACTTTTGATGCTGTAGGAATAGGTCTGCCACATCCAGCCTTTGCCCGAACCCGAAAGTACGTAGTCCTCGGCCAGTGCGTCGCCGGTCAGATAAGTTTCGGTCAGACCGAAGCCGATGCCCGAACTGTAGTTGCCCTGCCAGCCGCCGATACCCAAGTTGGCCAACGTTCCGGTGAGAGCCGACTGGGCATTGTCGGTGCTGCCGTAGACCACGTCGCCCGGCACCTTGTTCCCGGGGAACGTCTCCAGCGAATCCTTCGAACAGGAGAACGCGAGGGAGGCCGCGATACCCAATAAAAATATTCTTTTCATAATCTTGATCTGCGGTTAAAGTTAGAATTTGATGTCCAGACCTGCCACGAAGCTGCGCGAGGGCGTGTAGACGAAGCCCGTCGAACCGGTGAGCGAATAGGTCGGGTTCATACCTTTCAAGTGGGTGAAGAGGGCCAAGTTGTCCAACGAACAATAGACGCGGACGCTCTTCATGCCGATGTAGCTGGCCGCCTTGCGGGGGATCGTATAACCCACGGTGATGTTCTTGATGGCGAAGTACGAAGCGTCGACGAGGAAACGGTCCGAAGAGATGCTGCTGGTGCCGACCTCGACGCGCGGAACGTCGGTGATGTCGCCCGGCTGCTTCCAAGCACGCAGCTGGTGCTTGTGGAACGTCTGGCCGTAGTAGAACGGATTCATCGTCGAACTGTAGATGCCTTCGTTGACCTTGCCGCCGATCGAGTAGGTGGTCAGGATCGAGACGTCGAGACCCTTCCAGCGGAAGTTGGTGCCGATGCTGCCGAAGAGGTCGGGGATGCGGCTGCCGCAATAGTAACGGCTGCCCGAAGCCTTGGCCGTGTCGGAGGTGATGTACTCGTTGACGATGTTGCCTGTCTCGTCCTTGTCATAAGCCCAGTAGAGTGCGGCACCCGTTGCCGGATCGACACCTGCGAACTTGGGCATGTAATAGGTATAGATGGGCAGACCCTCGCGGATGATGCGCGAACCGTCGACGATTTCGGGAGTCTCGGGCGTCAGCTTGAGCACCTTGTTGTTCTGCGTGGCGGCCATGACGGTCACGTCCCAACGCATGTCGGGCTTGTCGATCAGCACGCCGTTCAACGAAATCTCCCAACCCGTGTTGCGCATCTCGCCGATGTTGTCGAGATAAGATTCGAAACCGCTCGAGAATGCCATCGGACGCTCCAGAATCATGTCGGTCGTCTTGCGGTTGTAATACTCGACTTCCAGATTGAGCCGGCTGCCGAACAGGGCGGCCTCGATACCCACGTTGAAGTTGGCGTTCTTCTCCCACGTGAGGCTGGGGTTGGCCAGCTGTGCGAGCGAGAAACCGTAGCTGCTGCCCGTCGAATTGACATCGTAGTAGCCCTGCCAGCCGTAGTAGTTGTCGTAGCCGGCGGCATCGAGAATGCCCTCGTTGCCCTGCACGCCGTACGAAGCCTTGAGCGTCAGGTTGTCGAGCCACGACACGTTCTTCATGAACTGCTCCTGCGAGATGCGCCACGAAGCGCCGACCGACCAGAAATGGCCCCAACGAGTGTCGGGCGCGAAACGCGACGAACCGTCGGTACGCCAGCTGGCGTCGATGTAGTACTTGTTGTCGTAACCGTAGTTCAGACGTGCGAAGTAGGATTCGATCCGGTGGTCCGCGGTGCTGGATTCCGCCGAGTTGATCGTGGCGCCGACCACCTCGTAGAGACCCTCCACAAGACCCGAACGGCTGGCTTCGAGGTAGTTCTCCTCGTAGCTGTAGAACTCATGACCCAGCAGGGCGCTGACCTCGTGCTTGTCGGCGAAGGTGCGGTTGTAGGTCAGCAGCTGGTTGAACGTGTAGGTCATGTAGCGATAGTTGTACTTGTAGATCAGACCGCCGTTCGAGGCTTGGTTGCCGTGCAGCCGGTTGTAGTACTGCATGTTGTTGGACATCTGGTAGTCCACGCCGAAGTTGGCCGTGAACTTCAGACCCTGCAAGGCCCCGGCTTTCTCGCTGTCGCTGCCGAAAGTGAGGTAGGTGCGGGCCGAAAGGCTTTCCGTAGTGTTCGAGGTCGGGTCGTCGTAGAACCCGGCGATCACGTTGGTGTTGGTATCCTGCGGACGGGTTTCGCCGTAGTCGTACTGCTTCTTGCCGTTCTCGCCGAGCAGGTTCTTGCCCTCGGCATCCTTCATGTAGACCGGATAGATCGGGGCCATGAGCTGAGCCGAATAGAAGACGTTGGAGCTGGACGAACCCGTATAACGGTTGGTGTTGGACTTCGAGTGGGCGAAGTTGGCGTTCATACCGCCTGCGAACCAATGCTTGGGCGTGGTGTCGTAGCTTACGCGGCCCGTGTAGCGCTGGAAGTTCGTAGACTTGAGGATACCGTCCTCGTCGAGGTAGCTGATCGACATGCTTCCGCGGTGGATGTTGTTGCCGCCCGAAATCGAAGCCTGATATTCCTGACGGAAGGCTGCGTTGTCGGTCACTTCGTCGATCCAGCTTTCATCCCAAGCCGAAACGGCGTCGGCACGGACCTTGCCCGTGGCGGGATCGACCAGATCGGCCCAGCTGTAGTTCTTGAACGGGTTGTAGGCGGCGCCCAGCGTGCCGCCCAGACGCGACGAGGCGTACTGACGAGCGGCCGCATCGGTGTATCCTCCCGTAAAGTAGGCCGAATTGTAGAGCGACTGCCAGTTCAGCTCGACGTATTCGCGCTGGTTGACGAGGTCGTAGTTGGGAATCGCACGCGACGACACGCCCAGCGTAGCTTTGAAATTGACGTCTACGTCGCCCTGACGGCCGCGCTTGGTGGTGATGACGATCACACCGTTGGCGCCGCGCGCACCGTAGAGCGCTCCGGCCGAAGCATCCTTGAGCACGGTGATCGATTCGATGTCGTCCGGGTTGATGGCGTTGATCGAACCGGAATAGGCCACACCGTCGACCACATAAAGCGGCTGCGAGCTGGCGTTGATCGAACCGAAGCCGCGGATGGAAACCGATGCGCTCGATCCCGGCTGGCCCGTACCCGAGGTGGTCTGCACGCCTGCGACCTGTCCTTCGAGCGCTTTCGAGACGTTGGAAACGACGCGTTTTTCGAGGTTCTCGGACTTGATGACCGCAGCCGAACCGGTGAAGGATTCTTTCTTGGCCGTACCGTAAGCTACGACGATGACGTCATCGATAGCCTGCGTATCTTCGGCGAGGGTTACGTCGAGCACGGTCTTGCCGGCCACGGCCACCTGCTGTGCCTGATAGCCGATGAACGACACGGTCAGCGTGCCGTCGGCAGGTGCCGCAACGGTGTACTTGCCGTTGGAACCGGTCGTCGTACCCACCGACGTCCCGTCGACCAGTACGGTCGCTCCGACGATCGGCTGACCCTCGGAATTGGTAACCGTACCGGATATTTGCCGGTTCTGAGCCCCGACGAACATCGCTCCGGCGCCCAAAACAGCAATTAACGATAGTACAAGTTTTCTTACCATAAACGTTAATTTTTAGTGGTTTTTTAAAATAAAAAGCTCATTGCAAAGGTAAGAAACGGAAAGCCGAAAAGCAAGAATATTTATAAGAAAATTTAGCAACATGACGATTGTTTTGCGAAAAGTAAATTTAAGATTACATTTTATCCCCGATTTTAAGAAACCGCTTTCGAATTGTAATTGTCCGAGCGAGACAACTTTCGGCCTTTATTGAAAAAAAGAGCAAAACGAACGGATTGTTAGCGGAAGCCCCTGCGCAGCTAACAAGGTGAAAGCAAAACGGCGCTACGAACGTCGAACTATTTGCGAAGTTCGGCGACGGCAGCCTGCGGGTAGAGCGTGTCGATGCGTTCGGAAAGGCGGTTCATCTCGCCGTCGAGCGTCGAATGCGTGATGACGGCATAAATCTGCGTGGTGCGTATGTTTTTGTGGCCCAGTAGTTTGCTGATGGTTTCGATGGCGACCCCCTGCGAGAGGGTGATGGTCGTGGCGAAGGTGTGGCGGGCAGTGTGGAACGTGACCCGTTTGGAGATACCCGCCGCAGCCGTAATCTGCTCCAGTCGCTTGTTGCACCAGCCGTTGCCGGGCAGGCGGAAGATCGGATCGTCGTTTCCGGCAGGCAGATAGCGTTCGAGAATGGCCAGCGGCACGGCGAACAGGCGTACGCAGACCTCGGTGCCCGTTTTGCGACGGGTAAGCCCGATCCATGCGTGGCTGCCCTCCTGCTGGATATGCCGCCGGGTGAGGCCGCAGAGGTCGACATAGGAAAGCCCCGTGAAACAGCTGAACAGAAAGGCGTCGCGCACGAGCTGCCATCCCCCGGCAGGAAGTTCCAGCTGCATGATGCGGGTTATCTCCTCTTCGCTCAGATAGTTGCGGTTGACGAACTCGCTGTGGAGCTTGTATCCGGCAAAAGGGTCGCTTGTCAAGTAGCCCTTGCTGCGGGCCAGCATCAGCACATGTTTCAGCGCGATCATATAGACCCATGCCGTGTTCTTCTTGTGGCTGCATTTCTGCACGATATAGGCATGGAATCCGGTGACGAAAGCCTTGTCGAGCTGGGAGAAAGCCAGATCGTCGCGCCGGTAGGTCTGGGCGATGTAACGTTCCAGATGCTGGCAGACACACCTATATTTATTATAGGTGGCCATGCTGCGGCTCACGCCCACCATGCGGCGGAACTCCTCGTTGTGGCGGCGGAAGAACTCGACGATGCGGTTGCGGGCCTGCGAGATGCCCAGATAAGCCTCCTTGACCATGGTGGGAGTGACCGGCACGCCGCTCAGAAAAAGCGTCCGGTAGCACTGTTCGAGCCGGTAGCGGATGTCGGCCAGCTGGCGGTTGGTCTCTTCGGCGGCGCGTCCGCGGCCCGCCACCTGCCCGGCTGCCGGGCACCACGCATCCTGCTCGACATTCAGATGCGTCGACAGCTGCACGCGCTGGCCGCAGAGCGTGACGCGGGCCATGACCGGAATCCGGCCGTTTTTCAGGGGTGCATTCTTCTTCAGATAGAAAAGTATTTTGAACGTATTTCTCATCCGCTTACGGCTTGGTTTCAAGTTCGATTCGGCGTTAAAGGTAACGATTAAGCACCGCATTTTGAAGGATGAATCGGCCCAAATAGCTTATTGTCCACCCGTTCTGCGGGCCGCAGAGGTTACTTTTTGGCAACCCGTCCGGGGGCGTTCCGGCTCCCCGCCCTCGGTTCGCGGCTTGGTTCTTGCTGATTATCAACAAAGTGTCCGTTTTTCATGGCAATTCATATGGTTTAGAGACTAATCGTTTGACTATCAGCGCTTTGCTTTTGCGTCCCGTCGCTCCGTGTTTTTTATTTTACAAATCCCAAATTAAACTTACGCTTATGGTAAGAAGAATTGTACTATTGTTCGTTGCCGTTTTGGGCTCGTGCGCACTGGCGCTCGCCCAATCGCGGCAGGTATCGGGTACCGTTACCGCTTCCGACGGCCAGCCTGTCGTCGGTGCATCGGTCATCGTCGACGGCACCACGAACGGTACCACGACTTCTGTCGACGGCCGCTTCTCCATCGCGGCGCCTGCCGACGGCACGCTGACCGTGTCGTTCATCGGCTACCGCCCGCAGCAAGTCGCCGTAGCAGGCAAGACCGACATCGACATAATCCTCGCCGAAGACAGCCAAGCCATCGACGACGTGGTGGTGGTGGGCTACGGTTCCGGCCGCAAGGTGGGCACCATCATCGGTTCGGTCGATCAGGTCAAGGGCGACAAACTCGAAGACCGCCCGTCGAACAACGTGATGGACGCCTTGCAGGGGCAGGTTCCGGGTCTGCAAATATTCAGCAGCTCGGGCGAGCTGACCGACGCGTCGACGATCCGCCTGCACGGCATGGGTTCGATCTCGGCAGGCAACGAGCCGCTGATTCTGTTGGACGGCGCCCCGATCACCACCGGCACGCTGCTGGCCATGAACCAGAGCGACATCGCCTCGATCAACATATTGAAAGACGCTTCGGCCACTTCGATCTACGGTTCGCGCGCGGCCAACGGCGTCATTTACGTGACCTCGAAAAAGGGTGCGCGCGGCCAGAACGGCGCCACCGTCACGCTGCGGGCGCAGTATTCGTTCTCGAACGCCATCAAGCCGCGTCTGAAGCGGATGAACACCGACCAGCTGCTCGACTATCAGGCCGCCATATATGCCGCAAGCAACGGTATGGACTATACCGACCCCAGTATTGTGGAAGGGTGGCGCAGCACCATCGTCAACTATTACGGCATCGACGAAAGCGTCGATGTAGACTGGTTCGACGAGATCATGCAGAACAATGCGCCGATGTATCAGGTCGACTTCGGCGTGTCGGGCGGTTCGCAGCGCACGTCGTACTATTTCTCGGGCGGCTACCTCGACCAGCAGGGCATCCTGCCCGGTTCGGCCGTGACCCGCTACACGTTCCGCACCAACGTCGACACCCAAGCCACCGACTGGCTGAAGGCCGGCATGAGCCTCGGCGTGGGCTACCAGAAGGCCGACAACGCCACCACGGCCGCATCGGCAGGCGGTCTCTACACCAGCAACCCGATGTTCGCTTCGCTGCTCATTCCGGCCTATCAGCCCGCAGTCGGCGAAGACGGCAAGCCACTCCGCTTCCTCGACCAGTACGGAACGGACAACCCCGCCATTGCCGATGAGTGGTACTACAAGAACAACAACCGTTTGCAGCTGAACGGAAGCGCGTTCGTCGAACTGACGCCCGTCGAGGGGCTCAGCATCCGTTCGCAGCTCTCGGCCAACGCTTTCGACTATCGCAGCAAGGCCGTCTACAGCCCGGACTACCCCACGGCGACCGGTCCGAAAGGCTCGGGCACGATGAGCGAAGGATTCCAGCGCAGCTACGTGTGGACGTGGACCAATACGGCCGAATACCGTTTCACCGTTGCCGACCGGCACCACGTCTCGGCCCTGATCGGTCAGGAAAGCATCTATGGCAACAACGAAGCGATGAGCATCGGTGTCAAAGGGCTCACCAATCCCGACCTGATCTTCCTGAACAAGGGCACCGAGGTCTCGGCCCTGCCCTCCTACACGTTGAGCCAGTATGCCTACAACTCGGTGTTCGGCCGCGTGGAATACGACTTCGACGAAAAATACTTCGTCGACGGCTCGGTGCGCTACGATGCCTGCTCGCGCTTCGGCGCCAACAACCGCGGCGCCACGTTCTGGTCGGTGGGCGGCATGTGGAATCTGAAAAAAGAGGGTTTCCTCGCCGACAACAGCACCGTCACCAACCTTTCGGTGAAAGTATCGTACGGTACGCAGGGCAACTCGGGCATCGGCAACTACGACCAATATGAAACGATCGTTTCGAGCCGCTATCCCTACAACGGTTCGGCTTCGTGGATACTCAACAATGCCGGCAACTCGTCGCTGGCGTGGGAGAAGCAGGGTACGCTGACCGTCGGCGCCAACATCGAGCTGTGGAAGAGACTGCGGCTGAACGTGGAGTGGTACCGCCGTCAGACCACCGACATGCTGATGAACAAACCGCTGGCCCTGTCGAGCGGCTTCTCGAGCCAGATGTCGAACATCGGCGGCATGCGCAACTCGGGCGTCGACATCAACCTCAACTACGACATCTTCACCAACAAGGACTGGTCGGTGAACTTCTACGCCAACTTCAACTACAACCGCAACCAGATGACCAAGCTCTGGGAGAAGGACCTCAAGCAGGCCAGCATGGGCGACGGCACGTCGATGTACTATGTCGTGGGCAAGCCTTTCGGCGAATTCTACATGCAGGAGTGGCGCGGGGTGAACCCCGAGACCGGCGAGCCCCAATGGACCGCGGCCGACGGCGGCATCACCACCGACTACGACGAAGCCGTCGAAGTGGACCTCAACAAGTCGGTGCTGGCACCCTACTCGGGCGGCTTCGGGCTCAACGTTTCGTGGAAGGGCATCGGCCTGCTCGCCGACTTCGCATGGGTGGCCGGCAATTACATGTGCAACAACAACCTCTATTTTGCGGCCAACACCTATTTCGGCGGCAACTACGGACAGGTCGACGAAGTGCTGGACTACTGGAAAAAGCCGGGCGACCGGACCAAATACCCGGCGCTTTACTACGAGACCCAGTTCGATTCGCGCATGATCGAAGAGGCCTCGTTCCTGCGTCTGAAGAACATCCAGCTCTCCTACACGCTGCCCTCGCAGCTGCTGCGGAAGACGAAGTTCATCAAGGGGCTCAAGGTCTATGTCGGAGCGCGCAACCTGCTGACCGTCACCGGCTACAACGGATTCGACCCCGAAGTGGCGGGCGGCGACCTGACCGGCGACATCGGAGCGTTCGACGCCGACGTATACCCCAACTCGCGTCAATGGACCTTCGGCTGCGAGTTCACGTTCTAAACCCCAAAAACCAAAAACAAACGATATGAAAAAAATAGTATATCTGATCGCGGCGCTCGGTCTGGGCTGCGGATTCGTCTCGTGCGATCTGGACCTCACGCCCGACACCGACGTCGCAGGCTCCGATGCCGCAGCGCTGATCTACGTGGAGGGGTTGCGCAACGGGATCTACAACCAGCTGACCACCGTTTCGGGCTACGACTACATGCGCTACCCCGAATACTACACCGACCTGTTCAACGAAACCACCAACTCGGGCAACCGCGGCGGCTATTTCTCGCGCTGGCAGCTCAACGCCACCGATCAGGACGTGAACGACATCTGGTCGAAATACTACTCTGTCGTCGCGTCGATCAACTACGCCATCATGCGGGCCGAGCAGGCTGCGGCCAACGATCCCGACAACGCCGACGTGCTCACTTTCTACAAGGGCGAACTCCACCTGATCCGCGCCTACGTGTTCCACCAGCTGGCACTGCGCTTCTGCGAGGACTACGAGCCCGAACGCGCCTCGTCGCAGTTGGGCATCCCGACCCCCGTTTCCTACGATCCGGCCGCACAGCACAGCCGCGGCACGCTGGAGCAGACCTACCAGCGCATTCTCGACGACATCGCTGCAGCCGAGAAGATCGTCGACACTCCGGGCGCGGCCGATTCGCCCTACGTCACCGTCGACGCCATCACGGCGTTGAAAGCGCAGGTGGCCTTGCAGATGCACCGCTACGACGACGCGATCGCCTATGCCCGTTCGCTCTACGGGGCCTATCCGCTCATCACGTCCAAAAGCCAGATGGAGCAGATGTGGATGAATGACACTTCGTCCGAGACGATCTTCCAGCTGAGCCTCACGTCGACGACGCTTCCGCTGGTCGACAACACCACCTACGACTATTCGAACGGCACGTGGAACGCCGCAGGCTACTTCATCTACAGCCCGGCCTATGTTCCCGAACAGTGGGTCTGCGACCTGTTCGACACCGCCAAAGACTACCGCTACGGGCCCTGCGTCTCGGCTTCGCACATCAAGGAGATCGACAACGGGGCGAACACCGACGGCTGGCTGCTGGTCAAGCTGACGGGCAACCGCGACCTGTTCACCTCGGCTTCGGTGCTGACCTACAAGAACATGCCCAAGATCTTCCGGGTGGCCGAGATGTACCTGATCGAGGCCGAAGCGCAGTACCGCAACAACGGCGACGCGCTCACCCCGCTCAACGCCCTGCGCCAAGCCCGCGGTCTGGATGCCGTCGGCAGCACGGGCGAAGCGCTCTTCAAGGAGATTCAGGACGAATCGGCCCGCGAGTTCATCGGCGAGGGGCGCCGGCTGTTCGACCTCAAGCGGTGGCACCAAGGCATCGCCCGGGATGCGCAGACGGCCTGCATCGGTTTCCTCACGGGCGGCAGCAGCGTTTTCGAGCTGACCGTCGATGCGGCGAACAGCAAGTGGGTATGGCCCGTTCCGCAGGAAGAGCTCCACAACAACCCCAACTTCGGAAACCAGAACGCAGGATACGTCAACAACTGACGCTTCTGTCATCCATTCGGCAAAGCGAGGATTCCCTTCCCGGAATCCTCGCTTTTTGTTTCCGGTCCGGAGCGGTTTGCGGTTATGGATAAGTTGCGTTTTGCAGGCGGATGGCACTTCTAACAAGCTGTCGTTCTTCGGTTTGCGAATGTCCGACAGGTAACTTTCTGGCGACCGCGCCGTTTTTTCGAGCCCGATTTGCTTCGGGCTCTTTTATTTATGTCGCTTATTATCAGCTTCTTGCATATCGCAAGCTCGCCGCCCTATGCGTCCCGGTTTTTATTTTAAAAAACCACTAAAAATTAACGTTTATGGTAAGAAAACTTGTACTATCGTTAATTGCTGTTTTGGGCGCCGGAGCGATGTTCGTCGGGGCTCAGAACCGGCAGGTGTCCGGCACGGTCTCGGGCCCCGATGGTGCTCCGGTGGCGGGTGCGACCATCTTGGTCGACGGCACGCTTGTCGGTACGACGTCGAATGCAGACGGCAGTTTCTCCGTTGCGGCACCTGCCGACGGGTCGCTGACCGTATCGTTCATCGGATACGAATCCAAAACGATCGCCATTGCCGGCAAAACGCATATCGATATCTCGCTGAACGAAGATTCGCAGGCGATCGACGATGTGATCGTGGTGGCGTTCGGTACGGCCCGCAAGGAAGCCTTCACCGGCTCGGCCAAGATGATCCAATCGGACGACCTGATCAAAACCCAGTCGTCGAACGTGCAGGATGCGCTTGTGGGCAAGGTCTCGGGCGTGCAGTTCGCCTCGGAATCGGGCCGTCCGGGTTCGGGCCAGAAGATCTTCGTCCGCGGCTACGGCTCCATGTCGGCGCAGAACACCCCGCTGTGGATCGTCGACGGCGTGCCCTACGATGGCGATATCAACAACATCAATGCGGCTGACATCGAATCGATCTCGGTGCTTAAGGATGCTGCTTCCAACGCCTTGTACGGAGCCCGCGGTGCCAACGGTGTGATCATGGTGACCACCAAGCGTGCCAAGGCCGGCGATGCCGTGGTGACTTTCGACGGCAAATGGGGTCTGAACACCCGCGCCCTGCGCACCTACGACATTGCGGACAACGCAGGCGAATACTACGAAATGCACTACAAGGCGCTGTACAATTATTATACCCTCGATCAGAACTACGATGCCCTTTCGGCCAACATCGCCGCCAACAAACTGCTGACGTCGAACCTCGCCGGAGGTTTGGGCTACAATGTGATGACGGTACCCGAGGGGCAGAACCTCATCGGCGAGAACGGTCGTCTGAACCCGCTCGCCACGGAGGGTCGTCTGGTCGACTACAACGGTCGGCAGTATTTGCTGAAAGCCGACAACTGGCTCGACGAGATCTACAAAACCTCGTTCCGTCAGGAGTATAACGTGAGCGTGGCAGGCGCTACGGACCGTTCCAACTTCTACGCGTCGCTGGGCTATCTGGACAACACGGGTATCATCGACGGTTCGAGCAACGAACGCTATACGGCCCGCCTGCGTGCCGACTATCAGGCCAAGAAGTGGCTGAAGATCGGCGCCAACATGTCGTACACCCATTTCGTATGGAACAACGGCAACAAGATCAACGAAAGCGGCGACGGTCAGGGCGAAGGCAACGCCGACGGCGGCAACGCATTCGCTACGGCCATCCGGATGGCGCCGATCTATCCGGTCTACATGCGCGACGGCAACGGCAACATCATGATCGACCAATACGGCATGAAGCTCTACGATACGGGCGACGGCCGCAACGGCGGTGCGCTGCGCTCCAACGGTGGTACGAGCAACGACTTGCAGGACATCCAGCTGAACCGCTACATCAACGAGGGCAACGCCATGATGGCGGGCGGTTTCCTCGATTTCAACCTGTACAAAGGTTTGAAATTTACGGTCAACGGCAACGTGTCGCTCGATGAGACGCGCAGCACGGAGTTGCAGAACCCCTTCTATGGCCAGTTCGCTTCGTCGGGCGGTGCGATCTACAAGGCTCATTCGCGCGACATCGCCTACAACTTGCAGCAGCTGCTTTCCTACAGCGAGACCTTCGCCGACAAGCACAACGTAGACCTGTTGTTGGGCCACGAAATGTACAACCGCAAGCAGTACGGCCTCTATGGCAGCAAGACGGTCATGTTCTCGCCCGACAACCTTGAGTTGAGCGGTGCTACGGTCGATTCGTCGCGTTCGGGTTCTTCGGTGCTCGAATACAACAACGAGGGCTATTTCTTCCGCGCCCAATACAACTACGACGAGAAATATTTCATCTCGGGTTCGTACCGCCGCGATGCTTCGTCGCGTTTCCACCCCGACCACCGCTGGGGCAACTTCTGGTCGGCGGGCGCCGCATGGCTCATCTCGAAAGAAGGGTTCATGGACGGCACCAAAGGCTGGCTCAATATGTTGAAACTGAAGGTTTCCTACGGTTCGCAGGGTAACGACAACCTCGGTGCGACTGCCGACACCTACTACCGCTATGTCGACTACTACAGCATCGAAAGCGACGGCAATGGCGGTGTGACCAGCGTGCTTGCTCAGAAGGGTAATCCCGACATCACGTGGGAGACCAACTCCAACTTCAACGTCGGTGTCGAATTCGGTTTGTGGAACGACCGCCTGAGCGGTAGCGTCGAATTCTTCAACCGCAAGACTTCGGACATGCTCTTCCAGCTCGCCACTCCCATGGAGGCCGGTTATACTTCGATCTGGACCAACATCGGCGACATGGTCAACCGCGGTGTCGAAATCGAGCTGAATGCCGATCTGATCCGTACGAAGAACCTCGTGTGGGATTTTTCGCTCAACATGACCCACTACAAGAACAAGCTGGTGCGGCTTCCCGAGCAGTATAAGAACAATACTACTTCCGACGGCCGTTACGTAGGCCGCCAGAGCGGCAGCCGTTTCTACACCGAGGGGCAGTCCGTGTTCTCGTTCTACATGCCTACCTACGCCGGTGTCGAGGAGAAGACGGGTAAATCCATGTGGTATACCTACCAGACCAACGAGGAAACGGGCAAAGTGGAGCGTGTGAAAACCACGGACTATTCGACCGCTTCGGCCGAAGGCCGCGAAATGCAGGGCGATGCGCTGCCCGACCTCTACGGCGGTTTCAGCACCTCGCTGCGCTTCTACGGTGTCGACCTCTCGCTCGGCTTTACCTACCAGATCGGCGGTCAGGTGTTCGATGAGGGCTACCGGTTCTACATGGGTTCGCCGCAGGGTACTTCTACCGGCACCAACTACCACCGCGACCTGCTCAAGTCGTGGAGCGAAAGCAACACGGGGTCGAACATTCCGCGTTTTGCCTACAACGATCCCAACCAGAACGGTACATCGAACCGTTTCCTGACCGACGCTTCGTATCTCAACATCCAGAACATCACGCTCGGCTACACGCTGCCGCAGCGCATCACCCGCAAGTTCCTCGTCGAGAAACTGCGCGTCTATCTGGCTTGCGACAACGTATGGTACTGGTCGCAGCGGCAGGGTCTCGATCCGCGTCAGAGCATCAACGGTGCCTCGAACCCCTATTACTATGCCCCGATCCGCACTTTCTCGGGCGGTCTGACGGTAACGTTCTAAATTTTTAACGACGAATCAGTATGAAAATGAATCAGATCATAAAATCTACGGTCGTTCTTCTCGGCTCCGCCGTATTGTGCGCGGGGTGTATCGAGGAGACTTTCCCCGAGAGCGGATACGCTACCGGCGGGCAGATCGCCGAGTCGCCGTTCGCACAGGACGGGGTCGTTGCCGCCATGCCGACGATCCTCATCACCAACTATGTCGATATCGAGGAGCACTTCGACTTCGGTTATCCGGGCATCATGGGTGCGCTGGACCGTCTGGCCGGCGAGGTCTTCCCCGTCAGCGGCAATATGCCGGGCGGCAACCAGTACTACGACCGCTGGCAGGCCTATCTCTATCCCTGCAACTCGACCGGGCTCGATGCTTCGGGCTACGTGTCGCGGTTCTTCTACGACAATTATTACAAGTTCATCTATACGACCAACGAGGCCATCGCGCTTTTCGGCCAGAGCGAGGCCGCAAACCATAATCAGGGCGTTGCCAAGGCGTTCCGCGCGTTCTGCTACCTCGACTTGGCGCGTCTCTACGACCCGCTGCCGGCCAAGGCTTCGGCCGAGGGCGAGCGTTCGTACGACGTTTCGGCCGTGGCCGGTCTGACGGTGCCCATCGCCCGCGAGGGCATGACCATGGAGGAGTTGGAGAACAACCCGCGTGCTACGCGCGAAGAGATGTTCGAATTCATCTTCGAGGACCTCGACGCTGCCGAGGAGCTGTTGGCCGATTATACGCCCGCAACGAAGAACCTGCCTTCGCTGGCCGTGGTCTACGGTCTCAAGGCCCGGGCCTACCTGTGGCTGGGCGGTTTCGACGAGCAGTACGCGACCGTCCCGACCGGCGAGGCCGCCTATCGCAAGGCTGCCGAGTATGCCCGCAAGGCTATCGACGCTTCGGGTGCGCAGATCACCACCGAGGCCCAGTGGCTCGACAAGACGACCGGTTTCAACACCGTCATCGGTTCGTGGATGTGGGCCATGATCCAGTCGACCGACACGGTGCTCAACAACCTGTTGTCGTGGACGGCCCACATGGCGCCCGACGCCATCTGGGGCTACGGCAACGGTGCACAGCCCGGCATCTCGGTCTTCAGCTACAACCGCATCGCTTCGAGCGACTTCCGCAAGAAGATCTTCGTCAACGGCGACCGCGACTATGCGGCCATCAGTCCTTATACGAACCTCACGGCTGCGGAGTTCGAGGGCGAGGACGCCATGGCGGCGATCGCTCCCTACGCGTCGTTCAAGTTCCACACTAACGGCGGTGAGAAGCGCAACTACTCGCTGGGCAACGTGACGAGCATTCCGCTCATGCGCGTCGAGGAGATGTACCTGATCGAAGCCGAGGCCGTCGCCCACTACGACGAGGCTGCGGCCCGTCCGCTGCTCCAGTCGTTCATGGCGGCCCGCGCTCCCGGCTATACGATTCCGGCAGGCAACGGCCTCGTCGAGGAGATCGTCTTCCAGAAGCGCATCGAGTTCTGGGGCGAGGGCATCATCATCTACGACCTCAAGCGTCTGGACATAGGTATGCAGAACGGCAACAACGGCACCAACGCTCCGTCGATGGCGCAGATCACCACCGACGGCCGCGCTCCTTGGTGGAATTGCGTGATTCCGCTTTCGGCCGTGCAGCAGAACAAAGGGCTGACCGGCAAGAACAATCCCAACGCAACCTATACGTACAAGTCTGTAAAATAAAGGCATTATGAAAAGTCTGAAGATATTCATTCTGGCGGCTGTCGCCATCGTTGCGGGGCTCTTCGCGGCTTGCAGCGACGACGACTTCGCAGCCGGACCCGCGGCTTCCGGTACGCAGGTCTACTTCCCCGAGAGCATCCTTTCCGAGTTCAGCATCGGCGACGATGTGAACGAGATCGCCATTCCGGTCATGCGCGTGGTCGACACCGAGGAGCAGACCGTCGCCGTCCTCGCCGACGACAAGTCCGGTCTGTTCACCATCCCCGAGTCGGTCAGCTTCGCGGCCGGGGAGAAGAAATCGCAGCTCGTCGTGACCTTCGACCGTTCGAAGCTCGAAGACGGTACGGAGTATCCCATCAGTTTCCTGCTGAACGACGAGGAGAACACCACGCCCTACGGCAACCGTACGCTCGCCATCTCGGTCGTTCCTTGGCCGTGGGAGCTGCTCGGCACGGGCTTGTTCCGCGAGGACTATCTGGGCCCGTTGTTCGGTGCGGATTCTCCTGAAATCGAAGTGCAGATCCATAAGCACAAATCGCGCGAGGGTATCTATATGGTCGAAGATATGTTCGGATGGAATTATCTGACCGAAGTTTTCGGAGCGACCCAAGCCCAGCTTTCATCGCAGTGGAGCATTACTTCTACCAATATCGTCGTCGACTGCTCCGATCCCAATGCCGTGAAGCTCGAACGGCAGTGGACCGGTATCACCGAGAGCACCAACGGATATGGCGATTTCCTCATTTGGGCCGATGAGCCGGGTACTTTGGTCAACGGCATCATTACGTTTCCTGCAAACGGCATGTCTTGCGGCATGGTCGGAACTCAGAAAGCGTATTACGCCAATGCGAACGGCAATTTCCGGATCATGCTGCCCGGTGCCGAAATCGTGGACTATGCGTTGGCGGTCGAGTACGACAGCATGCGCGTGGATAGCGACGGCGCTACTTCGGCCGTGCTGACGTTCAACTACGGCGCCGACGTCACCGGCATCGGCTATGTGGTCGTGGCAGGCAATATTTCTGCCGAGGATCGTGCGACGCTTGCGGCGGCTATCGCCGACGGTTCGGCCGAGCATCTCAACGAAATCGAGCAGCTCGACGCTGCGGGTTCCGTGACCGAGAAGTTCGCCCTCGAAGGCTCCGGGGCCTACACCGTTGTCGCTGTGGCCAACGACAAGAACGGCAAGCCCCTTGCGGACGATTTCGTGTCGATCAACTTCTTCTTCCCCGGTTCGGGGGGGGGATCGGCGCCCGAGTGCGAGGTGCAGGCCCTGTTGGCTTTGCCCAGTCAGATGTTCAACGAGACGGTCGCTCCCCAATATCCCGACGAGAATAATTTGGGTTATATGGTCAAAGGTTCGGAGTTGCAGTCCGTGAGACTTTATCTGAATAAGACCGCGGTCATCGAAGGTGCCGGGATGGAGCACGAAGCTTTCGTAACCCAATACGGAAACGATATGAGTGCAGCGCAGCTCACTTCAGCCAATGGTGCAGGGTTCGCGAACATCTTCATCAACCTCGATCCGGATACTTCTTACACGCTGATCGTCAAGGCTACGAATGTCTATGGCAAGAGCAAGCTCATCTCGGCCGAGTGCTCGACGGCGCAGGTCGATTACAAGGGCGAACTCGTCATCGGCAATTACAAAATGTCCTACACGGCGACCGGCAACGACGGTTCATCCAAGTTGTTCGAGAACGTATTCACCGTGAAGGCCGCTTCGAGCCAAAGCGTTACCGACTTCCTTGTGTCCGATTTCGCTATTGAGGATGGCGGCGTATGGAACGGCAAATACGATGCTGCGGCTTCGACGCTTACGCTGACCAGCAGCGATTTGGGCCAATGGTATTTGTTGGACGAATCGACTGCTTATAGCATCGGTGCTTATGAAGCCGGAGCGGATACGGAAGTCGCTTCGGTCGTGCTGACCGTCGATGCTGCCACCAAGCAGCTCAAGGGGCTGCAATCCGATGTCAAAGTGGCTGTCGGATCGGTTGCCGACGGTAAAATCACTTCCATCGTGGGTATGCTGGGCGTGTACTATGCCGACGGCACGACCATCGAACCTTATGTCGAAGCCGAGACGTCCGCTGCTTCGCTGAAGATGCAGCATGCAGGGCCGAGCATCAAGGTTCCGTATCGCAGCGTGGCCGACATGCGGCTTGCAGGTATGCGCAACACGTTGAAGTCGAGTGCCGTTGAGGTAGGCGAGGGCATCGCCTGCCCGGTCCGTACGCTCAGCGTGAAGCCCGAGCGGTGCGAGCCGTCGCCCAAGACCTTCGGCCGCGTCGCAACGTTCGAGCTCGTCGACAACGCTCGTTTGGCGAAGTAATTGCGCCATGCTTTTTCCGCACAACCCGACACAGTATGCGAATTGCTGTGCCGGGTTTGTGCCCTTTGGGTCCCGAACTTTCGGTTCGCCACAATAACAAGATGATTATAAGACCATGACAAAAATGAGAACTTTCCGGAGCCTGTTGCTCGCCGCCGCGATCCTCGCCGGGTCGTGCGCCAAGGACGAGATCGGGCCGACGGTGCCGGAGCCCGTCGACAAGATCGCTTCCAAGCTCGTTTTTTCGGCCGACAATGCCTTGCCGGGCGAGTTGCTGGTATGTTTCGACGACGAGGCCGCGGCCCGTATCGAGACGTCGGTCGGCGCCGTGACGCGCGCCGGGGGCATCGCCACCCGTTCGGGCATCGGCGATTTCGATGCGGTGCTCGACGGCATCGGCGTGAAGTCGCTGCGGCGCCTTTTCCCGGTCGATCCGCGTCACGAGGAGCGTACGCGCGCAGCGGGTCTGCACCGGTGGTATTTCGTCGGTTTCGACGCCGACGCCGACCTGACGCTTGTCGCCCGGCAGATGGCCGCCATCGCCGAAGTGACGAAGGTCGAGTTCAACCAGCGGCTCCGGCATGTCGCTTGCGGCAAGGCCGTGCCGCTGACCGGTGCCGAAACTGCGCCCCGAACCCGGTCCGACGCCGGTTTCGACGACCCCTATCTGGAGCGGCAGTGGCACTACATCAATACCGGCAACCAGACGCTCTATGCAGGCATTCGGGCCGGTGCCGACGTCAATTGCGCCGAGGCGTGGCGCCTCTGTACGGGCGATCCGCGGGTGGTGGTCGCCGTGCTCGACAACTGCGTGCAGTGGGACCACCCCGATCTGGCCGCCAACATGTGGGTCAATTCCGGCGAGACGGCCAACGGTGCCGACAGCGACGGCAACGGTTATGTCGACGATATCTACGGCTATAATTTCGTGGACGACACGGTGCTGACCCTCAGCACCGCGGAGGATGCCGACCACGGCACCCATGTGGCCGGTACGGTGGCCGCCGTCAACAACAACGGCGCGGGCGTCTGCGGCATTGCGGGCGGTTCGGGCAGCGGCGACGGGGTGAAGATCATGTCGTGCCAGATTTTCTGCGACGACCGGGGCGGTTCGGCCGAGCAGACGGCCCGTGCGTTCAAGTATGCGGCCGACAACGGTGCCGCTATCGCCCAGTGCAGCTTCGGCTACGAGGCGGGCAGCATCGTTTCGGACGACGCCTACACCCGCGGGGTGAGCGTCGAGAAGCAGGCTATCGATTACTTCATCGCTGCGCAGAATTGCCCGGCGGTGAGCGGCGGCGTGGTCATTTTCGCGGCCGGCAACGACGCTGCGGCCATGGCGAGCTATCCGGGGGCCTATCGCGATTATGTCTCCGTGACTTCCTTCTCGTGCGACTTTACGCCTGCCTACTATACCAACTACGGCCCCGGCTGCAACATCGCGGCTCCCGGCGGCGATGCCTATCAGTCCTATCCGCAGGCTACCTCGCAGGTGTTGTCGACCATCAACGGCGGCAAGTACGGCTACATGCAGGGCACCTCGATGGCCTGCCCCCATGTTTCGGGCGTGGCCGCGCTGGGGATTTCCTATGCTTTGCAGCTGGGCAAGACTTTCACCCAGAGCCAGTTCGTGTCGCTTCTGCTCACGTCGGTCAACAACATCGACCAATATTGTACGGGCAGCGATGCCAAATACGCCAAGCAGATGGGCAGCGGTTGCATCGATGCTTTCCAGCTGTTGATGAACGTGCGCGGCATCACCTGCATCCCGGTGCCCGTGGGTTCGCAGGCGGCGGTCCGGGTGTTGGAGTATCTGGGCGACGGCAATCCCGATCTGACGATTGCGGGGGTCGAGATCTCCGCAGAGGACCGGGCCCGGCTGGGCATCGCGGCGGAGCCGACGATTTTCTCCAATCAGGTGCTGTTCAGATGTACCAAACCGGGGTCGGCCCTCATCCGTGTCCGCCTGCAAGCCGGAACCAACAGCGGCAGCGGCATGAACGGAATGACGATCACCCGCGAATTCGCCCTGATCGCCCGTGAAAACACTTCGTCGAACGGAGGCTGGTTATAACAAAGAGTGCAGTTATGAAAAATATCAAATGGTTATGGATCGTTCTCGCCGCAGCGTGCCTGACGGCTTGCGGGGGCGATTCGGATGATCCGGGCAAGCAGCCCGGCAGCGAGGACGGCACCGTGGCGGGCCAATGGCACATGGTGTCGTGGAGCACGCTCACGGCGGCCGATATTTACGTGTCGTTCGACGAGGACGGAACCTTCGAGCTCTATCAGCGTCTGACCAAGCCGACGTTCGAGCATTTCAGCGGTTCCTATTCCTATGCGGGCGGTACGCTCAGCGGTGTCTACAGCGATGACGCGGCATGGGGCAACAGTTATCGGGTTTCGTTCCAAGCCGGCGGTTCGCAGATGACCCTCACCGGAGTCTCCGGCACCGCCGATGTCGCGCTCTTCGTTCGGACGACGATCCCCGAGGAGATCCTCTCCGGCGAGTTGGAAGCCAGCGCCGTGCCGGTCCGGTCGGATGCGCTGCGTTTCTTGTAGCGTTGGTTTTTCTTTGGCGCCGTCGCGGCCTTGTGCCCGGCGCCGTTGGTTTTCGCCTGTTTCAGGCCGTGCGCCCGGGTTTTCCCGGGCGTGCGCTTTTCGGGCGTCTGCCGGGCCGGTGGGGGCAGCGTGCGAAAAATTGCATAAATTTTGTGTCCCCGATTTGCAAATTCAAAATTTATTCCTACCTTTGTGCCACGATAATACGGGTCGTCCCGTTGTTGTCCGGATGGTGCCATAGCTCAGTTGGTAGAGCAAAGGACTGAAAATCCTTGTGTCCCTGGTTCGATTCCCGGTGGTACCACAGCCGAAAGCCGCTTACGAAAGTAGGCGGCTTTGTCGTTTGCGGGGCTAAGGGGTTTATTGTTCGGCGAGACCGAGGTGTAGAATAGGGTATGGCTTGCCGGACGCGTCGACTGCGTCGCGGGAAAGGGTGCGGAATCCCAGCCGGGCATAGAACGCGGCGGCCTGCGGATTCTGTTCATTGACGTCGACCCGGCGCACGTTGTGGCGGGCGATGAGGTGTTCGGCAAGGCTGCGTCCCAGCCCTCTGCCCCGCAGACCGGGTGCCACGAAAAGCATTTCGAGCATCTCTCCGGCGATTCCGGCAAAAGCCGCGAATGCGTTGCTCTCGGTCCGAATCACATAAAGCGTGGTTCCGAGCAGCGCTTCTTCGCGTACGATGCGGCGGTAGAAAGCGATGTCCTCGGGTTCCAGAAAGTCGTGCGTGGCGCGTACCGAGGCTTCCCAAAGGTCGGTCAGCGCGTCGAGTTGCGCGGCCGTCGGATGGTCGAGACGTTCGACCGCAATCTTTTTCATAGCAGGGCGACCGGCGGTTTCCGCAGGGAGAAGTTGCGGGAGAGCGCTGCTGCAAAGGGAGTTTCGTAGCTTCGTGCGCCGGTCGGACAGCCTTTGACGCAGGCGCAGCAGCGGATGCAGCGCTGGGGATCGGTGTGCAGTTCGTCGCCGGGGGCGATGGCTTGCGTCGGGCAGAGGGTCGCGCAGCTGCCGCAGCGGGTGCAGCGTGCGGCGTCGGTTTCCGGGGCGGGGGTGGCCGGTTGCCTGCGTTGCCGCCAGAGATAGGCCAGCACGAACCCGATAAAGCGCAGCAGCGGGAACAGCGGGGTGCGGGGTGCGCGCAGCCGGCGGGCATCGATCTCTCCAAGGTCGTCGCGCCCGAGTTTTTCGCGGATGCGCTTTCCGAAAGCGGCTGCTTCGGCGAGGTCCTGCCCGTCGGGTCGACCGGCAGCGATCGGCGTGGCCGGGCCGCTGTACGAGTGTTCTCCGACGAACGCCGCCGCGGCTATGGGGCGGAATCCGTGTCGTTGGGCCCATGCGGCGAGTTCGGCCGCCGCGCCTTCGAAAGCCCGGTTGCCGTAGACCGCTACGATGACGGCTGGCGTGCCGTTGCCGCGCAGACCGGCCAGCCGCTCCAGTGCCAAGGGCGGAACATGGCCGCCGTAGACGGGTGCCGCAAGGATGGCCACTGCGTCGGAGCTCATGGTCAGGGCCGGGGCTTCGGTGTGCGTGAGGTCGGTTTCGAGCGGTTGCCCGTTGGCTGCGACTGCCTGCGCAATGGCGCTGGCTACGCGGCGGGTCGTGCCCGTGGGCGAGAAGCAGAAGGATCGGATTTCGGACGGTTGCATGGTCGTCGGTTTTTTCGCCGCAAAGTTAAGGATTCTGCGGATTATTTCATACCTTTGACTATACAATGGACAACGCGAAGATACTTCGTCGCGATATAATGTACCTATTCCTGCCATGATTCCGCAACCCGAACGTCAGCAAATCATCGATCTGATCCGCCGCGAGGTCGTTCCGGCCATCGGTTGTACCGAGCCCGTCGCCGTGGCGCTCTGCACCGCTCGCGTCGCCGAGCTGCTCGGCGCGCTGCCCGAAAAGATCGCAGTGCGGTTGAGCGCCAACATTCTCAAGAACGCCATGGGCGTGGGGATTCCCGGCACCGGGATGATCGGCCTGCCGATCGCCGTGGCGCTGGGGGCTTCCGTCGGGCGTTCGGAGTACGGGCTGGAGGTCTTGCGCGACGTGACGCCCGAGGCCGTGGAGGCCGGGCGGGCATATATCGGCCAAAAACGGATTTCGATCGGGCTCAAAGAGGGGATCGCCGAGAAGCTCTATATCGAAGTCGAGGCTGCAGCCGCTGCGCATCGGGCCGTGGCTATCATCGCCGGGGGGCATACGCGGTTCGTCTATCTGGAGCGCGACGGCGCGGCGGAGTTCGACGCCCGGAGTTCCTGCGCCGACGGCCAAGCATGTTCCGAGGTGCCGTTGTCGCTGCGCCGCGTCTGGGATTTCGCCATGACGGCGCCGCTCGACGAAATCCGTTTCATCCTCGAAGCGCGGCGGCTGAACAAGGCGGCGGCCGAGCGGTCGTTCGGCGGCGAGTACGGCCATTGCGTGGGGCGGACCCTGCGGCGCGAGCGCGAGATGGGGGTGATCGGCGACAGCATCTTTTCGCGGATTCTCTCCTACACTTCCGCTGCATGCGACGCCCGCATGGCCGGGGCCATGATCCCCGTCATGAGCAATTCGGGCAGCGGCAACCAAGGCATCGCGGCCACGCTCCCCGTGGTGGTCTACGCCGAGGAGACCGGCGCCGACGAGGAACGGACCATCCGGGCGTTGACGCTCAGCCACCTGACGGTCATCTGCATCAAGCAGCGTCTGGGGCGGTTGTCGGCTTTGTGCGGTTGCGTGGTGGCGGCTACCGGGTCGAGCTGCGGTATCGTCTACCTCATGGGAGGCGGTTACGAGCAGGCGGCCGCAGCCGTCAAAAACATGATCGCCAACCTCACGGGCATGATTTGCGACGGGGCCAAGCCCAGTTGCGCCATGAAGCTCACAAGCGGGGTTTCGACGGCCGTGCTTTCGGCGCTGATGGCCATGGACGGTCATTGCGTGACCCCCGTGGAGGGGATCATCGACGAGGATGTCGACAACTGCATCCGCAACCTCACCGACATTGGGCGCGACGGCATGAACGAGACCGACCGCCTCGTGCTCAGGATCATGACCGACAAGTGCTGACGCTCTCCGCTTCGGGAGCCCTCTATCGAAAAAAAGTCTCTTCCGGGCTGCCCGGAAGAGACTTTTTTTGCGGTCGCCGCACTGGGGTTTTATTGGAAGATCGTGCGCAGGATCAGCGCCGTCGCACCTTGGTGGCTGGTGGTGTAGTCGCGGGCTATCCGGCTGGTCTTTTGCAGGTATTCGGGGTTGTCGCGCAACGGGACGAACCATGTTTGCAGCTGTTCGTAGTTCTCCACCGGGCAGGCCGCTCCCAGCGTCGCCAGATCGCGGGCTTCCTTGAACTTCCGGTAGTTGGGGCCGAAAGCGACGGGCAGTCCGAAGGTCGCGGCTTCGAGCGTGTTGTGGATGCCGACCCCGAATCCGCCGCCTATGTAGCCCCACGAGGCATAGCCGTAGACCGACGAGAGCAGGCCCACGGTGTCGAGTATGAGCAGTTGCTTCGAGCCGTAGCTCGTGCTCGGCGTGCAGGCCGTGTAGCGCAGGGCGCCGCCGCAGGTCTGTTCCATCAGGCGGGCGATGCGGCCCTCGTCCATTTCGTGCGGCGCGATGACGAATTTCACATCGGGGTTATCGTTCATCAGCCGGATCAGCAGTTCTTCGTCGGGGCCCCATGTCGACCCTGCTACGAAGAGCCGTTCATCGCCTTTGAAGCGTTCTACGATGTCGATCTTGCGGGCCGTCTGCGCAATCTGGGCCACCCGGTCGAAGCGCGTGTCGCCCGCAACCACCGTGTTGTCGAATCCCAGTTCGCCCAGCAGCCGTTTCGATTCTTCATTCTGCACGAACATGGCGTCGAAGGCTTCGAGCGCCTGCCGCCACATCCCGCCGTAGGGGCGGAAGAAGATCGAGTCGGGCCGGAAGATGGCCGACACCACATAGGTACGGACCTTGCGGCGGCGCAGTTCCCGCAGCAGGTTGAGCCAGAATTCGTATTTCACGAAGATGGCGATCTCCGGGCGGGCGATGTCGAGGAAGCGCCGGGCGTTGCGCGGCGTGTCGAGAGGCAGGTAGAAAATGTAGTCGGCTCCCTTGTAGCCCTTGCGGATTTCGTAGCCCGAGGGCGAGAAGAAGGTGAGCAGGATTTTGTATTCGGGGTGTTCCCGGCGGAGCTGTTCGATGATGGGGCGCCCTTGCTCGAATTCGCCGAGCGAAGCCGCATGGACCCATACGATGCGGGCCGCAGGGTCGACCGCCTGCTTCAGACGCTCGAAAATTTTGCGGCGGCCTTCCTTCCATTGCCGGGCTTTGGGCATCCGGAGGGCTGCCAGCCCGATGAGCCACGCATAAAGCCTCAGTCCCAGATTATAGAGATACATCGTCGTTCTTTCGGATAGGTTCCGGCGGCGCAGGGCGGTCGGGCGACCGCTTCGTGGCCGGGCGTTTTTTTTCGCGAAGACAAAGATAGCATATTTTGTCGGAAATGCAAAATGACCGGTTTTTTCTCACCAGTGGCATTCCATCGCCTGTTCGACCAGTTCCACGCGGGTCGTGCCGTCGGGGGCCGTTTCTACGCACGCCAAGTCGAATTGCACTTCCATGTCGCAGTTCGTGGCGGCCATGTAGCTGTTCGCGGCCCGGCGCAGCGCCCGGAATTTTTGCGGCGTGATGGCCGCTTCCGGGGGCGTGAGCGAGCCTCGGCGGCGGGTTTTCACTTCGACGATGTGCAGCGTGAAGTCCTTGCGTGCCACGATGTCCAGCTCGTAGCGGCCGTGCCGCCAGTTGAGCGCGCAGATTTCGTAGCCTGCCCGGCGCAGATGCTCCGCAGCGGCCCGTTCGCCAGCCCGGCCTGTTTCGGAAGCGGTCATACTTATTTATAATAGGAACGACAGATCGTCGCCCGCCTTGACCTCGAACGGCTCGACGCCCTTCCGGAAAATCCGCATCGGGCGTTTCCCTATCAGTTCCAGCCGCTGGTCTTCGTAGCGCAGCATGCAGCCTTCGCGCAGCCCCGCCACCCAGCGGCGCGGATTGGCTTCGATGAATTCCAGTATGCGTTGTTCGCGGGTTTCGCCCGCGTGCCCCTGCGGATTGGCGTCCAGATAGTGGGGGTTGATCTGGAACTTCACGGCTCCGATGGCCCGGAACGATTCGGGTTGTACGATGGGCATGTCGTTGGTCGTCGAGATCGTCGGGCAGCAGACGTTGCTTCCGGCCGACCAGCCTACGTAGGGTATCCCGGCGCGGATCCGGTCGCGGATAGCTTGTATCAGCCCTTGTTCCTGCATCTTCTTGGTCAGTGCGAAGGTGTTGCCGCCGCCCACGCAGACGGCTTCGCCCCGGCGGATCATGCGCACCGGGTCCACGGCCCGGTGGACCGAGCGCACGCGGATGCCCAGTTCGGCGAAGCGGGCGGCCACGCGGCGTTCGTATTCGGCGTAGGAGAAGGTCACGGCGGCATAGGGTACGAAGGCTATTTCGCGCACGCCCTCCAGAAAGCGGCCGATTTCGGGCAGCGGGTAGCGCAGATACTCCTCGCCCGCATTGGTCGAATTGGAGATCAGTAGAAGTTTCATAAGGCGGTGGTTTTGAATTTCTTAGTTTTCGAATTGTGCTGTTTGTCGCAATTATTGTGAATAAAAAAAAGCGGCGTTTTGTCAAAAGTAATAAAAAAAGTGTTACTTTTGCGCAAAACTACGTCGGAAATATAGAGATATCGTTTCCAAAATAATTGTTCAACTAAAAACTTAAAATTATGTCAGAAGTTCAAACTAAAGTCGTCGAGATCATCGTTGACAAGCTGGGTGTCAAGGAGTCGGAGGTAGTACCCGAAGCCAGCTTCACCAACCACTTGGGCGCCGATTCGCTCGACACTGTGGAACTGATCATGGAGTTCGAGAAGGCTTTCGATATTCAGATTCCCGACGAGGACGCTGAGAAGATCGCCACCGTAGGCGACGCGATCAGCTACATCGAGGAGCACAAGAAATAATTTTTCCGTTTCCAATCGTTTCACAAGACAATAAGGTTTTTACGTTCTATGGCAGAAAGAAGAGTAGTCGTCACGGGTATCGGTACGATCAACCCGCTCGGCAATAGTATCGAGGAGTATTTTCAGAATCTGGAGAAAGGTGTCAGCGGCGCCGCGCCCATTACTCACTTCGATGCCGAAAAGTTCAAGACCCGCTTTGCTTGTGAGGTGAAAAATTACGACCCGAACCAGTATTTCGACCGTAAGGAGGTGCGTAAGTACGACCTCTTCACGCAGTACGCCCTCATCGCGGCCACGCAGGCCGTCGAGGATGCGGCGTTCGATTTCGACAAGCTCGACAAGGAGCGCGCCGGCGTGATCTGGGCTTCGGGTATCGGAGGACTCAAATCGTTCTTCGACGAATGTCTGGGCTATGCCGAGGGGGGTATGACCCCTCGGTTTAGCCCCTTCTTCATCCCCCGTATGATCTCCGACATCGCCGCAGGGTTCATCTCCATGAAGTACGGTTTCATGGGGCCCAATTACTGCACCGTTTCGGCTTGCGCTTCTTCCAACCACGGTTTGATCGCCGCTTTGGAGGCCATCCGCTACGGCAAGGCCGACGTCATGATCACTGGCGGTTCGGAGGCTGCGGTCAACGAGCCGTCGGTCGGCGGTTTCAATTCGATGCAGGCCCTCTCCACCCGCAACGACGATCCCGAGCACGCTTCGCGTCCTTTCGACAAGGACCGCGACGGTTTCGTGGTCGGCGAGGGTGCCGGAGCACTCGTCCTCGAGGAGTTGGAGCACGCCAAGGCGCGCGGGGCCAAGATCTATTGCGAGTTCGTGGGCGGCGGCGAGTCGGCCGATGCCTACCACTTCACGGCGCCCCACCCCGAGGGTATCGGTGCCATGAAGTCGATGCGCGACGCCATCAAGGACGCCGGCATCAAGCCCGAGGAGGTCGACTACGTCAACGTGCACGGTACTTCCACTCCGCTCGGCGACATCGCTGAGCTCAAGGCCGTCAAGGGCGTGTTGGGCGACCATATCTACAACGTCAACATCTCCTCCACCAAGTCCATGACCGGCCATCTGCTCGGTGCCACCGGCGCCGTCGAGGCTTTGGCTTGCATCATGGCCATCACCAAGGGGATCGTGCCCCCGACCATCAATTGCGCGAACCGCGATCCGGAGATCGACCCCAAGTTGAACCTCACGCTCGACAAGCCGCAGCACCGCGAGGTGAAGTGCGCTTTGAGCAATACGTTCGGCTTCGGCGGTCACAACGCTACCGTCATCTTCCGGAAGTTCTAACCCTTCGTCCCGCAGCACCCGTGTTGGATTTTCTGTTGCGTCCTCTGCGGAGGAGCTTCGGCCGGGACAAGGCGTATTACATCATGATCGATGATCTGTTCGGGTTCGTCCCGCACAACATCGAACTTTACAAGCTGGCTTTGATTCACAAGTCAGCTTCTTTGGTTTTGGAGAGCGGACAGCCGATCAACAACGAGCGGTTGGAGTTTCTGGGCGACGCCGTCATCGAGTCCGTCACCTCCGATTTCCTCTTCATCGAGTTTCCCGGGCACGACGAGGGGTTCCTCACCAAAATGCGCTCCCGCATCGTCTCGCGGCAGTCGCTCAATGCGTTGGCCGTCCACCTCGGGCTCGACAGGCATGTGATTTCCAACGGCGGCACCGCCGTCATCCAGAAGCATATCTACGGCGATGCGTTCGAGGCCATGATGGGCGCCATCTACCTCGATCAGGGCTATGAGTTCGTCAACCGTTTGCTCATCAACAATATCTACAGGCGTTTCCTCAGTCTCGACGACCTCACCCTCTCCGAGACCGATTACAAAAGTCGGTTGATCGAGTGGTGCCAGAAGCACCATCGGCAGATCCTCTTCCGTACCGAGCACGACAAGGGTTATGCGCCCAACCATCCCGTGTTTTTCGCTACCGTGTTGGTCGACGGCATCGAGGTCGGCCACGGGTCCGGCGATTCCAAGAAGGAGGCCGAGCAGCAGGCGGCTTTTTCCGTGGCCGAGTATATGAGCGACGAGCAGTGCGCGTCGTTGCTCGATAGGGTGGATAGGCTTATCGATTGATTCCGCGTGAAGAATCTCTACGATAAATTGGCTTCGCGCGGCGCTGCGGCGTTGTCCGACAGGGAGTTGCTCGCCGTGTTGACCGACGATCGGACCACGGCCGATGCTTTGTTCAAGGCTTCGGGCGGTTCATTGGTGCGTCTCGCTTCCGAGGAGTTGACCCGTTTGCGGATGATCGGCGGGCTCGGGTTGCAGCGGGCTCGGTTGTTGACCGCCGCCGCCGAGTTCGGGCGTCGGGTCGCTGCTTTGCAGGTCGAGGAGTCCGATACTCTCACTACCACCGCCGACGTCATCCATTATTTCCGGCCGCGGCTCGAGATGCTCGACCGCGAGGAGTGTTGGGTCGTTTATCTCTCGGCTTCCAACCGGATCCTCGAAAGTTGGCGCGTCAGTCAGGGCGGCGTGGTGGCTACCATCGTCGACCATCGGCTCATCGTCAAGCGGGCCCTCGAGTTGTTGGCTACCCGGATGATCCTCGCCCACAACCATCCTTCCGGTACGGCCGAGCCCAGTGCCGACGACAAGGTGCTCACCGAGCGCGTCGGCGCCGCTGCCGCGCTCTTCGACATCCGGTTGGTCGACCATGTCATCATCTCCCGTGAGGGTTATTTTTCTTTCTACCTTTCCAAGATGTTGTAGCTCCGGCCGCTTTCAGAACGCTTTTTCGCGTGTCTGTTCGCAATCCTTTTCGAGTTTCTCGTCTTCGTCCCACTCGAACCACGGGAATTCGCGGCGCCCGCCGAGCGAAAAACAGGTGTAGGTGATCGGCAGCCCCATTTCGAGGAAACGCCGTTCGTAGGCGGTCTTGACGGAGAGGACCTCGTCGGCATAGCCCGACCCGTAAATGTCGGGGTTCGAGACCTCGCACGGAAGCCCGTAGCGGCGGATCACTTCGTTGGTATAGCCGTAGAGGTGTTTCGAGTCGGTTTTCAGATGTATCCGCCCCTCGGGCCGCAGCAGCCGCGCATAAAGTTCCAGAAACAGGGGCGACGTGAGCCGTTTCTTGGCCCGGCGGCTCTTGAGCTGCGGGTCGGGAAAGGTGATCCATATTTCGGCGACCTCGCCCTCGGCGAAAAGGCTCCCGAGGAATTCGATGCGTGTGCGCAGAAACCCGACATGGGTCATCTGCCGTTCGGTCGCGGTCTTGGCGCCGCGCCACATGCGGGCCCCCTTGATGTCGATGCCGATGTAGTTGCGCGAGGGGTCGCGTTCGGCCAGTGCCACGGTGTATTCGCCCTTGCCGCACCCGAGTTCCAGCACGATCGGACGGTCGTTGCGGAAGAAATCGCGGTGCCAGTTCCCTTTCATCGGGTGGTCGCAGCGGAACACGTCGTCAAAGGCGGGTTGTAGGAAGCAGGCGAAGCCGAGGTTTTCGCGGAATTTGCGGAGTTTGTCTTTTCCCATCTTATTTGGTTTCTACGTAGAGCCCCACCGCTTCGATGCCCTGCACCTCGCGGGTGGGAACGACCGTGAAGCGGTAGTCGCCGCTGCGCCCCAATACCACCCGCCTGCGGTAGGCCGTCGCCGATTCGTGGTAGATCGCCGCCGGGTGCCGCGCATGCGTGGCGCAGAAGAGGAAGGGTTCGTCGAAAAGCAGCGAATCGGGTGTGCGGACCTCGATCCGCAGGGTCAGCGTATCGTCTTTGAATCGGGGGTCGAACCGCAGAAAAAACGACAGGTCGCATTGGGCCAGCGTGTCGGTATTGGGCACCACGATCTCGGCCGCGGAGTTCCAGCCCTGCGGGTCGACGTCGGTCGCTACCGACCGATGGGGCGTCTGGCAGGCTGCCGCCAGCAAGGCCGCACCGGCTATCGCCGTCTGTAACCACGTTGATTTCACGGCTATCGGTTTTCGCCGCCGTTATTGTTGCCGCCCGAATGGACGCCCGAGCCGTTATCCCGGTTTTCGCGGTTGGGCCGCTCGCCGCCCGGACGACGGTTGTTGCTGCGGTAGCGATTGCGGTCGTTGCGATGTTCGCCGTTGCCGGAACGCTCCTCGCCGTTGGGCCGCGGACCGCGGTTGTTGTGCGGGCGCTCCTGCCGGTGGGGCCGTTGTCCTTGTTGGCTCTGCGGACGTTCGCCGCCGGAGCCGCCCTGCGCCCCGGTCTGCTGTCCTTGCGGACGTTCGCCCCGGTTGTTGCGGCCGCCGCGCTTGCGGCGCTTGTTCTTGTCGAAACGGGTGATGCTGTCTTCGACCGAACCGGTGCCGTAGGTGGGTTCGTCGCTGACGGCAGGCAGGTCGTCGGCATGCTGGAGCTGGTCGACCTTCCGCCCCTCTTGGTTGAGCGCCAGAATCTCCCGGACCCGGGCCACGGGAAGCGTCGTAAGATTGGCCAACGCCTCTTTGGACGAAGAGAAGGTCATGGTACCGGCCAGCACGTCGGTCTTGACGAGGAACCACTCGCCGTCGATGGTCTGCAACGGTTCGCGCAGACGCGGGAAAGCCTTGCGCGCATCGACGTAGGTGTCGTACTCGTACATCATGCAGCACTTGAGCTTGGAGCACTGCCCGGCCAGTTTCTGCGGGTTGAGCGATATGTCCTGCGCGCGGGCCGCCCCGGTGGTGACGCTCGAAAAATTGGAGATCCACGACGTGCAGCACAGCTCGCGGCCGCAGGCGCCGATGCCGCCGATGCGTCCGGCTTCCTGCCGGGCTCCGATCTGCTTCATCTCGATGCGGATGTGGAACCGCTCGGCGAAGACCTTGATCAGCTCGCGGAAATCGACGCGCTCGTCGGCGATGTAGTAGAAGATGGCCTTGATCTTGTCGCCCTGATACTCGACGTCGCCGATCTTCATGTTGAGCCCCATGTCGGCGGCGATCTGCCGCGAAAGGATCATCGTCTCGTGTTCGAGGGCGATGGCTTCCTGCCAGCGTTCGATGTCGTAGGGCTTGGCCTTGCGGTAGATCTTCTTGTACTCGCCGTTGTAGGGGGTGAAGCCCGTGCGCCGCATCTGCCGGGCCACCATGTCGCCCGTGAGCGAGACGATGCCGATGTCGTGGCCGGGCGATGCCTCGACGGCCACGATATCCCCCTTCTTGAGGGGCAGGTTGTTGACGTTCTGGTAGAACGAACGGCGCGTATTCTTGAACCGCACTTCGAAGATGTCGGTCGGCACGTTGTCGGGGTACTCCTCCAGCCAGTCGGTCTCGTGGAGCTTGAGACACCCCCCGCAGGGCCGTGCCTCGGGCTCGTCGCCCTCGTTGCAGAAGGCGCAGCCGCGGCCGATTTCGGGTTTGAACTTGCAGGTATGTTGTTTTTCGGATTCCATGGAACGATATTTTGCGTAAAGATAGGCAAACTAATTCAGAAATCACAATTATAAGCCTACAATTAAAACATATCCCGCTCTTGCAGCGCAGCGCGCCGAGAAACCGACGGATCCGTCCCGACTGCGGTGGCGCGATCGGGGCGGCGGAACCAAACTGCAATGTCGGATTAGGAATTGAGAATTCTCAATTTCCGGACGCTCCGCCGGATACGCCCGATCATCAGCACGGCGGCCATCGAGAGCCCGAACGAGAAACCGAGGAAAAGCCCCGAGGGCCCCATGCCGAGCGTGAATCCGAAGAGATAGCCCACAGGCAGGTTGAGCAGCCAATAGGAGACGAAAGCGATGGGCATGATGATCTTGACGTCCTGAATTCCGCGCAAGATGCCGACCGAGACGTTCTGCAACCCGTCGGAGAGTTGGTAGAGCGCCGCGAAAATCAACAGTTCGGACGTGATGGCGATCACCTCGGGATTGGACGTGAAGAGGGTCGGGATCCACCCGCGCAAGGTGATGAAGACCAATGCGGCGAACGCGTTCCACGCCAGCACCAGATGGTACGACGCTTTGGCGGCCAGCGACAATTCGCCGATGTTGCGGACGCCGTAGCAATGCGAAATGCGGATGGTGGTGGCCGCGCCGATCGACATGACGATCATGAAGGCGCAGTTGCCCAGCGTGATGGCGATTTGGTTGGCGCTGATGGCCTGCGTTCCGAACCAGCCCATCATGACGCCCGTGCCCACGAAGGCCGACGATTCGAGAAACATCTGCAACGAAATGGGCAGCCCCATCCGGAGCAGCTGCCGCACGCTGGTCCACGAATAACGCCGCAGCGAGAAACCTTGCAGGTAGGCACGGTATTCCGACCGGGCGACGAAGTAGCCGATCATGAGCATCGGCGCGATGGCCCGCGCGAGGAGCGTCCCCAGTCCGGCGCCCTCGGCACCCATTTCGGGGAAGCCGCCGCGGCCGTAGATGAAGACCCAGTTGAATCCGATATTGGCCAGATTGGCGATGATCGTCACGACCATCTCGACCTTGGTATTGCCCACGCCTTCGAGGAATTGCTTGAAAGCGAAGAAAAGCATCATCAGCGGCATGCTGTAGACGAGCATCCGGTAATAGGGCACGGCCATGGCGACTACTTCGACCGGCTGCTTGAGGTGGTAGAGCAGCGGAACGGAGCAATATTGCAAGACCGACATCGCAACGCCGAGAAGCGTGTAGAACAGGATGCCGTTCTGCAACAGCGCGGCCGAGTGCTTGCGGTCGCCCTGCACGAACAGTTCGCCGACCAGCGGGGTCATGCCCAGCGCCAGCCCGATCGCAGCAATGCAGAGGATGAAGAAGACCGAGCCGCCGAACGATACGGCAGCCAGCGGCAGCGGGTCCGTCCCTCCGTAGCGGCCTACCATCAGGTTGTCGGCTACTTGCGTCAGGATTTGTCCCACCTGCGTCAGTACGACCGGCAGGGCCAGTTTGAGGTTGGATTTGTATTGTTCCCGGTATTTCGCAAAATCGTATAGCATAGGGGTGCAAAGGTAGTGCAAGGCGAGCGCAATGCCAAATTTATTTGAGCATTGCCGAGCCGCCGCCTACCTAAGCAGGGGCTTGCTCCCTGCAAAGTGTGCAAGGCGAGAGGAAAAGCAAACGAAGTTTGCGTTTTCCCGAGGCGCAGCCTACCTAAACCGAGCGAAGATTTTAGGAGAATGAATAATTAATGATGAATAGGGAATAATTTTTTGTCGACGTTCTGCTGCCCTTGGCCCGAAGTTAATTATTCATTATTAACCATACATTATTCATTGCATCGGTCTTCCCGGGGGATGAAAAAACACCGCCCGATGTCCGAGCGGTGCCCCGAAGGGTGTGAGTTGCGTCAACATCCCAGCACCGGTTCATCCAGCTGAAACCGGCAGTGCAAAGATACAAAAATCCCCCCCCCGCAAATTTCAGACCAAAAGAATGACGGAAAGACCGTATTGCGTTATTTTATTAACAGATACGGGCGGTTGTATATCATAATCGGTTCGGGGTTTCGGCGCAAGGCGTCCCGACGGGCGGGTTTCGCGCCGGTCTGTGCTGCGGCCGTTTTTCTCGCTCTTCCGATCTTTCGGGGCCATAAAGGCGGTCATAAAAAAAGCTCCCGCATCGGCGGGAGCTTTTTGCTATGCGGTCCGGAGGTTATTCCGAAACGATCGCCTCGCTCGGGCATACGCCGGCGCAGGTGCCGCAGTCGATGCACTTGTCGGCGTCGATCACATAGATATCGCCGGCCGAGATGGCCTCGACGGGGCATTCGCCGATGCAGGTGCCGCAGGCAACGCAGGAGTCGGTAATTTTGTAAGCCATTTTCTGAATGTGTTAATTGTTAGTGTGTGTTCGTATGGCAAATGTACGAATTTATTTGATAATATCAAATCCCGTGTAGGGAATCAGTACTTCGGGGATGCGGATGCCTTCGGGCGTCTGGTTGTTTTCCAGCAGCGCCGCCACGATTCGCGGCAGGGCCAGCGACGAGCCGTTGAGCGTGTGGGCCAGCTGCGTCTTCTTGTCGTCGTCGCGGTAGCGCAGTTTCAGGCGGTTGGCTTGGAACGATTCGAAGTTCGACACCGACGATACTTCCAGCCAGCGTTTCTGCGCTTCGGAGTATACTTCGAAGTCGTAGGTCAGCGCCGAGGTGAACGACATGTCGCCGCCGCACAGCCGCAGGATGCGGTAGGGCAGACCCAGCGACCGGACGATTCCCTCCACATGGGCTACCATGCCGTCGAGGGCTTCGTACGACGTCTCGGGCAGCGACAGCTGTACGATCTCCACCTTGTCGAATTGGTGCAGGCGGTTCAGGCCGCGCACGTCTTTGCCGTAGGAGCCCGCTTCGCGGCGGAAGCACGGCGTGTAGGCCGTCATCTTCACCGGGAAGTCGCTCTTGTCGAGAATCACGTCGCGGAAAATGTTGGTCACCGGTACTTCGGCCGTCGGCACAAGATAGTAGTTGTCGGCCGTCGCGTGGTACATCTGTCCTTCCTTGTCGGGCAGTTGGCCCGTGCCGAATCCCGAGGCTTCGTTGACCATCACCGGGGGTTCCACTTCCAGATAGCCCGCCCGGGTGTTGCAGTCCAGAAAGTAGTTGATCAGCGCACGTTGCAGCCGCGCTCCCTTGCCTTTGTAGACCGGAAATCCGGCGCCCGTCAGCTTCACGCCCAAGTCGAAGTCGATGATGTCGTATTTGCGGGCCAGTTCCCAGTGGGGCAGCGGGTTTTCGGGCAGCGTCGTGTAGTTTTCCTCCAGTTTCACCACCAGATTGTCTTCGGCCGTCTTGCCTTCGGGTACGATCTCCGCCGGGAAGTTGGGCAGCGTCACCAGCGCGCTTTGCAGCTGGTCCTGCACTTCCTTCGATTCGGTTTGCAGTTGCGAGGATTTTTCTTTCAGGTCGCTCACGAAGCGTTTGCGTTCTTCGGCTTCGTCGCGGCGGCCCTGACCCATCAGGGCTCCGATTTCTTTGGCGGCTTTGTTCTGGGCGGCCAGCGTTGCGTCCAGTTCGGCTTGAATGGCCTTGCGGCGGTCGTCCAGCGCCAGAATCCGGTCGATCGTCGGGGCGGCATCTACGCCTTTCTTGGCCAGACGGCGTACGGCGGCTTGGCGGTCGTCGCGGATTTGCTTTATCGTCAGCATGGTGTCGAATGTTTGTTTTACGAGTGGCAAAATTACAAAACAATTCGGCAAGTGCATACTTCGCAGGGGCGAAAATTTCCGAAATTATCTTACTTTTGCAGGGTCGAATTGCCGTCGGGGCCGGTCCTGCCTTCGGACCGCTTTTTCCCTGCGCGGCATTGTAGTTCGTTGTTTGGCGTGAAAACCATCGAGTTGTTGGCTCCGGCCCGGGATTACCTTTCGGCCGTCGCGGCCGTCGACAGCGGGGCCGATGCCCTCTATATCGGCGGCGCACGGTTCGGTGCGCGGCAGGCCGCAGGCAATGCGGCCGGGGAGATCGCGCGCGTGGCCGAGTATGCCCACCGCTTCGGCGTGCGGGTCCATGCTACGCTCAATACCTTGTTGTGGGACAGTGAGTTGGCCGATGCCGAGGCGCAGGCTCGCGAGTTGATCGACGCCGGGGTCGACGCCCTCATCGTGCAGGACATGGCTTTGCGGCGCATGGAGCTGCCCGTCGAGTTGCACGCTTCTACGCAGGTCTCGGTCCGCAATCCCGCTCTGGCCCGTTTCCTCGGCGAGGCCGGGTTCGCCCGCGTCATCCTCGAGCGGGCTCTTTCGCTCGACGAGATCCGCGCCGTCTGCGCCGCTACTTCGGCCGAGGTCGAGTGTTTCGTCCACGGGGCCGTCTGCGTCGGTTATAGCGGGCGGTGTTTCCTCTCGCGGTCGTTGTCGGAGCGCAGCGGCAACCGCGGGGCTTGCAGCCAGCCTTGCCGCCTGACGTGGGATTTGACCGACGGGGCGGGGCATGCCTATCTCAAATCCAAGCATCTGTTGTCCGTCCGCGACATGAATCTCTCGCAGCGCATCGGCGATTTGCTCGACGCGGGCGTCACGTCGTTCAAAATCGAGGGGCGGCTCAAGGATGTCAATTATATCCGCAACGTGGTGGCTGCTTACCGGCAGGCCGTCGACAAGGCTTTGGCTGCGCGGCCCGGGTTGCGTCGGTCGTCGGTCGGGACAAGCGTGCCCGACTTCACGCCCGATCCCGCCAAAAGTTTCACCCGCGGCGAGTCGCAGTTCTTCTTCGACGGCAAGTGCGCCGGCGTCGCGTCGTTCGACACGCCCAAGTCCGTCGGCGAGCGTCTCGGATGCGTCGTGCAGACCGATCCCAAGGGGTTTCGGTTGGAGCGGCCCGCCGACCTTGCGCCCGGCGACGGCATCTGTTTCGTGTGCGGCGGCGAGTTGGTCGGCACCAGCGTCAACGCCATCGAGGGTGCGCGCATCGTGCCCAACCGTATGGACGGCATCGCGCCCGGGGTCGAGGTTTTCCGCAATTACGACCATCGCTTCAACAAGCTGCTGTCCGCCAGCCGGATGCGCCGGACTATACCCGTCACGGCCTTGGCCGAGGTTTCCGCATCCGGCATCCGGCTGACTTTCACCGATTGCGAGGGCGTGTGCGTGGCGGTGGAGCGGGCAGCGCAGTTCGATGCGGCCCGCAATCCCGAGGCCAATGCTGCGTCGCTCAGGTCGCAGACGGCCCGGAGCGGCGATACGATCTTCGCCGTCGGCGAGGTCGAGGTCGTCGGCGAGGAGTTCTTCGTCCCGGCTTCGTTGGTGGTCGAGCTCCGGCGCGAGGGGCTCGACAAGTTGTTGCAGGCGCGGCTGGCCCGTCCCCGCAGCCATCGTGTCCTGCCCGAAAACCTTGCGGCGCGCTATCCCTCGCCGACGGTTGCTGCCGAGGAAAACGTCACCAACCGCCTTGCCGAGGCTTTCTACCGCGACCACGGCGTGTCGGACATCGAGCCGCCGCTCGAGTTGGCCCCTTCGTTCGAGGGGCGGTGCGTCATGCGTTCGTCCTATTGCATCCGCCGCGAAATCGGCGAGTGCCTGCGCGAGCGGCCGCGGTTGCGCGGCGACCTTTATATAGAGCGCGGAACCCAGCGTTACAGGTTGGAGTTCGACTGCGCCCGGTGCGAAATGAATTTGATAGCAAGTAAAAAATAGCGGAACCAACGCTTGCGGCGTTGCATCTTGGGCGGCTCGCGCCTCATAGGCGTGACCCCCCCCCGCAGCGGCCCAAGTCGGATTCCGGATAATTCCAAGTAGCCATGCAGCAGCAGCTTACGCCCGCTTTCGGCGATTACGAACTCATCGATACCGGCCATTTCGAGAAGCTCGAGCGTTTCGGCCGTTTCGTCACGCGGCGTCCCGAGCCGCAGGCCATTTGGCGGCCGTCGCTCTCCGAGGAGGGGTGGCGGCGGGCCGATGCCGCTTTTTTGCGCGACGCCCGCAGCGACGAGCGGGGCGAGTGGCGGCTGCGGCCCGGGGTTCCCGACCGGTGGACGGTCTCCTATCCGTTGGGCGGCAGCGTGTTGCGCATGCGGTTGGGGCTCACGTCGTTCAAGCATGTGGGCATCTTCCCCGAGCAGGCCGCCAACTGGGATTTCATCTACGACAATTGCCGACGGCTGTCAACGGCAGGCCGGACACCTCGTGTGTTGAACCTCTTCGCCTATACGGGCGGGGCCACCCTCGCGGCCCGGGCTGCCGGGGCCGAGACCACGCATGTCGACTCCGTGAAGCAGGTCGTCTCGTGGGCGCGCGAGAACATGGAGCTCAGCGGGCTCGACGGCGTGCGGTGGATCGTCGAAGACGCCTTGAAGTTCGTGCAGCGCGAGGTGCGGCGCGGCAGCCGCTACCACGGCATCATCCTCGACCCTCCGGCTTACGGACGCGGTGCCAACGGCGAAAAATGGATTTTGGAGGACAACATCTGCGAAATGCTCGAATGTTGTGCGCGGTTGTTGGAGCCGGCCGGTGCTTTTCTGGTGCTCAACCTCTATTCCATGGGGCTTTCGTCTACCTTGGCCCGTACGGCCGTGCGGCAGGCGTTCGGCGCGCCGCGCGAGGAGCAGTGGGGCGAGCTCTGCTTCTCCGACCGCGCCGGCAAGCAGCTGCCCTTGGGTACTTATTATCGGTTTACAAGGTGAGGAGCCAAAGGTGAAAGGGTCCGCCGCAGTCCCCTGTCATTCCGAGCGTAGCGAAGAATCTATAATTGTGCTCGTACGGATGTCCCGGACATATGCCGAATGATTCACTATTGATTATTCAGTGAAATAGCCCTGCGCGGAGCCCGGCTCGCGCTTGCAGCGCGACCGCCCCAGCCGGGCCCGCGAGCGGATGCTGCGGACGGGCGAAAAGATTCTTAATTGCGTTCGGAATAGCGGTAGAATGTCATGCTGCGAGCGTCGGTTCATTTTGTTCGGATGATACCTTACCCGCCTTGCTAAAACGTTTTAATAGCCACTAAAATACATAGTAGACTGCTATCCCCGCCGCGGCCGAAAGGCAGATCAGCAGAATGGGGTTGACCTTGCGCCACGAGCCGACGAGCACGGCCGCAAAGAGGGCCCAGCTCCAGCCGTCGATGAAGTTGCGGTCGTCGGGGTTGTCGCTGCGGGGGAATATCAGCAGCAGGGCCGCCGCTGCAATCATGCCGATGACCACCGGGCGCATGCCGCGCATGGCCCCTTCGACAAGGCGGTTGCCCTTGAGCCTGAGAAAGAAGCGCGCCACCAGCATCATCAGTGTCAGCGACGGCAGGCAGACCGCCAGCGTGGCCACGGCCGAGCCGAGGATTCCCCATCCCGGGTGGCCCAGCTGCGACCCGACGGTATAGCCTACGTAGGTCGCCGAGTTGATGGCGATCGGCCCCGGCGTGATCTGCGACACGGCCACGATGTCGGCGAATTGGGCGTTGGTCATCCAGCCGTGCTGCACGACCACTTCGTTTTGGATGAGCGAGAGCATGGCGTAGCCGCCGCCGAATCCGAAAAATCCGATTTTCAGATAGCTGACGAAGAGTTGCCAGAGGATCATTTCAGTTCAGAATTTGCATTTTCCGGCTTTTCGGCAGGGTGCTGCCGTCGTTTCCCGGCTTTTCCGGCCACAGCCAGTTCCCACCCGATTCCCGCTGCGGCCGCTGCGGCCAGCACGTAGACGGGCGACCAGCCCAGCCCCCAGATCGCCAGCGCCGCCGCGGCTATCACTGCGAACATCGGCCAGCGCATGCCCCGCGCCAGCGAGACGACCGGACCGATGATCAGCGCCACCACCGCCGGGCGCATCCCCTTGAACGCCGCGTCCACTACCGGATTGTGCCGGATGTCGGCGAAGAAGAGCGCTATGAGCAGGATGATCGTGAACGAGGGCAGGATCGTGCCCCACAGGGCCGCCAGCGCACCCCGCACCCCGCGCATGCGGTAGCCCACGAAGACCGCCGTGTTGACCGCTATGGGACCCGGGACCGATTGGGCCAAGGTCAGCAGGTCCAGAAATTCGCGCCGCTCCACCCAACCCCGGCGGTCGATCACTTCGCGTTCGATCAGCGGAATCATCGCATATCCGCCGCCGAAGGTGAAAAGTCCGATCTTGAAGAACGAGCCGAAGATGACCAGAAGCGTTTGCATGGCGTGTGTGTCGGTTTGCTCTGTTTTTCAGGTTCGGCCGCTCCGAGCGCCGGGCTCCGGCCGCAGCCGTTTATTCGCGTCGTTTGTGGCCCAGCAGGGTGCGGATCCCGTCGATGAAGATCATCGGGTGGGTCGGGGCTCCCGGCAGCCAGAGGTCTACGGCGTGGCGTTCGAAGAACGTGCGGTCCAGCGCCCGGCTTCCGGCGAAAAGTCCGCCCGAGCAGGCGTCCGTGCCGCAGGCCACCACGATCTTGGGCTCGGCCACCGCTTCGTAGCAAATTTCGAGCGCTTCGGCCATGTTGGCCGTCACGGGGCCCGAAACGACTACCCCGTCGGCATGGCGCGGCGAGGCGGTGAAGCCTACGCCGTAGCGGCCGAAGTCGAAGTTGACGTTGCCCGTGGCGCCCAGTTCCATTTCGACCGACGCGTCGCCGCCCGCCGATACTTCGCGTAGTTGCAGCGCCTTGCCGAAGCAGCGGCGTACTTCGGGCCGCACGGCCGCAGGGTCGAATTCCACGCGCTGCTGCCCCGGGCGTACGACCAGTCCCTCGCGCGTGGGCGAGCCTATGCGGTAGTCGTTGGTGAAGCGGATGTTGCGCGGGGCCCGGCGGGCGCATTCGCCGCAGAAGACGCAGCGCCCGAGGTCCAGAGCGAACGGCTGCGTCGTGAGTGCTCCCGTGGGGCAGACGGCCGCGGCCTGCTCCACGGGAGCAAGGTCGTCGGTCAGGGTCAGTTCGGGGCGCCCCCTGAATTCGGAGGTCAGCTCCACGGCGTCCAAGTCGGGAATCGCCTGCCTGCCATGGCTGTGCAGGACACGTATTTTCGGAAATATCATGGTTTTAAGAGCGTTCTATTGTTGGATGCGGACCAGCTGTTCGCGGTAGGCGTTCAGGATGCGCGACTTGGAGATGAATCCCAAGTAGCGCCCCTGTTTGTCGACCACGGGCAGCATCCACGTGTGTTTGTCTTCGAATTTGGGCAGGATGCTCTGCACGTTCTCGTGTTCGAGTATCCGGTCGGGCGGCTGGATCATGTAGTCGCTGATGGGGTGGCCGTATTTCTCGCGTTTGAACATGTCTTCGCGCAGGTCGTCGAGCTGCACCACGCCCAGCAGGCGGCCGAATTCGTCGATGACCGGGAAGATGTTGCGGCGCGCCGTGGAGATGATGTGCACCAGATCGCCCAAGGTCATGCGCTGGCGGATGCGGATGAAGTCGGTCTCCATGAGCGAATCGAGCTTCAGGAAGACGAAGACCGACTGGTCCTTGTCGTGGGTGAGCAGTTCGCCCCGCAGGCGCAGCTGCTTGGTGTAGATCTAGTAGGTCTCCATAACATTATATTATAAAAATCTGACGCTGACGACGAATAGCCTTGTGTAGATCTCTGTGGTCGCCGTATCATTAAAAAAAAAAAGTGGTGGGGG
>JAIDUK010000002.1:0-10096 GCA_029060215.1 Alistipes sp.
TCGTTGTTCTTGTTCAGATCGCCACGGCATCTGCGATGCCTCGCGATGACGGGGGGGGGTACAGCTTCGCCAGCGCTTGCAACTCTTCACGACGACGGACAAGGATACAGCTTCTTCAGTTCTTTCAGCTCCTCGCGATGACGATACGAAAACAGATTCTTCAACCGCAACGTCCTGCGTTGCCATCTGCGGCGGCCCGCATCTTCGATGCGTCGCCCCCAGCCGCCGCAGATGAACACCCCGCCATGTTATTCTGAGGGCCCGTGAAATATTCGGTTTCGGAGCGATAGTAAGAGCCACTACCCCGCTAATTTTTAATTTTCCCCGCGTGCCGGGCGAGCGAAAAAACAAAAATAACTGCCGGAATATTTGGTTTATACAATAAACCGATTTATATTTGCGCTACAGATAAAACAAGAGCAATGTCGCGCGGAATTGCTCTTTTTCTTTTCCGGATGTAGTTTATATTATAAACCATTAAAATCATCGTTATGAACGACCGTAAAACAAGCGCGCTCGGTAACCCGAGCGCAGAGCCGAACACGTTCGAGCTCGACCGAGACGAGAAAACCTGCGAGACAATGAACGAAAAGGAGAGCATAGAGCTGATAGCCCGCATGATTTCCGCCACCAAAAACCGCTTCGAGGCCGGCGACGGCAACATTTTGTTGAACTGGGGCATCCTCATCGTGGCGATCGCTTCGGCCGTGTGGGCGGCGGTGGCCGCGACCGGCAATCCGGCATTCAACGGGCTTTGGGCGCTGACGGCTTTCGGGTGGATTTTCAACCGCAGGCTGGCACGCAAGCAACGGACCCGCGGCTATCTTTCTTACACCGACCGCTTCTGCGCGACCGTCTGGGGCTCGGTGGGCATCCTCGGGGCGGCAGGGTTCGTCGTTTGCGTCGCATTCCGCTTGGCGACAGGCAATTCGCCGTGGATGGTCCTGTTCTTCTATGCACTCTTTGTAGTGGGTTTCGGGGTCATAAGCACGGGTGCGGCACTGAAACTCCGGAGCATGGTGACCGGGGGTATCTTCAGCATTGTTTTCGGCATGGTGCTGCTGGGCTGCATCTTCTCCGGAGTGGCGCTGTCGGCGGCGTGGGTCATGCCCGGCTTTATCCTCTGCTTTTGTCTGATGATGATCGTTCCCGGTCTGGAAATGCGGCGGCTGGCGCGCAAAGAGCATGAAAGAGCTTGATCCGCTGCTCCATTCGCAGCTGCGTCTGGCCGTCATGTCCGTATTGATGAATTTGGCCGAAGCGGACTTCGTGTACCTGAAGGAGAAGACCGGCGCCACGGCCGGGAACCTCAGCGTCCAGCTCGACAAACTCTCGGCGGCCGGGTACATCGAGGTAGAAAAGGGATTCGTGGGCAAGAAGACGCGGACGGTCTGCCGCGTGACCGCCGTCGGGCGCAGAGCCTTCGAGGAGTATGTGGAGACCTTGAAGGGATATCTGAACCTGTAGGTCCGAAAAGCACGCTTCCGAGCAGCCGGAAGCGTGCTTTTTCTCGCCGGGCGGGTCACAGATGGCCGATGCCGCGGCGGTAGGCGGCGAGTTCTTCTTCGCTGAAGCGGGCGAGGGCTTCGTCCAGTTCGCGCAGCAGCCGGGCCCGTTCTTCGGGCAGACGGCCCAGCAGCGGCACGGTGTTCGACACGGTGTGGCCCATCAGCGTAGTGGGGACCGTCAACGCAGCGATGAATGCGCGCAACTCTTCCAGCCGTTCGCGTTCGCCCGCTTCGGCGAATCGGCCTGCGGCCACGTCGGCGGCAAGCGGCGCATCGGGGAAAAGCGTCAGCGAAACGATGCCTATGATATAAGGATGCAGCCGGTTGAAGAGCGCCGCCGTCGCTTCGGCCGCCCGCTGCCCGTTCCCGGCACCCGCCAACCCGGTCATGTAGGTGAAATAGTATTCGATGCCCGCCGCGTCGAGCCTGCGGCACTGCACCAGCGTGTCGGCCGCCGTGTGGCCCTTGTGCATGAACGCGAGGGAGGGTTCGTCGCCCGTCTCGGTGCCGAGGGTCAGCCCCGTGATGCCGCGGGCCCGGAGTTCGCGCAGGTCGTCGTCGCTCTTGGCCGCGATGTCGGTCACGCGGGCGAACATGCCGATGGTCTGCACCTTGGGCAGATGGTCGCGAATGGTGTCGGCCAGCCCGACAAGCCGGTTGCGGCTCAGCACGAAAGGATTGGCCCCGACCAGAAAGACCCGCCGGGCGCGGGGTTGGCAGCGGGCGATCAGGCGCAGATCGGCTTCGATCTCCTCCGGGGGCGCAAGGCGGAAGCGCAGGTCGCCGTAGAGCGAGCAGAACTTGCAGGCGCGGTGCGTGCAGCCGACGGTCGCCTGAAGCAGCACCGAATGGGCTTCGTAGGGCGGGCGCCACACGGTGCCTGTGAAATGTTGCTGTGTCGGATCGGTCATAAATTTTGTAATTTTACGACCGCAAGATAAGCCGGTTCGAGGTTCCGGACAAGAGCGAAGCTGTGCGTCAGCTACTTACGCCGAAGTCAGTTTTTGTGAATCCGAAGCGGTTGCAACGACGAAAAAAAATGAAAGAAAATTCAGCACCTTCCCCTTTGTCGCCCGCATGCGCCATGTTCGAGCGTTTCGGCAGCCGCTGGGCGCTGCTTGTCCTGCTGACTTTGCACGGGCAGGGCGTCTTGCGTTTCAGCCAGTTGGCGAAGGCCGTGCCGGGCGGCGTTTCCGAACGGATGCTGGCCGTCACGGTGCGCGATCTGGAACAGGCCGGGCTGGTGGCGCGCGAAGTCTATCCCGAGGTGCCGCCGCGGGTGGAATACCGGCTCACGCCCAAGGGCGAATCGCTGGTGCCCCTGCTGCGGCAGCTGCTCGACTGGGCCGAAAAAAACGCCTGAATGCGTAATCGGCGAGACCATTCGTGCAAGAACTGCAAACGGGATGTACGAATCGTACATCCCGTTTTTGCTTGCAGACCGTACGTAATTCAGGCGTTTTTGCGGATCGGAAGCCGCTCCCACAACCATTGGGGAATCCACTTCCAGAAAAACACGAGCACGGCATAGCGCCGGTCGATGACCAGACGGCGTTTGCGGCGTTCGATGGCTTGGAAGATCCGGCGGCTGACGGGCCCCGTGTACATGAGCATGGGGTATTTCTCGCCAGCCAGCAGCGGCGTGGCGACGAATCCGGGACGGACATCGGTGAAGCGGATCGGAATCCCTTCCATGCGTGCCAACTGCGCAAGGGCGTCGATATAGGTGCTCTGCATCCGTTTGGTGGCCGAGTAGGCGGGAGCCGAACCGAGCCCGCGGGTGCCGGCCACGGAACCGACGATGGCGATATGGCCGCCGCCGTGGCTGCGGAACCAATCGAACGCCGTGGCCACCATGCGCACGAAACCCTCGCCGTTGGTACGGAGCGTAGCCAACTCGATGCCGGGTTCGAGCTCGATGTTGCGCTTGCCGATGCCCGAGGTGTGGAGATAGATGTCCATGCCCCCCAGCCGTTCGGCCAACTCGACGAGCTGCTGCGAAGCATTGTCGTGCGTGACGTCGATCTCGGCGGTTTCGACCTGCCGGGGCGCCAGTTCCTTGAGCAGGGCGAGCGCCTTGGCATTGCGTCCTGCGGCGCCTACGCGCCAGCCTGCGCCTACGCAGAGCCGGGCCACTTCCTGCCCCAGTCCCGAAGTGGCGCCTGCGATGATGATCCGTTTCATGGTTGTCGGTTTGTCAGAGTGTATCGGAGGTGTATTGTACACATTCGATGCCGACCTTGCGCAAGAGATCGAGCCCGTCTTCCGAACGGTAATCCTCGCTGTAGACGACACGCCGGATTCCGGCCTGAATGATGAGTTTCGAGCATTCCAGACACGGCGCTGCGGTGATGTAGAGCGTCGAGCCGTCGCAATTGTTGGCGCTTTTGGCCACCTTGGTGATGGCGTTGGCCTCGGCATGGAGCACGCAGGACTTGGTGCGGCCCGTCTCGTCTTCGCAAAGGTTCTCGAAACCCGAGGGGGTGCCGTTGTAGCCGTCGGAGATGATCATCTGGTCCTTGACGATCAGCGCCCCCACCTTGCGGCGTACGCAATAGGAGTTCTCGGCCCAGATGCGCGCCATGCGCAGGTAGCGCATGTCCAACTGGCGTTGTTTTTCTTCGTTATAGCCCACTTCCGGAAGGTGAAAGGTGAAAAGCAGAAAGTGAAAGGTGAAAAGTGAAAAGCGGAAGGCGGCGGGTCGAAAAATCGCCTCTCACTTTTCACTTTGGTTTACATGCCTTTTCCGTGGCAGTTCTTGTACTTCTTGCCCGAACCGCAGGGACAGGGGTCGTTGCGGCCCACTTTCTTCTCGGCCTGAACCGGCATGGGCTTCTGCCGCTCGCCCTGCCCTGCCTGCGCCGCCGCCTGCATGCGCGAGGCCTGCAACTTGTTGACGTCGACCTTGGCGCGCTGCTGGCGTTCGCGTTGGACCGCTTCGGCATTCTGGTCGCGCGTGGGTATGTAGGCCTTGTTCAGCACGGCCAGCACGTCGCGGTTGACCTCGATAAGCATCTTCGAGAAGAGCCCGAACGATTCGAATTTGTAGATCAGCAGCGGGTCTTTCTGCTCGTAGGTGGCGTTCTGCACGCTTTGGCGCAGGTCGTCCATCTCGCGCAGGTGCTCGCGCCATGCGTCGTCGATGGTGGTAAACATCACCACCTTGGAAAATACCTTGTAGATCTCCGCCCCGTCGCTCTCCTTGCAGCGGCGCAGGTTGACCGGCACGTTGTAGCCCAAGTGGCCGTCGGTCAGCGGGAAGTAGATGTTGCTGTCGAGCTGGTCTTTCTTGTCTTCGTAGATGCGCTGCATGACGGGCCGCACCGTGTCGGCCACCGCCTTGGCCCGGCGTTCGTAGGCCGCGCGGATGTCGGCCACGAGCAGCTCAGCCAACTGGGCCGGTTTGGCATCCTCGTAGGTCTGCGCATCGAACGAAGGTTCGACCGATATCTCGCGGATCAGCTCGAAGCGGAAATCCTCGTAGTCGATGCCCTCGTGCGTCTCCACGAAGTTGTCCGCATAGTCGTACATGATGTTGTTGAGGTCGATTTCGACCCGTTCGCCGTAGAGGGCGTGGCGGCGGCGCGTGTAGATCACCTCGCGCTGCGAGTTCATCACATCGTCGTATTCGAGCAGGCGTTTGCGGATGCCGAAGTTGTTTTCCTCGACCTTCTTCTGTGCCCGTTCGATGGCGCGCGTCATCATGCCGGCCTGAATCACTTCGCCCTCCTTGAGCCCCATGCGGTCCATCATGGCGGCGATGCGGCCCGAGCCGAACAGACGCATCAGGTCGTCTTCGAGCGAGACGAAGAACTGCGACGAACCCGGGTCGCCCTGACGTCCGGCGCGTCCGCGCAACTGGCGGTCGACGCGGCGGCTTTCGTGGCGCTCGGTACCGATGATGGCCAGACCGCCCGCTTCCTTGACCTCGGGCGTCAGCTTGATGTCGGTACCGCGGCCCGCCATGTTGGTGGCGATGGTCACCTGCCCGGCGCGTCCGGCTTCGGCCACGACCTGCGCCTCCAGCTGGTGCTGCTTGGCGTTGAGCACGTTGTGCTTGATGCCGCGGAGTTTGAGCATGCGGCTCAGCAGCTCCGAGATCTCGACCGATGTGGTGCCGACCAGCACCGGGCGGCCTTCGCCCACGAGCCGCACGATCTCCTCGATGACGGCGTTGTATTTTTCGCGCTTGGTCTTGTAGATGAGGTCCTCGCGGTCGTCGCGGATGACCGGACGGTTGGTGGGGATGACCACCACGTCCAGTTTGTAGATCGACCAGAACTCCGAGGCTTCGGTCTCGGCCGTACCCGTCATGCCGCCCAGCTTGTGGTACATGCGGAAGTAGTTTTGCAACGTGATGGTCGCAAAGGTCTGCGTCGCGGCCTCGACCTTGACGTGCTCCTTGGCTTCGATAGCCTGATGCAAGCCGTCGGAGTAGCGGCGGCCCTCAAGAATACGGCCCGTCTGCTCGTCGACGATCTTCACCTTGTTGTCCATGACCACATATTCGATGTCTTTCTCGAACATGGCGTAGGCCTTGAGCAGCTGGTGGACGGTGTGCACGCGCTCCGACTTGATCGAGTAGTCGTTGATCACCTCGTCGCGCCTTTTCGCCCGTTCTTCGGCCGAGAGGTCGCTCTTTTCGAGTTCGGCCACTTCCGAGCCGATGTCGGGCAGCACGAAGAAACCGTCTTCGTTGAAGTATTTCGACAGCGCTTCATGGCCTTTGTCGGTCAGCTCCACCGAGTTGAGTTTCTCGTCGATGACGAAGTAGAGGTCGTCCGTGATTTCGGGCATGCGGCGGTTGTTGTCCTGCATGTAGACGTTTTCGGTCTTCTGCATCAACGCCTTGACGCCCTGCTCCGAGAGGTATTTGATCAGCGGCTTGTACTTGGGCAGACCCTTGTGCGTGCGGTAGAGCTTCACGCCGCCCTCGTCGTTCTTGCCGTCGGCAATGAGCCGGCGCGCTTCGGCCAGCAGCGAAGTCACCAGATTCTTCTGGAGGTTGTAGAGGTTTTCGATGGCCGGGCGGTACTGCTCGAAAAGCTGGTCCTCGCCCTTGGGCACGGGCCCCGAGATGATGAGCGGCGTACGGGCGTCGTCGATGAGCACCGAGTCGACCTCGTCGACGATGGCGAAGTGGTGTTTGCGCTGCACGAGGTCCTTGGGCGACGAAGCCATGTTGTCGCGCAGGTAGTCGAAGCCGTATTCGTTGTTGGTACCGAAGGTGATGTCGGCCATGTAGGCGGCCCGGCGGGCGTCGGAGTTGGGCTGCGTGTCGTCGATGCAGGCGACCGACAGGCCGTGGAACTGGTACATCGGGCCCATCCATTCGCTGTCGCGCTTGGCCAGATAGTTGTTGACCGTCACCAGATGCACGCCTTTCTTGGCCAGCGCGTTGAGGAACACCGGCAGCGTCGCCACGAGGGTCTTGCCCTCGCCCGTGGCCATCTCGGCGATCTTGCCCTTGTGGAGCACCACGCCGCCGAAGAGCTGCACGTCGTAGTGGATCATGTCCCACTTCACGTCGTTGCCGCCCGCAAGCCAATGGGTGGCATAGACGGCCTTGTCGCCCTCGATGCGTACGAAATCCTTGGCCGCCGCGAGCTCGCGGTCGAAGTCGTTGGCCGTCACCTCGACGGTGTCGTTCTGCGCGAAACGCCGCGCCGTGTCTTTCATGATGGCGAACGCTTCGGGCAGAATCTCGTCGAGCTTCTCCTCGATGCGCTCGTCGATGCGCTTGGTCAGCTCGTCGATCTCCTTCGAAATCTTCTCCTTCTCGCCGAGCGTCGTCTCCGGCTTCTCGAGCCGGACGCGCAACTCGACGATGCGGGCCTCGTCGTCGGCGATGTAGTCGGCGATGCGGCGCTTGAGCTCCTCGCTCCGGGCACGCAGGGCGTCGTTCGACAGGGCTTCGATTTCGGGGTATACGGCTTTGATTTTCTCGATGTAGGGTTCGATCTCCTTGCGGTCCTTGTCGGCTTTCGAGCCGAAGATCATCTTGATAAGACTGGCAACTATATCCATAGGTCGATTCTGTTTGCGGAATTTGAAGTTCTGAATCTTACAAAAGTAGTGATTTTCTTTCAAACCGCCAAGCAGGCGCATGCAATTTTGCGCCCACTTCGGGTTTGCAGGGCGCGCAAAGCGCAAAAAAGCGGCCCGTCGGGTCGCTTTTCGCTGGTTGTCAGTCGGTTTCCGCCGGCTCGAATTTGTAGAGCCGGTCGCCGCGGCGGACAAGCCCGGGCGTGCGGACGGCGCACAGCTGCCCTTGCAGAACGGTGGCCGCAGGCGTTCCGTCGGGACCGTGCAATTCGTCGAGCCGCTGTTCGGCTACGCCCGTCGTGGGCCCCATGAAGAAGATCTCTTCGCCCCTGTGCAGCGGAGCCGCTTCTACAAGCACTTCGGCCACCGACAGTTTCTTGAAGAAGTTGGTCACCTTGCCCACGTAGACCTTGCGGCGCGTGGCGTCCGAACCGTAGCGGACGCTGTGTTCGGCGACGGGGCGCCCGGCGTAGTAACCCTCCCAGAATCCGCGGTTGAAGACCGTGCGCAGCCGCTCCTTGAGCCCGGCGGCAAGTTCGGGGGTGTAGGTGCCTGCTTCGATGGCCCGCAGGGCTTCGTCGTAGCATTCCACAACGCGTTTCACATACTCCGCACCCCGGGCGCGCCCCTCAATTTTGAGCACCCGGACCCCGGCGCCGATCATGCGGTCGAGGAAGTCGATGGTGCAGAGGTCCTTGGGCGAGAGGACGTATTGTCCGTCCACGTCGAGCGCCGCCCCGGTCTCCTTGTCCGTGACGGTGTATTTGCGGCGGCACAGCTGGCGGCAGGCGCCGCGGTTGGCCGAGCAGCCCGTTTCGTAGAGCGAGAGGTAGCATTTGCCCGAGATCGACATGCAGAGGGCCCCGTGGGCGAACATCTCGATCTCGACCAACTCGCCCCGCGGGCCGCGGATGTCGTTCTCCTCGATTTCGCGGCGGATGCGCGCCACCTGCTCCAGCGTCAGCTCGCGCGCCAGCACCACCGTGTCGGCCCACTGCGAATAGAACTTCACGGCTTCGGAGTTCGAAATGTTGCTCTGGGTCGATATGTGGACCTCGACCCCTGCGCGCCGCGCATAGAGAATGGCGGCCATGTCGGTGGCGATGATGGCGTCGACCCCCTCGGCCTTGGCGCGGTCGATGACTTCGTGGACCGTGGCGATCTCCTCTTCGTAGACCACCGTGTTGACCGTCAGGTAGGCTTTCAACCCCGCGGCATGGGCCGTGGCGACGATCCGGGCCAAGTCGTCGGGCGTGAAGTTGGCCGCCGACGCCGACCGCATGTTGAGCTGCCCGATGCCGAAGTAGACCGAATCGGCGCCCGCTTCGATAGCGGCCGCCAAGGCTTCGTACGACCCCACCGGGGCCATGATTTCGATGTCGCTGCGCAGCATGGCCTATTTTTTTCTTCCCATCAGTCCCGCCGCGAAGTCGCGCAGAGGAGCCGTGCGGGCGGGGCCGGCCGAGAGGGTTTCGAGCTGGGCGAGCGCCCGTTCGAAGCGCAGCTCGATCTGCTGTTCGGTCAGGTGGGGCACGTCCAGTTTGTCGTAGATGGCTTTCACGGCGGCAATCTTGCGTTCGGCCGCCATGTTGCCGTCGGCGAGCAGGGCGCGCAGCTCTTCGCGCGTGGATTCGTCGGCCCGGCTCATCGCCGTGACCATCAGATAGGTCTTCTTGCCTTCGAGTATGTCGCCGCCGATGGCTTTGCCCAGCCGTTCGTCGCCATAGCTGTCCAGCAGGTCGTCTTGCAGCTGGAAGGCCAGCCCCAGTTCGATGGCGAAGCGCCGGAGTTTGCGGCAGTCCTCTTCCGGAGCGCCGCCCAGCAGGGCCCCGATCTGCACCGATCCGGCCAGCAGGGCCGAAGTCTTCAGTTCGATCATGTGCATGTATTCGACCACCGAGACTTTTTGTTTCTGTTCGAAGTCCATGTCGTATTGCTGCCCTTCGCACACTTCCAACGCCATCGTGTCGAAGGTGGCCAGCACCTGCGGCAGTTTGTCGGCGGGCAGGGCGCTGAGCATGCGGTAGGCGCAGATCAGCATCGCGTCGCCCGAAAGGATGGCCACGTTCTGCCCCCACTTGGCATGCACCGAGGGTTTGCCGCGGCGGATGGCGGCGTTGTCCATGATGTCGTCGTGCAGCAGCGTGAAGTTGTGGAACACCTCGACGGCACCCGCCGCAGGCAGGGCCTGCTGCACGCTGTCGGCGAAAGCGGCGTGGGCCAGCAGCACCAGCATGGGGCGCAGGCGCTTGCCGCCGCCGCTGAGCGAATAGGCGATGGGGGCGTAGAGGTGTTCGGGCTCGGCCGGAAAGACCGTCTGCGCCAGATAATTCTCGATCAGGGTTTGCAGCTGCTCGTTCGTGTACATGGTTTCAAAGGCTCATTTACATGCGGGTTTTCTCGCCTCGGCAAAGCCCGCCAGCGGTCTCTGCCCTCGGCTTATCGAAAACGTTCATTGTTCATGCAGGTTTTCTCGCCTCGGCAAAGCCCGCCAGCGGTCTCTGCCCTCGGCTTATCGAAAACGTTCATTGTTCATGCAGGTT
>JAIDUK010000002.1:10196-68002 GCA_029060215.1 Alistipes sp.
GGTTTTCTCGCCTCGGCAAAGCCCGCCAGCGGTCTCTGCCCTCGGCTTATCGAAAACGTTCATTGTTCATGCAGGTTTTCTCGCCTCGGCAAAGCCCGCCAGCGGTCTCTGCCCTCGGCTTATCGAAAACGTTGCGAATCGGGTTCAAAAATAGAAAAAAAGTTTGAAGTTCCCGAATTTTGGGCTATCTTTACAAGAAAATCGGCGGTCTGCCGGTCCGGTCTTTGCGGCGCGAGCCGCCGGACGGCAGCACGGCTGCGAACTTAAACAACCTAAAACCTCTCCTATGAAAAAACTAGCTATCGGAATCGACATCGGCGGCATCAACACGGCTTTCGGATTGGTCGACGAGCAGGGCGACCTCTACGCCGAATCGGTCATCTCGACCAAGAAATACCCTCATTTCGACGATTATCCCGCCTACGTGCACGACCTGTGCGAGGCCATGCGGGCCTTGGCCGACAGCCTTTCGTTCGACTACGAACTGGCGGGCATCGGCATCGGCGCGCCCAATGCCAACTACCACCGCGGCACCATCGAGAATCCGGCCAACCTGTGGAAGTTCCGCGACGGCGAGAAGAATCCCGACGAAAGCCGCCGCATCTTCCCGCTGGTCGACGATATTTCCAAGTGCTTCGGCGGCGTGCGTACGCTCATGACCAACGATGCCAACGCTGCGACTATCGGCGAAATGGTCTACGGCAACGCCCGGGGCATGCGCGACTTCGTCATGATTACGCTCGGCACGGGCTTGGGCTCGGGGTTCGTGGCCAACGGCGAGATGATCTACGGCCACGACGGTTTTGCGGGCGAGTTCGGCCATGTCTGTGTGGAGCGCAACGGGCGCCAGTGCGGTTGCGGCCGCCGGGGGTGTCTGGAAGCCTACGTGTCGGCTACGGGTATCAAGCGTACGGTCTTCGAGCTGATGGCCACCATGTCCGAACCGAGCAAACTGCGCGACATCGCTTTCAACGACCTCGACGCGTCGATGATTTCGGTGGCCGCCGAGCAGGGCGACACCGTGGCCAAAGAGGCGTTCCGCTATACGGGCGAACTGCTGGGCCGGGCGCTGGCCGACGTGGTGACGGTCACTTCGCCCGAGGCGATTTTCCTCTTCGGCGGTCTGTCGAAAGCCGGCAAGCTGATCTTCGAACCCACGCAATGGTATATGGAAGAGAACATGATGTTCACCTTCAAGAACAAGGTCAAGCTGCTCCCGAGCGGTATCCAGAGCAAGAACGCCGCCATCCTCGGCGCTTCGGCGCTCATCTGGCAGGCGGCCGAATAGTTCGGATTCTCTCCGATCGGCGGGGCGTTTCCAGCGCCCCGCTTTTTTTGTGGGCCGAGCCCGCGAAAAACAATCAATAATTAATTCTTCACTGCTGTGCCTGCCTGACGGAGCGGAGTATCCGTTTCCCGACGGGGCAAGTCGCGCAACGGGGCGCTTCGAGCGTCCGGGCCGAGCGGTCCGGGTCGTTGGCCCCGGGCATGCAGTATTCGGTGGCGAGTTGGAGCAGCGCCTGCGTCCCGAACGCATTGCGGGGGTCGAGCCCCCGGTTCTTCCACGACACGATGTAGCGGTTTTCTTCGGCGGGCAGCTGTTCCAGCAGCGTCAGCGCATTGTCGCGCAGCGTCTCCTTGCCCGTGTAGCTGCCGTAGGCGAATTGGAGAATCGCCACCAGATTGATGCCGATGATATGGGCCTTGAAGGTACCGATGCGCCGGGGCCCCTCGTTCGCCGAGCATTGTTTCTGCCAATAGTCGGGGGCTTCGATGCAGAAAAGTTTGCGGATGTCCCCTTCCGTGCGGCAGGCAAGGGTCCGCGCCATCACGAACTGGTCCTGAGCGAAGAAAGCCGCCGCCTGCACCAGCCGCAGCACCGGATGGTTCGCCGGACGCAGACCGCCGAGCTCCCATTCGTCGGGGCGCATCGCTTCGATGCCGTATTTGGCGCTCAGGTGGTCGAAAGTCGTGCGCAGGCCTTGCGTATGGTCGTCCAACGGACATTGTTCGAGCAGCCCCGATGCTCCCAGCAGCAGGGCTTCGACCGCATGGGGCGTCAGCCGCTCGCGCAGGATGGTCTTGTAAGGGACCAGCCCGGCCAGCCGCAGATAGGCCCGCAGGTTGGCCCGGTCGCCCAAGGTGCGGAAATAGAGCCGGTAGAAGGTCTCGTTCCAGTTTTCGCCCGTAGCGCGATGGAGCTCCCCCACCATGCGCATCTTGCGTTCGAGCCGGTCGAAGACCAGCGCCGTGTAGATCTCGTGGCGCAACAGCGGGTCCGCACCGGTCAGATAGCCGCCGCAGGCATATTTGCAGGCACCTGCCTGCAACCGTCCGAGGGCTTCCGCCATGCGCCGCGTCTCCATGCTACAACATGTTCAGCTCCAGCAGAGCCTCTTCCGACATCATGCTCTTGTCCCACACCGGGTCGAACGTGAGCACCACGTTGACCGACTTCACCCCGGCGACCTTGCCCACCTGTATGTTGACGTCCTCGACCAGCATGTCGGCCATCGGGCAGTTGGGCGCCGTGAGGGTCATGAGGATGTTGGCCGTGCCGTCGGGCGTGTAGTCGATTTCGTAGATCAGCCCCAAGTCGTAGATGTTGACCGGGATTTCGGGGTCGTAGATGTTTTTCAGCGTCAGAACGATCTCCTGTTCGACTTTGAGTATCTCTTCGGGTGTCATTGGATCAGTCGTTTTTCCGCTCCTCGCGGCTCGCGTAGGCAAGGGCGTAGAGCCTCATTTGTTTGACCATCGCCGCAAGGCCGTTGGCCCGCGTGGGCGACAGGTTGGCGCTCAGGCCGATGGCGTCGATGAAGTAGAGTTCCGTGTCGAGTATTTCGCGCGGCGTGCGGCCGTTCAGCACCCTGATCAGCAGGGCGATGATTCCCTTGGTGATGATGGCGTCGCTGTCGGCCGCATAGTGTACGCGGCCTTCGTCGTCGAGCCGGGCATCCACCCAGACCCTCGACTGGCAGCCGTCGATCTGGTATTGTTCGGTCCGGTGTTCCGGAGCGATGGCCGGGAGTTCTCCGCCCAGCCCTATCAGATAGTCGTAGCGGTCCAGCCAGTCGTCGAAGACCGAGAATTCTTCGATGATTTCGTCTTGTATTTTGTCCATTTCTCTTGTTTTGTACAAATTATTCCGCCATCTCCTCCAACACTTCGCCCTCCGAAGCTGCGGGCTCGGAAATTTCCAGCAAACGTGCCACCGTAGGGGCCACGCAAGTCATGTCGACCTGCCGGCGGATGCGTTGCGCGGGGGTGCCTGCGCCGTAGAAAATCAGCGGCACGTCGGTGTCGTAGCCGTACATCGAGCCCGACGAGGAGTAGCAACGGTCGCGCTCCTCGATCCAACCCGGCATCAGGTTGACCGCCACGTCGCCCGAGCGGCGGGGGTAGAAGCTGTTTTGCAGGCGCCGGGCGTAGCCGCTCCCGAAGTAGCTCGTGCGCATGGCCGTGGCGGCCAGCGCGTGCGACACGCCGCCGAACTGCATGGCGAAGATCGCCACCTCGTTCTGCACCTCGGCCAGATTCAGGCCTCGTTCGTATATGAGGTTATGGTTCAGCCAGATGCTGTTTTCATTGTAGTCCCTCACCCATTCGCCCATGCCGTAGCGGACGTTGAGAAATCCGTTGACGATGACCTCGAACTGCCGCGCATTGAAGCGGTCGGCGGCCGGGGCGGCCAAGTCGCAGGAGGGGCTCGTGCCATGGTCGGAAGTGAGGATCACCAGCACCTCTCTTTCGTCGGTCTGCGCGAACAGGTAGGTCAGGAAGTCGGCCAGATCGCGGTCCAGCCGGCAGTACATGTCTTCCGCTTCGACCGATTCGGGTCCGTAGACTTCCATGATGCGGCGCGAGGCGTCGAGACAGATGTTCAGCAGGTCGGGCGTCGCGTCGCGGCCCAGTTTGCATTGGGCGATGGCCTGTTTGGCAAAGGCCAGCACGGCCGTATTGCCCGCCGGGGTGTAGAGCAGACGTTCGTAGTCGTTGTCGGGCCGGAGCCGTCCGGCGCCTGTGGGGGCTGCGTCCTTGCGGTTGCGGCCCGAGGGCACGATGTCCCAGTGGCGCGTGTTGCGGTAGCTGTTGCGGTCGTAGAGCATCCGCCATTCGGGAGCAAGCAGCGCTTGATTGTAGCGTTCGCGGTTGTTGCGGACGATCCATTCGGGCAGATCGGCGGTGTAGTAGCCCGAAGTCGTCCAGCCGCCGTGCTGCGGGTCGAGCCAGTAGACTTGTTCGGTGCGGCCGCCCATGACCACGGCCGATTCGCTTTCGGCCGCCACGGTGACGCAGCGGCTTCCGGGCAGGTAGCGCAGCAACGCTTCGCCGAGCGTCGGCGCAATCAGGTGGTAGGGTCCCGCCCCCAGCCGGCCGTCGGTCAGCCACACGGTTTTGTTGTCGGTGTAGTCCTGCCAGCGCGAGCCGATCACTCCGTGGGTCGAGGGCATGGCGCCCGTGGTGAGCGTGGCCAGCGCCACGGGCGTGGAGGTCTGCTGGAAGTCGTAGCGGGCTCCGGTGTAGCGGGTGCCGCCCTGCGCAAGCCTGCGGAATCCCCCTTCGCCGAAGTGTCCCGCATAGCGGTCGAGGTCTTCGGCGCGCATCGAACCCACGACGATCTGTACGATCAGCCGCGGCCGGGCCGCCTGTACGGGCAGGGAGCAGAGCGCCCCCAGCAGCAACAGAAGAAAACGTTTCATCGTCGATGAATTTCCGAAAAACATAGTAAGGGCTCCGATTCGGGCCGCAGTGCGGCGCTACTCTTCCGATGGCGTCTGCTCTTTGAAACCGCGGACGAAATCCCGGGCTCCGAGAATCCACCCTGCGGCGAAGACCCCGCCCATAAAGACGAAGCCTATCAGAACCAACATCTTCGAGGGTTTGGCCGCCCGCAGGGGCACCGATGCGGGCTGCACGACCGCATAGACGGGGGTGCTCTCCTGCACCTTGGCCCGGGCCAGCTGGAGCTGCTGGGCCATCTGGTTGTAGACGTTGTAGGCCAGCGTCACCTCGTTTTGCAGCCGCTCCTGCTCGGTGCGCACCGAACGCCGCACCACGTTCTGGTTGGCATCCATATAGCGGGCATAACGCTGCTGGGCCTTGTAGTATTCGCGCTGCGCTTCGTCGTAGAGCTGCTGGGTGAATTCCAGATCCTTGCGCGCCTTGTTGGTGCGGTAGCCGGTCACGTAGTTCTGCAAGTTGCGCATGACCGTATCGGCCACCGTGGCCGAGATCAGCGGGTCCTGCATGGTCACCGAAAGGGTCACCAGCGAAGTTTTCTTGTCGATGGTCACTTCGATGCGCCGGGCGAGGTTCTCCGCCACCCGGTTCTCGTCGGGCGTGAGACGGAACAGGTCGACCTCGCCGTCTTCAGGCTCCTCGCCGCGCAACAGCAACATCACCCCGCCCAAAGCCTTGAACGGAGCCGAGAGCACCGTGCCCCACCAAGGGCGGCGTTCGTGGTTCAGCAGGTAGTCGTACAGATCGGTCCGCAGTTTCCCGTTCTTGGTCTCGACGGCCACCGGGAAAAGCTCCGCCACGAACGGCAGCGACTCCACGATCTCCGGATAGATGTCGGGATTGATGGCGTCGGCGTCGGCCATGCTGCCCATGTTGATGCCCGCCAGACTGGCCAGCGAACTCAGACCGCCCAGCGAACCCTTGCTCGCCGAGGTCTCGGGGGCCAGCACCGTCTCGGTGGTATACTCCTTCGGGATGCTGAACCCCACTACCAACCCCGCAAACGCCGCCACGGCGCACCAGCGCACGATCAGCCGGCGTTCGGCCCACAGCTTCCGGGCCACGGCCAGCAGATCGATCTGTTCGTCGTCCGGCCGCACGGGTGTTTCCTGCATATCGTTTTTCATCTTCAGAACCCTTTTACTTCTTGGCAAGGTTGGCTATCGTCGCGGCCATCGTACCCAGCGATGCGGCCGAGGTCGCCAGCCCCATGATCTGCGTCACGCCCAGACCCGCACGTTCGCGTTTGCGCGGCACGATGATCTCGCAGCCCGGTTCGATGCGGTTTTTCTTGCGCGAGATGGTACCGTTCATATAGATGATGTAGGTGCGGCAGCGCTTGGCCCGGTTGGCATAGCCGCCCGCCTGATCGATGTAGTCCTTATACTTCTTCCCCTGCGAGTAGAGCACCGTGTTGGGCCGCATCACCTCGCCCATGATCCGCACCGTGCTCACATATTCGGGCACGAACAGTTCGTCGCCCTCGCGCAGCACCATGTCGTAGTCCGAACCCGGGTTGGCCAGCGCCTTTTCCAATTCGATGCCCACCGTGTAGGTCTCGTTCTCGCGCAGTTTCTCCACCGACAGCGAATCGGCTCCGCCGTCGAGCTGGGCCATCCGGATCACATCTTCCAGCACGGCCTTTTCTTCCTTGTTCATCCGGCGGATCAGCCGCCCGCCGCGCACATAGGCATCCGGGGTCACGCCGCCCGCCCGCTTCACCAAATCGGAGATGCGTTCGTTCTTGTGCAGCAGGGCATAGTCGCCCGAGAAGACCACTTCGCCCGACACGGACACCATCCGCTGCTCCTGATAGCCGGGGCTCTTGCGCACGGCCACCACGTCGTAGGGCTCCAGCTCGAACCTCGGTTCGCCGTCCACCACGAAACCGTCCTTGAGCGAGAAGGTGTAGACCTTGCCCAGCTGGTTGTCGGCCGTCGTGCTCTTGGGGTCCTTCAACCGGCGCGCCACTTCCACCCGGACCACCGAAGCGCCGTCGAGCAGCCCTCCGGCCTGAAGGATCAGGTCTTCCAGCGTCATGTTTTCCACATAGGGATAGGTCCCCGGCTTGGCCACCTGACCGCTGATGGTGAAGTCGCCCAGCTCGGTCAGGTCGTGGCGGCTCGGGATCACCAGCACGTCGTTGCGCTGGAGCGCCACATCGGACGAGGTGCCCCGGATGATGCCCGCCAAATCGACCGACACCATCCGCAGCAGCAGGTCGTCGCATTCGCGGTAGAGCAGGGCGCGGGCAAGGAAAGCATCGTCCTTGAGCCCCTCGGCCCGGGCGATCAGCTGCCCCACGGTGTTCATCTCGTCGCCCAGCTCATACATTCCGGGGCGGTAGACCGCGCCGCGTATCTCCACCCGGTTGGCAAACCGGTCCAACACCGGATCGGCCTCGATCAGGTCGCCGTCTTCCAATTCGAACGCATCGAATTTCGCCGTCGGCACGCTGTAGAATTGGTGTTCGCGGCCCGAACGGCGGATCACCCGCACTTCCTTGTCGTAGGCATCGCCCGCAAAGCCGCCCGCATAGTCGAGCAGCTGCCGCATGGTCTCGCCATCCTTCATTTCGTAGAACATCGGGCGCTTGAACGAACCTTTCACCTCGACCATCTTGCGGAAAGGATGCACCAGCACGATGTCGCCCTCTTCCAAACGGATATCTTTGTCCGTAGCACCGGAAAAGAGGAAATCGTAGAGGTCCACCTCCGCATGCCGACGGCCGCCGCGCAGCACTTCGATGTTGCGCAGCGTACCGATGTCGGTCACGCCGCCCGCCCGGTAGAGCGCATGGAACAGCGACGAGAACGACGTCAGCCGGTAGGTGCCCGGCACTTCCACCTCGCCCATGATGTTGACGAGGATCGTGCGGATCTGCCCCAGCGTCACCCGCACGTCCGAAGCGGGCTCCTCGCCCGAGACCCCGGCATACTTGCGGGCGAAAGTGCTGCGGATGCGCCGCTGCGCCTCGGCCACGGTCAGTCCGTTGAGATAGACCGGGCCGATTTCGGCCACCATGATGCTGCCCTCGGGCGAGATGACCGCGTTGAGCGTATCTTCGTTGGCGCCCCACACCTCGATGATCACCTCGTCGCCGGGCCCCAGCCGGTAGTCCTGCGGAGTGGCCAGATTGCCGTTGGGTTCGAAGGTGAGGGTCTTGCCCGTGAACACGCTGCGGCCGAAGACGCGGCGCCGCCCCACCGTATCGCGCACTTCGCCGACGAAGCCGGGATTCATCTGCGCATACTGGGCGTTCATCATCGTCGGGTCGACCATGCCCGTCATCGGCATCTGCCCCTGCATGGCCATGCCGCCGGCCGGGGTCTGCGCGTCGGTCGCGCGGCCCGTCACCGCCACCCCTTCGTCGTCGGCCACACCGCGCAAGACGTCGCTCCGCGTCGAGGTGCTGTACAGCGACCGGCTGTTGGTCGTCTGCGCGCCTTGGGCTCCGGCAGCCGAGACATCCAGCTGCCCCTGTTCGTACTGCGACTTGAGCCGCAGCAGCTGTTGCTGCGTGGCTCCGCGCAACAGCAATTCGCGGCCGAGCTGCTGCTGGTTCTTGCCCGAGGAGACACCCTGCTGGACATATTCGATAACCTGTTCATCGGTCATCTGCGCCTGCACCGGCCCGCACAAGGCGATCAATGCGGCGAAAACGATCAGAAATCTATGATTCATCATCCGTGCGATTATTTCCATCCTGCGGCAGACGACGCCTTGGCACCCGTCCGGGGCCGTTCGGCGGCATCTGCACCAAGTTTACAAAAGTAGGTCAATTTATTTTCCCCGCCAAACATTTCCGCACAATTTTCCGGTTCTTCGTGCTTCCGGCTGCCGGTCGAAAAAACCAACGCCTGTTTCTGCTCGGGTCCGGCAGGGAACAGCACCCGCCTTACAAAAATCGGATTCTTCGGAATACCGCAACGCTTATTCAGATTGCCGCGCTCATTGCATTCGCTCGCAATGACGGGAGAGGCTTTGACGCTACACCCCTCGCAATGACGGGAAAGATGCTGGGCTCCTTGCAAAGACGAGAGATTCTTCGGAAAGCAACAGCGCTTTGTTCAGATTGCCACGGGCCTGACGGCCCTCGCAATGACGGGGCGGATTCTTTGACGTTGCGCACCTCGCAATGATGTAGCCTTTGTACGATGCCCGGCTTGCGCGAAATGACATGGCGGGGTGTTCATCTGCGGCGGCTGGGGGCGACGCATCGAAGATGCGGGTCGCCGCAGATGGCAACGCAAGGCGTTGCAAGCAAACCTGCGTCCGGCATCAAGCGTTGAAAAAACTATTTACCCGTCCGTCATCGCGAGGCATCGCAGATGCCGTGGCGATCTGAACAAGAACAACGACCGAGCGGTTATGATTGAAACAAAGATGGTCTGTTTTATTTAGGATGGTCTGTTTTATTCAGATTGCCACGCTCATTGCATTCGCTCGCAATGACAAGAAAAGGATGCGAGCTACAACTTGATGTCGTAGATCTGGATCACGCCCTGCAACTTCCCGTCGTCGTCGGTCACCAGCAGCGACGTCACCTTGTTGCGAGTCATCATCTTCTCGGCCTCGATGAGCTTCTCCGACGCGGCGATGGTCTTGGGTGCGGGCGTGGCGATGTCGGCCGCCACGATACCGAAGAAGTCGGCCCGGCGGCGCTCCATGGCCCGGCGCACGTCGCCGTCGGTCACGATGCCCTCGATGCGGTCGCCGCGGCATACGATGATCAGCCCCAGCCCGCCTTTCGATATGGCGTGGATCATCTCCACCGCCGGGCAGTCGGGCGCCACCACCGGCAGGTCGTGCGAACGCATGACGTTGCCCACGGTCATCAGGAGCCTGCGGCCCAGACTGCCGCCCGGGTGGAGCCGCGCGAAATCGACGCTCGTGAAGCCGCGCAGCCGCATCAGCGACACCGCCAGCGCATCGCCCATGGCGATCTGCGCCGTGGTCGAGGTGGTGGGTGCCAAATGCAGAATGCAGGCCTCCTCCTTGACCTCCACGTCCAAGTGCACATCCGAATTCTTGGCCAGCGCCGATTCGGGATTCCCGGTCATCGAAACCAGCTTGTTGCCGTTGGAGTGGATGAACGGCACGATCTTCAGAATCTCGTCGGTCTCGCCCGAATACGACAGCGCCACCACCACGTCGTCGGGCGAAATCATGCCCAGATCGCCGTGGAACGCCTCGCCCGGATGCAGGAAGAAACTCGGCGTGCCGGTCGAAGCGAGCGTCGCCGCGATCTTGCGGCCCACCAGCCCCGACTTGCCCATGCCTGTGACGATGCACTTGCCGCGGCAAGCCAAAATCAGCTCCACGGCTCGCACGAATTCGTCGCCCAGCCGCTCTTCCAGCTGCTCGAGCGCCAGCCGCTCGGTGCGGATCGCCTTGCGGGCCGCTTCGAGGATCTGCGTCTTTTGAGGTTCGCTCATAGGTAGCACCGAATTTACAACAGACTTTCTATCAGGCTCTCCAACTCGTCCAGCCGCAACATGTTGGGACCGTCGCTCTTGGCATGGTCGGGATCGGGGTGCACCTCGAAAAAGAAGCCGTTGGCCCCGAACGCCTTGGCCGCGCGGGCCATGGCCGGCACGAACTCGCGGTTGCCGCCCGTGGTGCCGTCGGCCGCTCCGGGCCGCTGCACGGAGTGGGTGCAGTCCATGACGACCGTCGGGGCGAACTGCAACATGTCGGGGATGTTGCGGAAGTCGACCACCAGATTGTTGTAGCCGAAGCTGTTGCCGCGCTCGGTGAGCCAGATGTCGGCCGCGCCCGATTCGTGGGCCTTATGGTAGGGATAACGCATGTCGGCGCCCGACAGGAACTGCGCTTTCTTGATATTGACCGTCTTGCCCGTCTTGGCCGCAGCCACCAGCAGGTCGGTCTGGCGGCACAAGAACGCCGGAATCTGCAACACGTCGACCACCTCGCCCGCAGGCGCGGCCTGCCAAGCCTCGTGGATGTCGGTCAGGAGCCTCAACCCCCATTTCGACCGCACGTCGGAGAGCATCTGCAACCCCTTGTCGATGCCCGGCCCGCGGAACGACCGGAGCGACGTGCGGTTGGCCTTGTCGAACGATGCCTTGAAGATGATTTCGGTGCCCAGCCGGCGGTTGATCGCCGCAATGCGTTCGGCCACCGTGTCGAGCAATTCGGCCGACTCGATGACGCAGGGACCCGCGATGAACTTTGTCATAGGTTAAAGGTTAAAATCGAAAGGTGAAAGGTATCCCCCTTTCACTTTTCACCTGTCACTTTTCGCTTCGAAGAAATTCCTCCGCCCGGGCAAGGTCTTCGGGCGTGTCGATGCCGATGGTTTCGACATGGGAGATGCCCACGCCGATCTTGTAGCCGTTTTCGAGCCAGCGCAGCTGTTCGAGCGATTCGGCCAGCTCGAGCGGCGACTGCGGCAGGGCCGTCACGGCCCGCAGCACCTCGGCCCGAAAGGCATAGAGCCCGATATGCTTGTAAAAGGTATGGCGCGCCAGCCACTCCTCGCGCGGCACGCCCCGCAGATAGGGGATCACCGAACGCGAAAAATAGAGGGCCCGCGACTGTGCGTCGAGCACGACCTTGGGCGAGTTGGGGTTCTCCAGCGCCGCCAACCCGTCGGATTCGGCAAAAGGCTTGACCAGCGTAGCTATATCGGTGGCCGGGTCGTCGAAACACCGCCGGACGGTCTCCAACTGCGACGGGTGGATGAAAGGCTCGTCGCCCTGCACGTTCACCACCACGTCGTACTCCCGTCCCTCGCGGGCGCACACCTTTTCGTAGGCTTCCCGGCAACGGTCCGTACCGCTCCGATGGTCGGGCGAGGTCATCTCGACCTTGCCGCCGAACGCCAGCACGGCGTCGCGGATGCGCTCGTCGTCGGTCGCGACCACCGCGTCGTCCAACACCCCGGCCACCTGCTCGTAGACCCGCCGGATGACGGGCTTGCCGCCCAGCATGGCCAGCGGCTTGCCCGGGAAACGCGTCGAAGCGTAGCGGGCGGGGATGACAGCTAAAAATTTCATCATTCAGAATCGCGGCTTTTCCTTGGCTCCGGCGAATGCTTTTGACCGCTCACCTTTCACCTTTCACTTTTCACCTGTCACTTTTCACTTATCACCTTGCTTCCAATGCCAGCTCCAGCACCTCGTCGTTGGTCTTCACGTAGTGGAAAGTGAGCCCGTCGAGGTATTCGGACTTGATTTCGGCGATGTCCTTGCGGTTCTCCTCCGAGAGAATCAGCGTGTCGATGCCGGCTCGTTTGGCGGCAAGGATCTTCTCCTTGACCCCGCCCACAGGCATCACGCGGCCGCGAAGCGTAGTCTCGCCCGTCATGGCCACACGCTCGCGGACCTTGCGGCCCGTGTAGGTCGAAACGATCGAAGTCACCATCGTGATACCCGCCGACGGCCCGTCTTTGGGGATGGCGCCCTCGGGCACATGGATGTTGATGTCGTTCTTCTCGAAGAGGGCCGGGTCGATACCCAGCTCCTTGTAGTGGGCCATGACCCATTCGTGGGCGATGGTCGCCGACTCCTTCATCACGTCGCCCAGATTGCCCGTCAGGCTCACCTTGCCCTTGCCGGGGGTCAGGCACGATTCGATGTAGAGGATGTCGCCGCCGACCTCGGTCCACGCCAGTCCGGTCACCACGCCCGTCATGCCGCTCACCTCGTATTCCTCGCGCAGGAACTTGGGGATGCCGAGCATCTTCTCCACGTCCTTGTCCGTCAGCTCCGGAGCGAACGCCTCCTCGAAAGCGATCTGCTTGGCCCGGGCCCGGGCGATCTTGGCCAGAAGTTTGTCGAGCGTACGCACGCCCGCTTCCCGCGTATAACCGGTGATGATCCGCTCCACGAGCTCGGGCGAGAGCAGGAGCTCCTGCTCCTTGATGCCGTGGGCCTCGCGCTGCTTGGGCAGCAGGTGGTCCAACGCGATGCGGACCTTCTCCTCGGGCAGATAACCCGGAATATCGATCATCTCCATGCGGTCGCGCAGCGCCGGGGCGATGTTGGCTATGTTGTTGGCCGTCGCTATGAAGAGCACCTTCGAGAGGTCGTACTCCATATCGAGGTAGTTGTCGTGGAAAGTGGTGTTCTGCTCCGGGTCGAGCACCTCGAGCAGCGCGCTCGACGGGTCGCCGTGGTTCGAAGCGGTCACCTTGTCGACCTCGTCGAGGATGATGACCGGGTTGGACGAACCGCAGCGGCGGATGGTCTGGATGATCCGGCCCGGCATGGCGCCGATGTAGGTGCGCCTATGGCCGCGGATCTCCGACTCGTCGTGCAGACCGCCCAGCGATATGCGCCCGAACTTGCGGTCGAGGGCCGCGGCGACCGACTTGCCCAACGAAGTTTTGCCCACGCCCGGAGGGCCGTAGAGACAGAGTATCGGCGACTTGAGGTCGCCCTTGAGCTTGATGACCGCCAGATGCTCGAGAATGCGCTCCTTGACCTCGTCCAACCCGAAATGGTCGTGGTCGAGCTGTTCGCGGGCGCACCGCAGGTCGAGGTTGTCCGCCGTGACGGTGTTCCACGGCAGCTCGAGCAGCAGCTGGAGATAGGTCATCTGCACCGAGTACTCGGCCACCGAAGGGCTCAGGCGCTCGACTTTCTGCAACTCCTTCTCGAAAGCCTCGCCCACCTCGCGGGGCCAGTTCTTCTTCTTGGCCGTCTCGCGCATCTTGTCGATGTCGGCATCGGAGCCGTCGCCCAACTCGTCCTGAATGGTGCGCATCTGCTGTTGGAGGTAGTAGTCGCGCTGCTGCTTGTCGATCTCCTGCTTGACGCGCTCCTGAATCTGGTTCTTCAGGTCGACCAACTGCTGCTCGCGGATGAGGATCTCCAGCAGCTTGCGAGCCCGGGCCAGCAGGCCGGGCGCTTCGAGCAGCGACTGCCGGTCTTCGTCCGTAAGCTCCATGTTGGAGCAGATGAAGTTGATGATCCCGCGCTTGGAATCGATGTTCTTGATGGCGAACGCCGCCTCCTTGGGCATGGTCGGCGAGACGTTGATGATGTTCAGCGCCACGTCGCGGATCGAATCGACCAGCGCCTCGAACTCGATGGTGGTCATGTCGGGCGGGGTGTCGCGCAAGGCCGTGACCCGGGCCTTGAAATAGGGCTCGGTGGCCACGTATTCGCGGATCTCGATCTTCTCCAGTCCGTTCAGGATGACCGTCAGGTTGCCGTTGGGCATCTCCAGAATCTTGATGATGCGCGCGGCGGTGCCGACCTTGTACATGTCCGAAGGCGAGGGGTCCTCCACCTCGCTCTCGCGCTGGAGCACGGCACCCAGAATACCGCCCTCGGCATTGACGGCCCGCACGAGCGAAATGCTCTTGTCGCGGCCGACGGTGATGGGGGTGATGGCCCCCGGGAAAAGAACCGACGAACGGAGCGTCAGGATCGGGATGATCTCCGGCACGTCCGTTTCTTCCTGCGGCTCGTCGCCGCCCGTCACGATGGGAATGACTTTGTGCTTGCCGTCGAAGAGCTCGGGGTTGAGGCCCGCATCGTCCGACTCGGCGGCTGCGATCTTATCTTTTTCGTCCATGATTCGCTGAAATAGGTATGGTATATCGGTGCAAAGGTAACGATTTTTCATGAATTTTATTTCATCTTTGGCGGATTGTTAATAACTTTGCGCTTCACAACTTCAAAGCAAAACATCCCTATGATGCAGATCGCAGACAAATACGCCCCCCGCGACATCGAGGCCCGATGGTACGACTACTGGACCGCGCACCGGCTCTTCCACTCCGAACCCGACGGGCGCGAACCCTACACGATCGTCATTCCGCCCCCCAACGTCACGGGCATGTTGCACATGGGCCACATGCTCAACAACACGCTGCAAGACGTGCTGGTGCGCCGCGCGCGCATGTCGGGCAAGAACGCCTGCTGGGTGCCGGGCATGGACCACGCCTCGATAGCCACCGAGGCCAAGGTGGTAGCGATGCTGCATGAAAAGGGCATCGAGAAATCGTCGCTTTCGCGCGAGGAGTTCCTCAAACACGCGTGGGAGTGGAAAGAGAAATACGGCGGCGTCATCCTCAAGCAGCTGCGCAAGTTAGGCGCTTCGTGCGACTGGGAGCGCACCTGCTTCACCATGGACGAAGCCCGCACCGAAAGCGTGCTGCGGGTCTTCTGCGACCTCTACGAGAAGGGCAAGATCTACCGCGGCGTGCGCATGGTCAACTGGGACCCGGCGGCCAAGACGGCTCTTTCGGACGAAGAAGTGGTATTCAAGGAATCGCACGGCAAGCTCTACTACCTGCGCTACAAGGTCGAGGGCTGCGACAAGTGCATCATCGTCGCCACCACGCGCCCCGAGACCATTCTGGGCGACACGGCCCTGTGCGTCAACCCCGACGACGAACGCTACAAGTGGCTTCCGGCCGACGCGCGCGTCATCGTGCCGCTGGTGGGCCGGTCGATTCCGGTCATCCGCGACACCTACGTCGACATCGAGTTCGGTACGGGCGCGCTGAAGGTGACCCCGGCCCACGATGTCAACGACTACATGCTGGGCGAGAAATACGGGCTCGAAACCATCGACATCTTCAACGACGACGGCACCATCAACGACAAGGTGGGCATGTACGTCGGCGAAGACCGCTTCGACGTGCGCCGCAAGATCGAGGGCGATCTGGCCGCCGCAGGGCTGCTCGAAAAGACCGAGGAGTATACCAACAACGTAGGCTATTCCGAGCGTACGGGCGTGGCCATCGAACCCAAGCTCTCGATGCAGTGGTTCCTCTCCATGTCCGAGCTGGCGAAACCCGCCACCAAGGCCGTCATGGAAGACGCCATCCGCTTCGTGCCCGAGAAATACAAGAACACCTACCGCCACTGGATGGAGAACATCAAGGACTGGTGCATTTCGCGCCAGCTGTGGTGGGGCCAGCGCATCCCGGCCTACTACCTGCCCAAGGGCGGTTTCGTCGTGGCGCTCACCCCCGAAGAGGCCTTGGAAAAGGCCCGGGCCAAGTCGGGCGACGCGTCGTTGCGGCTCTCCGACCTGCGGCAGGACGAAGACGTGCTCGACACGTGGTTCTCGTCGTGGCTGTGGCCCATTTCGGTCTTCGACGGCATCCGCAACCCGGGCAACAAGGAGATCGAATACTACTACCCCACCAACGACTTGGTGACGGGCCCCGACATCATTTTCTTCTGGGTGGCCCGCATGATCATGGCGGGCTATGAATACCGCGGCGAAAAACCCTTCGCCAACGTCTACTTCACGGGCATCGTGCGCGACAAGATCGGCCGCAAGATGTCCAAACAGCTGGGCAACTCGCCCGACCCGCTCGACCTGATCGACAAGTACGGCGCCGACGGCGTGCGTCTGGCCATGCTCATGTCGTCGTCGGCCGGCAACGACGTGATGTTCGACGAAGCGCTCTGCGAGCAGGGCCGCAACTTCGGCAACAAGATCTGGAACGCCTACCGCTTGGTCAACGGCTGGAGCGTCGACGAGAGCGCCCCGCAGAGCGAGAACAACCGCTTGGCCGCGGCTTGGTTCCGGCAGGCGCTGAGCCGCACGCTGCGCGAAGTGGCCGACGACTTCCGCTCGTACCGCATCTCGGAGGCCTGCACCACGGTCTACCGTCTGTTCTGGGACGACTTCAGCGCCCAGTATCTCGAAATGGTCAAGCCCGCCTACGGGCAGCCCGTCGACCGCCGTACGCTGGACGAAACGCGCGGGTTCTTCGACGCCCTGATGCGGATGCTCCACCCCTACATGCCGTTCGTCACCGAAGAGATCTGGCAGGACCTCACGCCCCGCGCCGAGGGCGAATCGATCTGCGTGGCGTCCATGCCCGAGCCCGAAGCCGAGGACGCCGCCCTGCTGGCCCGTTTCGAGCTGGTGCGCGAGGTCATCTCGGCCGTGCGCAACATCCGCAACCAGAAGAACCTGCCGCCCAAGGAAGCGCTCGTGCTCCATGTCATCGCCGACGACAACTACCCGGCCGAATACGCCCCCGTCATGACGAAGATGGCCAACCTGTCGGCCATCGAAACGGTGACGGAGAAAGACCCGGCCGCGGCGGCGTTCATCGTCAAGACCACCCAATATTTCGTGCCGCTGGCCGGGATGATCGACACCGACGCCGAGCGCAAGAAACTCGCCGACGATTTGGCCTACTACGAAGGATTCCTCTCGACGGTCATGAAGAAGCTCTCCAACGAGCGGTTCGTGCAGTCGGCGCCCGAAAAGGTGGTGGCCAACGAACGCGCCAAGCAGGCCGACGCCGAAGCCAAGATCGCCGCCATCAAGGAGCAACTTTCGACACTCAAATAAGGTGAAAGGTGAAAAGTGAAAAGTGAAAGGATTTCCCGATAAGTCTTCTTCATTTTTCACCTTTCACTCCGTTCTTTCGCCTATGTAGCAGGATTAATCCAGAACTCGTTCCGCCTTTCACCTTTAACTTTTCACCTTGCCCGAAATCACCATATATACCGACGGTTCGGCGCTCGGCAATCCCGGGCCGGGGGGCTACGGCATCGTCATGCTCTCGGGGCCCCACCGCAAGGAGCTGTCGCAGGGTTTCCGCCTGACGACCAACAACCGCATGGAGCTCATGGCCGTCTGCGTGGCGCTCGAGGCGCTCAAGTTCCCCGGGTCGGAAGTCACGGTCTGCTCCGATTCGCGCTATGTGGTCGACGCCGTGACGAAAGGTTGGGTCTTCGGGTGGGAGAAGAAGGGTTTCGCCAACAAGAAGAATCCCGACCTTTGGATGCGGTTCCTGCGGGTTTTCCGGCGGCACCGCGTCCGATTCGTCTGGGTCAAGGGCCACGCCGAGACCGTCGAGAACAACCGGTGCGACGTGCTGGCCGTAGCCGCGGCCAACGGTTCCGGCCTGCCCGAAGACATCGGCTACCAACCGGAATAAAGGGAAAGGTGAAAAGGGAAAAGTACAAGACCTTTTCGCCTTTGTCGTTCTGCGCGGACATATACCGACATCCTTCTTGCAACAAGGCCGACCGTTCGCAATACCTCGGAATGGCAAGCTGCACAAAACCGCCGTCGCAAAATGCCTTTCGCATTTCACTTTCGACGAATGATTTTTTGCTAAGCGAAATGCTTTTGTTGCGCCGCGCCTGCCGGTGCTTCGGGCGAAATTCCTAATTTTGTAGGAAACAAACCCGAACCCGACCTATGAAACATTTCTGCACGGCTTTGGCGGCGCTGCTGCTGGCCGTATCGATGCCGGGGCGCGCCGAGGTGCGCATGCCGGCAGTCCTCTCCGACAACATGGTGCTGCAACAGCAGACCCGCGCCGCCGTATGGGGCAAGGCCGACCCGAAAGAGAAGATCGCGGTCCGTGTCTCGTGGAGCGAGCGCGTCTACCGCACCGCCGCAGACCGCAACGGCCGCTGGCGGCTCGACATCGAGACCCCGGCCGCCGCGACCGGCCAGCAGATGACCGTGTGCGGCAGCCGCGACAGCGTCATCATCCGCAACATCCTCATCGGCGAAGTGTGGCTTTGCTCGGGCCAGTCGAACATGGAGTTCCCCGTAGCCCGCCACCCCAAAGACAAATGGAAGACCGGCATGGTCGACTGCGACGAGCAGATGAAAGACGCTTCGTTCGACAACCTGCGTCTGTTCCATGTCGAACACCAGCTGGCCCCCGACGGCGAACTCGACGACTGCACGGGCCGCTGGGTGGTCTGCACGCCGGACAACCTCAAGGAGTTTTCGGCCGTGGGCTTCGTCTTCGGGCGCGAACTCCACAAGGAGCTGGGACGTCCGGTCGGACTTATTCAGGCCACTTGGGGCGGTACGCACGCTGAGTCGTGGATGCCGCGCTCCGTCATGGAGAAAAACAAGCTCTATGCCGACGTGCTGGAGCAGTTCGACCCCAAGAACATCAAGCGGCAAAAAGACTGGTGCAAGGTTCCCGCCACGCTGTGGAACGGAATGATCCGCCCCATCGTGCCCTACACGCTCAAAGGCTGCATCTGGTATCAGGGCGAATCGAATTCGGTGCGCGCCGAAAAGTATCAGGATGTTTTCACCCAGTTGATCGCGGCGTGGCGCAAGGCTTTCGAAACCCCCGGCCTGCCTTTCTATTTCGTGCAGATCGCACCCCACTACCAGCAGCCCGCCGCCATCCGCGACGCCCAGTTCCGCACGTGGCGTTCGGTGCCCCGCACGGGCATGGCCGTCATCACCGACGGGGGCGATTCGCTCGACATCCACCCGCGCAACAAGCGCATTCCGGGCGAGCGGCTGGCCCGCTGGGCCCTCAACCGCGACTACGGCCGCGAGGTGGCCTGCGAAAGCCCCTACTACCTGTCGCACCGCACCGAGGGGCCGACGCTGGCCGTGAAGTTCGCCAACGCCGAGGGGCTGCATGCCGCTTCGGGCGGAGCGATCGAGGGTTTCCTCGTGGCGGGTGCCGACCGCCGGTTTTACCCCGCCGAGGCCCGGGTCGAGGGCGACGAGGTGCTGCTCTCGGCACCGCAGGTCGGCGAACCCGTGGCCGTGCGCTACGGTTGGGGCAAGTGGTTCCGCGTCGATCTGGTCAACGGCGCCGGGCTCCCCGCCGTGCCGTTCCGCACCGACGAATGGGGCCCCGACAGCTATGCCCGATGGTTCGCCGATTCGGAGATGCGCCGTTTCCCGCAGGCATGGCAGCTCGACCACGGCAAACGGCTCTTCTTCGGCTATGCGCAGGGCGTAGGCTGCTGCGCCATGCTGCGGATGTGGAAAGCCACGGGCGAACGCCGCTATTTCGACTACGTAGAGCAGTGGACCGATTCGCTCATCGACGAAAAGGGCAACATCCACCTCTACGATCTGGCCTCCTACAACATCGATTTCATCAATTCGGGCAAGGTGCTCTTCGACTGCTACCGCGAAACGGGCAAGGCCAAGTACCGCAAGGCCATGGAGCGTCTGGTGGGACAGATGCGCAACCATCCGCGCACGTGCGACGGCGCCTACTGGCACAAACTCATCTACCAGCATCAGATATGGCTCGACGGGCTCTACATGTGTTCGCCGTTCCTCTCGCAGTACGGCGCCGAATTCGACAAGCCGGAGTGGATCGACGAAGCCGTGAAGCAGATCAAGCTCTGCCACGTCCACACCTACGATGCCGCCACGGGGCTCTACCACCATGCGTGGGACGAGAGCCGTTCGCAGCGCTGGGCCGACCCCGAAACGGGTCATTCGCCCAACTTCTGGGGCCGGTCGATCGGCTGGTGGATGATGGCGCTGGTCGACAATCTGGACTACATCCCCTCGGACCACCCCGACCGCACCTATATAATATCGCTCGTGCAGGGGCTGGCCGACGCGCTGCCTGCCTATCAGGACAAGGCGGGGTTGTGGTATCAGGTCATCGACTGCCCCAAGCGCAAGGGCAACTTCCCCGAAGCATCCGTCACGGCCCAACTGATGTACGCCTACGCCAAGGCCGTCAACAAGGGTTATCTCGACGAAAGCTACCGCCAATATGCCGAAAAGGCCTTCAACGGCCTGCGCAACAAGCTGCTGGGCGAGAACGCCGACGGCACCCTCACCCTCACGCGTTGCTGCGCCGTGGGCGGGCTGGGCGGCACGCCCTATCGCGACGGCAGTTTCGAGTACTACATCGGCGAACGGATGCGCGACAACGACGCCAAGGCGACGGGTCCCTTCATCATGGGCTGTCTGGAGCTGGGCAAATAACCGACAACCTTAAAACTCCCTACGACCATGAACCGGCTGCTACTGGCCGCGCTGGCGCTGTGGAGCGCCGCGCTCCCCGCCCGGGCGCAGGACCCGCGCGAAAGGGTCTACAACTACGAAATACTCACGCCGAGCCACGTTTCCAAGCCTCCGGTGGAGGGCTTCGCGTCGCAGCGAATCCGCGAACGGCTGGGGCGCTCGCTGACGGCCCGACTGACGCCCGACGGCAAAGGGGTGCATCTGAGCTGGCGTCTCTTGGAGAGCGACCACCCGGAAATAGGCTTCGAAGTCTACCGCACGGCCGACGGGAAGACCGAACTCCTGAACCGCAAGCCGGTCGCAGCCACGACCGACTTCACCGACCCGGCACCCGTTGAAAAAGCCCGTTACCGCATCGTGCCCCGCTACGGCGACGAACGGCTGGAGGCATCGGGCGAAATCGAAGTCGACATGGCGGCCTTGCAGGCAGGCAAGCCCTACACGGCCATCCCCGTCACCGGGCGCGTCGGCAAACTGGGCGTGGGCGACCTCGACGGCGACGGCGAATACGATTTCGTGGTGCGCACGCCCGACACCAACGTCGACCCCGGCGTGCAGGGACCCCACTACGATTCGGTCTACACCATCGCAGCCTACCGCCGCACCGGCGAAAAACTATGGGAATACTCCTTAGGCGAGGGCGTCGAACCCGGCGTGTGGTATTCGCCCTTCGTGGTCTACGATTTCGACGGCGACGGCCGCGCCGAAGTGGCCTTGCGCATCTGCCCCGACGGCAAGCGCGACGACCGCCACCGCGTAGGCTCAGGGTCGGAATACTTGGTCGTGCTGGACGGCTTGACAGGCCGCGAAATAGCCCGCGCGCCATGGATCGAACGCACGCCGCGCTTGGGCGATCTCAACCGGCAGAACCGCCACCAGATCGGCATGGCCTTCCTCGACGGACGCACGCCGGCCATCATCGTGGCGCGCGGCACCTACCGGGCGATGCTGGCCGAAGCGTGGCAGCTGCACGACGGCCGTCTGACGCGGCTGTGGCGTTGGGACGGCGACGAAGAGAATCCCGTCGTCCGCAGCCAAGGTTCGCACAACATGGTGGCGGGCGACGCCGACGGCGACGGCCGCGACGAAATACTGCTGGGCGGCTGCATGCTCGACGACAACGGCACGCTGCTGTGGTCGGCAGGCATCGGCCATCCGGACAAAATCTACATGACCGACATCGACCCCCGGCGGCCGGGCATGGAGGTGCTGCTGTGCGGCGAAATCAGCAACGACGCCGGCCGCGGCGTCTGCTGCGTAGATGCCGCCACGGGCGCGCAGGTGTGGAACATCGGCATCCCCACCACCCACGTGGGCGACGGCATGGTGGCCGACATCGACCCGAAGCACCCGGGGCTGGAGTGCTTCGCCAAGGAAGACCGCAAGGCAGGCAGCGAATGCCGCTATCTGCTGACGGCCCGCGGCAAGCGGCTCGACGACCGCCCCATCCCCGACTGCCGCAACTGGGTATGGTGGGACGGCGACCTGCTGCGCGAGACGATACGCGGAACCCGCATCGTGAAATGGCCCGACGAGACGGTAGCCGAAGGCATCGAAGGGGCGATTCTGCTCATCGCCGATCTGACAGGCGACTGGCGCGAGGAGATCGTGACCGCCGTCGACGGCGAGCTGCGCATCTACGGCACCAACCTGCCGGCCCGCGACCGCCGCACCGCGCTCATGCAGGACCCCCTCTACCGCAGCTACGTAGCCGAACGGAGCCAAGGCTACCCTCAAAGTCCGGTACCCTCCTACTATATGGGAGAGAAGTAGATTCAATTCAAAATTCTTAATTGCCATTCTTGCATATGAAACGATTTACGCCCCTGCTACTGGGCATGCTGACGCTGGCGACCGCCGCGGCGCAGGCGCCCGGCACCGGTTCCACCGAAGAGATCCCGTTCGCCATGCCGCAGGCCACCCTGCCGACCATCCCCGAGCGCGAAGTCTCGATCGCCGACTTCGGGGGCGACCCGAGCGGCGCACGGCTCTCGACCGAAGCCTTCGCGGCAGCCATCGCCCACCTGTCCGACCTCGGCGGCGGCACGCTGCGCGTACCGGCCGGCATCTGGCACACAGGACCCATCGTCCTGCGCTCCGGCATCCGACTCGAAGTGGAGCGGGGCGCCGTCATCCTCTTCTCGGCCGACAAAAGCCTCTACCCGCTGGTCGAGACTTCGTTCGAGGGCTACGACCATACGCGCCGCTGCCAGTCGCCCATTTCGGCGCGCGGCGCCCGCAACATCGCCATCACGGGGCAGGGCGTCATCGACGGCAACGGCGAATACTGGCGGCCGCTCAAGCGCGAGAAGGTCAACGAAAGCACATGGCGCCGCATCACTTCGCGCGGGGGCTGCTACAAGCGCCCGACCTATTGGTTTCCGAGCGAGCAGGCGCTGCGGGGCGACGCCGTGGCCGACATGAACGTGCCGCGCACGCTCTCGACCGACGAGGAATGGGCCGCCGTGAAGGACTTCCTGCGTCCGGTCATGGTAAGCCTGATCGACTGCGAAAACATCTTGCTGCAAGGGGTGGTCTTCCAGAACTCCCCCGCGTGGAACATCCACCCGCTGCTCTGCCGCCACCTGACCGTCGACGGCGTGACCGTCCGCAATCCGTCCTACGCGCAGAACGGCGACGGCTTGGACATCGAATCGTGCCGCAACGTGGTGGTGCGCGACAGCCGTTTCGACGTGGGCGACGACGGCATCTGCATCAAGAGCGGCAAGGACGAGGACGGACGGCGGCGCGGCGTGCCGACCGAGAACGTGCTCGTCGACGGCTGCACGGTCTTCCGCGGCCACGGCGGGTTCGTCGTGGGCAGCGAGATGTCGGGCGGCGTGCGCAACGTGCTCGTGCGGCGCTGCAACTTCGTCTCGACCGACGTGGGGCTGCGCTTCAAAAGCCGCCGGGGCCGCGGCGGCGTGGTGGAGAACATCTGCGTCTTCGACACGGCCATGTCCGACATCGCCACCGAGCCGTTGTTGTTCGACCTCTTCTACGGCGGCAAATCGGCGGTCGAGGTGCTCGAATCGGGCAGCGAGGAACGAGCCGCAGAAGCGGTTCCGCCCGTAGACGAAACCACCCCGGCGTTCCGCCGCATCGACATCCGCAGGCTCAACTGCCTCGGGGCGCGGCGGGCCATGTTCTTCAACGGCATCCCCGAAATGCCCATCGAGGGGATCCGCATCAGCGACACCCGCATCCGCGCGGCGCGGGGCGGCGAGATCCGCCATGCCTGCCGGATCGTGCTGGACAACGTGGAGATCGACGCAGCCGAGGGGCCGGCTCTCACCATCGCCCACTGCGACGAAATCAATTTGCAGGGGTTCGCAGGGGAAGTCGTCCGGCAGATCCCCTGACAAAAACCGCATGTTTTTCCCTCGAAAAGCCCCCGAACATTGGTTCAGGGGCTTTTTCCATGTCGGCACCAAGAGCAAAACACGCATATATTTTCAAAAAATTTATATTTTTATTCAAAAAAATCACTATCATTGCGCGCAGTCACAAAATCATTTTCGCGGCTGCCCGAACGGCGAAATCTCGCTACTTTTGAAAAAACATCAAGCAACCCGAAAAAAAATGAACAGAACCTCGTTCTTCGTGCTGTGCGCAACAGCCCTCCTCGCAGCGGCCTGCACGCAGACCGCCGTACAAGAAAACCCCTTCCCCGAACTCGAATGGATCGCCCAAGCGGGCGCCCGCACCTATCCCTCGGGCCGCGACCTCTTCCGCGCCAACGACTACGGCGCCGTGGGCGACGCCGTGACCGACTGCACGCAGGCCGTACAGGCCGCCATCGACGCCTGCAAGGCCAACGGCGGCGGCCGCGTGACCTTCGCCCCGGGCATCTATCTGGTAGGCTCGCTCTTCATCGACGGCGACAACATCGACTTCGAGATCCCGCGCGGCACCACCCTCATCGGCAGCCAGCGCATCGAGGACTACCGGCTGATCCGCACCCGCGTGGCCGGGGTCGAAATGGAGTGGCCCGCGGCGCTCATCAACATGACCGGCTGCTCGAACAGCGCCATCTCCGGCAGCGGCACCATCAACGGCCGCGGCAAACCCTTCTGGGACAAATATTGGGCGATGCGCAAGGAGTACGACCCGCGCGGCCTGCGCTGGATCGTCGACTACGACTGCCAGCGTCCGCGCGGCATCCTCATCTCCGAGTGCCGCGACGTCACGGTCCGCGACATCGTGCTCTACCAGCCGGGATTCTGGTCGCTGCACATCCTCTACTCGGACCACGCGACCGTCGACAACGTCATCATATCCAACAACATCGAGGGCCGCGGCCCCTCGACCGACGGCATCGACATCGATTCGTCGCACCACATTCTGGTCGAGAACAGCCACATCAACTGCAACGACGACAATTTCTGTCTCAAGGCGGGCCGCGACAGCGACGGCCTGCGCGTTGATCGGCCGTGCGAATACATCGTCATCCGCAACTGCGTGGCGGGCCACGGCGACGGGCTCTTCACCTGCGGCAGCGAGACTTCGGGTTCGATCCGCCACGTCGCGGCCTACAACATGACCGGCTTGGGCACCAAATACGGACTGCGCTTCAAGTCGACCTGCCAGCGCGGCGGCACCATCGAGGACATCTGGCTGGGCAACGTGGAGATGCGCGGCGTGCGCGACCCGTTCGTCGTCGACCTCAACTGGCACCCGGCCTACAGCACCTCGCGCCTGCCGGCCGAATACGAGGGCAAGGAGGTGCCCGAGCACTGGCTCAAGATGCTGGCCGAAGTGCCCCCCGAGCAGGGCACGCCCAAGTTCCGCGACGTCCACTTCCGCAACGTCTCGGCCACCGGCGCCACGACCTGCATGAAGGTCGGCGGCATCGAGCAGTCGACGGTCGAGGGCTTCACCTTCGAGAACGTAACCCTCGCGGGCCGCAACGCCGGTTCGGTGGCTTGGGCCGAAAACTGGCTCACCGACGGGCTGGCCGTCGAAGCGGCAGAGGCTCCGCTGAAAGTCGAAAACTGCATCGGCACCGCTCTGCACTGACACCATGGAAGCCCAGCATTTCATAGCCGTCGACCTCGGCGCCACCAGCGGCCGGGTGATTCTGGCCACGGTCGATGACCGGCGCACCGAGATGGAGACGCTCCACCGGTTCCCCAACCGGCTGGTTTGCGTCGGCGGCAGATATTATTGGAACATCTACGCCCTCTACGAGGAGATCGTCGAGGGGCTGCGGCTGGCCGCACGCCGGGGAGTGCCCATACGCTCGATCGGCATCGACACGTGGGGCGTCGACATGGCTTTCGTGGCCGAAGACGGTACACTCGCCGGACTGCCCCGCGCCTACCGCGATCCCTACACCGAAGGCATCCCCGAGGAGTTCTTCCGCAAGGTGCCGCGCCGCGAGGTCTACGACCGCACGGGCATCCAGTTCATGAACTTCAATTCGCTCTACCAGCTCTGCGCCGCCCGCAAGGAAGGGTGTGCCGCGCTCGAGCATGCCAGCAAAATCCTCTTCATCCCCGATGCGCTGGCCTACCTGCTCACAGGCGAAGCGGTGTGCGAATACTCCGTGCTCTCGACTTCGCAGTTCATGAATCCCCGCACCAAGCAGCCCGATGCGGAGCTGCTCGCCGCGGCGGGCGTCGATGCGGCGCTCTTCCCCCGCGTGGTGATGCCGGGCGAGCCTATCGGCGTGCTGAACGATAGCGTGGCGCGCGAAACCGGGCTCGGCGCCGTTCCGGTGGTGGCCGTCGCAGGGCACGACACGGGTTCGGCCGTGGCGGCCGTTCCGGCCGAGAACGAAAGGTTCGCCTACCTCTCCTCGGGCACGTGGTCGCTCATGGGCATCGAACTGCCCGAGCCCGTCATCGACGACAACACCTACGCGCTCAACTTCACCAACGAGGGCGGTGTCGACGGCACCGCGCGCCTGCTCAAGAACATCACCGGCATGTGGCTCTTGGAGCAGTGCCGCGCCGCATGGGCCAAGCAGGGCAAGGAGTATTCCTACCCCGACATCATGCGCATGACCGAAGCGGCGGCCCCCTCGGCCGACACGATCGACCCCGATGCGGCCGAGTTCGCCGCCCCGACCGACATGCCCCAAGCCATCCGCGCCTACTGCCGCGCCCGCGGGCTGGCCGAGCCGGCCGACGACGCGGCGACCATGCGTCTGATCTTCGATTCGCTGGCCGCCAAATATGCCGAGGTCCTGCGAAAGTTGCAGCAGCTCGCACCGTTCCCCATCGAATGCCTGCACGTCATCGGCGGCGGCGCGCAGAACGAACTTCTCAACCGCATGACCGCCACGGCCTGCGGCATCCCGGTGGTGGCGGGCCCCGTCGAAGCCACGGCACTGGGCAACATCATGGTGCAGGCCCGCGCGGCCCATCCGGTCGGTTCGCTGGCCCAGATGCGGCAGCACATCCGCCGCTCGACGGCCACCCAACGCTATAACCCTGAAAAACCATAGACCCAACATGAAAAACGAACTCATCGAAAAAGCCTACGCCATCGCCAAGGAGCGCTATGCCGCCATCGGCGTAGATACCGACGCCGCGCTGGCCGCGCTGCGCAACATCCCCATTTCGCTGCACTGCTGGCAGGCCGACGACGTGACCGGCTTCGAGAACCGCGGGGGCGACCTCACGGGCGGCATTCAGACCACGGGCAACTACCCCGGCAAGGCGCGCAACATCGACGAGCTGCGGGCCGACATCCTCAAGGCGCGCAGCTACATCCCCGGCACCCACCGTCTCAATCTCCACGAGATCTACGGCGAATTCGGCAGCGAGCAGGTCGACCGCGATCAGGTCGAGCCGCGCCACTTCGCAGGCTGGATCGCTTGGGCCAAGCAGCACGGACTGAAGCTCGACTTCAACTCCACGTCGTTCTCGCATCCCAAGTCGGGCGACCTCACGCTCGCCAACCCCGACCCGGCCGTCCGCCGTTTCTGGATCGAGCACACCAAGCGCTGCCGCGCCATCGCCGAAGAGATGGGCAAGGCGCAGGGCGATCCCTGCATCATGAACGTGTGGGTGCACGACGGTTCCAAGGACATCACCGTCAACCGCATGGAGTACCGCCGGCTGCTCAAGGAATCGCTCGACGAGATTTTCGCCACGAAGTACGACCACATGAAGGATTGCATCGAATCGAAGGTCTTCGGCATCGGGCTGGAGAGCTACACCGTGGGGTCGAACGACTTCTACATCGGCTACGGCGTCTCGCGCGGCAAGATGGTGACCCTCGACACGGGCCACTTCCACCCCACCGAATCGGTGGCCGACAAGCTCTCGTCGCTGCTGCTCTTCACCCCCGAGGTGATGCTCCACGTCTCGCGCCCCGTGCGTTGGGATTCGGACCACGTGACCATCATGAACGACGAGACGCTCGACCTGATGAAGGAGATCGTGCGCTGCGGCGCTCTGGACAAGGTCCACATCGGGCTCGACTACTTCGACGCTTCGATCAACCGCATCGGCGCCTACGTCGTCGGCACGCGCGCCGCGCAGAAATGCCTGTTGCAGGCGCTGCTCGAGCCGCTGGCCCAGCTGCGCCGCTACGAAGCCGCCGGACAGGGATTCGAGCGGCTGGCCCTCTTGGAAGAAGCCAAGTCGCTGCCTTGGAACGCCGTGTGGGACAAGTTCTGCCTCGACTGCGGCGTGCCCGTGGGCGAGGAGTTCATCGCCGAAATCCAGCAATACGAACGCGACGTCACGTCCAAACGCGGTTGATCCATGAATACGCTCGCCGGTCTGCTCATCATCGCCGTAGGCTCGTTCTGCCAGTCGAGTTCCTACGTGCCCATCAAGAAGGTCCGCGAATGGTCGTGGGAGAGTTTCTGGTTGGCACAGGGCGTCTTCGCTTGGTTGGTTTTCCCCTTGTTGGGGGCCTTGCTCGCCGTGCCTGAGGGCCATACGTTGGGCGATGTCTTCGCTTCGGCTCCGGCCGCCGCGCTCAAAGCCGCCGCCTACGGCGTGCTCTGGGGCGTGGGCGGCCTGACGTTCGGCCTTTCGATGCGCTATCTGGGCGTCGCCCTCGGGCAGTCCGTTTCGCTGGGCACCTGCGCCGGATTCGGCACCCTGCTGCCCGCGCTCTTCGGCGGCACGAATCTGCTGGAGGGCAAGGGGCTGGTCCTGCTCTTGGGCGTCTGCATCACGCTGGCAGGCATCGCCGTCATCGGGTATGCCGGTTCGCTGCGGGCCCGCAACATGACCGACGAGGAGAAGCGCGCCGCCGTCAAGGATTTCGCACTGACCAAAGGGTTGGCCGTGGCTCTGCTGGCAGGCGTCATGAGCGCCTGCTTCAACCTCGGGCTCGATGCCGGACGGGGATTGCAGTCCGCAGAGGCCGATCCGCTCTTCGCCGCCCTGCCCGCCACGCTGGCGGTCACCCTCGGCGGGTTCTGCACCAACGCAGCCTATTGTCTCTACCAGAACGCCCGCAACCGCACATTCGGCGACTACGCCCGCACCGACCTCTGGCTCAACAACCTGTCGTTCTGCGCGCTGGCAGGCGGACTGTGGTACTCGCAGTTCTTCGGGCTGGCCGTCGGACAAAGTTTCTTCGAAGCGGGGTCCGTCGTGGCGGCGTTCGCTTGGTGCATCCTCATGGCGCTCAACGTCACCTTCTCCAACGTCTGGGGCATCCTGCTCAAGGAGTGGCGGGGCGTCGGACGCCGGACCGCCGCCGTCTTGGTCGCCGGGCTGGCCCTGCTGATTTTCTCATTGGTATTCCCGAACTTATTCTAAGCCTTATTTCCAAGCTATGAAATCGATCCTCGAAAACCGCCCGGCACTGGCCGCCGAAATCGACAAGGTGGCCGAAGTCGCGGGCTATCTGTGGCAGAAAGGATGGGCCGAACGCAACGGCGGCAACATCACGGTCAACGTGACCGAGCATGTCGACGACGCAGTCCGCGCCCTGCCGGCCATTTCGGAGCGCTACCCCATCGGCACGGTGCTGCCGCATCTGAAGGGGTGCTTCTTCTTCTGCAAGGGCACCAACCGCCGCATGCGCGACTTGGCGCGCCGTCCCATGGAGAACGGTTCGGTCATCCGCATCGCCGATGACTGCGCTTCGTACGAAATCGTGGCCGACGCTCCCGTGAAGCCCACTTCCGAGCTGGCGTCGCATCTGGCCATGCACAACAAGATGATCGCCGACGGCAAAGGCTACAAGGCGGCCATCCACACCCACCCCATCGACCTTGTGGCCATGACCCACAACCCCGCATTCCTCGAAAAGGACGTGCTGACCAACCTGCTGTGGAGCATGATTCCCGAAACCCGGGCTTTCTGTCCCAAGGGGCTGGGCATCGTGCCTTACAAGATGCCGTCGAGCGTCGAACTGGCCGAAGCGACCATCGGCGCACTCCAAGAATACGACGTGGTCATGTGGGAGAAGCACGGCGTCTGCGCCGTAGGCCCCGACATCTTCGAGGCTTTCGACCAGATCGACGTTCTCTCCAAGTCGGCGCAGATCTATCTGACGGCCAAAGCCATGGGATTCGAACCCACGGGCACCACGCAGGAACAGATGGACGAGCTCAAGCGTGCCTTCGACCTCTGACCGCCGCCACCCCAAACCACCCCAGCCATGAACGAAGTAACGACCCCCCGCCGATCGCGAGCCCTCTTCCACTATCTGATCGCCAGCGACCACGACCGCAAGCTCAACGCTGTGGTCAACGCTGTGGGTTCGCAGGAGATAGCCCCGGGCGACGAGTACCCCCTGCGGGTGCACCCGGCCGATTATTTCTTCAATCCCGAGAAAGGGCGCATTCTCCACGAGTACCAGCTGCTCTACATCACGCAGGGCAAAGGCACCCTGCGTTCAGCCTGCACCCCGCCCGAGGGGGTGCAGGTGGGCAAAGGCACGATGATCCTGCTGCGCCCGGGAGAGCTGCATTCCTATTATCCGCAGCCCGCCACGGGCTGGACCGAATACTACATCGGGTTCGAGGGCTCGGCTTTCGACCGGATGCTCGGGCAGATGGGCCTCGACAAGGGGCCGCAGCATTGGGCCATCGGGCTCAACAGCGAACTTACGCAGCTCTACCATCGGGCTACGGAGATCGCCGCCGACAACAAGACGGCGTCGCAGCCCCTGCTGGCCGGCATCGTCCAACACATGATCGGGCTGTTGTACTACATGCTCCGCAACCGCACCGGGAACACCACCGACGTGCTGGAGCAGGCCATCGAGAAAGCCAAGATCATCATGGACGAGAAGGTCAGCGAGGAGATCGACCTCTACGAACTCTCTTCGCAGCTGAACCTGAGCTATTCGTGGTTCCGCAAGACCTTCAAGGAGTATACCGGCCACTCGCCCGCCCGCTATTTCCAGCTGCTCAAACTGCGCCGGGCGCAGCGCCTGCTCTCCGATACGGAATACTCGATCAAGGAGATCGCCTATTCGCTGGGATACAAGTCCACCGAGCATTTTTTCTCCATCTTCAAGAAGCACACGGGCTATACCCCCACCGCCTACCGCAACTACGGCCGGGAGTAAAGGCCCCGAAAACCGGCTTTCGAATCATCGCAGGCATACGTTCCGCCATTTTTCGCAGTAACCGGCCCGACAAAAGTGTTTAATTTTGTATTCGACAGCCACTGAAGACATTAACACCACATATATATTCATTTTCATTCAAACCCAACAAAAACCCTAACTTTATGAGAGCATCTCTACAACGCTTTGCAATGCTGGCTCTGACCGCACTGTTCTGCGTGGCGGCGCAGGCCGTATCTGCTCAGAACAGGACTGTCACAGGCAGGGTCATGGGGCCCGACGGCATGCCCGTCGTCGGCGCCACCGTCATCGCCACGGACAGCCAGCACAAGAACGCTCCGTTGAGCGGCACCACGACCGACATCGAAGGTCGCTATTCGATCAGCATCCCCGCCGCAGCCAGCACGCTCACCGTGCAATTCATTGGCTACGAGACCCAAACGGCAACCATCGGGGGGGGGAGAAGCGTCTATGACTTCTCGCTGAAGGATTCTTCCGTCATGATGGAAGAGGTCGTCGCCATCGGTTACGCCAAAGTCAAGCGCAAGGACGTAACCGGGTCTACGGTCTCCGTTTCGGGTCAGGAGCTCGCCTCCGTTCCGGTCATGACCGCCGCACAGGCCTTGCAGGGCCGTGCTGCCGGCGTAAACATCATTTCTTCGAGCGGCGCCCCGGGTGCCGATGTCAGCGTCACGGTGCGCGGCGGTACTTCTATCACACAGGATACCAAGCCCCTCTACATCGTCGACGGTTTCGAAATGTCCGACGCCCTTACGGCAATCGACATCAATGACATCGAGACCATCGACGTGCTGAAGGACGCTTCCGCCACGGCCATCTATGGTGCCCGCGGATCCAACGGTATCATCCTCATCACCACCAAGTCGGCCAAAAAAGGCAAGACGCAGGTTTCGTACAACACCTATTTCTCGTTCGACGTTCTCTCCAAGAAACTCAACGTTATTTCCGATCGCGCCGACTTTGCCCGCTACCAATACGAATTGGCGGCTGTCGGCGGCGGCGAAAGCACCTACAGCGCCGTGTACGACAACAACTACGGCGTCGACCAGCCCGACTTCCACACCGGAGCATACGGCCGCATCGCCAGCAACTACATGGGCCGCGGCATCGATTGGCAGGACGAAGTCTTCGGCGGCTATGCCATGACACAAAGTCATAATGTCAACATCATGACCGGCACGGACAAGACGCAAGTCATGCTGAGCTACAACTACAATGGCCAAGACGGCTTGCTGGAAAACCACGGGGCTTACAAGAACTCGATCCGCGCCAAGGTCAATTCCGAACTCTACAAGGGCATCCGGCTCGACGTGAACACCTCGTTCTCCAACAAGAAAACCAAGGGCGGCGGCGCCTACTCGGGCATGAAGAACGTGCTCATGCAGCCGATCATGGGCGGTACGCTTTTCGACGACTGGACACTGCTCAATACCCAGACCTATCCCGACTATTCGTCGCTCGACTCCAATTTCGATACGGCCAACCCGTTGGTAGCCAATCGGGCTTCGACCTCTTCCAAACTCGCGCGAAGCTATGCCATCAACGCCGGTTTGGAATTCGATTTCCTCAAGTACTTCACTTGGCGCACCGCCGGCAGTTATTCATGGTCGCAGAGCAAGTCGACTTCATTCGACGACGAGAATTCCACTGCCTATCTCATGAACGCCGAGACCACGGGTATCAACGGCAGTCTCGGCACCAGCGAGTCGTTCAGATACCAGATCACCAATACGCTGAATTACAGCCAGACTTTCAACGACAAACACAAACTCGGCATCTTGCTGGGTCAGGAAGTCATCTACTCCGAAAATTCCGGTTTCTCGATGAAGCTGCGCAAGTTCCCCTATCCCAATTTCGGATTGGACAAGATCGATCAGGCCGAAGTCTATGAAAAAACATCCAGCCATTCGCGCAACGGTTTGGTATCGGCTTTCGCGCGCGTAAACTATTCTTTCGACGATCGTTACCTCTTGACGGCTACGGTGCGCGCCGACGGTTCGGCCAAATTCGCCGCAGGCAACAAATGGGGCGTCTTCCCTTCGGTGTCCGGCGCATGGCGCATTTCGGAGGAAAATTTCTGGAAGAACAGCCGTGTTTCCAATACCATCAACGGTCTGAAACTGCGTGTGGGCTACGGTACAACGGGCAACTGCAATATCGGCAGCTATTCTTATGTGACTTCCATTCAGCAGAGTATTTACCCGATCAATAACAACGAAGGCAACGCCGTTTACCTGCCCGACACGACTTTGGGCAACAAGCATCTGAAGTGGGAAACGGTGATCGCCGCCAATGTCGGTCTTGAGCTCTCGATGTTCAACAATCGGCTCAACATCACCGCCGAGTGGTACAACAACCAGTCGAACGACCTGCTCATGTCGTGTGTGATTCCCAAATCGACCGGTTACCAGAAACAGAACCAGAATGTCGGCAGGATGCGCAACCGCGGTTGGGAATTCCAAATCAACACCGTCAACGTGCAGACCAAGAATTTCCGTTGGACTTCCGATTTGAATTTCTCGTTCAACCGTTCCAAGGTGATCCGTCTGGAGACCGACGACACTGAAAGCAAGACCTTCACGCAGGGCGGCGGCCGCAAAGGCGCTGTGAACTACTATGCCACCGTCGGCCAGCGGCTGGGCGACATGTACGGCTACAAGTATCTGGGCGTTTATACGACCGACGATTTCGACTGGGCTGCCGACGGCACCTACACGTTGCGCGAGGGCGTAGTAGCTCCTAAGGACGGCACACCGGCTCCCGGCGACATCAAGTATGCCGCAGACGACCCGGAGACCAATATGTTCACCAAGAAGATGGTCAAGATCGGCAATGGCGAAGCCGATTGCATGGGTGGTTTCAACAACACTTTCACCTTCTATGGTTTCGATGTGAACGTCTTCATGAAGTTCGCCATTGGCGGCGACATCTACAACGCCACTAAGCAGCAGACCAGTCCTTACGGTTACAACCAGAATACACTCAAGGACTTCAATTACTATCGCCTGATCGACCCCGCCACAGGACGCGTCGCCGTAGGTGCAGACAAGTTCAAGGAGTTGAACCCCAACGAATCGGGCCGCACATGGAGTTTGAGCAACAAAAATCTGCAAAAGATCTCCGATCCTTCGTCGTACTACGTAGAGGACGGTTCTTATCTGCGCATCGCCCAGCTGACGTTGGGCTATACGTTCCCCAAAACATGGATGAGCAAGGCGCGGATCTCGAACGCTCGCATCTACTTTACGGTTAATAACTTGGCAACTATCACCGGTTATTCAGGCTACGATCCCGAAGTCTCGGCCGCCGACATCGACACACCGTCGGTCACCCCCGGCTACGACAGTTCGACCTACCCGCGTGCAAGAAGCTATGTCGTGGGTCTCAATCTGACATTCTAATCAAATTGCGAATATAATCATGAAAAAGTTATTCATCATATTGTCCGTTTGTGCGTTCGGGCTGGGGATGAGTTCCTGTGCCGATTGGCTCGAAATGCCCTCCTACACTTCGACGGACACACAAATTGCATTCAACAGCGAGTTGACTGCCGACATGTATGTGCAGGGTTGCTACCGCGGTCTGGTGCATTCGGAGTCGTTCTACCAGTACGGTATGGGCGACACGGCCATGCACAGTTCGGAAGACGGCACAACCAACAACTCGAAGTACAATATCTGCAATTATTACCTCGACACCACTACGCCGACAACCCTCTCGTTGACTTATCAGGAGCAGTTCCGCATCATCGAGGCTTGCAACATCGCCATCAGTGCGTTGCCCAAGATGGCCGAAACAGCAAAGCGTAATGCCATGTTGGGCGAGGTGTTGGCCATCCGCGCGTTCTGTTATCTGACGTTGATCCGTTTCTACGGCGATGTGCCTGCCGTGTGGCGCCCGCTCGACGAGATGGATCCCGAAGACGAAAATACACTCTACCCCAAGCGTACTTCGCGCGATGTGATCTACGACCGTATCATCGCCGACTTGAAGACCGCTATCGGTTATCTGCCGTGGTACTCTGCGGCCGATTACGGTGCCCCCGAACGTTTTTCCAAGCAAGCCGCCTATGCGCTGTTGGCCCGTGTGGCTCTCTATGCCGGCGGTTATTCGTTGCGCTGGGATCTCGAAACCAACGATCCGGCAACCTTGAAAATGGCTCGCCGCAGCGATGAGGCTCGCGTGCGCGAACTCTACCAGATCGCCAGCGATGCGTGCGAAGCTGTCAAGGCACAGGGCGAAAACAGCTTGATTCAGGCTCAGGGCGATATGAGCGGGTTCCACAACTTGTGGTACAACTACTGCCAGCGCAATTTCACTGCTACGGACAAGGAGATGTTGTTCCAGATAGCCGAGTACGGTTCGGTGACCAATTCCGATTTCGGCGGTTATGCCCATACGGGTACGCGCGGCGGAAAATTCGGTTCGTACAAAGCCATGCAGTTCATGCTGCCGACCTATTATCTCTCATTCGATAGTCGGGATACTCGCCGCGACGTAACTTGCACATCCTACAGTATCTACTTCCTCGAAGATGGGAAAGCCGACGATACGTGGGTAGATGTGGGTACGACCTACTCTTGCATCATGCACGGCAAGTTCCGCCATAATTGGCGCGTCCAGCTCAACGCTTCAAAAAAATACAATATCGATATTCCGATTTTGCGTTATGCCGATGTATTGTTGATGTATGCCGAGGCTCAGAATTTCCTGAACGGCGGGCCTACGCAGGCTGCCAAAGATGCCTTGCAGGAAGTCCGCGACCGAGCTGGCATCGGTTCGCTCGCCATGCCTTCGAGCCAGCAAGAGTTCGAGGATGCCTTGGCGCAGGAGCGTAAATGGGAGTTCGCCGGCGAGTTCATGCTCCGCACCGACCTCATCCGCATGGGACGTCTGGCCAAGGAGGTCGCCGCTGCACAGCAGGCGATAAAAGATCTATCGGACCGCACGGGCGACTACGAGCACATCCCCGTATACCGGCTCTACAAATACAAGGAGGATGCGCAGGAGTGGGGCGACAATTTCCTCTCGCTCGAATACATCGATCTGACCGAGCCTGCCGAAATCGAGTTGGCTAAGGCTGTGCCGACCGACAAGAGCGATTATGCCGCTTTCCAAACTACGTTGTCCGGAATCGTAGCGGCTCACGGCAAAACAGTCAATGCCGACGACAAATGGTATCCTGCCAACATGTTCGAGGCCTACAATTCGACCTTCAATGGCAATGCACGCAAGGCCGTTGGCTTCGGCAAGGGATTCAACGCCTTGCAAATCGGCAAGATCATTTATACCAAACCTACCGGTTCGGCCGAAAACGGCGGAACTTATCCCGATTGGGTGGCCAAATCCGATGGCAGCGACGGCCTCTACTACGGTTTCGAGGAGAACAAAACCGAGTTGCTTCCGTTCGCCAACAAGTCATCGGGGCATCCGATGGTCGACAATCCCAACCTGACGCAGCATCCCGGGTATCTTTAGTCGATCGATAAAAAAGGCCCTGCGCTTTACCGGCGCAGGGTCTTTTCAACAACACAGGACGCGGTATATTCCGCAGAAAATGTTTAATTTTGACCAAACGGAAAATCCGGCTATGAAGAGACTTTTCCCCATCTTCCCTCTCCTCGCGGTTCTGCTGGCCGCAGGTTGCGGGCAGCAGACGCCCATCGACCGCAAGGCCCTCGCCGAGCGCAACAGCCCCGTCGTCGCCCGCATCGATTCGCTCGCTTCGCTCTCGGTGGGCAACGGCGAGTTCGCCTTTACGGTCGACGCCACCGGGTTGCAGTCGTTCCCCGAGTTCTACAGCAAGGGCGTGCCCCTCGGTACGCAGAGCCAGTGGGGTTGGCACAGTTTCGCCAATCCCGAACAGTATGCGCACGACGAGACCTTGCGCGACTACGACTTCGGACGCGGGCGCACCGAGCCTTATTCCGTGCAGTTCAACGAGCCCGGCCGTTCCAAGTGCGCCGCCGATTGGTACCGCGTCAACCCCCACCGCCTCCATCTGGGCATCATCGGGTTCGACGGTCTCGCTCCCAGCGAGGTGCAGAGCATCCGCCAAAGGCTCGATCTGTGGCAGGGGCGCATCGTCTCGCGCTTCTCCGCCAAGGGCGCCGACACCGAGGTGACCACCGTCTGCCATCCGCATAGAGACATGATCGCGGCCGACATCCGCAGCGCCGCCATGCTGCCCGTCGTCATCCGCTTCCCCTACCCCACCGGCGGCCATTGCGACGACGCTTGCGATTGGTCGCGCGACGACGCCCACAGTTCCGAGCTCGTCGAGCAGAGCGAGGGTCACGCCCTCATCCGCCGCACGCTCGACGGCACGGTTTATTACGTGGTCCTCGACTTCGAGGGCGCGCAGCTCTCGCAGACCGGCCGCAACCGGTTCGTGCTCACCCCCACGGCCGAGCATTATTCGTTGCGGAGCGGATTCTACGCCACCGCACCGGCCGATCCCCAGCCCGGCACCGATGCCGCTATCGCCGCCGCGGCCGATTATTGGCGCAGTTACTGGTCCGACGGCGCCGCCGTCGATTTCAGCCGCTGCACCGATCCCCGGGCCCCCGAGCTCGAGCGCCGCACCGTCTTGTCGCAGTACCTTTTGGGCATCCAGTGTGCAGGCAGCTGCCCGCCGCAGGAGACGGGTCTCACCTACAATTCGTGGTTCGGCAAGTTCCACCTCGAAATGATCTGGTGGCATCAGGCGCAGTTCGCCCTGTGGGGGCGCCAGCAGTTGTTGGCCCGGACCCTCGATTGGTACCCCTCGGTCGAGCCCGTCGCGCGCGAAATCGCCCGCAGGCAGGGTTTCGAGGGTCTGCGTTGGATGAAGATGACCGATCCTTCGGGCACCGAGGCTCCGTCCAAGGTGGGGTCGTTCCTCATCTGGCAGCAGCCCCACTACATCTACCTCGCCGAGTTGGTCTACCGCGCCGACCCTTCGGAGGAGACGCTCAAAAAATATTACGAGCTGGTGCAGAAGACGGCCCAATTCATGGTCTCGTTCGCCGAGTACGACGGTTTGGGCAACCGCTACATTCTGCGCGGCGCCATCCCGGCTCAGGAGACTTTGCGGGCCGCCGAGACGGTCAACCCGCCTTTCGAGCTCTCCTACTGGCACTTCGCCCTCTCTACGGCCCAAAAGTGGCGCGAGCGCATGGGCGAGGGGCGCAATCTCCAGTGGGACGAGGTCATCGACAAGCTCTCGCCGCTGGCCGCCAAAGAGGGGTTGTACCTCGCCGCCGAGACCGCCGAGGACACCTACAAGGACATCCGCTTCACGTCCGACCACATGGCCGTGCTGGGTGCGCTGGGCGTTCTGCCCCAGTGTCCGCTGGTGCGCAAGGATTTCATGCACAATACCTTCGATTGGATCTTCGACCATTGGAACTGGGGCCGCACTTGGGGTTGGGATTACCCCATGACGGCCATGAACGCCGTGCGTCTGGGCGAGCCCCGCAAGGCGGTCGACGCCCTGCTCATGGACAAGCGCACCAACACCTACCTCGTCAACGGCCATAATTATCAGGATACCCGCCTGCGTTGTTATCTGCCCGGCAACGGCGGTCTGCTGACAGCCGTTGCGCTCATGTGCGCCGGGTGGGATGGCTGCCGGACAAAGAATCCCGGATTCCCCGACGACGGCACGTGGGACGTGCATTGGGAGGGTCTGCAACCCATGCCTTGATCCTTTCTCGACCATGATGCGCACCCTTATCCTCATCGCGGCCTTGTTCGCGGGCGCAGCGCCCGCCGCCGCTCAGAGCGCGAAGCCCGCGGCCGTCAACGAAGATTATTCGTGGAACCGTTCCGCCGCTTCGCCGCGGCCGCTCCACTACCGCCCGGCCGGTCGAGGCGTCGAGACCGTCGACGGCACGGCCCGTTTCAACCGCGCGCTCTACGGGGCCCATTCGGGGTTCCGCTTGGAGTGCAGCGACACGCCCGAATTCGGGCTCTACCTGCCCCGCATGGGCGGCAACCTGTCGTTCGACATCCCCTGCGAGCATTGCACCGCCCGTTACGAGGCGGGGCGGATGATCTACAGGCTCGACGAGCGGGTCGAGATCGAGGCGCAGGTCATGCGTTCGCAGGATGCCGCTTTGTGGCGCATCGCCAACCTCGGCAGCGAGCCGCTCCGCATCGGGCTGCGGTTCGGCGGCGTGGCCGATGTGAAGTTCTACCGCGAGGGCGACATCGGCGTCGACAAGCCCGATTGTTTCGATTTCAAGCCCCACTATTGCACGGGCAATGTCTATAGCGTCCGCGGGTGTTCCGCCGAGGTCGAGTACGGCCGCAGGCAGCGCGCCCGGCTGCGGCTCACGCTGCCCACCGATTCGATCCGGATCACCGGCCACCCGGCCCTGACCGCTGCGTTCGTCTTGGCCCCCGGTCAGACGCGTTATATGGCCCTCTGCCCCCAAGCTACGCAGGCCGACCTCAGCCCCGAGGCCCTGCCCGCCCGCTTCGCCGAGGCGGAAGCCGCCCGCGCCGAGCTCGCCGGGGCGTTGACCATCCGCACGCCCGATCCCTACGTCACCCCCATCGGCGAGGCCCTCGCCTTGGCGGCCGACGGACTTTGGAGCGGCGAGGTGTGGCTCCACGGCGCCGTGGGTTGGCGCGCCCCCTACAGCGGGTGGCGCGGCGCCTACGTCGGCGACGCCCTCGGTTGGCACGAGCGGGCGCGCAAGCATTTCGACACCTACGCCGCCAATCAGGCCGTCGACATCCCGCCCGTTCATGCCCATCCGCGGCAGGATTCGGCGCTCAACCTCGCCCGGGCCGAAAAGCTGTGGGGCACGCAGATGTACAGCGACGGTTACATAGCCCGCCGCCCCGGCCAGAAGGACGAAATGTCGCACTACGACATGAACCTTTGTTACATCGACGAGCTGCTGCGCCACTTGGCTTGGACCGGCGACCGCGAGTACGCCCGGCGGATCTTCCCCGTCATCGACCGCCACCTGAAGTGGGAGAAGCGCAACTTCGACCCCGACGGCGACCACCTCTACGACGCTTATTGCTGCATCTGGGCCAGCGACGCGCTCTACTACTCGGGCAGCGCCGTCACCCATTCCACCGCCTATAATTACTACGCCAACCGACAGGCGGCCCTCATCGCCGAGGCCATCGGCATCGACCCCGCCCCCTACCGCGAGGAAGCCGACGCCATCCTCGAAGCCCTGCGGCGCGAGCTGTGGCTCCCCCGAAAAGGCCATTGGGCCGAGTACCGCGACAAGATGGGGCTCCGGCGCCTGCACGAGAACGCCGCCGTGTGGACCATCTACCACGCCATCGATTCCCGGACGGCCGATCCGTTCGAGGCTTGGGCCGCCACCGAATACGTCGGGCGGCATATCCCGCACATCCCCGTCGTCTCGCCCGACCTCGAAGAGGGTTACGCCGTCATCTCCACCACCGATTGGAAGCCTTATTCGTGGAGCATCAACAACGTCGCCGTGGCCGAGATCATGCACACGGCCCTCGCCTATTGGCAGGCCGACCGCCCCGAGGAAGCGTTCCGATTGATGAAAAGCACCGCCCTCGACAACATGTATCTGGGTGCGTCGCCCCTCAATTTCGGGCAGATCAGCCACTACGACGCCGCCCGCGGCGAGTGTTACCGCGACTTCGGCGACCCCGTCGGCGTCTGGTCGAGGGCTTTGGTCGAGGGGCTCTTCGGCATCCGGCCCGACTTGTTCGCCGGGCGCGTGGAGTTGCGCCCCGGGTTCCCCGCGGCTTGGAACGAGGCGTCCGTCAGCATGGCCGACCTCTCTTATTCGATGCACCGCGACGCACGCGGCGTGCGTTACTCGGTCGAGAACCGGTTTCCCGCAGGTACGCGCATCGAGCTCGTGCTTCCCGTCCCGACCGCAGGCGTGAAGCGGGTGAAGGTCAACGGCCGCCGCGCCGACTGGCAGCTCGTCGAAAATTCTGTCGGCATGCCCCGCATCCGCATCGACGCCGGGACAGCCCCCACGCTCGAAATCGAGCTCCTCTGGCTCCCCGACCGCAAGTCGCAGCCCGTCCCGACAGAGCGCCGCACCGTCGGTCCCGTCGAGTTCGTGCGTACGGAGCAGGCCAACGTCGCGTGGTGGCAGCCCGTCTGCCGCGAAGAGGCGCCCGCCCCCGTCCCCGACAACGGGTTCGGCGACATCCGCAGCGACGCTTGCCGCACCGTCGCGATGCCGTTCAACGCTTCGGTCGCCGACATCTTCAGCAACCGCTACCTCTCGCCGCGTCCCGACTGCACTACGTTGCAGATTCCCGTGCAGGGCATCGGCGAGTGGTGCCACCCCAAGCAGACGGCCTCGATCGACGACAGCGGTTTGCGGGCTTCGGCAGGCGAATCGGGCGTCGTCCGCACTTCGCTCGGCATCCCGTTCCGCACCCCGGCCGTGGGTCCCAACATCCTCTACACTTCGTTGTGGGACAATTACCCCTCGGCGGCCGTCGTGCCCCTCGAGGGCCATGCCGCCCATGCCTACCTCTTGCTCGCCGGTTCGACCAACCACATGCAGTACGACATCGCCAACGGCGCGGTCTCGGTCCTCTACACCGACGGCACAGAGCAGCGGTTCGAGCTCGTCAATCCCGTTACGTGGGCCCCTGTCGAGCAGGATTTCTACTTCGACACGGGGGCTTTCGTCTTGCCCCAAGGGGTCTTGCCGCCCTACCGGCTCCACCTCGGGTCGGGCCGCGTCAGCCGCCGGCTGGGCGACGAGCTGGGCATCGAGGGGGTCTACGGCCGCTCCATCGACGGGGGCGCCGCCACGCTCGTCGACATGCCCCTCGACCCGTCCAAAGAGCTCCGCGAGCTGCGTTTGGAAACCTTGTCCAACGATGTGGTCGTCGGTCTGATGGCCGTCACCCTGCAAAATCCGTAACCCCGATGCGCAAATTTCTGTTTCTGTTCTTCCTGTCGGCCGTCCTCTCCGCTTCGGCCCAGCCGCCCGAGTACAAGCCCTACGTGCGGTGGTGGTGGCTCGGCAGCGCCGTCGACGCCCGGGGGCTCGACCGCAACCTCGACGAGTTCGCCCGCAAGGGGATCGGGGGCGTCGAAATCACCCCCATCTACGGCGTGCGCGGCAACGAGGCCAACGACCTTCGCTACCTCTCGCCCGCATGGATGGATGCCTACAAGCATACCGTCGCCAAGGCCGCAGCCTTGGGTTTGCAAGTCGACATGAACAACGGTACCGGCTGGCCTTTCGGCGGTCCGTGGGTCAGCGCCGACCACAGCGCCCAAAAGTACATCCTCGAGACGCGCGAACTCCCCTCCGGCCAGCGGCTCGACGGGCCCCTGCTCCCCAGCGAGGAGAAGCAGCGCCCCGTGGCTTCGTTGCAGGCCTTGCAGGCGGTCTGCCGTCAAAACGGACGGCGGATCGACCTCATGCCCTTTGTCTCCGCCGACGGGACGCTCGACTGGCAGGCTCCCGCAGGCGGCTGCACCCTCTACGCTTTGTGGGCGGGCCGCACCTTCCAGAAGGTCAAGCGCGCCGCGCCCGGCGGCGAGGGGCTGGTGCTCAACCACTACAGCCGCCCGGCCGTCGAGCACTACCTCGCCCGTTTCGACGAGGCGTTCTCCGCGGCCGCCGCTCCGTGGCCCGACACCTTCTTCAACGATTCGTTCGAGGTCTACGGCGCCAGTTGGGATGCGTCGCTGCCCGCCGAGTTCGAGCGCGACCACGGCTACCGGCTGCAAGATTTCCTGCCCGAGTTCGCCGCCGCGGGTGCCGACGAGCTCTCGGCCCGCGTCGTCCACGACTACCGGCAGACGCTCGCCGGGATGCTCCTGCGCAACTTCACCCGCACTTGGGTCGACTGGGCCCACGCCCGCGGCGTCCGCATCCGCAATCAGGCCCACGGTTCGCCCGGCAACATCTTCGATTTCTACGCCGCGGTCGACATCCCCGAGTGCGAGTCGTTCGGCCGCACGGCGTTCGACATCCCCGGATTGCGGCCCGACCCCGACGCCAAGTCCAGCGACGCCGACCCGGCCGTGTTGAAGTTCGCCTCGTCGGCCGCCCACGTCACCGGCAAGCGTCTCGTTTCGTGCGAGACCCTCACTTGGCTCACCGAGCATTTCCGCACTTCGCTGGCTCAGTGCAAGCCCGAGATCGACCAGATCCTCGCTTCGGGCGTCAACCACGTCTATTTCCACGGCGCCCCCTACTCGCCCGCGGACGAGCCCTTCCCCGGCTGGCTCTTCTACGCGTCGGTCAACCTCTCGCCCACGGCCGCCCTGTGGCGCGACGCCGAGGGGTTGTTCTCCTACGTGGGCCGGTGTCAGGAGTTTCTGCAAGGCGGCAGTCCCGACAGCGACCTGCTGCTCTACATCCCCATGGACGACATCGGCGACGCATGCCGCGGCCGCAACCTGTTGTTGTTCGACATCCACAAAATGGAGCGCACCATGCCCGGCTTGAAACGCACTATGAACGCCATCGTCCGCAGCGGTTACGACGCCGACTATATCTCCGACCTCTATCTGCAAGGGTTGCGGGTCGAAAGCGGCATGCTCGTCACCGAGGCCGGCACCCGCTACAAGGCCCTCTTGCTGCCCAACGTCCGGTTGATCCCGCACTTCACGCTGGCCAAGGCGCTGGAGCTCGCCCGGCAGGGGGCTACCGTCGCCTTCCTCGGGCGGTATCCCGACGACGTGGCCGGGCTCGCCCGCCTGAAAAGCCGCCGCCGGGCCCTGCACAACTCCCTGCGCCGCTTGCCCGCCGCCGATTTCTCGCGCCTTGCCGAGCATCGGTTCGGCCGGGGCCGCATCCTCACGGGCAGCGAGCTGCCTGCTTTGCTCGACGCATCCGGCGCCGTGCGCGAGCCCCTCAAGGCAGCCGGGTGCCAGCTCGTCCGCCGCAACGGCCCCGACAGCGGCAAACGTTATTTCTTCTGGCTCACGGGCGGTCCGGCTCTCGACGGCTGGTACCGCATCGGCACCCCCGCGGCCGAAGTCATCCTCACCGACCCGCTCACGGGCCGGAGCGGCAGGGCCGCTTCACGCCCCGCCGACCGCGGCACCACCGAAGTCTATCTACAACTGGCTCCCGGACAGTCGCTGCTGCTCGAAACCCGCGCCGCGCCGCTCGCCGACATCCCCGGCTGGACCTACGCCGGTACGGAGGGCACCCCCGTCGAGGGCTACGGCTGGCAGCTCGATTTCCCGCAGTCGCTTCCGGTCGTCACGCAGCGGTTCTCCATCGCGGAGCCGCATTCGTGGACCACGCTCATGCCCCTGCCCTCCGAAGAGAGCATGGGCAAGGTTGCGCAGACCGACGACAGCGGACTTGCCGCGCTGAACGCCGCCGCCCGGCAAAAGGCGCGCGAGGCGGAGATGGAGCGCACGCTCGCCGATCTGGCGCAGCTTTGCGGTACCGGACGCTACACGGCTCTCTTCGACGTGGCCGACCCCGCCGCGGCCGAGAGCTGGGTGCTCGATCTGGGCGATCTCCACGAATCGGCCCGCGTGCGCATCAACGGCTGCGAGGCGGGCATCGTCTGGTCCGTGCCGTTCCGGCTCGAAGTCGGGCCGTGGCTCCGGGCGGGGGCCAATCTCATCGAGATCGAGGTCACCAACCTGCCCGCCAACCTCATCGCCGCCTACGACCGCCGCGGAGTGGAGTGGCGCAAGTTCAAGGACGCCAACATCGTCAGCGCTCTCAACCGGCCGCTCGACACCTCGGCATGGCCCTCGGAGCCTTCGGGGCTCGGGGGTCCGGTCCGGCTCATTCCCGTCACTACGAAAAACATCCGATAACATGAAAAAACTTCTCACCCTGCTCTTCCTCGCGGCGACCCTCTCGACCGCCGGAGCACAGGAGCTCCCCTCGCGCAAGGAGACCCTTGCCGCCATGATCCGCGCCAACGACTATTTCATGCGCAAATACGCCGACCCCACGGCCGTCATGCCCTACTACTCGCGCCGCAAGGTCTACGAATCCAATATCTGGACCCGCGCCGTCTACTACGAGGGGTTGATGGCCCTCTACGCCGTCTATCCCGACAACCGCTATTTCGACTACGCTTGGCGGTGGGCCGATTTCCACAAGTGGGGCATGCGCCGCGACGACACCCCCACGCGCAACGCCGACAACTATTGTTGCGCCCAGACCTACATCGACCTCTACGAGCTCCGGCCCGAGCCGCACATGCTCGCCAAGACCGTCGCAGCCATGAACATGTTGGCCAACACCCCGCAGGTCGACGACTGGACGTGGATCGACGCCATCCAGATGGGCATGCCCGTGCTCACCAAGCTGGGCCGCGTGAAAAACGACCGGCGTTACTTCGACAAGGCGTGGGCCATGTACGCATGGAGCCGCAATACGCTCGCCGGGGGCCTCTACAACGCCAAGGAAGGGCTTTGGTGGCGCGACAAGGATTTCGTGCCGCCCTACAAGGAGCCCAACGGCCGCAACTGCTACTGGTCGCGCGGCAACGGGTGGGTCGTCGCCGCGCTGGTGCGCGTGCTGCAAGACATCCCTGCCGACGAGCCGCACCGCGCCGCCTACATCGCCGACCTGCGGGCCATGTGCAAGGCGCTCAAGGCCTGCCAGCGCGAAGACGGATTCTGGAACGTCAGCCTGCACGACGAATCGAACTTCGGCGGCAAGGAGACCACCGGCACGGCGCTCTTCGTCTACGGCATGGCGTGGGGCATCAACAACGGCCTGCTCGACCGCAAGGAGTACCTGCCCGTCGTCGTCCGGGCTTGGGAGGCCATCGTCGGCGAGGCGCTCCACCCCAACGGTTTCCTCGGCTACGTGCAAGGCACCGGCAAGGAGCCCAAGGACGGGCAGCCCGTGCGCTACGATTCGGTTCCCGACTTCGAAGATTTCGGATTAGGCTGTTTCCTGCTCGCCGGTTCGGAAGTCTACAAACTCCAATAGCCGTCCCATGCGCCGTTCCCTCCTGCTGCTGACCCTCCTCTGTTCGCTGAGCGGTTCCGCCGCCGCACAGGCGCCCCACCCCGAGCGCATCTACCTCTCGGGGCGCGGCACCGACGACCCCGTCGTCTGGCAGTTCCGCTGCTCGGCCGGGCAGAACAGCGGGGCGTGGCACCCCATCGGCGTGCCGTGCTGCTGGGAGCTCCAAGGGTTCGGCGACTATACCTACGGCCGCTGGTACACGGTCAAAGGAGCCGCGCCCAGCACCGAAGAGGGCGTCTATCGGCGGTCATTCAACGTTCCCGCCGCGTGGCGCGGACAGCGGGTGAAGATCTTCTTCGACGGCGCGATGACCGACACCGAGGTGCGGGTCAACGGCCGCTCCGCGGGCGACATCCACCAAGGCGGCTTCTACCGCTTCAGCTACGACATCACCCCGCTGCTGCGGCCCGGGCGGCGCAACCTCTTGGAGGTGCGCGTGGCCAAGCACTCGGCCAACCCGAGCGTCAACGCCGCCGAGCGCAAGGCCGACTGGTGGCTCTACGGCGGCATCTACCGGCCCGTGTGGCTGGAAGTGGTGCCGCCCGTCCACATCCGGCATTTTCTGTTCGACACTTCGCACGACGGGCGGCTGCGGGTGGCGGCCGAAACAGAGGGCGGCCCGCGGGGCCATGCGCTGCGGCTCTCCCTGCGGAAGCTGGACGACGGCACCCCCGTGGTCACCGCCGCAGGAGCGGCAAACGTCACGGTGCCGGTCGAGGGGGCCGAAACCCTGCTGGAAAGCGCTTGGGCCGACATACTCCCGTGGACGCCCGAAAGCCCCCATCTCTACACCGCGCGGCTCGAACTGCTCGACCCCGCAGGCCGAAGCATCCAGCAGCGCGACACGCGCGTGGGGTTCCGCACCGTCGAGTTCGTGCCGCAGGACGGCATCTACCTCAACGGCCGCAAGCTCGTCATGAAAGGGATCAACCGCCACTCGTTTTCGGTCGACGGCGGCCGCGCCACGAGCCCCGCGCTCAGTCGGCAGGACGCCGAACTGATCCGCTCGATGAACATGAACGCCGTGCGTTCGCACTACCCGCCCGACGAACACTTCTTGGACATGTGCGATTCGCTCGGGTTGCTCTGCATCGACGAGCTCGCGGGCTGGCACAACGCCTACGACACCCCCACCGGGCAGCAGCTCGTGCGCGAAACCGTCGAACGCGACGCCAACCACCCCTGCGTCGTGCTGTGGAGCAACGGCAACGAGGGCGGCTGGAACACCCGGCTCGACACCCTTTTCGCCCGCCACGACCGCTTGCAGCGGCGCCATGTCATCCACCCGTGGGCCGATTTCGACGGCATCGACACCCACCACTACCCGGCCTACCTGACCGGCGTGGGCCGCTTCACCGGCGGCTACAAGGTTTTCCTGCCCACCGAATTCATGCACGCCATGTACGATCAGGGCGGCGGGGCCGGACTGCGCAACTTCTGGGAGCGGTGGCTCTCCTCGCCCTGCTTCGCGGGCGGGTTCATCTGGGCTTTCTGCGACGAGGCGCCCCGGCGCACCGACCGCGGCGGCAGGCTCGACTCCGACGGCTCCAACGCCCCCGACGGCGTGGTGGGACCCCGCCGCGAGAAAGAGGGCAGCTTCTACGCCATCCGCGCGCAGTGGTCGCCCGTGCGCATCGGGCCCCTGCATGTCGCCGGGCGTTTCGACGGATCGCTGCGCCTGAGCAACGAATACCTCTTCACCGACCTTGCGCAGTGCCGCATGACCTACGCCGTGCGCACCTGCCCTTCGCCCCTGCGGGGTGCCGACACCGTCGGCCGCATCGTCGCGGCGGGCGACATTCCGCTCCCCTCCATCGCCCCCGGCGAGACCCGCACGGTCCGCATGGAGCTGCCCGGCAACTTCCGCGAGGGCGACCTGCTCGAACTCGAGGCTTTCGGCCCCGACGGCCGCAGCGTGTGCGCTTGGAGCTACCCTATCCGCACCGCAGGCCGCTACTTCGAGCGCGAAATCGAAGCCTGCACCGCCGAACATTCGCAGCCCGAAGCCGTGCGCACGGACGACGGCGTGGTGCTGCGCGACGCCCGCACGGAAGCCGTGTTCGACCCCGCCACCGGCATGCTCCGCAGCATCCGGGCCGACGGCCGCACGATTCCGCTCGCCGACGGTCCCGCAGCCGTGGGAATGAAGATGGTCTGCCAGCCCGAGCGCAGCACGCTCCGCACCTCGCCCGAGGGGGCGGTCTACTGCGTCCGCTACCGGGGCGGCGCCGACTCGATCGTCTGGCGCCTGCGGCCCGACGGACTGCTCGAAATGAGGGCCCTGCTGCTCAACCGCGCTTCGGGCGGCGGGGGTTTCGACGACGCCTTCACCGACACCGAGGTCTACAATCTGGGCCTCACCTTCTCCTACCCGGAGAGCGCCTGCACCGGGATGCGATGGCTGGGACGCGGACCCTACCGAGTGTGGAAAAACCGCATCGAAGGAACGCGCCACGGCATCTGGCACAAGGCCTACAACGACACCGTCACGGGCGAAAGCTACGACGCACTGGAATACCCCGAGTTCAAGGGCTACCACGCCGGGCTCTATTGGGCCACCCTCGAAAGCACCTCCGCGCCGTGGAGCGTCCACGCCCTTTCGGACGGCATTTTCCTGCGGCTCTTCACGCCCCGCGAACCGGCCGGCGGCCCGGGCGACACCATGCCTGCGTTTCCCGCCGGAGACCTGTCGTTCCTGCTGGAGATCCCGGCCATCCGGTCGTTCAAGCCCATCGAACAGCAGGGACCCGACAGCCAGCCCGGCAGCATCCGCATCAAGAAAGGCGACGAGGGGCTGCATATCGACCTTGTGTTCGACTTCCGGCAAAGGATTTTCGATGAATGATCAAATAGCGAATAATCCGTCTTCTGCCCGTTGTCGGCGGAACTTGTTGCAAATCGGGATTTTTTCGTATCTTCGCGTCGGCTTAAACACGTCCGCATGTTCAAAACATACCTCCGGCTTCTGGGATTCGCCCGGCCCATGGGCCGCTATGCCGTTCCCTACTTTTTCTACTCGCTGCTCTACGCGCTGTTCAACTCCTGCACGTTCCTGCTCATCATCCCCATCCTGAACACCATGTTCAGGCCCGACTACGCGTTCCAAGCCGTCGACACGTTGCCGCCCGTGGTCTTGGACACGGCCTATCTGGAGACCCTGTTCAACTATTGCTACGGCAGGCTCTTCGCCGAATACCGCATCGAGAACGTGCTGATCCTGCTGGCCGCCATCGCCGTGGGGTCGAGTTTCCTGAGCAACCTGTTCCGCTATCTGGGGGCATGGACCGTCGAGAAACTCCGCACCCGCACCCTCCAGCGCATCCGCAACGAGATGTTCGTCCGCGTCATCGACATGCACGCCGGCTACTTCAGCGACCAGCGCAAGGGCGACATCATCTCGAAGATCATCTCCGACGTCAACGTCGTGCAGTTCTGCATCACCAATACGCTGCAAGTCGCTTTCCGCGAACCGTTCCTGATCCTTTTCTACCTCGTCATGATGGTCGGGATTTCGTGGGAGCTGTCGCTTTTTTCGCTGGTCTATCTTCCGGTCGTCGCCCTGCTGATCGGCAGCATCGTCAAGCGGCTGCGCCACCCGGCGCTGACGAACCAGCAGCGCATGGGCGAGCTGGTCTCGGCCCTCGACGAATCGCTCGCAGGCATCAAGGTCATCAAAAGCTACAACGCCGTCGGCTACGTCAAGCGCAAGTTCTTCGATCTGAACGCCGACCTCTCGCGCATCACCCTGTCGATGGCCCGGCGGCAGCAGCTGGCCTCGCCCATGAGCGAATTCCTCGGCATTGCCGCCGTGGGGGTCATGCTCGTCTTCGGCGGGGCGCTCGTGGTCCGCGGGGCGCTCAACCCCGGAGGCTTCATCGCCTTCATCGCCATGTTCTCGCAGATCACCCGCCCGATCCGCACCTTCATCGACCAGTTCGCCAACATCAATCAGGGCATCGCCGCCGGCGAACGCATCTTCTCCATCCTCGACACCCGCAGCGAGATCGAAGACAAACCCCAAGCGCAGGTGCTCGACACGCTCAAGGAGAAAATCGAGTTCCGCGACACCCGCTTCTCCTACGACGGCAGCCGCGAGGTCATCGGCGGCGTGTCGTTCGAGGTCCGGCGCGGCGAGACCGTCGCGCTGGTCGGACCCTCGGGCGGCGGCAAATCGACCCTCAGCGAACTGATACCCCGTTTCTACGACCCCACCGCGGGCGACGTGCTCATCGACGGCGTCTCGCTGCGCGACTACACGCAGGAGAGCCTGCGCGCCCACATGAGCGTCGTGTCGCAGGACACGGTGCTCTTCAACGACACCATCGAGGGCAACATCGCCATGGGACGCCCCGGCGCCACCCACGAGGAGATCGTCGAAGCGGCGCGCATCGCCAATGCCGACGAATTCATCCGCGAAGCCCCCGAGGGCTATGCCACCAACATCGGCGACCGCGGCGCCAAGCTCTCCGGCGGGCAGCGCCAGCGGCTCTCCATCGCCCGCGCCGTGCTGAAGAACCCCGAGATCCTCATCCTCGACGAAGCCACCTCGGCGCTCGATACCGAGAGCGAGAAACTCGTGCAGGAAGCCTTGAACAAACTGCTCGTGGGCCGCACCTCCATCGTCATCGCCCACCGGCTCTCCACCATCCACAACGCCGACCGCATCCTTGTCATCGACCACGGGCGCGTGGCCGAGCAGGGCACCCACACCGAACTCATGGCCCGGGGCGGCATCTACGCCAAACTCATCGAAATGCAATCGTTCGAATAAACGAACAATAGGAGAGCCGGGCTCTCCTGTTTTTTTTGCACCGTCCTGCCGCCGCCCCTGCCGAAACCCCTCTCCGGCGGGTCTCGGCATACGATTTTCAAGGAAAAAATCGTTATATTCGCGGAATAATACAACACCTGTTTCGCCCCATGTCCGGCCGGCTGTGCATCCTCTTCTTCGTGCTTGCTGCGGCACTGCCCCTCGCCCGGGCGGAAGCCGCACGGCCCGACGCATACCACCCCGACCGGATCCCGCAAGACAGCCTGTCGAAGATCGCCGAACAACGCAACCAACGCTTCTACGACAGTCTCCGCATGAAGTCGCACCGCCATGCCGTACCACGCCTGCTCTACGGATGGCTCTTCGTAAGACCGGCCGCCGACACCACGCAGAACGGCCGTGTGACCGACGAAAACCGCGCGCTCGAAGCCTACCGGGGCAAGACCGTCGGCAGCATCCGCATCGAGCGGCAGCAGGTCTTTCGTGCCGACGGCAACTGGCTCCAGCGCACCGGCAACAAGATCCACGCCCTGACCGAAGAACGCGTCATCCGGCGCGACCTGCTCTTCCGGTCCGGCGACCCGTTCGACCCGGAGCTGGTCGTGCGCAACAAACAGCTGCTCCGCTCGCGCCGCTACATCTCGGGCGTCGAGATCGCCGTGCGGCCCGACCCCAGCGACACCACGCGCGTCGACCTGCTGATCCGCACGCGCGACAGCTGGACCATCACCGTCGACGGCGGCGCCTACTCGGAGGGGCGCACCATGTTTGCGCTGGAAGATGCCAACATACTGGGCACGGGCAACATGCTCAAGGTGCTGACCCACTTCAGCCGCCGCGACTTCTCCTACGGCGGCAACGAAGTGCAATACGAGATTCCCAACGTGCTGGGGACCTTCTACAAAGCGGAGTTCACCGCCGGACGGGCCTTCTACAACTCCACTCTCGACGCAAAACTGAGCAAGGAATTCCTGCGGCCGACCGACTACGAAGCCGGAGCGAGCTACAGCAACCTGAAGTACAAGGAACCGATGATCGAGCAGGACACGTCACTGCTTGTACGCGTGCGCAATTTCGATGTGTGGGGCGGCTACGCGCACTTCCTTGCGCCGGTGTCGTCGAGCCTCTACCTGACCGGCCACTACAACCGCCGCCGCTTCCGGCTCCGGCCCGACGACGTGGGGCCCACGCGCCACCCGGCCCTGCACGACCGCGACGCCATGCTCTTCGGGACGGGTCTCTACCGCGAAAAATTCCTCACGGCCAACATGATCTACGGATTCGGCTCGGACGAATACTTGGCGGCGGGCTACAAGGCCGAGATCGTGGGCGGCTACTCGTGGGGCGAATTCGGCGACCGGCTCTACCTCGGTCTGAACTACCGCACGGGCGGCTTCCGGCCGGTCGGCTACATCATGGGCAGCTTCTCGCTGGGGAGCTACATCTCGCCGCTCACGGGCAAGTGGAGCAACAGCGCCGCCGACATCGACCTGCGGTGGTTCTCCCACCTGTTCATCGTGGGCCGCAGCCGCCTGCGCCAATTCCTGATGCTCAACTACACCCTCGGCTGGAACCGCGGCACGGGCAACGACGAAAGCATCCGCTTCACGACCCGCAACGGCCTGCAAGCGCTCGACGAACGGATACTGGGCACCAACCGGGCGGTGCTCAACACCGAAACCGTCTTCTTCACGCCGTGGCAGCCCTTGGGGTTCCGCATCGCCTTTTTCGGATTCGCCGACTTCGGACTGATCGGTTACTCGCCCAACGCCTTCCGCAACGACTTCTTCGCCTCGCTGGGCGGGGGCGTCCGCATCAAGAACGAACGCCTGATATTCAGCACCATCCAAATCCGGCTGGGCGTGGCCTTCGGCAAGAACGGACTGGCCGACAGCGACTATTTCCGCCTGTCGAACTCCACACGGCTCGAGCAATACCGCTACCGCCCCTCGCGGCCCGAAATCGCAGGGTTCGAGTAAGCGGAGCGCGCACCCCGTCCTGCCCAATGCTCCGGCTCTGCCCGCAGCCTGCCAGCTCAACTCACCGCCCGGCTCAATCCACCCGCTGCGCCTCGGCCGACGGCCCGGCCTGCGCATAACGCTGCTTGTGGCCGTTGAAGAGCCACCGCACCGCCAGACGCACGTAGCGGCGGTCGCGGTCGGCATCCTGCGAAGTGGCATAATAACCGTAGAGGTCGAACCAACGGTCGGTCATGCCGCGCAACAAATCGTTGCAGGTGAGCGAGAGCTGCAACCGGCGGCCGAAACAATATTGCGTGATGCCTGCCGAGAGGTTGTTCTTGGCCTCGAAAGTGGTCATCAGCTCGTAACTGCGCCCGTAATACCTGAACCCGCAAGTGAGAAAGGTGTTCTTGCCTATCTCCAGATCGCAGTCGGCACCGGCGTACCACGCAGGCCTGCCGACCGCGATGGTCCCGTCCATGTAGGGAATGCGGGCGCGGGAGAACTCCATCCCGGCATCGAGCGTGAGGGAAAAACGCCCCCAACGATCGCTGTAGGTCAGGTCGACGGTGCTGAAACGCGAACGGTCGACGTTGACGGGCTGGAAGAGAATGCGCTGCCCGTCGTCGTCGAGCACGCCAGTCTGGATGATCGAATGGAAGCGGAAATCGACATCGACGGTCAAGGTGAGCTTCCCGCGGAACGAAGCCATGAACTCAAGGCTGTGGCTGACAGCCGAACGCAACAAGGGGTTGCCCCGCTCGCAGACCATGTCGTTGACGTAGAACAACGAGGGGTCGAGACTTCCGACCGAAGGCCGGCTGACCCGGCTGGTGTAGGAAACCGAACCCTCGAAATCCTTGAACAACCCGGAGGTCGTGAACAACCGCGCCGAAGGGAAACACCGGTTCTCCCACCCGCTGCGCAGCAAAACCCCGCCGACCCGCACGCGGTCGTTCTGGAACTCGCCGCGCAAACCGGCCTGCCAACCCCACTTGGCGTATTTGCGGCCGAGGGCGGTGTAAACCGAGAGGTTGTCGCTCGACAGACGGGTGAGGGTCGGCGACCCGTCGAAGTCGGAGAAAGTCCGGCTGTCGATACGACCGTAGTGCACCCCCGCAGACCAATCGGCCCCCCACAACGGAGCGGCGAACTCCGACTTGGCGGCGAAGACCCCCGAACGCGAACGGTTGGCGATCCGCAAGGTGCCGACCTCCCCCGAAGCAGGCCGAAACTGCTGCACGCACTGCGAACCGCGCGGCACGACATGGGTATAATCGGCCTCGAGGGAGAAAGTCCGGGCCGAATCGACAGCCCACCGATAAGCCAGATGGGCCGCGTGGCGAGCCCGCCTGAGCACATGCGAAGCGGACGATTCGAGATAATCGGAAACGGCCCCGCCCCGATACTCCTGCTCCTGCGAAACATGGTCGATGCGGTCGTTGCGGAACAGCCCCGCATACTGCCACGAAAGACGATGCCGCGACGAAATGTCGAACGTTGTGCCGTAGAGCACCGAAGGGCTCCGCTCGACGAAGAGCCAGTCGGCCCGGAGGGTGTCGGCCAACTCGCGGCCGGGCAAGAGGATCCCATGAGTCTCCGACACCCGGCTATGGGTGTAACGGTGGTAATAATCGCATGAAAGGTAGTGGACCCACTTCCCGCCGGCCCACTGGACGCTCGCCGCAGCCAAGTCGCCGAAACGCCGAGCCATGTAGGCGACGTTGGCTATCTGACCGGAAAAACCGTCGCGGGCGCGCTTGGTGCGCACGCGGACCACCGCCTTGTAAGCGGCATCGTAGCGGGCCGAGGGGCTGCGGTCGATTTCGAGCGAGAGAATCTGCGACGGACGGAGCATCCGCAACTCGGCGTAGGAACTGCGGCGGTCGTCGATGAAGATCAACGGCTCGCCTTTGCCCAAGACCGTGAGACCGGATTCGTCGGCCTCGAGACCGGGCGCCCGACGCAAGATGTCGGCCACGTCGACGAGGTGCTGCAACGAAGAACCGGCGACCTGCACGAGGGTCCTGCCAGCCGAAACGCTGAGGGGCGGGGCCGCAGCCCGGACCACGACCTCGCCGATGCCGACGGACGCCGCAGCCATGACCAAGGTGTCGGGCGACGAGGGGCAGGCGAAATCTTCGAGGAACGAGAGGTCGCGGAACCCGAGGCTGCGCAAGGTGACGATGCGCGGCCCTGAGCCCTGTGCGGGCACCTCGAACCTGCCGTGGAAACAAGCCTCGCCGAAGAGGAGCGCCGAATCGGCGGGATCGGAAATCAGAACGTTGAAATAATCGAGCGGCTGGCGCAGGCTGTCGACGACGATGCGCCGCAAACAACCGTCGGTCTGGGCGCGGAGACCGCTGCAAAGGAACAGCGCCGCGCAAAGAAACAAGGATTTTTTCATGGTCTTGGGGGGGGGAACGAAGTCCTCCCCGCAATACGTTGCAAAGGTAGGAAAATCAGGGCAAAACACAAAAAAAAGGAGCGTCCGCCCTGCGGACAACTCCTTTCGGAAACGAGCTTTTTATTTATGGGACTACCATTTGCGGGTCTTGATTTCGATGACGCCGGCAGCGGCATCGGGCCCGAACTTCTCGACGGCCTTTTCGCCCTTGTAGATGTTCATACGACGGATTTTGCCGGAGGGAATGCCGGCCAGATCGGCCTTGGCGGAACGCTTGCCGTTGATGAAGATCAAACAATCGTCGGGAACCTGCTCCATACCGGTGATCGTGATGCTGCCCTTGGCTTGGGTGACGCTATCGTTGTGGGTCCAAACCGAATTCCGGTCGGAAGTCGAAATTCCCCAATCCTTGTCGGCCGTGGCGGCCTTCTTGGTCGTTATGACGACAACTCCGTCGTAGCCCTGCCCGCGGTACTGCTCCGGAACGGAAGCGCTGCCCTTGAATACCGACATGGAGCCGATTTGCTCGGCAGCGATCCAACCGAGATCGTCGACTTTCACGCCGTCGACCAGATAGAGCAGATTGCCAGCCGCCGTGCCGCGAATCGAGACGACCGAGCCTGCCGTGGCGGCTTGGGATAGCTGTTCCTGCGCGGCTTTCCACTCGTCGGACTCGAAATATTTTTGGGATCCGGCAATTTTACGCTGGGCCTCTTTCCATTCGTCGCTTTTGAAATAAGCATTGACCTTGTCGAGCGAAACACTATCCGAAGAACCGCGCACGACAATCGAGGCATCGTCGATTTGGACGGAATGCTTGTCCGCCTTGACCGAACCCTCCTTCTTCAACGTGATGACCGCCACGCCGTTGCGGGCCTTGTCGCCGTAGGCCGCAAGGGTTGCAGCATCCTTATAGATGTCGATCGAAGCGATGCGGTCGGGGTCGATGCGGTTCAACCGCTCGCCATCCGTCTCCTCGCCGTCGACGATGTAGAGCGGAGCGGGACCCGACGGCACCGAATCGCTGCTGTAGCGGAGCACGACGACATTCCCGGCAGCGGCCGCTTCGGACTTCCGGCTATCGCCCTCGTTTTTCAAAGTGACGGCAACCACTCCGTTGCGGGCCTTGTCGCCGTAGGTCTCCACGGCCTGCCCGTCCTTGAGCACATCGATCGAAGCGATCTTTTCGGTGGGGATGCCGTCGAGCGAAGCGACTTCCTGCCCGTCGACCAAGTAGAGCGGCTGCCCGTCGAGCTTGCCGAGCGAAATATCGGGGCCCGAAACGCTGGCCGTAACGGAATCTTTACTAACTTTGCCGTCGGAAACGACATAGACGGTCTGAGCGAAAGCGCCGAGAGACGCAGCCGCGAACGGCAGGACGAAGAGTGCCTTGACCCCGGTCCACCGCGAAGACTTTTTACGCAACATCATGGTAATACGGTTTTTAAGTTTACTGTGATTGAAGCTGTTGGCAACGGAATACCACCTCCCGCCGACAGCTTTCCTTATGAGCAGCAACTGGTAATGGCGGGCATCGGCCCCGCTCTCGATGACGGCCTTGTCGGCCTCGTACTCGTGGATGGCCCTCAACTCGCGCCGCAACAACCACATGGCCGGGTTGAACCACTGGAGCGCCCCGGCCAGATCGGTCAACAAAAGATCGGCCGAATGGCACAACCGCACATGGGCTCGCTCGTGGACGAGGATCTCCTCCCCGCAATCGGCCAAATCATCCCTACAGACGACCACGTAACGCCCCCAACTGAAAGGCGGCACGGCCTGCGCGACGACCACCAACACGACGCCGTCGTCCAACCTCCGGTGCTCGCCGGAACGCACGATGCGCAGAACGGCCCAGAGCGAACGCAACGTCCACGACAACATGGCGACAACCCCGATGCCGAAGAGAGCGCCGACCGCCGACCGCCAATCGAACGCCGCTTCCTGCGGGACGGCGGGCGTCGGCACAGGAACGGCCGCGGAAACCGTGACGGGCACGACGGGCAACTCGCGGTAGACCGTGATGACGCACAAAGGCAGGGCGAAAGCGAGCACCATGCCGAAGAGCAAAAAGAGGCGGTTGAAACGATGCAACGTCTCGCGACTGAGCAACAACTTGAAAAACAAGTAAAAAACCGCGAGACAAACGCCCGACTTGAGACTATATATGAAAAGATCGTACATGGCTACTGCTGGTGCTGACGGTCGATGCGCTCGACGAGCCGCCGCAACTCCTCGACCGAAATTTTCTCCTCCTCGACCAACGCCGAGACGGCCCCGAGGTAGGAATTCTCGAAATACTTGCGGATGACCCCGCCGAGGGTCCGACGCGAAAACTCGGTCTCGGAGACAAGGGGAAAATACTGGTAAGTACTGCCGAAAGCCTTGTGCGAGACGTAACCCTTGGCCTCGAGCGCCCGGACCATGGTGGAGAGGGTGTTGAAATGGGGCTTGGGCTCGGGCGAAAGCTCAACCAACTCGCGGACGAACAAGGGCCCGTGCTCCCAAAAACAACGCATCAATTCCTCTTCGCGAGGGGTAAGTTTTTCCATAACAGCCGTTTATAAATCGAACGATCCTACAGGGGAAGGTTTATTCTGTGGTTTCAAGGACAAAGGTAACTAAAAAATTCTCACACGCAACTATTTTCCATAGTTTTTCAACTAAAAAATTTAGTTTTTGGGTTTTGAGGGGGTTGCGGGCGGGGATTCGATACGGTCGGCGGAGTTCGGCCGGGCGGGGCATTGGGTAGGAAC
>JAIDUK010000020.1 GCA_029060215.1 Alistipes sp.
GCCGAAGAATCTGTATGGCAGCAAATACAGATTCTTCACTACGTTCAGAATGACAATTTGCTTCTTGTTGTTTTGAAAAAGAAATTTCCGCCCCGATCTCTGAGCCGTAGCAGGCAAAAGAACTAAAAGCATGAGTACTGAGGTAGGGGCGCTTGCTTCGGCACTTCAATTCCTTGCAATATAAATCCCCGTACCGGAAGATGCCCGGTACGGGGTTGGCGTTATACCGTACGATTGTGCGGCGGTCTAAATTCTGGGTTTGAGCGCTATGCGCAGGATCAGCGAGATTCCGTAGATTATCATGCCGTACATCGGGGCGATCAAGGCGACGCGGTAGCCGCTGCTTAGTATCGAGAATGAGAGGTCGATTCCGCTGCTTCCTGCCAGATCGAAGATGCCATACATTCCTGTCATCAGGTAGAACGTTCCGATCAGCAGGGCCAGTTTCCCGAGTTCGGCTACCCAGCGCGGGGCCTTCCATGCAGCGAAGAGCATGGCGACCAGACACAACGTCATCAGCGTCATACATTCCCAGCCGCCTTCCATGTAGAGGTCGGCCCACGAGCGGTTCATCGGCGGGAACGGATCGGGCTGGATTATCCATTCGTTCGTTTCCCGGTCCAATATGGCGGTTTCTCCGGCGGCGATTTCGGGGCTTTCTCCCGTGTCGTTCGACACTCGTCGGATGTTTTGGGTGGCTGTGTCGGCGGCGCGGTGCGGCGGCGTGATTTCTACGATTTCTTGAGCGGCGAGGGCGGTGCCGGTAAGCAGGGCCGCAAGCAGACAGAGAATGATGCGTTTCATTTGGCAATAGTTTTTTTTGAGTTCGATTGGATGACGGGCTGCCGGAGCTCTCGGCAGTCGGTCGGTTTTCTTTTGCAAAGATAGGGGCTATAAGCCCGGTTTTGCAACGTCGAATCCCGCGTTTTTCCCGTCGAAACCATCGGTTCGGTTCAATACGGTTTGGCCGAATCCCTCTTTTTCGTATTTTTGTATGGGAGCCCGACGCCGGGAGTTGCCGGATGTGCGGTTCGAGCGGCGGCGGTTCCACTGAAAGCAGACCGAAATCATGGGAATGCGATATTGGGCGATGACCGGTTATTGGGCCGGGGCGGTGTTGTCGTTGGCCGTGTTGCTCGTAAGTTTCGACTACGAGTTCGGGCGGGCGTTGTTCATCGCTTCGTCGTTGTTGCCCGGTATGCTTTGCGCGCAGTTCTTTTTGCCGCAGGCGTTCGCCGCTTCGCAGCGCCGGGGCGTGGCCGTGGTTTGCGCGATTGCCGGGGTCGTGATGGTGGAATGGGTGTCGATGTTGCTCGCCTGCACCTATACGCGGGTCGTTGTCTGGCCGTATAGCAGTTTCCCGGCTTTGTTTTCCAATCCGATCTTTTTGCTCGTCGTCACGGTGGCGTTCGTGTTGCCCGGCGAGCTTTTGGCGCGGTGGCTTCGGCAGCGGTTGCCGCAGCCGCGGCATATCGCCTTCGTCTCCGAGCGGCGGAAGGTAACTTTGGCCCTCGCGGCGATTCTCTATGTCGAGTCCAACGATACCGAGGTGGCGCTCCATACGGTCGATGGCGCGGTTTATCGTACCCGTACGCGTATCTCGCAGTGGGAGCAGCAGCTCGGCGAGCGGTTCGTGCGCATCCATCGGGCTTATATCGTCAATGCCGACCATGTCGTCCGCGTCACGGCGCAGGCCGTGGAGATCGATGGGTTGCAGATCGAGTTTTCGCGCAAGTATCGCGAGTCGGCTTTCGCTCGGTTGGTTCGGGAGTCCGAGGGGCGGGGAGCTTCGGCCCGGGGATAGGACCCGGTATGAAAAAACACCGCCCGATTTTCGAGCGGTGCCCCGAAGGGTGTGAGTTGCGTCAACATCCCAGCACCGGTTCATCCAGCTGAAACCGGCAGTGCAAAGATACAAAAATTCCCCCCCCCGCAAATTTCAGACCAAAAGAATAACTAAAAAATCCTTTTGCGTTATATTTATAACACAAAAGGTCGCTTAAGTGGGGCGTAAGGCCTGTGAAAAGAGCCGTAGAGCGTCAAAACGGTCGGAAAACCCCGCTCGGCGGCTTCGGGGCGGAGTTCGATGTCCGGCGGTTTGCCGCGCGGTCGTCCGGCCGCTCGGCAAGGTCCGCATCCGGACCTTGCCTGCGTGCGATTATTCGGGTTGCTGCGGTTCGGTCCGGGTGCCGAGTACGAATTGCAGCAGCGCTTGCGCCGTCGCTTCGGGTTCTTCGAGAAAACCCATGTGTCCCGCGTTTTCGAGCCATGCCGCTTGCGCTTGCGGATGGGCTGCCGCCAGTGCTTCGGCCGTCTCGGCCGGGATATAGCCGTCGTGGCGGCCGAAGATGAACAGTTGGGGCACCGGAGAGTTGCGCAGCAGGTCGTTGCGGTCCTTGCGGGCGATCATGCCGTTGAGCAGGGCGATGATCCCCTCTTCTTCGGTGATGGCCACTTGTTCGGTCAGGTCTTCGATCGCATCTTTCATCCGGCGGCGGTTCTGCGGAGCGAAGCCCGCTTCGGGTGCTACCCGGGCCAGCGCATCTTTCTTGCCGGCCCGGACAAGGGCTATTTCGCGGCGGCGGTTCTCCGCTTTTTCGGGCGTGTCGGCATTGGGCGTCGAGCTCAGCAGTACAATGCCGTCGAGCATTTCGGGGTGGCGTTCCAGCAGGGCCAGCGCCGCGTAGCCGCCCATCGAGTGGCCCACTATCGTGCAGCGTTCGATCCCGAGGGCCCGCAGCCCGTCGGCCACCGTGTCGGCCAGAAATTCCATGCTGTGCGTTTCGCCTTTCACTTCCGATATGCCGTGGCCGGGCAGGTCGAGCGTCACTACGCGCAGGTGTTTGTAGAGCAGCGGGACGAATTCTTCCCACACCAGCAGCGATTCGAGGTAGCCGTGCAGCAGTACCACGCAGCGGTCGCCTTGTTCGGAATCGCAGACATGCAGGGCCGTGGGGCCCGCCATGATGAATTTTTCGGTCATATCAGCCGGTTTATCGTTCGTTGTCCGAATAGTCGATCGTCCCTTCGAATACGCGGCGCGCCGGTCCTGTGAGACGGATGTCGGTGTAGCATCGGTCGGACCGGCGGGTGAAAGCCACTTGCAATCGTCCGCCGGGCAGGTCTATGCGGAACCGGTCGGCGGCCGGTTGTCGGACAAAGTTGGCTACTATGGCCGCCGCCGTGGCGCCTGTGCCGCAGGCAAGGGTTTCGTTCTCCACCCCTCGTTCGTAGGTGCGCATCCGCAGATGCCCTTCTCCCACAAGTTGTACGAAGTTCACATTGGTGCCTTGCGGGAAGCGCGCCGTGTCGTGCCGGATGCGGGCGCCGCGGCCCGTCACGTCGACCGCCGCCGGATCGTCTACGAATTCCACATAGTGGGGCACCCCCGTGTTGAGAAACCACCAGCCTTCGCCGCAGACGATCCTCTCGACATCGATCATCCCTACTTCGATTTCGCCCGCGGCGCCCGCGGTCGAAAGAATCGTCGCACGGTGCACCCCGTCGGTGGCGTCGAATATCTTCTCGCGTCCTCCGATGCCCAGATGTTCTGCGTAGAGGGCGAAGCAGCGGGCGCCGTTGCCGCACATCTCGCCCGGCGAGCCGTCGGCGTTGTAGTAGCGCATCGAGCAGTCGTGCTGCGGGCTTGCCGAGAGGGTCATCAGTCCGTCGGCTCCGATGCCCCGATGGCGGTCGCACAGCCGGGCGATGGTCCGGGCGTCGGGCCGGAATTCCCCTGCGCGGTTGTCCGCAAGGATGAAGTCGTTGCCTGCGCCTTCGTATTTGCAGAATGTCAGAAGCATGTTTTTTCGCGGTTGTTCGGAGGTTATCTCCGGGCAAAAGTAATAAAACTTCTAAAAGTTTTACTAATTTTGTCCAACAGATGTGCGCCCGGTCTTTCCGGGCCCTTCTTTGTACCGTTTTTGCATAACCCGAACAGACATCAGCCATGAAAAACATGCTTTTCAAGCATCGTTCGATACGCAAGTTCCGCCCGGCGCCCGTCCCCGACGAGGTGTTGCGCGAGTGCCTCGAAGCCGCCGTGCGGGCTTCGACGTGCGGCAACATGCAGCTTTATTCGTTCATCGTCACGCGCGAGCGGGCTTTGCGCGAGCGGCTCGCGCCGTGCCATTTCAACCAGCCCATGGTCACCGAGGCCCCGTGCGTGGTGACCGTCTGCGCCGACGTGCACCGGTTCACGCAGTGGTGCGAGCAGCGCGGCGCCGACCCGGCCTACGACAATTTCGAGTGGTTCGTCAATGCCGCCACCGATGCTTTGTTGGCGGCCCAGAACATGTGCGTGCAGGCCGAGATCCACGGTTTGGGCATCTGTTATCTGGGCACCACCCTCTACACGGCGGCCCAGATCGCAAAGATTCTGGAGTTGCCCAAGGGGGTGATTCCGTTGACCACCGTCGTGTTGGGTTATCCCGACGAATCGCCGGAGTTGGCCGACCGCCTGCCGCTCGACGCCGTCGTCCATTACGAGAAGTATACCGACTACACCGCCGCCGAGATCGACGAGTTGTGGGCCGAGCGCGAGGAGTCGGAGTTGACCAAGCGGCTCATCGAGGAGAACGGGTTGGAGAATCTGGCGAAGATCTTCACCGAGCGCCGCTATGTCCGCCGCGACAACCTTGCCGTGTCGCAGTCTTATTTCGCGTTGCTCAAGGAGCAGGGGTTCTTCAACAATTGACATGCACAGGGCGCGTCGCATATTGGTTGCTGCGGTGCTGGGGCTTCTGGGCCCGGCTTGCAGCGTCACGCGCCATATTCCCGAGGGCGAGTATTTTCTTCAGCGGGTGAGCGTCGAGGACGACCGTACGGTGCCCCGCAGGCAGCGGATTCCCGCCGCCGATCTGGAGAAATACGTGCGTCAGACTCCCAACAAGCGCTTCTTGGGCACCAATTTCTACGTGTGGCTCTACGAGCAGGCCAACCCGGCCAAGAGCAACAAGTGGAACGAGTGGAAGCGCAAGATCGGCGAGGAGCCCGTTTTGTTGGAGATGGACCTCACGCAGAAGAGCGCCGAGAATCTGAAGGTCTACATGGATACCAAGGGTTTCTTCTCGTCGCAGGCTTCGTTCGAGGTCGACACCCTCTCGCGCCGCAGGCGGGCTTCGGTAACCTACCGCGTGCGGCAGGGGGCGCCTTACCTCATCGACACGGTCTGCTACGAGTTCCGCGACCGCTTCCTCGAGCAGATCCTCGCGCCCGACACGGCCAATACGTTGGTGCGTCCCGGGCGGATTTTCGACATCACCATGCTCGACAGCGAGCGCGAGCGCATCGCGGCCTACCTCAAGGAGCGGGGTTACTACAATTTCTCGGTCAACAACATCGAGTTCGTGGCCGACACCCTTTCGTCCGATCATCGGGTGGGGGTGCGGATCGTGGTCAAGCAGCATCTGACGGGTTACGACGAGCGCGGGCAGGCCGTCATGGACAACAACATGGTCTACCGCATCGCCCGCATCAACATCTTCCCCGACTACGATCCGTTGGCCATCCGCAGCGATTCGACCCTCTTTTCGCGGCTCGACACCCTCTACTACCGGGGTCTGAACGTCATCTGCGAGCGCAGGCCCAACCTGCGGCCTTCGATTCTGCGGCAGGCCGTGCCGCTCTATCCCAACTACATCTACAATTCGGCGCAGGTCGACCGTACCTACGCCGATCTGATGGCTATGGGTTATTTCCGCAGCGCCCGCATCGCCTTCGTCGAGCAGCCGCAGACGGTAGATGTCACCAATTACGTCTCCTACATCGGCGCCACGGCCGATTCTACCCGCACCGACTATACCAAAGAGGGTTACCTCACTTGCAACATCCTCTGTACTCCGATGCTCAAGCAGAGTTTCAAGGTCGAGTTGGAGGGGAGTACCACGTCGAGTTTCTACGGGCTCAAGGCGACGGCCGGTTATCAGAACCGCAACGTCTTCCGCGGGGCCGAATCGTTCGACGTGTCGTTCACGGCCGGTTACGAGTTCATGAAGGCGCGCGATGCCAAGAAGAAGCGCGCCACGGAGTTCGGTGCTACGGTGGGGTTGACCTTTCCCCGTTTTCTGGTGCCGTGGCGTACGCGCCGCTACCGTTCGGTCAACCAGCCCAAAACCAAGGTCGAGCTCTCCATCAATTTCCAAGACCGGCCCTATTACCGGCGTACGTTGTCCAGCGCAGGTTGGACCTATCAGTGGACCAATTCGCGTTATTCCTCTTTTTCGTTGCGGCCCGTCGACATCAACGTCGTCGACGTCAGTTATCTGGACGATACTTTCTTGAAGGATACCCACAACCAGTATCTGATCTATAGTTACAAGTCGCAGTTCATCGCGGGGCTTTCGTTCGGCTACGTCTACAACAACCAGCTCAAGCATCTGGGCGGCAACGCCACCATGATCCGTTTCAACGTCGAGACGGCCGGCAACCTCGTCGACGGGCTCGAGCACCTCTTTTCCCGGCCGCAGGCCGGTACGGATCATTACCGCATCTTCGGGTTGCGCTACGCCCAGTACGTGCGCGCCGACTTGAGCCTCAGCCGCAAGATCATGCTCGGCGAGAAGACCGCTTTGGCCGGGCGGCTCTACGGCGGCGCCGCGGTCGCCTACGGCAATTCGGACATTGTGCCTTTCGACCGGTTGTTCTATGCGGGCGGCAGCAACAGCATGCGCGGTTGGACCCCGCGTACGTTGGGCCCCGGTTCGGTGTTGATCGAGAAGCAGGACGAGTTCCCCACACAGTTGGGCGACATGAAGCTCGAGGCGAACCTCGAATTCCGCTTCCCCATCTGGGGCATCGTCCACGGGGCCACTTTCTTCGACGTGGGCAATATCTGGTATGTCCGCAGCAATCCGGCCGAATATTCCAGCGAAGCGGTCTTCCGTTTCGGCGATTTCTACAAGCAGTTGGGGTTCAACACCGGTTTGGGCCTGCGGTTGGACATCAAGTTCGCCGTCTTGCGTCTGGACTGGGGCATCCAGCTCCACAATCCCAACAATCCCGAGGGCAAGCGGTGGATCCACAACTTCAGGTGGAAGAACACGGCGCTCAATTTCGGCGTCGGTTACCCGTTCTGATCCCTCTTGATTTTCAGGGTATTATCCGTTTTTCGCGTTTTTCGTTCATTTTTTTCGGCCGAACTCTTGACAAAGGGGTATCCGGTGTTGTATATTTGTCTCGTCTTCCGCTTCGGGCGTTGTCGCAAGAGCGCTCTCCTTTCTATCCAGAACGACAACTGCCGTGCACGGCAGCCCGAATCGCCAAGACAGCTATTTCTTTGCCGACGTCGGTCTTCGGATTGCTTCCCATTTTGTCGCATCCGTCGTTTCAGTTGTCCTGCGTTTTCTTGGTTTTTTCTTTTCGCATCGCCGTCCCCGGCGGTTGTGCCGCGATGAACGGAAGTCCGGCACTCGGTGAAACCGTCTGGGGGCGCAGGTTCCGGATTAAGAGCCCGGTTCGGCCGGTCGGAACGAGAATTTCCTCGGAATCGTGTTCAACGGATAGTTCATTCTCCCTTGCGGGTGTGTGATGGCGCACCCGCAGGGGAGAATTTTTTCGTTTCTCAGCATCCGCCGGCTTTCGGGCCGGTTTTTTTGTGCCCGGTTTTGCGCGCGCGCTTCGGCTTCGGTTCTTCAGAAGCATCCGAACAATACCCCCCCCCTTCGGCAGTACCGTCCGAGGCTTTGTATTGCGAGGGCGACATGCCCGTGTTGCGTTTGAAGTAGCTGCCGAAGAACGATTGGTTGGGGAAGTTGAGCGTGTAGGCGATCTCTTGGACGCTGAGGGCCGAATACTTGAGCAGCGTCTTGGCTTCGAGGATCACGTAGATTTCGATCCATTCGGAAACCGATTTGCTGCTGATGCGTTTGACAAGGGTGGTCAGGTATTTGGGCGTGACGCAGAGTTCGCGGGCGTAGAACCCGACGCTGCGTTCTTCCTTGTAGTGTTCGCTGAGCGATTGGAGAAACTTGCGGAAATAGATGTCGGCGCGGCTGTTGCTGCGTTCCTGCGCCGTGGGGTGCGCCTTGAGGTAGTTTTGGAGCGTGTTGCCCGTTTTGTAGAGCGTGGCCAGCAGCAGGTTGCCCAGCACTTCGTCGGAAAAAGGGCCCGGGGCTTCGTTTTCGGCGTCCATCAGGCGGATGAAGCGGCGGATCTGCCGGCTCTCTTCGTCGGAGATCTCGATGCAGGGATGGGCGCTCAGTTGGAGAATCAGCGGCATGATCTGTTTGGCTCCGATGTTCATCCGTTGCATGAAGCGTTGCGACACCACCACGATGTCGCCCTTGAGCGTGCCGCCGCGTTCGGTGCGGATGATGCTCTGCGGCCCGATAAGAAAAAGGGTGTTCTTGCGCAGGCTGTATCGGTTCAGATTGATCGAAACCGAGGTTTCGCCCTCGGAGCCGAGACCTATGAAAAAGGCGTCGATCCTGCACGGAAACTGGAATACGTCGAGTTGCGAGGCATCGCTGTGAGCTATGATGAAGTCGCCGCCGCGGCCGTTGTTTTCGCCCGACATGCAGATCAGTTCGCTGAGCGAGAAGCTGGCTATCGGTGCTTCGCCTGTCTGTCGTTTGTTGTTCATTGTTTCGGGTTTTGACGACAAATGTAAGAATATTCCCTCTTCTCCAGTCCGAAAAGTTGGAAAATAGGTCATATCGAACAACAAGGCGGATGGATCGGAAATGCGGCCGGTCGGCCTATTCTTCGTTGCCGGTGTTTGCGTCGGCTGCGCAAGGGCATAAAAAAACGCGCTGAATATTCAGCGCGTTGCGAACGATGCGTCGGCGGGTCGGCCGGTTTCCCGGCCCCAAGTCCTGCGGAGGGCCCCCGCCCGTACGGAGTTTCCGGGGCTATTGTGCGGCCGGTGCGTCGGCGATGCCCAGTTCGGCACGTACCTGCGGGGCGATGTCGGTCAGGGCTGCTTCGTCGTACGATGCCAGCGAGCCGGTCTCGAAGATCGCCAGATAGCCGTTGTCCTTGGCTACCTTGTCTATGGCGGCCTTGGCTTTCTCGATGATGGGCGTCAGCAACTCCTGTTGTTTCTTTTGGATGTCCTGCTGGGCCACCTGCTCGAATTCCTGACGGCGGTTCTGCAACTCCTGCAACTCGCGTTCCTTGAGCTGGCGCACGGAATCCGAATAGGTGGAGTAGTTTTTCTGATAGTCGGTCAATTTCTGGTTGAACTCGACGGAGATGGTCTCCAAATTGTCCTGCAAGTCTTTGGTGAAAGCCTGCATGTTGGTCTCCATTTCTTTGGTCTCGGGCATCGCCAGCAGGATGTCCTGCGAGTTGATGCGTCCCAGTTTCTGGGCGAAGAGCGACGAGGCGCTCAGCATGAGGGCAACCGCAAGGGTCAGTTTGATAGCCTTTTTCATAGTGTATTCGTGTGTTGTGTTTTTTGATGAGCTTTATCGGGCGAGTGCGTCGATGACCTGCTGCGTGCGTTCTGCCGCCGGGTCGGTGTAGAGCAGCGCGGGGTTGTTCGACGAGTCGAGCACCACCGTCGCACCGATGCGTTCGGCATAGGCTTCGATGGCGGCGAAGACCTTTTTCTGGATCGGTTCGATCAGTTCCACGCGTCGTTTCATGAGGGTGCCCTCTTGTCCGAAGATGCTTTCCTGATAGTCGGCGGCCTCTTTCTCCAGCGCAAGGATCGCTTCTTCGCGCGATTGACGCGCCGCGGCCGACAGCGAGGTCTTCTGCGCCATATAGTTGTTGTAGAGCGTCTCGACCCGGGCATAGCGGGCATCGACCTGCTTCTGATACTGTTCGGCGAGGTCGTCGAGTTCGGCGATGGCTCGGTTGTAGGCGTCCAGCGACTTGAATACCTTTTCGCTGTTGACGACGATGCAGTTCTGCGCCGGGAGCGCTGCGGCTGTCAGCAGGAATGCCGCAAGAAGAAGCAGACGTTTCATGATTTCCGGATGGTTGATGTGTTATACCTTTTGTAAATATAACTCTTTTCTTTCAAATTTATTGCCACGGCGCGCGTCAGAACTGCTGGCCCATGACGAAGTGGAACTGGCTGCCGCTCTTCTTGGTGCTGCCGGCCGGGGGATCGAAGCCGTAGCCCCAGTCGATGCCCAGCATGCCCACCACAGGCAGGTAGAGCCTTACGCCGAAGCCCGCCGAGCGTTTGATCTTGAAGGGCGAGAAGTCGCGCCACGAGTCGAACGCATTTCCGCCTTCGAGGAAGCCCAGCACGTAGATCTGCGACGAGGGTTTCAGGATGACGGGGTAGCGCAGTTCGGCGGTGTATTTGTTGTAGCCGCACGAGTAGAAGTTGCCCGGATCGAGAGCGCCGTCTTCGTAGCCGCGCATCGAGATGATGTCGATACCGTAGATGTTGTAGCCCGTCATGCCGTCGCCGCCCACTTCGAAGCGTTCGAAAGGCGAAACCTTATGTTTGTTGTAGCTGCCCAGATAGCCCATTTCGGCCCGCAGCATCAGCACCAGATTCTCGTTGCGGGTGAGCGACTGGAACCATTGCGCCTTGAACTGCCATTTGTGGAATTCGATCCAGCGGTAGCGCTCTTGATTGCTCATGTCGGGATCGCTGTAGTCCTTGCCGTCCCAGAGCGAGTAGGGGAGCGTGGCCTGCACCGAGGCGCTGAACTCCGAGCCGCGGCGCGGGTAGATCGGCTGGTCGACCGAGTTGCGGGCGAATACCAGTTTGAGCGACAGCAGGTTGGCCGAGCCGTCTTCCATGACGAACGAATACCAGTTTTTCAGCGAGTAGCGTTCGTAGCTGGCTTCGGCGTAGAACGTGAAGTAGGGGTCGGGCCACGAAAGGCGCTTGCCCAAACCCGCCGCTGCGCCGTAGGTGCGGAAGTAGCGCGTGGGTTTGGAGCCGATCCAATAGGCGTCGTTCTGGTCGGAATAGTGGGCCGAGAGGGTGAACGAGTTGGGTTTTTTGCCGCCCAGCCACGGGTCGGTGAAGCTGAAGGCCAAAGCCTTGTAGTAGGTGCCGTTGGTTTGGGCCGAGAGCTGGAGCCGCTGGTTCTGCCCCATGGGGTAGGGGCGCCATGCGCCTTTCTTGAAGAAGTTGCGGATCGAAAGGTTGTTGAGCGTGATGCCCACCGAGCCCACGAAGGTGCCCGAGCCCCAGCCGCCCGCCACGTTGAACTGGTCGGAGGCCTGTTCTTCGAGCGCCCAGTTGATGTCGACCAGCTCGTTGGACACGGGCCGGATGTCGGGGGCGATGTTCTCGGGGTTGAAGTGGCCCATCGAACCCAGCAGACGCAGGGTGCGCATCAGCAGCGAACGGTTGTACAGTTCGCCCGGGTAGACGGTGAGTTCGCGGCGGATCACTTCGTCGTCGACCCGCTGGTTGCCCGTGATGCCGACGTTGTTGATGGTGAACTGCTTGCCCTCGAACACCTTCACCTCGATGTCGATGGAGTCGGGGCCCACGATGGTCTCGGCGGGTTCGATCTGCGACATGAGGTAGCCGTTGTTCTGGTAGAGCGACGAGACGGAGAGGGCTTCGAGGTCGACCTCTTTCTGGATGCCGAGCCGCTTGTGCATGGTCTTTTTGTCGTAGGTGTCGCCCTGTTTGATGCCGAACATGCGTTGCAGCTCCTCGGTCTCGTAGACCGAATTGCCCACCCACGAGACGTTGCGGATGTAGTATTTGTTGCCCTCCGAGAGTTCGATGTCGATGCCCAGCCGTTTGCTGTCGATGGGGTAGATCGAGTCGCGCACGATGGTGGCGTTGCGGTAGCCGCGGGCGTTGTAGAAGTCGATCAGCAGTTCCTTGTCGTCCTCGAAATCGCTTTCGTTGAGCTTGGTGCTGCGCAGGAAGTTGATCGATTTCTGGTGCGTCTTCTTGAAGGTGCGGCGCAGCCGCTTGTCGGCGAACTGTTCGTTGCCCGAGAAGTTGATCTTGCCGATCTTGACCTTGTCTTTCTTGTCGATGACGAACGTCACTTTGACGGCCTGCGGGCGGATCGAATCGTTGTCGATGCGCACGTCGACCTCGGCGTTGCGGAATCCCTTTTCGGCCCAGTAAGCCTTGATGAGCTTGGTGTTCTTGTCGATGACGTAGTCGGAGAGTTCGCTGCCGCGGCGGAGCTTGAGCTTTTCGAGCAGGTCCTTCTGCTTGCCCTTGCTCACCCCCTCGAAACTCCAGTTGAGCACGCGGGGCCGCTCCTTGAGGAAGACTTGCAGGTCGAGGTCGCCGCCCTCGATTTCGGCGCCGATCTTCACGTCGGCGAAAGCCCGCTGGCTCCAGAGCCGCGAAATGGCGTTGGCGATGAAGTCGCTGGGCAGGTAGATCGAATCGCCCGCGATGAGCCCGGCCGAGGACTTGATGATTTCGGGGTTGAGGTACTGCACGCCGTGGATTTCGACGCTGCGGATGCGGTAGAGCCGGGGGGTCCCTTCCGCCTTCAGCATGGGGGCGTCTTCGGGAAAGGCGGCGGCCTGCTGCGGCGCTGCGGGTTCTGCGGCGGGAGCGGGCTGCTGGGCGAACGTATTCGGGCAGCACAGCGTCAGCAGCGCAGCGGCGGCGAATACCTTACCGAAATGATTCATCTGTTCCAATCTAAATCTTCAACTTCATTTACTTGACCAGTCCGAACCGCCGGTCGCGCCGGGCATATTCGTCGAGCGCCCGGTCGAACTCTTCCTCGGTGAAATCGGGCCACAGCACCTGCGGGAACCAAAGTTCGGCGTAGGAAGCCTGCCAGAGCAGGAAATTGCTCAGCCGGCATTCGCCGCTGGTGCGGATCACCAGATCGGGGTCGGGGCAGCCGGCCGTGTCGAGCGCGCGGCTGACGGCGGCCTCGTCGATCTGCTCGGGGGCCAGTTCTCCGGCCGCCGCGCGTGCGGCGATTTTCCGCACGGCCCGGGTGATTTCGTCGCGCGACGAGTAGTTGAGCGCCAAGGTCAGCGTCAGCTTGTCGCCTCCGGCGGTCAGCTCCTCGGCCTGAGCCAGATGGGCCTGCACCTTGTCGGAAAAACGGCTGCAATCGCCGATGGTGCGGATGCGGATGCCCTGCCGCTGCATGTCGGGGGTTTCATGGATGACGCTTTGGCAGAACAATTCCATCAAAGCGTCGACCTCTTGTGCCGGGCGGCCCCAGTTCTCGGTCGAAAAGGCATAGAGCGTCAGGTAGCCTACGCCGTGGCGGATGGCGGCGCGCGCCGAGGCCCGGATGGGCTCGATGCCGGCCGCATGGCCTTCGTATCGCTGGCGGCCGCGCAGTTCGGCCCAGCGCCCGTTGCCGTCCATGATGATGGCCACGTGCTGCGGTATGCGTTTGCTGTCGCTCATAATAGGGCACAAATATAGGGAATTTAACGGGTTATTCAAAGGTGAGGGGTGAAAAGTGAGAAGTGAGAGGTGAAAAGTGAAAGGTGCAAAGTGTTATTGTGTTCGCTGTCTTGTATTTTCGTCCTCTTCATGCTGGCGGTCCGCAGCGGGAAGAACGATGCCGGACAGGAAAATCGTACCGTCGGTTTCCCGATTCCCCACCTCTCGGCGGAGCAGCGGCGCGTCCGGCCCGGAATCCCGCACTTTTCACTTTTCACCTTTCACCTTTCACCTTTCACTTCTCGTAAGTCTATTCCCCACATCATCTTATTGCGTAACGTGTCGTAGAACGATATATTATGCGGAGTGGCCAGAAAAATCTTTTGTTCGGCGCGCCGCACGGTGAAGGCCGCTTCGGGCCCCACGGGGTAGATGCGGTTGTCGAGCGTGACGAAAGGGTCGGAGCGGCGTTCGTGCACGCGCAGCGTGATGACGCTGGTGTCGGGGATGACCACCGGGCGCATGGTGAGGTTGTGGGGCGCCAGCGGCGAGATGACAAGGCAGGCGCACGAGGGTGCCACCACCGGACCGCCTGCGCTGAGCGAATAGGCGGTCGACCCGGTGGGGGTCGAGACGATGACCCCGTCGCCGTGGTAGGTGGCGACCGGCTGCCCGTCGACCAAGGTCTCGACCGACAGCATGTCGGCGCCGTGGCGCTGGATGGTGAATTCGTTGAGCGCCAGAGTATTGTCGGGCGCCGCGGCGAAGTCGCCCCGCACTTCGAGCATCGACCTCGGCTGGACCGGGAATCCGCCTGCGGCGAGCCGGGCGAAAATCTGCCCCAGCCCTTCGTTCGGCGCGCCGGTCAGAAAGCCCAGATGCCCGGCGTTGATGCCCAGCACGGGCACAGGGGCGCCGCCCAGCCGGTGGGCCCCTTCGAGCAGGGTGCCGTCGCCGCCGTAGCAGACCATGACCGACCCCTCGGGCTGCGGCGCGAGCCGCTCTCGGTAGATGCGCTCGGGCGGGAACTCCAGCCCGATTGTTGCACGGACCGTGCGGGCGAACTCTTCGTTGAGCAGAAAATCGAAGCCGAACGCTTGCAGGGTGTCGAACAGGTGGCGGAGTTCTTCGGCGCTATGGTCGCGCCCGCTGCGGGAAAAAAGTATGATTCTCATCGGCGGAGTTTCAAAAAAAGTAAGTACCTTTACCACGCCGCCGCCCTCCTGCGCATGGCCGGGAGCGTCGGGCGGCAGAGCCGGGAACCCGGCGGCGGGGCGAAGCGCGTTCGCGCGGTGTCCGCATCGCCGGCGGGGGTTCGCCAAGCAAATATAGTGAATTTTATGACAAAGTTGAGTGTAAACATCAATAAGATTGCCGTCATCCGCAATTCGCGCGGCGGCAGCCTGCCCGACGTGGTGCTGGCCGCAACCCGCATCGAGGGGTTCGGGGCCGACGGCATCACGGTCCATCCGCGGCCCGATGCGCGGCATATCCGCCACGACGACGTGCGGGCCCTGAAGCGGGTGCTGCGGACCGAACTCAACATCGAGGGCAACCCGACGCCGGAGTTCGCGAAGCTGGTGCTCGAAACGCTCCCGGCGCAGGTGACGCTGGTGCCCGACGCGCCCGATGCGATTACGTCCAACGCCGGGTGGGATACGGTGGCCAACCGGGAGTTCCTGACCGGGATGACGGCTCGTTTCCGCGAGCGGGGCATCCGGGTTTCGCTCTTCGTCGCACCCGATCCGGCCATGGTGGCCGGGGCCAAGGCGTGCGGCGCCGACCGGGTGGAGCTCTACACCGAAGCGTATGCCCGCGAATATGCGGCCGACCCCGCCCGGGCGATCGCTCCCTATGTCGCGGCGGCCGAAGAGGCCCGGCGGCAGGGGCTGGGCCTGAATGCCGGGCACGACCTGTCGCTGGAGAACCTGCGCTATTTCGTGGAGCGGATCCCTTGGACCGACGAAGTGTCGATCGGCCATGCGCTTATCAGCGATGCCCTCTATCTGGGGCTCGAAAACACCGTGCAGCTCTACCGCCGCCAACTTCAAACTGCCGAATAACGCGTGCCGCTGTCGAATCCCATATTCCGCCGCATCTCGCGGCTGGCCGATGCCCGGGGCGTCAAGGCGTTCGTGGTGGGGGGCTATGTGCGCGACCATTACCTGCGCCGCCGGTCGACCGACATCGACGTGGTGGCGGTGGGCAGCGGAATCGAACTGGCCGAAGCGCTCGGGCGCGAACTGCACACCAAGGTGTCGGTGTTCAAGACTTTCGGCACGGCGATGCTTCGAGCCGGAGGGGTGGAGGTGGAGTTCGTGGGAGCGCGCCGCGAATCCTATGCGCACGATTCGCGCAAACCGCAGGTCGAAGCCGGAACGCTCGAAGACGACCAGCGCCGCCGCGACTTCACGATAAATGCGCTGGCGTGGTCGCTCAACGGCGACAGCTTCGGCGAGTTGATCGACCCGTTCGGCGGGCTGGACGATTTGGACGCCTGCATCATCCGCACGCCCTGCGACCCGGACATCACCTTTTCGGACGACCCGCTGCGCATGATGCGGGCCGTGCGTTTCGCGGCCCAGCTGGGCTTCTCGATCGAGGACGAAACCTTCGAAGCCATCCGCCGGAATGCCCCGCGGATCAAGATCGTTTCGCGCGAGCGCATAGCGACCGAGCTCAACAAGATCGTACTTTCGCCCGTGCCCTCGATGGGTTTCGAACTGCTGGAGCTGACCGGGCTGCTGGAACTGATCTTTCCGGAGATGCACCGGCTCAAGGGGGTGGAGCGCCGCGGGCAGCATGCGCACAAAGACAATTTCTTCCATACGCTCAAGGTGCTGGACAATGTGGCCCGCCGCTCGGACGATCTGTGGCTGCGCTGGGCCGCCGTGCTGCACGACATAGCCAAGCCGCTGACCAAGGCCTACGACCCGCGCATAGGGTGGACCTTCCACGGCCACGAAGTGCAGGGCTCGAAGATGGTGCCCGCGATTTTCCGGCAACTGAAACTGCCGCTGAACGAACATATGAAATTCGTGCAGAAACTGGTGTTCCTGCATCTGCGGCCCATCATTCTGTCGGAAGATCTGGTGACCGATTCGGCGGTGCGGCGCCTGCTTTTCGAGGCGGGCGACGACATCGAGGCGCTGATGACCTTGTGCGAGGCCGACATCACGTCGGGCAACGACGCCAAGGTGAAGCGCTACATGGCCAATTTCGAATTGGTGCGGCGCAAGATGAAAGACCTCGAAGAACGCGACCGCATCCGCAACTTCCAACCGCCGATCACGGGCGAAATCATCATGAAGACCTACGGCATAGGCCCCTCGCGCGTCATCGGCGAGATCAAGGAAGTGATCAAGAATGCGATTCTCGACGGCGAAATCCCCAACGAATACGAAGCCGCCTATGCGTTGATGCTTCGCCTTGCGGCCGAGCGCGGGCTTGTGCTGCCGGGCGAGAGGGCGTGATCGTGTTCGTAAAAAAGAGTGCCGCCGCTATTTCCGGATGAATCCGATAGGGCGGCGGCTGCGGATGGACGGGCGGTCGTGCGACTGCAATTCCGCCAGCGTCTGGTTGATGAGTTCCAGCTGCATTCGGGTGTCTTCGTTGATGTCGTTCTGGTCGGCGAAGATTTCTTCGATGTACTCCTTGAGTTCTTGCACTTGTGTTTCCAGTCGTCCGATTCGGTCGCTCGGCGGGGCGGTCAATAGCTGACGGATGGCGACGAACGCCCGCATGACTGCAATATTTACCTGAATGGCCGTTTCGCTGCGCAGGACACTCGACAGCATGGCTACGCCTTGTTCCGTAAAAGCGAACGGGGCATATTTCGGGTATTTTCCTCGGCCTGCTTCTAAGGTCACAATTTGTGATCTTAATCTGATTATCAGTTCGTTGTACTCCTCTTGCGTCAGCTCGAACATAAAATCCGATGGGAATCGCTGGCTGTTGCGGCGGACGGCTTGTTTGAGAACCTTGGTCTCTACCTGATACATCGCCGCTAAATCGAAGTCGAGCATGACGCTTGGTAGCGGGAGGAGGACTGACGGCGCTTTGCTTGTCTTCGGTCTGTCGTCGCTCGGCAAAGCTCGGACGCGTCCGGCTCTGCGCTCGCTCCTAAGACCGTCCGAACCTGCGGTTCCTGTCTTCCCTCGGTATCAAAAGCAAAAGAACGCATTTCGATGCGTTCTTTTGCTTTAGTAGCGGGAGGAGGACTCGAACCTCCGACCTCCGGGTTATGAGCCCGACGAGCTGCCAACTGCTCTATCCCGCGATATATCTTAAGAGTGGATCTATCGCTTTTGCACTGCAAAGGTAATACAAAAAACGGTGTTTGCAAAATAAATTTTCGGCAGCCGGGTTCCGAATCGCTGCATCGTATTGCCGAGCAGAGAGTTAGTACTGCCTAAAAAAAATTATTTCCGGATGCGGGCCGCGACGATTTCGGCCAGATCGCGCACCTCGGCGGCGGCGCCCCGGGCGATGGCTTTCTTGCAGAGCGGACAAGCAGTGACGATGGTTTCGGCCCCCGTGGCTTCGAGCTGCGCGGCTGCCGAACGGGCGATGGCGGCCTGCTGCCCGTCCGAAATGGCCGTATTGGCCACCGAGGAGCCGCAGCAAGGGGCGTTTTCGCGCGTCTGGGCGGGTTCGAGCAGCTGTCCCAGCGCTTCGATGACGGCGCGCGGCTGGTCGTAGATGCCGCTGCCGCGTCCCAGTTCGCAGGGGTCGTGGTAGGTGTAGCGCGCGTCGGTGCGGTCGAGTTTCAACCGCCCTGTGCGCAGCAGCCGCAGGATGTATTCGGAGTGGTGGAGCACCTCGATGCCTTCCAGCGCATAGTCCTCGCGGAAGACCTTCAGGCAGATCGGACATGAGGTGACCAGCGTGGCGATGCCGTGTTTGCGCAGCAGCTCGGTGTTGTATTGCATCATCTTGCGCGCGGCGTCGGTCTCGCCTGCGAGTTTGAGCGGCCGGCCGCAGCAGACGCCGCCGCTGCGGTCGGCCCACCAGACTTCTTCGCCGGCGGCCGTGAAGAGCTGTTCCATGGCGTTCAGAATGCGCGGCGTCAGCAGGGTCATGCACCCCGCGAAGTAGCCCGTCTTGCCTGTGCCCTGCGAACGGTCGATGCCCTTGAGATAGGCATAGCGGCGTTTGTCGGGCAGGTTGCGGAGCTTGTCGCGCGAGTTGAGCCGCAGGGTGTTGAGGTCGATGCCCACGGGGCATTTGTCGGCGCAGCGGCCGCACATCAGGCAGTTGTCGGCGATTTCGGGCCGGAGCATCCGGTAGCGGCGGTCGCGCAGGAAGTAGACCGACTGGACGTTGTCCGCACCCAGTACGCTCTGCAATTGGCAAGGGTCGATGCAGATGCCGCAGCGCGAACAGGCCTCGATCTGGAACCGGTCGAACGAGGTGGCTTTTTCGCCCGAGCGCAGCCGGTAGCGACGCAGGAAGATCAGCGGTATCTCGGTGAAAATGTGCATGTAGCGCGAGAAAGGCAGCGCCACGAAGAAGAGCCCCAGACACGAGGAGTAGAACCACCATGCGGCGCTCTCGACGTTCATCAGCGTGAGCATGCCGATATGGTCGTGCATCCATCCGCCCAAGGTTCCTGTGAGAAAACTTCCGCCGCCGTAGAGGGCGCAGGTGGCGCTTTCGGCCAACAGCCGGGCCGGAAATATGAACCACAGGGCCGAGAGGGCGATGCGGTCGCCGAGGAGGTGCCGGGTCGTGCGGCGCATGCCCATCGCCTTGGACCTCAGGCGTTTGCCCCATGCCAGCGCCACGCCCGAAAGGACGAAGAGCAGCAGCAGGTCCATCGCGAAGTCGAAAAACGCGTTGCGGGGCAGTCCGGTGGCGAAGTACTTGAAAAAGACGTGCCCCTGCAACGGTACGTAGCGGAATCCCAAGTGGGCGGCCGTCTCGGCCCAGCCCACGGCGATCAGCAGGAACCACCCGAAAGCCAGCGACATGTGCATGTAGCCCAGCACGGGATTGATGCGGAAGATGCGGCGGTGCAGCAGCGATTCGCAAAATACTTCGCCGATGGCGTCCAACGTTGCGCGCGAGGGTATCCCGCGCAGAATCAGCATCTTGTCGGCCCGGGGCAGCCGGAGAAGCCACACGAGCCATTTGCCCAGCACCACGGCGAACATGGCCGCGGCGCCGAGGATGAACGGCAGGCAGAACGGTGCGTAGAATTTCATCGTCAGAGGTCTCCCAATTTGTGTTTGATGAGCATCACCACCCCGCGCGTATTGATGCCCCGTGGGCATACCAGACGGCATTTGCCGCAGAGCATGCACTTGTTCATCTCTTCGTAGGCGCCCGCATATTCGCCGCGGCGCACGAGGGTGTGGACCCGCCGGAAGTTGAACTCCGTCAGGTTGCCGGCGGTGCAGACCGCCGTGCAGCTGCCGCACCCGATGCAGGTTTGCAGCTCGGGCATCTCATGCAGGATTTCGTCGCTCTTGCGCAGGTTGTTGCGGTCGACGTCGATGGCCCGCGGCTTGGAGATGGTGTATCCGAAGTTGATGGATGCCATGGCTTCAGGCTTTCAGATAGGCCGCCACGGCGTCGGCCGCGGCCGTGGCTTCGTTGAGGGTCTCGCCGATGTTCTTGGGCGCCGTGACGGTCCCGGCATAGAAAATCCCTTCGACATTGCTTTCGACGTTGTGCAGGAAATGGTCGCGCGGGGCCATGAATCCGCTCGGGGCGCGTTGCAGCCCGGCGCTTTCGGCCAATGCGGCGTTGTCGTCGTTGGCCCGCATGCCCACCAACAGGACCAGCATGTCGACGCTCATGCGCAAGGGGCGTCCCGTGAGGGTATCCTCGGCCTTGATCTGGATGCGTCCGTCGAGCGTGGGCGCCGCTTCGGATATGCGGCCGCGGACGAAATGGACGTTGCACCGCTGCTGCGCCTCGCGGTACATCTCCTCATAGCCGGGGCCGAACATGCGGATGTCCATGTAGAAGTTGAAGATGTCGGCCTCGGGGAAACGCTGCTTGAGTTCCATGGCCTGCTTCACCCCCGTGATGCAGCAGACGCGCGAACAATGCTGCTGGCACACCTTCTCGTCGCGCGAACCGACGCAGTGGAGCAGGGCTATGCGCCGCGGAGCCGTCCCGTCGGCGCGCGCCACGCGGCCCTCGTTGAGCATCCGCTCGATGTCGGCCGAGGTGAAAACATTGTCGTAGAGTCCGTAGCCGTATTCTTCTTTCAGCGCGGCGTCGAACAGGGTGAATCCCGAGGCCAGCACCACGGCGTCGCATTCGAGCCGCTGGCCGTCGGCGAGGGTCACGCTCTTGGGCGTCAGGCTCCGGACCTCGGCCCGGGTGCGGAGCCGTATCCCCTGCGCTTCGATCCGCCGCCGCAATTCGGTGAGGATCTCCTCGGCGGGAGTGAATGTGGGGAACAGGGCGTGCCAACCCCGGAGCTTGCCGCCCGGTTCGGCCTCTTTTTCGAGGATGAGCGGTTCGATGCCCCGCTCCGCAAGGCGCAGGGCCGTCTGCATGCCGGCAGCGCCGCCGCCTATGATGATCGCTTTTTTCATATGAGTTTCTTCTGTTTGCGGGCGGCCGCCTATTCGCGCATGTCGTAGAGCGTGTCGGGCGGGCAGCCGTTGACCACCGCCGAAGCGGGTTTGCCTATGTATTTGCCGTTGCGGCCCAGATATTTGGCCGCCGGGTCGTAGTCGATGCCCATCTTGTCCAACAGGGGCTCCACGTCGACTTGGTGCATCTGCATGCCCAAGGCCCACGGGTCGTAGCCCAGCACCAGCCCGGCCATCTCCTCGTAGGTGAGCACCGGGATGCCGTGGCCGTTCTCGCCGTAGGTCGTACCCTCCATTTCGGCGATGGCATACTGCCACTTGTCGAGGAACATGGCGCAGCCCGGGCAGTTGGCCACGATGAAATCGGGTTTGTAGGGGGCCATGCTCTCCAGCTTCTTGTGCGAATTGGCGATCGAGTAGCCGCGGTTGGCCTGCACCAGATAGTTGCGGAAGCCGAAGCCGCAGCAATGCCGCCGCTCGGGGTAGTCGACGCACTGCCCGCCCCACGACTCGACCATGCCGGCCAGCACGTAGGGGAACTCCGAACCGCCGATGCCCGACTTGGGGAAGATCTTGGCGTAGTGGCAGCCGATGTGCTCGACCACGCGCAGGGGTTCGCCCGTGAGGGTGTTGACCAGCTTGCGCTTGGCCTTGCGGGCTATTTCTTCGCGGAAGTGGAACACGATGTCCGACGTGTGGGCCAGACTGGCGGGCTTGCGGAATTCGCGGCCTGTGGCTTTCAACAGGTTTTCGCGGGCCTTCTCCTCTGTCTCGGGGAACTCTTCCCATGTGGCCAGTATCTCGGAGTAGACGCCGAACGAAGTGATGCACGAAGCCACCAGATTCTCGTAGCCCGCTTCGGTCATCAGGGCGAACTGGCGTGCGACGACGGCCATGATCGTTTCGAGCGGCACGATGTCGGAGTGGTAGCCGATGCCCGTGCACGACGAGTGTTTGGGGTCGTCGAGCAAGTCGCGGCCGAGGTCGTTGCGCAGGATGTCGATGAAGGCCTTTTCGCTGCCCGGGAAAAAGTTCTGGCGGATGCAGCTGCGCGCGTAGTAGTAGCGGTCGTCGGCGATCTGTTTCTGATATTCTTTCCAGCTGTTGCGTTTCATGGCGGTGTCAATAGTGCTCGTTGCTGTTGTTCGAAAAGACATCCATCATGTATTCCTGCGTCGCACCCTCTTCGTAGCCCAGCTCGCGGGCCTTGCGGTCGGAGTGTTGCTCGATGCTCTCGAACATCGCCTTGCCGCCGCTCACCTCGAAGATGCGCTCGATTTCGCCGAGCGATTCTTCGTCCAAGCGGCGCAGGGCCCCCGCGCCGTGGCGCATGTAGACGGGGGTGAACTGCGGGAAGATATCCTTGTCGTGGTCGAAGATCCACTTCCAGACGGTGCCCTGCTCGGGGTGCAGCTCGGGTTTGACCAGCCGCGGCACGATGCAGTAGCCTGTGCGCAGGATGTTGTCGCCGATGATGCGTTTGAGGGCCAGCTGCTGGCGCCCCTTTTCGCTCTCGGCGAAGTAGCCCAGTTTCTGCGACAGCGTGCGCAGGGCTTGGATGACGTAGCCCGGGGTGTTGCCGCGCGGGCAGCGCGGACGGCACGACATGCACTCGCCGCAGTACCAGATGGTGTCGCTTTTGAGGAGCCGTTCGATGGCCTCCTCGTCGCGCGTCTGCACGATGGAGACGATCTGCCGCGGGTCGTAGTTGTAGAACTCCGCCGCGGGGCAGACGCCCGTGCAGACGCCGCAGTTCATGCAGGCGTTGAGCCCCTCGCGGAACCGCACGTCCTCCATGAGCATGTCGAAATATTTTGCCATATCTGCGAAAAACCTTTGCAGCGCAAAGGTAGTCGTTTCCGCCGGTTCGCACGGTGGTATAAATGCGTATTTCGGCTTTTGTTTGAAAGAGACCGCCCCGGCTCAGAGCCGGGGCGGGTTGTGCTTGTGCAGTCCGGTCCGGGATGCTAAAATTTTAGCAAGGGTTGCTAAAACGTTTTAGCGGCCGGCCGATGCGGGCTATTTCCGCTCGTAGGTCTCGAACGCGAAAGGATAGGGGTAATCGGTGCCATGCTCGAACCGCTCGGAAGCGACGAGCCGCCATTCGGCCGGGTCCCAGTCGGGGAAACGGGTGTCGCCCTCGTAGGGGTGCTCTACGCGCGTGAGGTAGAAGCGGTGGGCGAGCGGGAGCGCCGCGGCGTAGATCTGTGCGCCGCCGATGATGAAAACCTCCTCGCCGGGGGAGAAGAGCGTCAGCGCTTCGTCGAGCGAATGGACTGTTTCGCAACCGGCGATTGCTATCTCCTGCCGCGTAATGACCACGTTGCGGCGGTTGGGCAGCGGGCGGCCGAGTGACTCGTAGGTCTTGCGCCCCATGACCACGGGGTGGCCCGAAGTGAGGGCCTTGAAATGCTGCAAATCCTCGCGGATGTGCCACAACAGCGTGTTCTTGTCGCCGATTGTTCCGTTCGACGCTACGGCAACTATGAGGGAGATCATGGTCTTGAGGGTTTTATCCGTCATCGCGAGGAGGGCCGGGAGCCCGACGCGGCGATCCGAACAAGCGGCAAAACGAGAACGTTTCAACGAGGCTTCGAAAGCGTTGCAAGGGGATGCCCGCGTATTTAGATTGCCGCGTCGCTTCGCTCCTCGCAATGACGGTGTGAGTATTTTTTGATATTATTCAGATAAATTCTTCCACGATGGATTGCCGCTGTCGATCAATTCCATTTTCTTTTTGCGCGACCAACTTTTCCATTGTTTTTCGCGGGCGATCGCTGCTGCAATGTTCGGATGCTCCTCGAAATAGACCAGCTTGTGTACCTTGTATCTGCTCGTAAAAGAAGATAGCCCGTTAGCGTGTTCCGCCAAACGGCGATGCAAGTCGGAGGTCACTCCTGCATAAAGCACCGTGTGCGTGGTGTTTGTCAAAATGTATGTATAGCTTTTTTTCAACGTTCCGGAGTATTGTTCGGATTGCCGCGTCGCTTCGCTCCTCGCAATGACGTGCTGCTGTATGGTCAGAACGACATGGGGGCCTTGATAGCGGGCCAAGGGTCGTAACCGGAGAGGGTGAAATCGCTGTAGCGGAAGCCGAAAACCGACTTGACGTCCGGATTGAGCCGCATGACGGGCAAAGGCCGCGGAGTGCGGGCGAGCTGCTCGCCGACCTGCTCCATGTGGTTGAGGTAGAGGTGCGTGTCGCCGAGCGTGTGGATGAACTCGCCGGGCTGCAAACCGCACACCTGCGCCATCATCAGGGTGAGCAGGGCGTAGGAAGCGATGTTGAACGGCACGCCGAGGAAGGTGTCGGCGCTGCGCTGGTAGAGCTGGCACGAGAGCCGCCCCTCGGCGACGTAGAACTGGAACAATACGTGGCACGGCGGCAAAGCCATTTCTTCCACCTCGGCGACGTTCCAAGCCGAGACGATGATGCGCCGCGATTCGGGGTTGCGGCGGATGAGCTCGACCGCTTGTGCGATCTGGTCGATCGCACGGCCGTCGGGCCGCGGCCACGAACGCCACTGGTAGCCATAGACGTGGTTGAGGTCGCCGTAGCGGTAGCCCTCTATGGGCGATTCGGTGCCGGCGGCGGCCAGAAACGCCTCGCGCTCGAGCGGCCGGAGCCCGCGGGCGGCGCACAACTCGCCGTAGAAACGGAAAGCGTCGTTGTCCCAGATATGGACGCCGTTGCGGACGAGGTATGCGATGTTGGTGTCGCCTTGCAGGAACCACAGCAACTCGTGGATCACCCCTTTCAAAAAGACCTTCTTGGTGGTCAGCAGCGGGAACCCTTCGCGCAGGTCGAACCGCATCTGATGGCCGAAGACGCTTCGGGTGCCGGTGCCGGTGCGGTCGCCGCGGACGACGCCTTCGGCGGTGATGCGGCGCAGGAGATCGAGATACTGTTTCATCGGTCGAATCGTTTGAGGGTCAGCTCGCCCGCATCGTCGAGCACGGCATAGGCCGGGCGCTCGTCCCAACAACCCAGATGGACCGTGTGCAGGGCGCCGTCGCGGAAGTCGCGGGCGGCATGGAGATGCCCGAAAACGAAATGGTCTATGGGTCGGTCGGCATGGGCTGCGGCGTAGCTGCGGGCATATTCGATCAAGGGCGCGGTCAACGCTTCGGCCGAAGCCTGCCCGCCGCGGTGCGACTTGCGCGACCGGCCGCTCCACCAACGACCGAAGCGGACGAACAGATCGGGGTGGATGAGCCAAGAGAAGACCCCGCGCAACACGCGCGACCGGAAGAAGCGGTTCAACAACTTCAACCCCGGCTGGCCGTCGATCTGCATGTTGTCGCCGTGGGCGATGAAGAGCCTGCGGCCGTTGAACGTCATGACCTGCGGCGAAGTACGGATCTCCAGACCGCACTCGCGGGCCAGACAAGGGCCGGTCCACATGTCGTGGTTGCCGGTGAAGAAGACCACGCGCACGCCGCGGTCGGTCAACTCGGCCAGTTTGCCCAATACGCGGACATAACCTCGGGGGATGACCCGGCGGTACTCGAACCAGAAATCGAAGATGTCGCCTGCGAGAACGATCGCCCCGGCGTCTTTGCCGATGAAGTCGAGCCACGCGAGAAACCGCCGCTCGACGGCGCGGGCCGCTGCGGGGCCGCCGCTGCCGAGGTGGACGTCGGATGCGAAGTAGACGGGCATGGCTTAACGGGTCAGCTCGTCGAGCTTCTGTTCGAGACTTTTGCCGTAGATGTCCTTGGCCACGAGCGAACCCCTCTTGTCGATGAGGAAATTGGCCGGGAGCTTCTGCACGTTGTAGAGGCTGATGGCCGACGACGAACGCCCGCGCAGATCGCTGACCGAAATCCAAGGCAGCCGCTGCTCCTGCACGGCCGTGATCCAAGCCGCCTTCGAGGTGTCGACGGCGACCTGATAGACCTCGAACGAGGTGGGGGCGTCGGCATACTTGCGGTAGATTTCCTTCAACTCGGCGTTGAGCGTATTGCTGTTGCCGGCCTCGGCCGACCAGAAATCGAGCAGGACGACCTTGCCGGTGAGCGACGAAAGGCGGATTTTCTTGCCGTAGATGTCGTGCATCTCCAAATCGGGATAATCGGCCTCCGAGACCATGGAAGTCAGGCTGATGCGGGCGTCCATGCGCGCGATTTCGCCCAACAGGGGCTGCAAGTAAGGCGATTCGGGGTAACGCTCCTCGATGGCGTCGGCCACGGTGCGGAAGTAGACCACGTCGCTGTCGCCGTTGAAGAGGAACGTGTCGCCCGGTAACCGCTGGTAGAGGGCGTAGACGGCCGCCAACGACGACTTGTGCTCGATGATGAACCGGAGCTGCTCGCGGCGGATGCGGTAGTATTCGGCCGTATACTCCTTGCCTGCCGCCTTGCGCTCATCCTCGGTGAGCTGCGGGCGGGCGAAGCGGGCGGCGATGGCGTCGAGCTTCCGGGCCCCGGCGACATAGGACTGGTAGAACTGGCGCAGGAGCTCGCTCTCCTCGGAACCCTCGACCGTGTAATTGCGCACGACGCTGCCCACGGCGTTGACCGTCAAGCGGTCGCCCCCGGCGATGAGCAGCGGAATACGCTCGCCGTTGAAGAGGATGTTGTAGAGCGACGGCGTGGCGGCGACCCCCTTGAGGCGGAACTTGTAACCGCCGTCGGGGCCCACGAGGGCCGAATCGATGATCGTCTGTGCCAACGGAGTGACCTGCTCGAGGTAGACGGCGGCGGGTTCGCTGCCTGCGAAACGGCCCGAGAGGGTCGCTTTCGACGAACGGCAGCCTGTGGCGAACAAGGCTGCGGCGAGGGAGACGCAAAGCGTGAATCTGTTCATGTGACTGAGTTTTCGCATTTGTCGGAATTGGGGGGGAGTGCCGGGCGGACCGGGGCTCGGAACCGCGCTTGCTGGCCCGGGGCCGGAACGCCGGGCAACGGCCGGCGAAGCCAAATGTACGAAAAATCCGCCGGACGTGCAACTTTTATTTCTGCGGATTGCGGCGCGGACCTCCGTTTTTCTGGAAATTGCGGCCTCCGTGCTGCTGTCCGTGCTGGCTGCGGCCGCGCTGCTGACGCTGCTGGCGCTGGGGCCCTTTCTGCGGACGTGCCGAAAAGTGCTGTTTGTAGTCGCTTCGGAGATTATTCAAGGCCGCTTCGTCGATTCGGACGGCACCTTCGGACATCTGCTTGATGTCCTTTATGATCACCTCGTTGTTGGGGTGCTCCTGATTGTACTCGTAGCTCTTGGCGCGCATGTAACGGGCCAGATTGTCGACCGTGCGGGCCACCGCCGCGGGGTCGCTCGAAGCGCCCAACTTGCGGAGCATCTGCCCGACGTATTTGCCGTAGTGCTTGTGGACGATCCGGCTCTGGGCGTAGGGCATCCGGTGGGGCGCCGCGGTGAGCTCCTGCCGCGAAGGCCGCGGGTAGGGCGAATCCACATCGAGCTGGAAATCAGACATGATGAACATGTGGTCCCAGAGCTTGTGGGTGTAGTCGGCCGTATCGCGCAACAAGGGGAACAGGTTGCCCATGACGGCGATGACGGCCCGGGCCTGCCGGTTGCGCTCGCGGCGGTCCTCGATGGATGACAACGAATCGATCATCTCCTGAATGTGGCGCCCGTATTCGGGCAGATAGAGCTTGCGCCGTGTGTAATTGTAGTTCTTTTTCATGGTTGTCGTAGCAGTCGCGCCGATTGTTTCGTGCGGTCGGCAGGGAAGTCCGGCAGGCCCTTTGCAATAGCGCGATTCGGAATCTTTCTGCGGGGTTTCGCCGGGAGCTCCGGTCGGTGCCGGAAATTGGTTTTACGCGGCGGAAAGCCCTAACTTTGGGTCGGAAGCGGCGGCCGCCGCGCTTGGTCGGGTGCGGTCCGCCGTTCTTCCGCGAGGCCGTCCGCCTGCGGGCCGGAGTTCTCCCGAAAGGGGCCCCGGCTGCGGAATGCGGTGCCCGGGAGAGGGGGTCTCGGCTTCGGCAAAAGTAGACAAAATTTCAGAAAAAACAACTATGGCAAAGGTTTTAATTCTCGACCGTTCAAAAAGTATGCGAAACACCTTGCGCGAGCGGCTCGAATACGAGGGTTTCTCGACCGAGGCGGCCGAGGACGAGGCGGCGGCTTCCGACATGTGCCGGCGGATTCCGTTCGACATCATCCTTTCGGACACGGGGTGCAAGGTGCCCGATACGGAGGTTCCGTTCATCGTCTTGTCGGCCGAGGCGTCGATCGATTCGGCCGTCGAGGCGGTGCGCAGCGGGGCCCGCGATTACCTGACCAAGCCCGTCGACATGAACCGCCTGCTGCGGTCGATCCGCCGGACCATCGACGACCCGGCGCCGGAGCCTGCCGCCGCTCCCGTGCGGCGGGCACGCCGGGCCCATGCCATGCACGCGGAAGAGATCATCGGTACGTCGGAGCGCATCGCGCAGGTGCGGGAGTTGATCGACAAGGTGGCTCCGTGCGACGCGCGCGTACTTATAACCGGAGAGAACGGCACGGGCAAGGAACTGGTGGCTCGCTGGCTGCATGCCAAAAGTCCGCGGGCGGCAGCGCCGTTCGTCGAGGTCAACTGTGCGGCCATCCCCTCGGAACTGATTGAAAGCGAACTTTTCGGCCACGAACGGGGCGCCTTCACCTCGGCCATCAAACAACGCAAAGGCAAATTCGAACAAGCCGACGGGGGCACGCTCTTTATGGACGAAATAGGCGACATGTCGCTGGCGGCGCAGGCCAAGGTGCTGCGGGCGTTGCAGGAAAACAAGGTGAGCCGGGTGGGCAGCGACAAAGATATAGACGTGGATGTGCGTGTGATCGCTGCGACGAACAAAAATCTGCGCGAAGAGATAGCCAAAGGCAACTTCCGCGAAGACCTCTACCACCGCATCGGAGTGGTGGTGGTGCGTGTCCCGGCCCTGCGCGACCGGGCGGAAGACATCCCCCTGCTGGTCGACCATTTCATCGGGGCCGTATCGGCCGAATACAACCTGACGCCCAAGAAGATCGACCCCGAAGCACTGGCCGCGCTGCAAGCCCGGCCGTGGACGGGCAATATCCGCGAACTGCGCAACGCGATCGAACGGCTGCTGATCCTCAGCGAAGAGCAGATCACGGCCGACGATGTGACGAAATATTGTTAGAGCAGCGCGGGCAGCTCCTCGGCCCGGTCGATGATGCGGCCGGCTCCGGCCTCTTCGAGCTCGGCCCGGGCCCGGAAGCCCCAAGAAACCCCGACCGAACGGATGCCTGCGGCGCGGGCGGTCGCGATGTCGATGCCCGAATCGCCGACGAAGAGCGCCCGGTCGCGGGGCGTGCCGGTGATGGAGAGGATCTCCTCGACCACGGCCGGATCGGGCTTCAGCGGCACACCCTCGCGCTGCCCGAGCACGGGCGAGAAGGGGATGCCGGGGAAGAAGAGACGCACGAGCTTTTCGGTGCCTGCCTGAAACTTGTTGGAAGCCACGGCGAGCCGCACGCCCTGCTGCGCGAGCCCGGAGAGCAGGCCGGGGATGCCGGGGTAGGGCTTGGTATGAGCGTCGATATGCTCGGTGTAGTAACGCACGAAATCGGCCCGCATGAGGGCCACGTTCTCGGGCGACCGCAACGGCTCGGGCAACGCCCGTTCGACGAGCCGCATGATGCCGTTGCCCACGAAGCCGCAATACTCGTCGTAGGAATGCTGCGGAAGGCCGCGCAACGCCAGCGAAGCGTTGCACGCCACGGCCAGATCGCCGATGGTGTCGAGCAATGTGCCGTCGAGGTCGAAGATGATCAGTTCGGTGTTCATTGTTTGCTGCGGATGCGCCCGCCGACGGCCGCCGCCAAAAGCGACATGAGCGGACTGACGATGTTGAAGATGCAATAGGGCATGTAGACGAAGGTGGAGACGCCGAGGACGGTGGCCTGCGTCATGCCGCACGAATTCCACGGGACGAGCACCGAACAGACCGTGGCCGAATCCTCGACCGAACGGCTCAACAACCGCGCGTCGAGCCCCCGCTCGGCATAGAGCTCGCGGAACAGACGCCCCGAGAGGATGATCGAAATGTACTGGTCGGCCGTGCAGAGATTGAAGAAGATGCCTGCGCCGACGGTCGACGCCACGGCCGGAAACCTGCGGCTTACGAGGCGCAGGAAGATCTCGGTCAGCGACCGCAGCATGCCGCTGCCTGTCATGACGCCGCCGAAGCACATGGCGCAGATGATCAGCCACACGGTGTTGAGCATCCCGGCCATGCCGCGCGTGGCGACCAACTCGTTGAGCTGGGGGCTGCCCGTGTCGATGGAAGTGGGCCCGAAACAAGTCATCAACACCCCTTTGAATCCTGAGAGGAACCCGGACTGCCCGGTGCCGGCCACCTCGGTCACCAACTCCGGCTGTGCGGCGAGCATGGCGATGCAGGCGAAGACCGCGGCGGCGAAGAGGGTGACGATGGCGGGGAGCTTGCGGGCGATGAGCAAGCCGGTGGCCAGCGGCACCAGCAACAACCATGGCGTGATGCGGAACGTGTGCCGCAGGGTCTCGGCGTAGAGTTGTACGTGGGTTCCGGCTTCGTGGTCGAGCGAAAACCCGGCGGCGGCGAAGACCGCCAACGCGACGAGCATCGAAGGGACGGTGGTCCGGAGCATGCAGCGGATGTGGGCGAAGACGTCGACCCCGACCGTCGAAGAAGCCAGCACGGTGGTGTCGGAGAGCAGCGAGAGCTTGTCGCCGAAGTAGGCGCCCGAGATGATGGCCCCGGCGATCCACCCCTCGGGGAAACCCATCGCCCGGCCGATGCCCATCAATGCCACGCCGATGGTGGCGATGGTGGTCCACGAACTGCCGGTCATGAGCGACACCCCGGCGCAGATGAGCGAAGTGGCGACCAGAAAGAACGACGGGTGCAGGATCTTCAACCCGTAGCAAATCAAGGTGGGAACCACGCCGCTGACCATCCACGACCCGGCGATGGCCCCGATCAGCAACAAGATGAGGATGGCCGACGCCGAAGCGCGGATGTTGTCGATGATGGCCTCTTCGAGCACGGCCCAACGGCAGCCGCAGATGCCGATCGAGAGCATGACGCAGACCGAGGCCGCCGACAAGAGGGCGATCTGGCTGCCGCCGTCGATGGCCCCGCCGCCGAAACAACGGATGACGACGCAGAGCAACAGGGTGAGGACCGCCAACGGGATGACCGCCACCCAAGGCGAAGGGGTTTTCGCAACTGGATTTCGCATGTTTTCGGATAACCTGACCGGGGACAAAAATACAAAATAAAGTGCAACGGCGGAAGGGGCGGTGCGCTTTGCGGCGATTTTTGCGTTTGGTCGGCCAAAACGTGTGCGACGGATGATTGCCCTTTTGCGCCGTGCGGTGCGCTTCTATGCCGACGGATTCCGCGCGATGACCGTGGGCCGGACCCTGTGGACGATCGTGCTGGTGAAACTGTTGGTCATGTTTGCCGTACTGAAGCTCTTTTTCTTCCCCGACCTGCTGGCCGGAAAGGACGAACGGCAGCGTGCAGCGCATGTGCTGGAACAACTGACGGGGCGGGGGAGCGAAAATTGAAAATGAAGAATGGATTCTTGGTCTTGAGATAGGATGGAATATTTGCAGACCGTCGACTGGTCGCGGGCGCAGTTCGCCCTGACGGCCGTCTACCACTGGCTTTTCGTACCGCTCACGCTTGGCCTGAGCGTGCTGATCGCCATCATGGAGAGCTGCTGGCTGCGCACCGGCGACGATGGCTGGCGCCGGTGCGTCCGCTTCTGGATGCGGCTGTTCGGCGTCAACTTCGCCATCGGGGCGGCCACGGGGCTTATCCTCGAATTCGAATTCGGCACCAACTGGTCGAACTACTCCTATTTTGTGGGCGATATTTTCGGGGCGCCGCTGGCCATCGAGGGGATCATGGCCTTTTTCCTCGAAACCACCTTTCTTGCCGTGATGTTCTTCGGCTGGGACAAGGTGAGCCCCCGCGCCCACCTTACGGCGACATGGCTCACGGCCGTGGGGGCCAACCTCTCGGCGTGGTGGATACTGGTGGCCAACGCGTGGATGCAGTACCCGGTGGGCTGCCGGTTCGATTTGCAGACCGTGCGCAACGAGATGACCTCGTTCTGGGACGTAGCCTTTTCGCCTGTGGCCGTCAACAAGTTTTTCCACACGGTTGCCTCGTCGTTCACGCTGGCGTCGCTGTTCGTGGTGGGGGTGAGCGCATGGTACCTGCTGCGCCGCCGCGAGGAGCGAATGGCCCGCAGAAGCATCGGCGTGGCGTCGCTGTTCGGGCTGCTTTTTGCGGTGGCCACGGCCTATACGGGCGACCGCTCGGGTGCGATCGTGGCCCGGGTGCAACCCATGAAACTGGCGGCCATGGAAGCGCTCTACGAAGGCAAGGCCGGGGCGCCGCTCACGGTGGCGGGGGTGCTTCGGCCCGAAGCGAACCGCCCGGCCGACGATCCGTTCTACTTCAGCATAGGGATACCGAAACTACTGTCGGTGATGAGTTTCCGCGATGCGCAGGCCTACGTGCCGGGCATCGGCGACCTGCTCGACGGCAATCCCGGGCAAGGGATTCTGTCTGCCGCGGAGAAGATGGCCCGGGGCCGTGCGGCGGTCGAGGAACTGGCCCGCTACCGGGCCGCCCGGGAGCGCGGCGACCGCGGGGCGATGGCCGCCATCGAACGCAAATTCGATCCGGCGACCCCCGAGGGCGCCGAGTTCCTGCGCGAAAAATTCGCCTATTTCGGCTACGGCTATCTCCGCACGCCGGAACAACTTGTACCCAATGTGCCTCTGCTGTTCTATTCGTTCCGAGCGATGGTGGGGGCCGGGGTGCTTTTCATCCTGCTGCTGGCGGCGGTGTGGTGGCTCAACCGACGCGACAGGCTGGCATCGCAACGCTGGCTGCTGCGCATGTGCGTGTGGATGATTCCGCTCTCCTACCTTGCCTCGCAGGCGGGGTGGGCGGTGGCCGAAGCGGGGCGCCAGCCGTGGGCCATTCAGAACCTGATGCCTGTGGGGATCGCCGCGTCGAAGATTCCGGCCGCTTCGGTGAGCACGACGTTCGTTCTGTTTCTGGCTCTTTTCACGGCGCTGCTGGCGGCCGAAATAAGCATCCTGCTGCGCCAAATCAAGATAGGGCCCGACGGGGCCGGGAACTCCGAACCCGAAAAACTCTGAGCCGATGGATACGATGGAATGTTTGCAGCACTACTGGTGGTTCGTGATTTCGCTGCTGGGGGCGCTGCTGGTTTTTCTGCTTTTCGTGCAGGGCGGGCAGGCGCTGCTGGGCAGCATCGGCCGCACCGACGAAGAACGCAGTCTGGCGGTCAATGCGCTGGGACGCAAATGGGAACTGACCTTCACGACGCTGGCAGTCTTCGGCGGGGCGTTCTTCGCGTCGTTCCCGCTGTTCTATTCGACGTCGTTCGGCGGGGCGGTCTACGTATGGACGGCGATTCTGCTGTGCTTCGTAGTGCAGGCCGTGGCCTACGAATACCGCCGCAAACCGGCCAACGTGCTGGGCGAAAGAACGTTCGATGCGTTCTTGCTGCTCAACGGCATCATGGGCCCGTTTTTGTTGGGCACGGCGCTGTCGACCCTGTTCACCGGAGCTCCGTTCACGGTCGACCGGCTCAATCTGGCCGAAGCGGGCGGAGGCGGAGCGGTCGTCGTCTCGCAATGGACCACGCCGTGGCACGGGCTCGATGCGCTGGCCGTGGGGTGGAATCCGCTGCTGGGGGCGGCTGTGACGCTGCTTGCCATGATGCTCGGGTGCCAGTATCTGATGAACAGCGTGGCCGACGAACGGCTTTTCGAACGGGCCCGCAGGCGGATGCTGCTGTGCAGCTGCGGATTCGTGCCGGTCTTTGCGGCGTGGCTGGCGCATCTGCTTTTTGCGGTGGGCTGCACGGAAAATCCGGCGGGGCGGATCGAAGCCGAACCCTATAAATATCTGCACAATTTTTTGCAGATGCCTTGGCTCTCGGCCGCTCTGCTGGCGGGGGTGCTGTCGGTGTTGGGAAGTATTCGGCTCGGTTGGCGGGGGAACCGCAGGGCTTTCTGGTACGGCGGCATCGGAACGGTGCTGACGGTGCTGGCGCTGCTGCTCTGTGCGGGCTGGAACCGGACGGCCTACTACCCGTCGCTGGCCGACATGCAATCGTCGCTGACGATTGCGAACTCGTCGTCGAGCCTTTTCACGCTGCGGACCATGGCATATGTCTCGCTGCTGATACCGCCGGTGCTGGCCTGCATTGTCTATGCGTGGCGGGCGATGGCTCGGCGGCGGCTGACCCGGGAAGAACTTGACGGGGAGCAGTATTGAATCGAAAAAAAGAAGCAACGAAATAGGCGGAACCCTTTTACAGGATTCCGCCTTGCTGTGTCGGAAAGATTCCGGAGGGGGATTACTCCTCCTTCTGACCGAAAGGATACTGGTTCTGCTGCACGTCGTCGAAACGCATGCCCTTTTCGTAGGTCTTCATGGCGCGGCGCGACATACCCATCGACGAGAAACCGCCGTCGTGGAAGAGGTTCTGCATGGTGACCTTGCGCGTGAAGTCGGAGAAGAGCGTGAGGACGTAGTCGGCGCAATCTTCGGCCGTGGCGTTGCCCAGCGGCGACATGTTCTCGGCGAACGACATCAGATCGCCCAACCCGAGCACGCCGCTGCCGGCGGTGGTAGCTGTGGGCGACTGCGAGACGGTGTTGATGCGCACGTGCTTCTCGCGGCCGTAGATGTAGCCGAAGCTGCGGGCGATGGACTCGAGCAGAGCCTTGGCGTCGGCCATGTCGTTATAACCGTAGAGCGTACGCTGGGCGGCGATGTAAGACAAGGCGACGATCGAACCCCACTCGTTGATGGCGTCCTTCTTGCGGGCCACCTGAATGGCCTTGTGGAACGAAATGGCCGAGATGTCGAGCGTCTTGGAGAGGTAGTCGTAGTCCAGATCGTCGTAGGTGCGGCCCTTGCGGACGTTGGGCGACATGCCGATGGAGTGGAGCATGAAATCGAAGCGCCCGCCGAAGTGCTCCATGGTCTTGTCGATGAGGTTTTCGAGGTCCTCGACGCTGGTGGCGTCGGCGGGAATGACCACCGTGTTGCACTTCTCGGCCAACTGGCCGATCGTACCCATGCGGATGGATACGGCCGTATTGGTGAGGACGATCTCGGCGCCCTCCTCCACAGCCCGCTCCGCCACTTTCCAAGCGATGGACTGCTCGTTGAGAGCTCCGAAAATCAAACCTTTCTTTCCTTTGAGTAATTGTGATGCCATAGTTTTTCCGTTTAGAATCGGGGGCAAAAGTAACAAAAATTTTTCAACTGCCTCCCTGCGGCCGATTTTTATCGGACGGTGGAGCGGCGTGTGCGGCACGCGAATTGCCGGGGCAGGAGTAAAGAAGCATGATTATGAATTCATTATTAAATTGATGCAACCATGAAAAATGTGACCTATCTGATCGAACGATCCGCGCAAGCGGTGCGCTATTGGTGGCTGATGCTGCTTATCGGTCTTGCGCTGCTGGCGCTCGGCGTGCTTGTATTCGTCTATCCCGCGCAGAGCTATGCGAGCATGGCGGTGATTTTCGGCTGGGTGATTCTTGTCTCGGGCGTGCTGGAAGTGGTGCTCTCGGCGTCGAACGACCATTTTCTGACCGGCCGCGGCTGGATGCTGGCCGGGGGAATCATTCAGATCATTCTGGGCTTGATCCTTGTGTTCAACGTGGCTCTGTCGGCCGTGACGCTGCCAATCGTACTCGGGTTCTGGCTGCTGTTCCGCGCCTTCAACACCATCGGGCTGGGCGGCGACATGCGGGCGCTGGGAGTGGCCGGCTCCGGCTGGACGATCGTCGGCGGGGTGCTGCTCCTGCTCTGCGCGCTGTGGATGCTGTTCCAACCGCTGGTATTCGGCACGGCGTTCGTGGTGGTATGGCTCGGGGTGGGGCTGCTCTTTGCCGGGGTTTCGGCCGTGGCGCTGTCGTTCCAACTGCGGACCTCGCACCGCTGTCTGGCCAAAGGCGACTGCTGACGGAGAACCGCCGCACGACGAACCGGGGCGCAGCAGCGCTCCGGCTTTTTTTGTGCCGGAACGAAAGGAGCCGGACGAATCCGGCTCCTCTGCTCATCAAAAAAACTAACCCCTAAAAATCCTCTGCGGGTCGCAGAACATCCGACAGATAGTGGTGCAGATAGTAGAGATCGGGTTCCCCCTGAATCACTTCGCTCAACAACAATTCATCTTCGTCGGAACCGCTCCTTTCGGAAACGTCGTTTTTGTCGATATCCTCCATAGGCATTGCGTTTTAAGGTCTTTTCGGTGGTGCGCAACCCGGACGGGCGCCCGGCGCTGCGCCCGGACGGGCGGGAAAGCCTTCTGCTTTCAGAACGAAGAACGCCCGGCGGATATTGTGCCGCTCAGCACAAAACCAGATTTTTTTCCTTGATCATGCGCCGCAGGTTGATGAGCGCATAGCGCATGCGCCCCAGCGCGGTATTGATGCTCACGCCGGTCTGCTCGGCGATCTCCTTGAAACTCAAGCCGGAGAAATAACGCATCATGACCACCTCGCGCTGCTCGGGCGGCAGCAACTCGACCAACATCCGCACGTCGCTTTCGATCTGGCGCGTTACGATTTCGTCCTCGACCGTCTTTTCGGCCAGCCGCAGCGACCCCAGCAGGTCGTAACCCGCCTCGGCCTCGGTCACCGACTTGTTCTGACGCTGCGCGCGGAAATGGTCGATCACCTGATTGTGGGCGATGCGCAGGATCCACGACAAGAATTTCCCGTTGTCGCAGTAACGGCCCTCGTCGATCACGCGCACGGCCTTGATGAATGTCTCCTGAAAAATGTCTTCGGCCACGTCGCGGTCCTTGACCAACATCCGTATGTAGTCGCGCACGCGGCGGCTGTGGCGCTCGATGAGCTGCGAAATGGCGTTCCGGTCCCCCGAAAGGTATTGGCTGAGCAATACCCGGTCATTCGACTGTACGTTCATACTCTCTCTCCTTAAATGGTTGCAAAGAGTAGAATTTTCTCGATAGGCGATCCGTTTTTTGAGTTGTGCGAATGCAGGCAAGGGTGCCCCGGCCTTCGGTTCCGGTTAGCCGGGAAGCGGCCCTGCGTTGGCAAGGTAAGCACTTTTTCCCGAAAAACCAAACGGTTTCCACTCCGTCCGAACCCGTCCGGGCTCTTTTTTGCGCCTTTGCGAGGTGCAAATTCCGTGCCGGGGCGGGCCTGCCGGCCGGGTTTGCGTACTCTTTTTGCGGAGCGGCGCCTTTCCGGTCAACCGACCGTTTTGGCCGGTGAAATGTCGGGCGGCGCAGCAGGTTATCGCTAAAAAATTAAGAATTAGAGTTGAGGAATAAAATTTGTTTGTATATTTGTGCACTGATTATCTATAAAAACCGACTCAACTATGCCAAATACGACGATAGACCGTTTTGATCAATTGATCGAGCGGGTTGTAGGGTTGCCTTTGGAGACGATTCAGGAGCAGCCTGCCGAGCAGACCGATCGGTTTGTCGAAACGAAGAATGCCGCACCGTTGCATTTGGATGCGTCTTCTCGATATATTCAGTTTCGAGGGAATCCATTATTGTCGTATGGTCGGACTATTGGAGAGAACATAAACGAGATGTTCGATCGTAAATTTGGGATCATCGAATAGTTTTATGGCTGTTGCAATGGCGTCCGGATCTGTTCTTTCTGCGCAGGTGCAGCAGAGTCTTTGCGAATTATATCAGAAGTATAATACTGTTTTCAAGCCAGCATTGGCTATTGTTGAGAGTACAGTTCAAAAATTTCCCGCGCCGGTACTCAATGAAATCCGTGCTGTCAACGATCATGTTGCCCGTTGTTTCGTTGTCGGGAAGACGGAAGCAGATTATCTTTCTGAGATTCGAAAGGCCAACGGCCATTTGATTCGTGTTACGCTCGATTGCTATAAGATCATATTGATGTGTTATTATGATCAGGTCGAAGATTTCAAAAGGGCGTATTGCGATGTCAACCTTTCGCTGGTCGGCGATGGTCAGTTCTTGCCCGAATTAACTCGGTTGAACGGAATTGCGGTGGACAAGGCTATCAAAGCCCGCCGGAATGAATCCGATGCTTTTCCTGAAAAGGAGCAGGCTTATGCAACATATCAGGATGCGATTCTCGCTTATGAAGATGTGCTGAACTATATTAAAGGACATGCGAAAGGCTTAGCTAATGCAGAACAGCATGCGAAACGGCGAACTCGGGAGGAAAATCTTAGGAATTGGAAATTTGCTGTTATCAGTGCTATATTGGGAACTTTGTTCGGGTGGTTGATCTCGGATGTATTGTACTTCTTTTAGCTTCGAATTCTATAATAAAAAACGCACCATTTACGGTGCGTTTTCTTAATTATAGGATGTTTTTAATAGCTGCGGGCGAAGAGCACGCGGCGGTGCGACGGCTTGCCGGAGAAGACGCAAGTGCCCTCTTCCTCGACGGCATCGACCGGGATGCAGCGGATGGTGGCCTTGGTGGCCTCCTTGATGGCCACCTCGGTTTCGACCGTGCCGTCCCAATGGGCCGAGATGAAACCGCCCTTTTCGTCGAGCACGCGCTTGAACTCGTCCCAAGTGTCGACGCGCGTGATCATCGAGTTGCGATAGTCGAGCGCCTTGCGGAAGATGTTCTGCTGGATTTCGGCCATCAACCCCTCGATATGCGCTGCCAAACCATCCTGCGAGAGGGTCTCCTTCTCGAGCGTGTCGCGGCGGACCAACTCGACGGTGTTGTTTTCCATGTCGCGGCCGCCCATAGCCAAACGAACGGGCACGCCCTTGAGCTCGTATTCGGCGAACTTGAAGCCGGGGCGCACGTTGTCGCGGTCGTCGATCTTCACGCTGATGCCCTTGGCACGCAGCTCGGCGGCGATCTGCTCGAAACGGGCCACGATCTCGGCCAACTGCTCGGCCGTCTTGTAGATGGGGACCATGACTACTTGGATCGGCGCCAGCTTCGGCGGCAGCACCAACCCGTTGTTGTCCGAGTGGGCCATGATCAGGGCGCCCATCAAACGGGTGGAAACGCCCCACGACGTAGCCCACACGTATTCCAACTTGCCTTCCTTGTTGACATACTGCACGTCGAACGCCTTGGCGAAGTTCTGCCCCAGAAAGTGCGACGTGCCGCTTTGCAGGGCCTTGCCGTCCTGCATCAACGCTTCGATGGTGAGCGTATCCTCGGCGCCGGCGAAGCGCTCGTTGGGCGACTTGTGGCCCACCACCACCGGCACGGCCATCCATTCCTCGGCGAACTTTTGGTAGACATGGATCATCTTCGTGGCCTCCTCGATGGCATCCTCGCGTGTGGCGTGGGCCGTATGCCCCTCCTGCCACAGGAACTCGGCCGTGCGCAGGAACAAACGCGTACGCATCTCCCAACGCACCACGTTGGCCCACTGGTTGCACAGGATGGGCAGGTCGCGGTACGACTGGATCCAATTCTTATAGGTGTTCCAGATGATGGTCTCCGAAGTGGGGCGGACGATGAGCTCCTCTTCGAGCTTGGCGTCGGGGTCGACCACCACGCCCTTGCCTTCGGGGTCGTTTTTCAACCGGTAGTGGGTCACCACGGCGCACTCCTTGGCGAAGCCCTCCACGTGGTGCGCTTCCTTGGAAAAGAACGACTTGGGGATGAAGAGCGGGAAGTAGGCGTTCTGGTGGCCCGTCTCCTTGAACATCTTGTCCAGCGCGTCGTGCATCTTCTCCCAGATGGCGTAGCCATAGGGTTTGATCACCATGCAGCCGCGTACGGCCGAATTTTCGGCCAGCCCCGCCTTGACCACCAGATCGTTGTACCACTGCGAGTAGTTCTCGTCCGATTTGGTCAGGTCCTTGAGTTCCTTTGCCATAGCGTTATTGTCGTTTTTGCTTTTTTTCAGAACGCAAAATTAGCAATTTTAATTCATAATTCACAACGGCGCTTCCGCTTTTCGGCCCGGCGGACGCTTTTTTGTGCGGAACGGGCCGGCGGCGGGGAGCGGCGCTGCAAAGCAGAACCGCAGTGCGGTCTCTTTTTGGCAATGGTTTTGCTCTGAGAGAACATGCTGCGGCCTTTATGGCGCATGCTTCGCCCGGAAAGCGGAGTTTCGCCGCAGGCCGCAGCCAGAAGCCGGGGAGAGGGGCCGGGCCGGCCGGCGGCTCCTGCGGCGGATATTACGAACCAAAAACGACAAACGTATGTTTTACCATTCCAAGGAACTCCAGTTCAAGGCCCGGGTCTCGAAACCCGATCCCCGCTTCGCGCGTCTGCTGCTCGAACAGTTCGGCGGCGGCAACGGCGAACTGAAAGCGGCCATGCAGTATTTCGTGCAGGCGTTCGCCTGCCACAATCCCTATCCGGACAAGTACGACATGCTGATGGACATAGCCACCGAGGAGCTGGGCCATCTGGAAATCGTGGGGGCCACGATCCAGATGCTGCTGGCGGGCGTCAACGGCAATCTTAAGGATGCGGCCGAACGCAACGATGTCTTCGGCGAGGGCGCTTTCTCGAAAGACGATTTCATCCATTCGGCCTTCTCGGTCAATCCGCAGTTCGGCGTGGTGACGGGCGGCGGCCCCTGCCTTACGGACAGCAACGGCATGCCGTGGCAGGGCTCCTATGTCAATGCCAACGGCGATCTGACGGTCGACCTGCGGTCCAACATCGCGGCCGAATCGCGCGCCAAGATCGTCTACGAATATCTTATGCAGTTCACCGACGACAAGGATGTGCTGGCGACGCTCAACTTCCTGCTCACGCGCGAGGTGGCCCACTTCCAGCAGTTCGAAGCGGCGCTCGACACCATCCGCCCCAACTTCCCGCCGGGAGTGCTCCAGAGCGACCCCCGCTACAGCAACATCTACTCCGACCATTCGCTCGGCGGCGAGGCGCGGGGCCCTTGGAACGAGGGGCGCAGCCCGGAATTCGACGAGGAGTGGCTCTATGTCGAGGACCCCGGCCGTCAGGTTCGGGAGACCGACGGGCTTACGCAACTCGAACCGCAAGGCACGCCGCGCACCTTGGCATCGGTCCGCAGCGACGACCGCAAGCTGGGCAAGGAACGCAGTCGCGAAATCCGCCGGGCCACGCCCGAGAGCAACCTCGAATGGTGCGAATACGGCTCGGCCGACAGCGGAAAGAAAGGGACGGCAGCCCGCACCCGCCGCCATCCGGTAGAGCAGGAGTAGTCCGGTTCGGACGGGAACAATCCGGCCGGTGAGGAGTAGCCCGGTCCGGTTGTTCCGCAGGCCGCCCGTTTCTTGGGCGGCTTTTTTGTGCCCGGCGACCTGTTGCAGAGAACTGCTTCTTGGCCCGGATACGACACCGCCCCTGCCGCCAACTTGTTGGCGGCAGGGGCGGCATGCGTGTGTCGGACAAGCCGCCGGAAAGGTCAGAACCGGAAACTGAGCGTCAGGGCCACGTTGTGGCGTGCGAACTCGGTGCGGTAGGTCGAACTCTCGGCGAACATCTGCTGCGGACCCTCGGGCGAATCGATCGTTTCGGCGACGTAGAACAGGTAATAGTCGGCCGTGGTGTGCTTCATATGCTGATATGCCACGTCGAGCGTGCAGACCCGCGACAGCGCGAAGCCGATGCCTGCGCCGTAGTAGAGCGTCTGCTCGACGACGGGCTGCGCCATCACCGTACCTTTGCGCAGCATCGAACCGCTGTAGCCGAATCCGGCGCGCAGGGCCAACCCCGGCAACGCCTTGAATTCCGCACCCGCCCGCACGATGTTCGAACCTTGGAGCAGGTCGCGGAAAGTACTGCGATACGAAGCCTCCAACCCCTGACCGATCGGGTTGCCCTTCATGCGGATGCCGTTGTACCAATCGCGCTCGTAATCGACCGAGATCACCGCCCGGTTGCCGAACGTATAGGATGCGCCCAACAACAGCCGGGCCGGAGAGGAGAAGGACCAGCCGTCGGGATTTTCGTCGTAGAGCAGCGGGGTGGTCATGTCGGCCGTGCCCGACGGTATATAACCTTTGTCGTCGGGGTGTACGGTCTCCGGGTCGGAGTTGCTGTTGGCATAGGCCATCGAAGCGGCCGAACTCTGGAACTTGCGGTCGAGCGAGTAATAGGTGGGCGTGTGGAACGCGGCGCCTATGCGCAACCCGGCGACGGGCCGATAGACGACGCCTATCTTGAAGTTGACGCCCGTGCCCTGCACGATCATCGCCTGATTGAGCCGGGCGTAGAGCAGCTGGTAGTCGAGCGAAGGGTCGGTGCCGTAGGGATGCTCCGCGCTCGGATCGGCATAGCGGTAGTCTTCGGCGTAGTCGACGTAGAGCTTTTGATGGATGCTCTGGATGCCGAGCGTGGCGCCTATGTAGAACTTGTTTTCGATGTTGGCGCCGACCGAGAGGGCGTATTCGCCCGCCGAACCGCGGCTTTTGACCGTGTTGTAGTGCGTGATGTCGGCGTTGTTGCCGATCCACGTGGGCGCCCACTCGTTGTCGCCCGTCTGGTCGATCATGTAGGCCCGGTAGGCGAGGGCTGCGTTCCAATGCTGGGGCGCTATGCGGTCCCAATTCCACTGGCCCAGACCGTTGTTGTCGCGGAAACTCTCTTTCGAAACCTCGTCCCACATCAACTGCCGGGCGAAGAGGTCGGCCACGGTCGCCGCCTGCCCCGAACGCTGGTAGGAATAGTCGTAGTTGAAGTCGGCGATGCGGTTGTAGCCGAATCCGAAACTCAACCCGATCAATCCGTGCGTACGGTTGACCGCGTTGACGACCACGCCGAAGTTGGAGACCGAAAAACGGTTGGTGCCGTTCTTGCCGTAGGCACCCGCATCCGGCGTCGAACTTCGGGAGAAAGTCATCATCGGGGTGAGGGTCACCTCGCTCTTGCGGTACATGCCCAATCCGGCCGGGTTGATGGCCATCGACGAGACGTCGGCACCCAATGAAGTGAAAGCCCCCGCCATGGCCATCGCGCGCGCCGTTCCGAAGTTGAACTGCGTCTGCGACAGACCGATCAGGTCGGCCGGCGTCATGATGTCGCGGTCGATCAGCATGCCGCCCATGTCGCGGTTGTAGCTCGTCTGCGCCGAAGCGGCGGCTGCCCCGGCCAGCAAAGCGGCCAACGTTATCCAGAGTGTACGTTTCATGGCTGTGTCTGTTTTATCGGATCACGATTATATATCTTGTTGTACCAACGGTGCTGTAATTTCGGTTCTTCCGGTTTTCCGACCGAAGCCCCTGCCTGAGGCGGGGGTTTGCGGAACAAGTTCCGCGTCTGCTGTGGCGGCTCGGCAATCCGAACAAGTTCCGATTGCTCTCGCCTGCTGCCGCAGTTGGGGGTGGGAACAGCGATTGCTCATAAAACCCCGCTCTTAGCGGGGCGCGGCAATAGCCGCGAGTTACAGCAGGCGGATTTAGAATTACGGTTCAAGAACGTTGGTACATCAAAGTATATAGATGGGTATCGGATTAGCGTCCGCCGGCATTGCGGCTGCTGCCGCCGCCCGAACTGCCGCGATTGTACGAACCGCTCGAACCGCTTGAACTGCTGCCCCGGTTGTAGGAGCTGCTCGAACCGCTCGACGAACTGCCCCGATTGTACGAACTGCCCGAGGAATTCGACGAACCGCCGCGGTTGTAGGTGTTGCCGCCCGAATTGTTGCGGTACGACGGGTTCGAGTAGCTGTTGCGGTTGCCGCGGTTCGACGTCGAACCCGGTTTGGCGCTCTGGCTGCCCGACTGGCTGCCCGACGAAGAACTGCGCACGCCGAAGCGGCTGCTGCTGCCGCGGTTGGGCGAAGTGCCCGATGTACCGAAACGCTGGTCGCGGGTGTAATAGCGGTTACCCGACGAAGGCGGCGCGTAGGGGTTGGCCCTGTGCACGATGTTCGAGGCGTAGGGACGGGGCGGGCGCCCGTGTCCGTGTCCGCCCCAATGCGGATGGCCCCATCCCCAGCCGGGATAATACCACGGATCGTACCACGAACCGAACCCCCAGCCCCACGAACCGAACGAGAATCCCCAACTATAGTAAGGACGCCAGCTCCAACCGTAGTACCACGGGTCCATGTAGACCGACGGGCGGCCCCAAGTGCCGAACATGGCGGTGATGTATTTGGGCTCGACCCACACCTCGTCGCCCATGACCATGACGTTGTAGAACGCCGGGTCGTAGGCCGACACGTAGTGGAACGAATTGCCGTAGCGGAAGTCGTAGTAGCTCGACGGCAGCCGGTAGGTCGGCGACTCGAACCCTCGCAGGCGCCGGGCGTAGGCGCTTTCGTAGGTGTCGGCCAATACTGCTTCGTAGGGGTTCGTCGCGGATTCGTAGTAGCGCTGCTGCGCCGCATTGGCTTCGGCTTCGGCCAGCCGGGCCTCCCATTCCGCTTTGCGCGCCTCGGCTTCGGCCTTTTTCCGTTCGGCTTCGGCCTGCTGGCGCCGGGCGATCTCCGCCTTGTCGTGGATGGCATAGAGGTCGTCGTTCCCGTATCCTGCCGAGGCGAAGTATGCCGACGAACATCCTGTCAGCCCTGCCGCCGCGGCCGCTCCGATGATGAATATCCACTTTTTCATAACGCGCTTGTTGTTAAGGTCGTCTGTTTGTTGAACCAACGGAATTCGGTGCCGATTTAGTATCGTCCGTGCCGACAATCGGTTGGGATCCGCGCCTTTTCTTCGTCGCTTCCCGGCAAAAATGGTGCAATCTTGCGACCGATTCCGTCGTTGTATCGGTCGTCGCCGACGACCGTTTCGGACAAAGATAGCGCAAGTCGACTGCAATGCCAAATTTATTTGGGTATTGTTGAGGGGCGGCCGAATCTTCCACGAAGATTGCCGATATGCAAGGGGCGCAAGCGAGTATGCTTGTTCGCGCTTCGCCGAGCGGGGCGCACCGGCGAAATCGGAGGTAAATATTATTCGGTCCCGATAGGTCGTGCCCCGGGTTTCGCGGGTGTTTTGTGTGTTTTTGTATTTTTTTTCGGGGCGATGATAGCGGATAATAAAAATTATTCCTATATTTGCAGTCCCGAAACGCGATTTTCGCGGTCCGGGTTTCGGAGAGATGCCGGAGTGGTCGATCGGGCCGCACTCGAAATGCGGTGTACGGGCAACTGTACCGGGGGTTCGAATCCCTCTCTCTCCGCCAAAGTACGATGAAAAGAAAAGCGATTTCCTGTAAACGATTGGTTTACAGGAAATTTTTATTTTTAGACCAATAGAACGAAAGTGCATATCGAAGCATATTCGCGGTGTCTTTCGGTGTACCTGACAGGGGCCGAAGAAAGTACCGAATTAGCATCCAATGCGCTCTATTGCATCTTGATGTCGACAGGATCCGGTGCGCATCGACGGCATCGTCGTATCGCGCAATACGCCGCTCTCTACGGGCAGACGACCATTGCAATACTCCGCTTTCTTATTTTCGAGAACTATCTTCGGAATCATTCTCGTATCCTGTTTTCCAAATCCATGCGTTCGTGCAGGATTCTGACGATCTCTATTGTTTTTTCGGAAATAGTCCGATAGAAGACGATGTGCTTCCCCATTCGGTAGCCGTATAATTCGGCCATGATTTCCGCGTACTCTCGGCCCAACGGTCGAGAACTGTCGGCTATTTGACGGCAGGTATCCACGAGCAACGCATAATACTTGTCGGCTTGGACCTCCGACCATGTTTCGACCGTGTAATTCCAGATGTTCGTGAGGTCTTCGACGGCCTTGTTCGAGAAAAGCAGATCAGCCATTTTTCCGCTGCATTTTCAACGTCCGCAGATGTTGTTCGGGATCGAACCCTACGGCGATGCCGCTTCTCACGCCCTCGTCGATTGCGCTCTTCAACGCCACGACACTGTTTTCCTGCTCCTCCAAAAGCCGCAGGCCGGCGCGCACCACCTCGCTGGCATTGTTATAACGTCCCTGTGCAATCGTGGACTGGATAAAATTCTCAAAATAGGCTCCCAAAGCTACCGATGTCGTTTTCATAAGCTGCCTCTTTTTTTTGCAAAGTTACCAATATTTGGTAATGATGCAAATTTTTGGCCGCAGTTCAACTTTTATTTCGTTCTTTGCAAACTTAAGTTTGCGGACTTCTTTTAGAAGTCTATATCCTCCTGCGCGGGTGCTTGGTTTGCAGAATCTGTCGCTGTTTGTTTGGATTGACATGTGTGTAAATCTGCGTTGTGGCGATCGAACTATGGCCCAGCAAACTTTGGATATATCGAACGTCGACATCCTCTTCCAATAACAGCGTTGCAAACGTATGCCTAAACGTGTGCGGCGTAATATGTTTTTCAATACCCGTAGCAGAAACAATATGCCGAATCATCTGACGCACCGATTGTGTAGATAAACCTCGGTGCAGTCGGTTGGTAAAGAACGGAGCCTGCGATTCGCAAGCTCCGTTTCTTAATTCAAGCCAATGATGCAATGCTTTCCATGTTTCCGGCTGGCAAATATGAATGATTCGTTCTTTGTTTCCCTTGCCGATAATTCGGACTTCTCCGATCTCCATATTAATGTCTTTATTTCGAAGGCTGCATAATTCGCTGACCCGCATACCTGAGGCAAACAGTAATTCAACAACGGCAATATTCCGGATAACAGCCTTATATGAATAAGTATTTTCAGGATATTCGGAGATTCGATGATAGAGGAAAGTAAGTATACGGCGCATTTCCTCGATTGTCATCACGACGGGGAGCCGTAGGGGTTCTTTCATCCTGATCTGCATCTTGCGCATCGGATTGATATAATCCTCGCATTCGCATTCCAGATAATTTAACATCGATCGCAGCGTTGCGATTTTCCGCTTGATTGTCTTATGCTTGAAGTGAGCAATGGCTTGAAGATAATGCTTGATATCGGTTTTCGACATAGTGAATATGTCTGTCGTTCCGCCTATGATTTCCGCCATCTGCTGCAGATCGGCCTGATACGCACGAATCGTCTTCTCGTCCAATTTCTTCTCGAAACGGCAATGCCATAGGAATTCCCCGATCGCCGCCGCGATCTCTTTCTTCTCCTGTTCCATACTTGGGATTTTAATTTACCCAAGTATAAAACTTTATCCTGAACTCAACAACCGATAATTAAAGATTATGGATACTCGTATTGATAAAATATGGTCATTAATATGGGAGGTAATTAATAATGATGTTAAGTTAGAGGTTGCTTCGTATTTGATTTTGCAAGCTCAAAATGACCGAAATCAATGGAATTTAAGACCTCGTACTCGAGATGGTAGTAGAGATGTTGAAAACATTAATGAACGAGGAACATACTATTGTGAAGCGAAATATAGAGGTTCAGATAAACTAGCAATGTGCGATGTTGGAGACGACATCTCGAATGCTATTCTGAATAAAATAGACAAATTGTTTATTACGACTAATACAAATATTCGGCAAGATCTTTTTTCATATGTGGAAAAATTCAATCAATCGGATGTAACAATTAAAAAACTCACTATCGAATTAATTGACGGATCTAGATTTCAACAATTTATCATAATAGAAAATCCAAATAACCTCTATTCATATCTAGATGATATAACAGTTACGGGATATCATGGGAAAGATGCAGCAAAGAAAGCATTGGGAGCTAAAGCGACGTATCAAAAGATCGGTAGGGAAATTATCAATCGGTTATATCGAATTAAAAACGATCATACAAATTTATTCATCTGCAATCCTCAATTAAATCGCCTTGATAAAGTTGACGATAGAATCAATATATCAGATTTTTTCATAACAAATTTTGCATACATTTCCAATAAAGAATATTCGTATTGGCCTTCAAATAATGTCAAAATAATAATTGGCGCGGAATTCACGTGCCAGATCAACATAAAAAATTTGTTCGCTAATACTATAAATTACTGCATTGAAATAAGATCCGATGTTGGAGTTCAAATATTCCACCCACACAATGTAAAAGATGATTTTTTATTTATAGAAAATTCAATTGCGTCGTATTCCACAGCGAATATCGATATCTTATGTAAGGTATATGATATTCCAAATACTTTCGATATAATTATAAAACCTGTTGAATTAAAAGAATATGAAGTAAAATACAGTTTGGATAGGAACTCTTTCGATAATAGATTACTACATACTCCATTTCTTACAACTTATCAAAATCTATTGATCGAAGAATTTATTCATAATACAGAAGTATCCCAATCCAAAATGTCTCTTACGATATTCAAGGGAATTGGAGGTGTGGGGAAGTCCACTATTATAAATATGATATGCGATAGGATTCGCAGTAAAAACTATACGTGTTACCATATATTGCATTTCCCATTCGCCGACATGGTGGAAATAGCAAAAGAAATACTGATTGATTTTATAAATATTGGAAATTTAGTTAAGGAGTCCGATTATTCGCGAGTAATTAAGGCAATGCTCTTTAATGATACCGAAGAAGAATGTCGAATTATTATAGATCAGTTATTTTCAAATGAGAATAAAAAACTATTCGATTTGCATAGTACTGAAATATTAGCAAAACTTGTAAGTAATGTTTTATACGAAATATCGAAACACAAACGTATTCTGTTAATTATAGAGGATATCCATATAGCAAATAAATCTTCATTGGACTTTATTTTAGGAATTGCTTGTAATACCAATCTCAGGTATACAGATATAAATATAATATTGGCAGAGCGCATTGAATTGCATTCTAATAAGAATTTTAATATTGTTGAATTTTATAACGCGTTATATGCAACATGCGAAAATTCAATTAGAAAATATCAACTTGATGATTTTTCGATTAAAGATGCTCAATCTTTAGTAGATCATTACATTGATTATGATAAAAAAGATCGAGATTTCATTTTAAATAAAATAGTTGAAATTGCAGGAAGAATCCCTTTTAATATTGTCCATTTTCTTTTGTCGATATTTACATCAACGGATGCAACATTCCAATCCGATGGATTATTGCATGTACACAAGCACAATTTGGAATTGGATGGTTACAACAGCAATACCATAATAGAAAACCGGTTTAAAAATGCCATTAAAGACTCGTCTTTATATGGGGCTATTTTGTGCTATTTAGTAATATTTAAGAACAGATTGCCAAAACATATCTTACCATCATTATTCCCAGAATCCGTTTTCGAGGATCTGAAATATCTCCAAGAACATAGATTTATATTTATAGAGACGTTTTTTGTACGATTCGACCACGAAACATTATATCGGATATTTACCGATACTATAAAACAATACTTAACGATCGACGAAATCGAACACTATGCAGTTACAGCTTGCAATAATATCAATGAATATTCTATAGAAACGCAAATCAATATCCTCTATTATTGCCCCAGCCAGTATGATAAGCAGTTTAACGATTTATGTTTGCAATATATTGATAATTTGATAGATATAGAGGATAAAAAAAGAGCTGTTGAATATTGCGACTTTTTTCTCTCAAAGCATAGGGACAAAACAGATATTGACATATTATTATTATGTGCATCTGTAAAAGAAACGAAATACAATGTGGCGAAAGAATATTCTGATATAAATGAAGTCATTCAATGTTCTTTGGAATTAGAGAAAGAGTTGGATTCTTATTGCATAGGTGATAGTTATAAGGAGCGTATTAATAATATTAAATGTCGATTGTACGCTAATTTGGGAAGCGCATATCAGCAAGTACCGAATACTCGTCGCTCTCTGTGGTATTTAAACAAACAAAAACAAATGTTAAAGGATCACGACCCTCGTCTATGCGTTTTATATAATAGATTGGGGGTAAGCTACAGGATGCGCCATGAGATGGATCTGTCAATATCGTTTCTCGCCAAAAGTCTCAGACTTGCATTTTTTCATCACAACTATTATTTAATATATCATAATTATTTAGATATCTCTGGATGTTTTATGACCTTGGGAAATATAGATGCTGCGAAAAAATATATGCATAAAGCCACAAACATCGATTATACTAAATTTGGCAATAGACAGCAAGTTGGATATATCGATTGCTGGAATATGTTTTATTATCAACAAGTTTTATTCGATAATATCCATAATATAAATGCTATTGATTCATTAATGAATCAAGCTCGGGACAATAATTTCACGTGGCATTATTGTAATATCGCTAATTTGCGGGGAATAATAGAATTAAAAGAATTCCGTTTCCAACAAGCTATTGATTTATTTAAAAGTTTACTCTCTTATTGCCAGACATATACAAGAAGTACAAAGCAAAAGACATGTATATTGAATAATCTTATAGTGTCATTATATTTCCAAAACAATACAGATGAGACAACTCAATATATTGAAGAATTGACAAATATTGTTCAACAGGAGTTGGCGATACTCGAATATGGCGAAATAATCCCGACACGAATCGCAATGGTTTTATTAAATTTACAGACAATCAATCAATATGATTTAAATACAATAACTAATCTTTCCTATAAACTGACCCGAACTGAAGATTGTTGTAAATTAAGTTATTCTGAAAAATGCTTTTATCTTATCTATCGTTAGCCTAAAATAAGTTTTTGCATACTCATAATATTAAAAGCGATATCAAATATCATATCG
>JAIDUK010000021.1 GCA_029060215.1 Alistipes sp.
GGACAAAAGCGAAAACACTTTCGATATGTCTGCTTGGGAGTGCAACCCAAGCACGACAAATTTAGAATTTTTTTTCGCCACGAACAAACACTCACGGTGAGGCATCGCTCGAAAAGCACAGAAGCTATGAAATATAGCATTCCGGACCCGAAAATTCAGCCGGATTGCAGTATGTCTCAAATAAAAACAGAAGGGATTCGATTTCCTCGAGCCGTGGGATCATGCCCCTCTGGGCCCACTTTTCAGAGTAAAACGTCTCCTTCAAAGAGGAGACGTTTTGCGTGTCGGTATCGGGTTTTTCGTTCGTCTGAAAATTGGGTCCTTATCTTTTTTCATTCCCCAAAATCTTTTGTCCCGAAAAATTGCTACCTTTGCGACAATAAATAAACTTCGCACTTATGGAATTTGAAGGAACCGTTTACAAAATAATGCCCGTCACCAAGGGCACTTCCGCCCGCGGCGAGTGGCAGCGTCAGGACGTCGTCTTCGAGTACAACGACGGCGGGCAGTTCTCGCGCAAGATCTGCGTCACGTTCTTCAACCGGCCCGACGACACCGCCAAATTGCGTGAAGGGGCCGTTTACAGCGTCTCGGTCAACATCGAGTCGCGCGAGTACAATGGGCGCTGGTATACCGACATCCGCGCTTGGCGGCTCCAGCCCCGGCAGTCCGAGGCACCCGCCGCGCCCATGCCCGACAATATGCCGCCTCTGCCCGAGGAGCCTTCCTATGCTTCGGCTCCCGCCGCCGAGGTCGACGATCTCCCGTTCTGATTATCACGCCGATTTTATTCATTTCCTCACTTCGGGCTCTTCCAGTCCGAAGTTTTTTTGTCGTGTCGCGCGAAGCGAGCGAGTACATATCCGGCACGAAAATCGCGGATGCGCATGAAACACATCCGCCAACAGCCATGAAAACGCATTACCTCGGGTTGGAGCTTTCGTCTCCGGTCATCGTCGCCAGTTCGCCCTACACCGCTTCCGCGGCCAGCATCGAAAAGTGCGCCGCCCACGGCGCCGGAGCCGTCGTTCTCAAATCCATCTTCGAGGAGCAGGTCCTGCGCCGCGCCGCCGTCTTCGATTACGAGCCGCAGGGCATGGGCGATTCGGGCGAGTACCTCGAGCGTTATCTGAGCGACGATTACAAAACCCGGTTTCTCCATCTGATCCGCGACGCCCGGCACACCGGGCTCCCCGTCATCGCCAGCATCAATTGCGTTTCCGCGGGCGGCGGTTGGGCCGATTATGCCGCCGCCATGGCTGACGCCGGGGCTTCCGCATTGGAGCTCAACATCTTTTTGCAGCCCGCCGACCCCTATCTTCCCGCTCAGGAAATCGAGTGTCAGTACGTCGAGATCGTCCGGCAGGTGGTCCGGACCATATCGGTTCCCGTCTCCGTCAAGCTGCCCATGCGGTTGACCAACGTCTTGTCGCTGGCCAGCGCCTTGCAGCGCTGCGGTGCCCGGGGCGTGGTGTTCTTCAACCGCTTCTTCGAGTCCGACATCGACATCGAGCGGTTGAAGTTCGTCGCCAGCGACCCCTTCAGCGCTCCTTCGGAGTTGCGCAACGTCCTGCGCAGCGCGGCGCTCTGCACTTCGATGGTCCCCGAGCTCGACCTCTCCGTTTCGACCGGAGTCCATAACGGCGAAGCAGCCGTCAAGGCCCTTTTGTGCGGAGCGCGGGCCGTGCAGATATGTACGGCCATCCACCTATCCGGGTATGAATCGATTGCGGAGATCGGCCGTTTCGTCGACGAGTGGGCTGACCGCCACGGGTTTTCGTCGCTCGACGAGTTCTACGGCAAGTTGGACTACGGCCAGATCGGCAATGCGCTTTTCCAGCGCGTGCAGTACATGAAGCACTTCCCTTCCGAGACCGAGTAGCGTTCCTACCGTCCGTTTTCCCGGTCGTATATCGCATCGAACCGGCGGCGCAGTTCTTCCGGTCGGCGGATCAGCGCGCGCAGTTCTTCCAGCCGCCGGGCGTTTTCCGAGTGTGGGATCCAGAGCCGCAGATACCCGCCGTCGGCATATTTCCGTTCCAGGTGTTCGCAGCAGCGGGCGTATTGCGCTTCGCGGTCCAGTTCCGGGCAGTGTTCCAGCCCGTATTGGATCGTCCGGCGCAGGACCGTCTCCGCGTCGATGCAGCGGTCCGCTTCGGCTACGATCCGGCCGTAAACCGTCCTCGGTTCGCGTTCCGCCGAGGCCCGGTGGTCTTCCACCGCTTCGCGCATCGTGTTCATCTCTTCTTCCGTGAACCAGCGGCGCAGGGTCTCGTCCGCCGCAAGCAGTTCGCCCGAGCGGATGTGGTGGCGTTCGCGGCCGTCGGTCAGTCCGAGGTCATGATACGCCGCAATCACGTATACCATTTCTTCGCTCGTTTCATAATGGGCCGCCAGCGTCAGGCTTTGTTCGATTACCGTCCGCACGTGGTCCGTGCGGTGCGCCGCATCGAATGTTTCGTAGCGGGGCAGGATTTCGGTTTCTATGTAGTCGCGCAGATCTTCGTGCATGTCGCAAAGTTATAAAAAAAAGTCCGCCGTTTTTGCAACGGCGGACTTTGCGTCGGGTGCGGCTGCGCTTAGGCGGCAGCGTTGCCCCATTTGTTGGCTTCGGCCTGCGAGGGCTGGCACCACCAGTAGATCAGCAGGATGCTTCCCACCAGCGGAATCAGGTTGATCAGCTGGAACCAGCCGCTCTTGCCCATGTCGTGCAGACGGCGGGCGCCGATGCCCAGCATCGGGCACAGGATCGCCAGACCGAACAGGCCCGACAGAAGGCGCATGCCGATGATGTTGTCGATGATTCCCAGTACGATGTTGATTACGAATGCCACCAGTACGAACTTCCAGAAGTCGGCTACTTTCGTGCGGCCCTTGAAGTCGAAGTACTGACCTTTCACTGCGTTAAGAAAGACGTTGAAAGAGGATTTGATAAACTCCATAATACAATAAATTTGAGTTGAACAATTAAATAGTGTTTACCTACTCTGTTTCCGGATTTTCGGTTGCTTCCGATATTCGCCGGCGGCCGCCGGGCCGCCTCACAAGGTTCGGGTTATTTCGCGTACGACACCGCCCGGGTTTCACGGATCACCGTGATCTTCACTTGTCCCGGATAGGTCATTTCGTCCTGTATCTTCTTGGCTATGTCGTGCGACAGGCTCTCCGATTCCTGATCGGTCAGTTTGTCCGCGCCTACGATCACGCGCAGTTCGCGGCCCGCCTGAATCGCATAGGTCTTCACTACGCCCGGATACGACAGTGCGATGTCTTCCATCTCTTTCAGGCGTTTGATGTAGCTCTCCACCACTTCGCGGCGGGCTCCCGGGCGGGCTCCCGAGATCGCGTCGCAGACTTGGATGATCGGCGCTATGAGCGAGTTCATCTCCACTTCGTCGTGGTGGGCTCCGATGGCGTTGCAGACTTCGGGTTTTTCCTTGAATTTTTCGGCCAGTTTCATGCCGATGATTGCGTGCGGCAGTTCCGGTTCGTCGTCGGGTACTTTGCCGATGTCGTGCAGCAGGCCTGCCCGGCGCGCCGTCTTCGGGTTCAGGCCCAGTTCCGAGGCCATGATTCCCGCCAGGTTGGCCGTTTCGCGGGCGTGTTGCAACAGGTTCTGACCGTACGACGAGCGGTATTTCATCTTGCCGATCATGCGGATCAGTTCGGGGTGCAGGCCGTGGATTCCAAGGTCGATGGTCGTGCGTTTGCCCACTTCCACGATCTCTTCTTCGATCTGTTTCTGCACTTTCGACACCACTTCCTCGATGCGGGCGGGGTGGATGCGGCCGTCGGTCACAAGTTGGTGCAGCGACAGGCGCGCGATTTCGCGGCGCACCGGGTCGAATCCGCTGAGGATGATCGCTTCGGGCGTGTCGTCTACGATGATTTCGATGCCCGTCGCAGCTTCCAGCGCACGGATGTTGCGGCCCTCGCGGCCGATGATGCGGCCCTTCACTTCGTCGCTCTCGATGTTGAACACCGTCACGGCGTTTTCGATGGCCGTTTCGGTCGCCACCCGTTGGATCGACGCCACAATGATGCGTTTGGCTTCCTTCGAGGCGGTCATCTTGGCTTCTTCGATCGTCTCGTTGATGTAGGCTGCCGCTTCGGTCTTGGCTTCGGCCTTCATGTTCTCGATCAGGATGTTCTTGGCTTCCTCCGAGCTGATGCCCGATATCTGTTCGAGCCGCACGTTCTGTTCGCGTTGGATGCGGTCGATCTCTTCGCGTTTGTGCTCGAGCGCCTGCATCTGGTTCTGCATCTGTTCGCGCAACCGTTCGTTCTCGCGCACCTTGTTCTCCAGTTCGCGCTGCTGATTCTGCATGTTCTGTTCGATCTGACGGACATGCTGCTCGCTCTGGGCGATCTTCTGGTTGCGTTCGTTGAATTGGCGGTCGTGTTCGCTCTTGAGTTGCATGAAGCGTTCCTTGGCCTGAAGGATCTTCTCCTTCTTGATCATCTCGCCCTCGGCTTCGGCTTCCCGCAAAGCCGCTTCGCGTCGTTTGCGGATCGAGGTCCGGGCTATCAGCCCCGTCGCCGTCGCATAGACCGCAACGGCTCCGACGGCCGAGATGCCTGCCCAAATAATAGTATCCATTGAGTATCGTCTGCTTTTGTTAGTATTGTATGTTTTTCTCTCCCGCCGGCCGTCTCCGCTTCGCAGGCGGATGCGGCGTCCGGGATCTTCCGATGTCAAAAAAAATCCGCATAGGGTTCCTTAGTCTTGTTTGACGAATCTGCAAGATAAGTCATGTGCGGAGGCTCCGACAATCGCAACCTTCCACCGGCACGCCGGGCGTGCACCCCTCGCGGGGTCGAGGCCTGATTTTGAAGCGTCGCGAGTTGCTCCGATGTAAGAAGTGTTCAGTTTCGCAAAGCTGTAAGGAATCTATGCGGGTAGATTCTTCCGTATGGTAAAGAACGTCACTCCCCCAAGGAGTTCAAATAAGCGTCCAGTTCGCCGTCCAGCCGTTCCAGCCGTCCGAGGTCGTCGGCGTCCGGTTCGCGGTCCAGCCGGGTCTTCACGTTGCCGATGGCGAATTTGAGCGCCGCCATCGCAAGGTAGTCCTGTTCCGACCAGTTGCGGATCTGCTGCTGTTTGATCAGCGCCAGATAGTTGTTCACCTCGCGTTCGGCCAGCCGGTAGGCTTCTTCCTTGCCGCTCTCGATGGTGAACGGGTAGCTCTTGCCGGCTATTTTGAGCGTGATCGCCTGTTTGGCCATTGCTTTTCGTTTATCTGCTTTCTCTTCGCTGCGGTGCTCCCGGTTCTCGCGGCCGCACCGCCTCTTCGTTCGAGGACCCCGGCAATCCTTTTCATCCGCGTTCGGACGGCAGGTCCGCATCGGGGCGTTCGAGCAGCGCTATGCACTTGTCCACCTCCCGCATAAGACGGTTGACACGTGCCCGCGCCTTGTCGCGGTTGCCGCTCTCGCCGGCCAGTCCTTCGGTCAGCTGCATCCGGGCCACTTCGGCATCGAGTTCGCGCAGGCGTTCTTCCAGCGCGCGGTTCTCACGGCGCAGGGCATCGCGCTCGGCCGTCAGTTCGCCGCAAAGCCCTTCGAGCCGCCGATGTTCCTCGATGAGCCGCCGGACGCGGACCTCGATATTCTGTATGACGCTTTTGTCGGCCATGGCTTGCCGGAGAGCACTCCGTATTCTGCATTCAAAGGTAGAAAAAAAACGGGAATCCGCCAAATTTATTTCGCGGCCGCTTCCGCATAGAGGTCGTAGTCCGCCGCCGAGACGATCTTCACATCGTAGAATCGGCCCCGCAGCAGGCGGCGCGGCGCGGCCGGAATCAGAATTTCCTGATCCACTTCGGGCGAATCGTATTGCGTGCGGGCCACGTAGTAGTCGCCTTGCCGCGAGTCGACGACCACCCGTTCCGTGCGGCCCACCCGGCGGCGGTTGTTCTCCAGCGACAATTCGCGCTGAAGCGCCATGATGCGTTCGACCCGTTGCTGCTTCACCGCTTCCGGCACGTCGTCGCGCAGATTCAAGGCCGAATGGGTCCCCTCTTCTTCCGAGTAGGCGAATACCCCCAGCCGCTCGAACCGCACTTCGCGCACGAATTCTTCCAGTTCGGCAAAGTCGGCGTCGCTCTCGCCCGGATAGCCCACCAGCAGCGTGGTGCGCAGGGCCAAGTCGGGGATCGCGGTGCGCAGCTTGCGGATCAGCGCCATCGCTTCGGCTTTGGTGTGGCGGCGCAGCATGGCCGAAAGTTGGTTGTCGGCGATATGCTGGAACGGGATGTCCAGATACTTGCAGATTTTGGGTTCGGCGGCCATGGTCTCGATCACGTCGTCGGGGAATCCGGCCGGATAGGCGTAGTGGAGCCGCACCCATTCGATGCCGCCGATGCGGCACAGGCGGCGCAGCAGTTCGGCCAGCATCCGCCGCCCGTAGAGGTCGATGCCGTAGTAGGTGGTGTCCTGCGCGATGACGATCAGTTCGCGCACCCCCTGCGCCGCCAGCTTGCGGGCCTCGTCTTCGAGTACTTCCATGGGCACCGAAACGTGGGGTCCGCGGATGAGCGGAATGGCGCAGTAGCCGCATTTCCAGTTGCAGCCCTCCGAAATCTTCAGATAGGCATAGTGGCCCGGCGTGGTCAGATGCCGCTGGGTGGCGAGTTCCGGAGCTTCGGCAGCTCCCAAGGCGCGCACCACGCCGTCCCAGCTGCGGGCCCCGAAATAGTCGTCGACCTCGGGGATTTCGGCACGCAGCTCGTCGGCATAACGTTCCGACAGACAACCTATTACAAAGAGCTGTTCGATGCGTCCCGCCTTTTTGGCTTCGGCGGCCCGGAGAATCATCTCGACCGATTCCTGCTTGGCATCGCCGATGAATCCGCAGGTGTTGATGACCACCGTCCCGACGTCGGTGCGGTCGCTGTCGAAGAGCACCTCGTACCCGGCTGCGGCCAGCCGCGCCATGAGGTGTTCGCTGTCGACCGTGTTCTTGGAACAGCCGAGGGTGATGACGTTGATTTTCTTCATGGCAGGGGCGTTTTACTCGCCGCCGAACAGGGCGTCGACGAACTCCCGGCGGTCGAAGATCTTCAGCTGGTCGATCCCCTCGCCGACACCGATATAGCGCACCGGAATGCGGAACTGGTCGCTGATGCCGATGACCACGCCGCCCTTGGCCGTGCCGTCGAGCTTGGTGATGGCCAGCGAGGTGACCTGCGTGGCCTGCGTGAACTGCCGGGCCTGCTCGAAAGCGTTCTGCCCGGTCGAACCGTCGAGCACGAGCATCACCTCGTGGGGCGCTCCGGGGATGACTTTGGCCATGACGTTGCGGATTTTCGTGAGCTCGTTCATCAGCCCCACCTTGTTGTGGAGACGCCCGGCCGTGTCGATCAGCACCACGTCGGCACCGTTGGCCTTGGCCGAAGTGAGGGTGTCAAAAGCTACCGAAGCGGGGTCGGAGCCCATTTCCTGCCGAATCATCGTGGCGCCTGCGCGGTCGGCCCACACCTTGAGTTGGTCGATGGCGGCGGCGCGGAACGTATCGGCGGCGCCGATCCACACCTTGCGCCCGGCCTTGACGAGCTGGGCCGCAAGTTTGCCGATGGTGGTGGTTTTTCCGGCACCGTTGACCCCCACGACCATGACGACATAGGGTTCGCCGGGCCGGGCATCGAGCCCGAAGTTCTCTTCCGAACCGTGGGCCTGCTCCAGCAGGGCGGCAATCTCCTCGCGCAGGATGGAGCGCAGCTCCGAAGCGTTCATATACTTGTCGCGGGCGGCCCGTTCCTCGATGCGGCGGATGATCTCGACGGTAGTCTCGACCCCGACGTCGGACGTGACGAGCACCTCTTCGAGGTCGTCGAGCACCTCGGCGTCGACGGTCGAACGTCCCGCCACAGCGCGGGAGAGCTTGGCGAAAAGCCCGGCCTTGGTCTTTTCCAGCCCGGCGCTGAGCTCCTCCCGCCCGCTGCGGACATCGGCCCCGGCGGCGGGCTTCTTCTTGAAAATATCGAAAACTGCCATAATCGTATGGGGATTTATCTTTCTTGCAAAGGTAACGAAAAAAACATTACCTTTGTCTATATGTAAATTTTCAGCGAGGATGAAAAAGACCATAATCATACTCTGGGCCGCGGCAGGCTGCATCGGCGCCGCGTCGGCACAGGACCTGATCGTCCGGCGCGATTCGTCGCGCATCGAAGCCCGCGTGACCGAAATCTCGCCCACCGAAATCCGCTACAAACGCGTCTCGAATCCCGACGGCCCGACCTACGTGCTCCCGCTCGCAACCGTCAGCGCGATCCGCTATGCCAACGGCGAAGAAGAGACTTTCGCCCCGGCGTCCACAACTGCCGCACAGCCCCAACAGATCCCAGCAGCCGCCCCGCAAACGCTTGCGCCCCCAACGGGCAATGCCCCGGCAGCCGACATCCCCGCCGGTCCGCGCCGGGTAGGCGACTATTACGACCGCGACGGTGTGCAAGGCATCGTATGCTATGTGGATGCGACCGGCGAACACGGCCTGATACTCTCGCTCGACGAAGCGATGCTGCCGTGGAGCCTGTTCCGCAAACCGGACCTGCGGGCCCTCGGCACCGTCCACCCGAGCGACGGCCGCGAAAACATGGCGGCGGCGGAACGCTACCTTGCGGAAAACGGTTTGTCGTGGGATGTTCTCCCGGCTTTCAAATGGTGCCGCGACCACGGCGACGGCTGGTATCTGCCCTCGATCGACGAAATGCTGGCCATCGGCCACAGCTACCACGGCGGCTCCCGCACGCACAGCGACCGCCGGGCCCGCAACAGTTTCAACGAAGCCCTGCGCGTACACGGCGGCAAGCGCATGGACCGCATGCTCTACTATTTCACGTCAACCGAAAAAGACGAGAAGGAAGCCCTCTCGACCCACATGGACCTCCAGCCGCCCTACTTGGTGGAGATCCCCAAGTACAACAAATTTCCGGTCCGGGCGGTACACCGGTTCTGACAAATACAAAGGGCATCCCGCGGGATGCCCTTTGTATTTAAGAGACAAAACTCTTAAAATACTTATTTCTTCTCTTCGGCGAAGAACTCCTTGACCTGATCGTTGGGGACGATACCCTCCTTGAACATGTAGGCTCCGGTCTTCTCCGACTTGACCATCTTGATGCACTTGGTGAAGTTCTTGCCCGTGCCGGTCTTCAGTGTTGCGACTACTTTCTTTGCCATGGCGTACTAACTATTTGATTTCACGGTGAACGGTGACGCGCTTGAGGAACGGATTGTACTTGCGACGCTCCAGACGGTCGGGGGTGTTCTTCTTGTTTTTGGTGGTGATGTAGCGGGACATGCCTGCCACACCGCTCTCACGCTGTTCGGTGCATTCGAGGATGACCTGAACCCGGTTGCCTTTCTTAGCCATTGTAGCGAATAGATTTTAGTAAACGTTCTTCGGAGCCACGGCCTCGCGCAGAGCGGCCTCAAGCCCTTTCTTGTTGATGGTTTTCATGCCGGCGGCCGTCACCTTCAGGGTAATCCAACGGCCATCCTGCTCCGACCAGAAGCGCTTGGTTTTCAGATTGGGACTGAATTTGCGCTTGGTCTTGTGGTGCGAGTGCGAGACGTTGTTGCCCACGATCGCCACCTTGCCTGTGATTTCGCAAACTTTCATTTGTCGTAACGTTTTTAGTTTGTACCCGCACGAAACGGGCTGGCAAATATACGACTTTTTTGGGAAAAGGCAAAAGATAACGGATAATTTCGGGAGAATCCCGTGCTGTCCGTCCCGAATTTTCAGTTTTTCGACAGCTCTTCGCGCAGCAGTGCGATGGCGAAAGAGGCGGCGCGGTCGATGATCTGTCCGCGGTCGGTGCCGCACTGCCTGCATACGGCTACGGTGCCGCGGGGTGACGCAACGGCCATCCAAACCGTGCCGACAGGTTTCTCGTCGGTCCCGCCCGCAGGTCCGGCGATGCCGGTGGTGGCCACGGCGAAATCGGCCCCGGCAACCCGGCGGACCCCCTCGGCCATCTGCCGGGCGACCTGCTCGCTGACGGCGCCGAAACGCCGGATGGCATCGGGATCGACACCCAGCAAATCGGTTTTGGCCTCGTTGCTGTAACTGACCACCCCGCAGCGGAAATAGGCCGAAGCCCCGGGCATGGCGGTGAACCGGGACGCGATGGTGCCGCCCGTACAGCTTTCGGCCACGGCAAGGGTGCGGCCGGCGGCGGTCAGCGCATGGTGGATCAGTTCCTGTACGGAAGCCGTTTCGTAGCCCACCACGTATTCGGGAATCATGGCGCGCAACGCCTCGAACTGCCGTTCGATTTCGCACGCAACGCTTTCGCCCTCGACCTCGTAGGCCGAAAGCCGCAGCCGCACGGCCCCGGGATTGGGCAGATAAGCCAGTTTGAGATAAGACGGCAGGGCGTTCTCCCACGGCTCGATACGCGCGGCAAGCATGGATTCGGCCAGCCCGGAAGTGATCAGCGTCCGGTGTACGATGCTCTTGAGGGCGAAGCGCGCCTTGAGCCGCGGCATCACCTCGTCGTGCATGAGGTGCTCCATCTCGAACGGCACACCGGGCAGCGAAACGACGATGCGTCCCTCGTGCTCGAACCACATGCCGGGCGCGGTGCCGTGGGCATTGAAAAGTACGGTGCAACCGGCCGGAACGAAGGCCTGCGACCGGTTGAGCGAGTTGAACTCGATGCCGCGCGCGGCCAGCATCCGCTCGACATGGGCGGAAACGACCGGATCGCAGACCAACTCGCTGCCGAACATTTCGGCGAGGGTCTTTTTGGTGATGTCGTCCTTGGTGGGGCCGAGCCCGCCGGTAAGGATGACGACCTGCGACGCGGCCAGCGAGCGCGCAAGCGTAGCGACGATCTGTTCGCGGTCGTCGCCGATCGAAACCTTTTCGCGGACGACGATCCCGGCGGAATTGAGGTGGCGGGCTATGGAAACCGAATTGGTATCGACGATCTGGCCGATAAGAATCTCATCGCCGATCGTGATGACGGAAGCGTTCATGACGGGAGGAATATTATTGTTCGGGGTGTTCGGACGAGGATTCCGCGCCATATGCCGGCATAGCGGCGGAGCTTTCGGAACAAGCGCTGCCCGAACCGTCCGTTCCGGGGTCTTCGGATTCGGTTTTGGCGGCAAGTTCGGCAGCCTCGGCATCGGCGATCAATGCCCGGCAGATGTCGCGGACAAGCCGGGGCCCCTCGTAGACGAGCCCGGTGCAAAGCTGGACGAGGTCGGCGCCCGCAGCGAACATGGCCCGGGCATCGTCGGCGCTCATCACGCCCCCGACGCCGATGATGGGATAGTTTCCGCCCGAACGGGTGTGGATCCGCCGGACGATCTCGATGGCCCGCCGGGTGAGCGGAGCTCCGCTGAGCCGTCCGCTTCCGGCCTTGCCGACGGCAGCCCGGCTGGTCTGCAACCCGTCGCGCCCGAGGGTTCCGTCGGTAGCGACGATGCCGTCGAGCGGCGTAGCTATGAGGATGTCGGTGACCAGATCGATGGTCAGGTCGGACATGTCGGGCGACACCTTGAGCATGACGGGCCGATACTGGTTCTGCCCGCGACGGAAATCGAAAAGCGGATCGAGGATGCGCAGGATGTCCCCGCGAACCTCATCGGTCGAAGCCTCGGTAAGGCAATCGCCGCCGATATGGACGGTGAAATAATCGGCGTATTGGTAGAGGTTGCGGAAAAGTTTGAGGTAGTCAGACGGAGCGTTCTCGGAGAGCGTGGAGCTGTTGCGCCCGATGTTGCACCCGACGACGACCCCCTTGCGCGGACGCCGCAGATGGCGGATGGCGGCATCCAGCCCGCGGTTGGGCAGGCCGGTGCGGTGGATGAGCGCACGATCCTTGGGCAGGCGGTAGATGCGGGGGCGGGGATTGCCGGACTGGGGCCGCGGAGTGAGCGTGCCTACCTCGACGAACCCGAAGCCGACGGCGCCCCATCCGGGGATGGCCTCGCCGCTGCGGTCGATGCCTGCGGCCAGCCCCACAGGATTGTCGAAATGCAGTCCGAAGACTTCGCGCCCGAGAGCGGGATGACGGACAGCGAAACACCGCGCCAGCAGCCACCGGCCGCCGGGCAGCCACCCCGCCAGCCGCAACGCCCACACCACGACGCGGTGCGCCCGCTCCGTGTGGAGCGAGAAGAGCAGAGGACGGATGACGCGCTGATACATAACGGCGGCAAAAGTAAGAATTTTTCCCTAAAAGTATTCGCGGCGGTAGGCGTAATGATCGCGCATGCGCTCGAAATCCTCTGGACGGGCTTTCAAGGCGCGGGTCTGGGCGGCGATGTCGAACGCCTGCACGACGGATCTGCAAAGTTCCGGCCACGCGACGGGCCGCGGGCACGAAGGTGCCGCGGCGGGCGGGTACCAGCCCTCGAGCGGAAAGCCGAAAGCCCGGGCGACGGCCCGTACGGACAAAGCAGAAGCAGCGGCCTTGCCCTGCTCGGAATAACCGGCGATATGGGGCGTGGCGAGCAAGGCTCGGGCGAGCAGGACGGGATCGGGGTGCGGCTCGTACTCCCAGACGTCGAGCGCGCAATCGAATCCGGCAGCAAGCAAAGCGGCGCCGTCGACAACCTCGCCGCGCGACGAATTGATGACCGTGGCGCCGGGCTTCAGGATTCGGAACAAAGCGGCATCGGCCATATGGCGGGTAGAAGCATCGAGCGGAACGTGGAACGTGAGCAGATCGGACTGCCGGGCGACCTCTTCGAGAGGCAGGAATCCGGCATGCTCGCGCTCCTCGCGCGGAGGATCGCAGCAAAGCACCCGGAAGCCCCAGCTTTCGGCGTAATCCTTGACGAGCGACCCGACGTGGCCCACCCCGACGATGCCCAAGGTCTTTTGGCAGGGCTGCCACCCCTGCATTTGAGAAAGGCTGACGAGCACGGCCGCAACCCATTGGAGCACGCCGCGGGCATTGCACCCGGCAGCAGTGGCAACACGGATGCCGTTGGCAGCGCACCACTCCGTATCGATGTGGTCGAAACCGATGGTGGCCGTGGCGATGAACCGGACCCGCGACCCGGCAAGCAGCCGCGCATCGCAACGGGTGCGGGTGCGGACGATGAGGGCCTCGGCATGGCGCACGTCATCGGCTCCGATCCGGGCGCCGGGCAAATAGCGCACATCGGCCCACGGTTCGAGCACTCCCTCGAGAAAAGGGATAGCTTCATCGACAACAATAAGGGGCCGCAAAGAGTTGCTATTTTTTACCATGTTATACGATGCTTATTATGCAAGATAGCGCAAGATAACGCCAAGATGGCGGAAATGATTTTTTTATCTTCGAATCGAAGCTCTACGCAACGTTTCTTCCGCCCCGATTCCGGGGACAAAGATACGATATTTCGGCAAAGCGCGTTCAAAATACGGCAACAAACAACCGGGACAAGAAATCGCAGCCCGATACAGGCCCCGCAGCCGAATCGAAACAAAATTGCACAAAGTCGCCGAAAATGCCTATCTTTGCAAGTCTACAACATTCCTCCTATGGAAGATTCGCGACTATTCGACCCCGATGGCGTGGGCGTGGACAACGGAACCTACTTCGGGATGCCCTACACCCCCGACGACGCGGCGCTGGTGCTGATCTCGGCCCCGTGGGACGCGACGGTGTCCTACGGCGCAGGCACGGCCTACGGCCCCGATGCGATCATCGAAGCCTCGACCCAGCTGGATTTCTACGACCCGCTGTCGCCCGACGCATGGCGCCGGGGCATAGCCACGGCCGACATAGACTACACGCTGCAAGAAGCATCGCAGCGCCTGCGCAGCGATGCAGAGAAAGTGATCCGCCACTTGGAACAGGGCGGCTCTCCGGACGACGACAGCATAACCCGCAAACTGCGGCGGGTCAACGAAGGGAGCGCGGCGATGAACGCCAACATACAGGAACAGGCGCGCCACTGGCTGGAAAAAGGGAAGCTGGTGGGGCTGGTGGGCGGCGACCACTCGACGCCCTACGGACTGATCCGGGCGCTGGGCGAACGCCACGAGCGTTTCGGCATCCTCCACATCGACGCCCACTGCGACCTGCGCGAAGCCTACGAGGGATTCGAGCACTCGCACGCCTCGATCATGTACAACGTCCTGCGCGACGTGCCGCAGGCGACGAAGATCGTACAAGTCGGCATCCGCGACTACAGCAGCAAAGAATTGGACTTGGCCCGGGCAACGCCGCGGGTAGAACAGTTCGACGACCTGACGCTCGCCGCAGAAGAATACCGGGGCCAGACGTGGGACGCGCAATGCCGCCGGATAGCCGACCGCCTGCCGGAAAAGGTCTATGTGAGCTTCGACATCGACGGCCTGACCCCGGAGCACTGCCCCCATACGGGGACCCCGGTGCCGGGCGGGCTGAGCTACAACAAAGCCCTGTGGCTGCTGGAGACGGTGGCCCGCACGGGCCGCAAGATCGTGGGATTCGATGTGGTCGAAGTGAGCCCGTCGCCGGAAGAGAGGCTCGACGCGATCACGGGAGCGCGGGTGCTGTGGAAACTCTGCGGGCTGGCGCTGAAATCGAATACCGCGGAAGAACCGGACAACGCAAACAACTAAAAACCGTATATATCATGCGTCTGTTTTCAATGTATCGCTGGGTACGCAACAGCCACAAACTGTCGCTGCGCAGCCGGGGTTTCATGGAGGCCCCTTGGGCGGGCGGAGTAGTCCTGCTGGCCTGCGTGGCGGTGGCCATGCTGCTGGCCAATCTGCCGCTGACGAAAGAATACTACCACAACCTGCTCGAAACCGACCTGTCGCTGGCGGTGCATTCACCTAACGGGCTGATCGATTGGGTATTCCCGCAAGGGATGACGGTGGAGAAGTTCATCAACGACTGTCTGATGGTGATCTTCTTCTTCACGGTGGGGCTGGAGATCAAGCGCGAAGTGGTGAACGGCCAACTCTCGTCGGTGCGCAAAGCCATCCTTCCGGTAGTGGCGGCCGCGGGCGGCATGCTGGCCCCGGCGCTGATCTTCGCGCTGTTCAACCACGGGACGCTGGCGGCCAACGGCTGGGGAATCCCCACGGCCACGGACATAGCTTTCGCAGTGGGCATACTTTCGATGCTGGGCGACCGGGTGCCGGTGTCGCTGAAGATATTCCTGACGGCGCTGGCCATAGCCGACGACTTGGGAGCCATACTGGTGATCGCCCTCTTTTACGGCGGCGAACTGCAACTGGGGCTGCTGCTGATAGCCCTGCTGATCATGGCGGGAGTATACGTAGCCTACCGGATGGGCGAGAAACGAATGATCTTCTATCTGGTGCCGGCCGTGGCGGTCTGGGGGCTGTTCTACTATTCGGGCATCCATGCGACCTTGTCGGGCGTGGCGATGGCCCTGCTCATCCCGATGGAACCGCGCTACAGCAAAGAATACTTCGTGCACAAGATGCGCTGGCTCAAAGACCACCTGCTGGCGGTGGAAGCCTCGCAAGAAGAGTTCCCCAACGAAGAACACCGCTTCTATCTGCGCCAGATGTCGCGGCTGGGAGCCAACTCGGTGGGCATGAGCTACCGGCTGGAACACGCGCTGGCGCCCTATGTGACCTTTCTGATCATGCCGATATTCGCGCTGGCGAACGCGGGCGTGGAGATCGCCTCGCTGGAATACGTCAACATATTCCACTACTCGCCGGAAATCGGTTCGGTGGGCATGGGCGTATTCTTCGGCCTGCTGGCGGGCAAACCGCTGGGCATCTTCGCGGCGAGCTGGCTGGCGGTGAAGTCCAAGGCGGCGGAGATGCCGGAAGGCGCGACGTGGCGGATGCTGCTGGCCGTGGCCTGTCTGGGCGGTATCGGCTTCACGATGTCGCTGTTCGTCGATTCGCTGGCCTACACGGATGCCGACCTGATCGACCGGGGCAAGATAGCCATTCTGATGGGCTCGACGGCAGCTGCCGCAGCGGGCAGCCTGCTGATCGTCCTGTTCTCCAAAAAACAGCCGCGATGAAGCCCCGCCGGATACTCCTGCTGGCCGTCGGCATGATGGCGATCGCCTGCGCCAAAAACGGAACCACCGGGACCAAACTGCGCACCGACACCGATTCGACTGCCTACATACTGGGCATGAACATCGGCCTGAACCTGCACCGGATGGATTCGACGCTCAACGCCGAAGCGATATGCGAAGGCATCCGCGACGCCCTGCGCGGGGAGACGAAACTGACGCTGGCCGAAGCGGAGGCCTATTACCTGCGCTACCAAAACCACACGCTGCCCGAGAAAGCCCGCGCCTACGAAGACCGATTTCTAGCAGACGTGGCCAAATCGAACCGGGCATACGCACGGACGACCTCGGGCGTGACCTACACGGTGAACGAAGTCGGCGACCAAGAGCGCATCCCCAATTCGGACCGCGACACAGTGGCGGTCCGCTATCTGATCCGGACCACGGACGGGAAAGAAGTCTACTCCTCCTACGAACGGGGCGACACGCTGCGCACGGCGGTGGGCGACCTGCGCCGGGGAGTGCGCGAGAGCCTGAAACTGGTGGGCAAAGGAGGCCGCATCACAGCGTGGCTGCCGGCTGCGACGGCCTACGGAGCGGAAGGAAACGAGGAGCTGGGCATAGGTCCCAACGCCACGCTATACTACGAACTGGAGCTGGTCGACGTGGTGAAATACACGAACCGAAGGCGATGACCGGACGGCAATGAACCGAGAATAATTATTCATCTGCACACGAACTCCGTTTGCTTTTCCGCCCGGCTTGCACTATCTTTGCCTGTCGAAAGTGAGTAACAGACATTTATAAACAATAAGCACATGAAAAAAATCCTACTGGCAGCCACCGTTGCTGCCATGACGCTGGTCGCCTGCAACGGCGGCCGCAAGACGACGGTTACCGCAGGCGACCCGGCGCAAATGGACACCCTGTCCTATGCTTTGGGCGCCAACATCGCCACGGGTATGAACTACCAGCTGAGCAACATACCGTTCGACTACAAGGCCATCGACGAAAATTTCGAGAAAACGGTGCTCGGCAAAGCCCCGATGAAGCACGAAGAGGCCCGCAAAACCTTGCAGGACTACTTCAACTATGAAACCTACGGCAAGCGCATGCAGGCCGTCGACCGCAAGCGCAAGGAAGCCGACAGCATCCGTGTGGCCGGCGGCGACACCACGACAGTCGAGTACGGCGCCGACCCGGAGATGTTCGAAACCGAAGAGGAGCGCGACGAGGTGTCGGCCGCATTCGGCGTCGACATGGGCTACAACGTGCGCGAAAGCGGCCTGCCCCTGCAAGCGGTGTGGATATTGGAAGGCATGCGGAACGTGCGCGACAAGAACGCGAAGATGACCGAGGAGGAAGTAGGCCAATACCTGCAATACTACTTCATGGTGAAACGCCCGGCCGAAAATGCGGAAGCCTCGAAGGAATGGCTCGAGAAAATCGAGAAGAAATCGGGCGTGCAGAAGACCGAATCGGGCCTGCTCTACAAGGTGATCAAGGCCGGCGACAAGCAGATGCAGCCCAAAGATGCCCGCGACGTGGTGAAAGTCCACTACACGGGTCGCCTGCGCACGGGCGAAGTCTTCGACACCTCGCTCTTCAAGAACCGCCCGAAGGAGCAGCAGGAGATGATGAAGCAGCAGCTCCCCGACAGCTACGACAAGGACGAGCCCATCGAATTCCCGCTGAACCGCGTGATCCGCGGCTGGACCGAAGGTTTGCAGCTGGTGGGCAAAGGCGGCAAGATCAAGCTCTGGATTCCCGCCGAACTGGCCTACGGTTCGAGCGACAACGGCCGCATCGGCCCCAACGAAGCGTTGGAATTCGAGGTCGAGCTGATCGATGTGACGCCCTACGAGGACCCCGCCGCCGCAACCGAAGCGCCTGCGGAGACCGAAAAGGCTCCCGAGGAATAAACATATCGCCACATATGCAAAGAGGGCTGCCCGCTGGGCAGCCCTCTTTGCTTGCAAGCACCCGGACCCTATACGAACGGGATCTTCGTAACCTCGGCGGTGACCAGTTTATCGCGGATGATAACGGCGATGCGGGACCCGGGAGAAGCGAAGTCGGCGGAGACATAGCCCAAGCCGAACCCAACCTTGAGACAAGGCGACATGGTGCCCGAAGTGACATGGCCGATGGGTGTGCCGTCGGGAGCGGCGATGGCATAGCCATGACGCGGAATGCCGCGGTCGATCATCTTGAATCCGACAAGCCTGCGCGCAACGCCCTCGGCTTTCTGCCGCTCCAGCAAAGACCGGTCGATGAACTCCTTGCCCTCGGCGAACTTGGTGATCCACCCGAGCCCGGCCTCGATGGGCGACGTCGTGTCGTCGATGTCGTTGCCGTAGAGACAAAAGCCCTTCTCGAGCCGCAAGGTGTCGCGGGCCCCGAGCCCGATATTCTTCAGCCCGAACTCAGCACCGGCCTCCCAAAGCGCAGCCCAGAGCTTGTCGCCGTCTTCGTTGGCGACGTAGATTTCGCAGCCGCCCGACCCGGTGTAGCCCGTAATGGAAAGGATGGCGTCGCATCCGGCTACCTGCATCTTGCGGAAAGTATAATACTCCATCTGTTCGACCGGCTCGGCGCACATCTTCTGCACGATCTTCATGGCCAGCGGCCCCTGCACGGCGAGCTGGCAAATCTCGTCGGAGGCGTTGTAAAGTTCCTTGCCCGGCCCGGCCTGCAACCCCATCTTGGCCCCCTCGGCGCAGATGTGCTGCCAGTCTTTTTCGGTATTGGCCGCATTGACTACAAGCAGGTAGGTCTCGGCATCGACGCGGTAAACAAGGATGTCGTCGACGATGCCGCCGCGGCCGTTGGGCAAACAAGAATACTGCACCTTGCCGTCGTAGAGTTTCGACACGTCGTTGGAAGTGATGCGCTGGAGCAGCGCGAGCGCCTTGGGTCCCTTGACCCAAATCTCGCCCATGTGGCTGACGTCGAAGACCCCCGCGCCCTGACGCACGGCGAGGTGCTCGTCGTTGATGCCCGAAAACTCGATGGGCATGTTGTAACCCGCGAACTCGGCCATACGGGCCCCGGCGGCGATGTGGTACTTGGTGAAAGCTGTGGTTTTCATGGTATAGGATAGGTTTCAGGCTGTTTTCGGATTCCTCGCCCCGTCGGCCGCGGCCGCCCGAAGCGGATTCTTCGCCGCCTGCGGCTGCCTCGGGATGCCCCTCGGACGAAGCAGCGGCGCTACTCCTCGCGCCGCTTGACGCCCAGACGCGGACACCGATGGAACTCCTTGGAGCGGTCGAAGAGATAGCGGTAGGTAGTATGGACCTTGTGCCGCGAAGCGCAGACATAGGTCTCGATCATCCGGTTCATGACAGGATTGAAATCGCCGATCCACGCGAGCTCCAGCGTCTTGTAAGGGATGTCGCGCCGGTCGAGGTATTTCCAGTACTCGGCCATGATGGCCGACTCGACCCCCTTGCCGTGGAACTCGGGCGCGATGCCGAAGATGATGCCGAAGATGCGGTCGCACTTGCGCCGGACCTTGAGGTCCCACAGGAGCCGCAGCTTCTGCCACAGCCCGAACTTGCCGCCGAACTTGCCGATCAAGCGGTTGAGGTCGGGCACGGTGACGAAAAACCCGATGGGCTCCTGATTGAAATAGGCGAAGAAGACGATTTCGGGGTCGATGATGGGGCGCAAAGCCCGCATCATCTCCATGGCCTCGCTCTGGGTCATGGGCTTGACACCGGAGAAGAGCGCCCACGCCCGGTTGTAGACGACGCGGAAATTCTCGGCGGCCTCCTCGACGTTCTTCATGTCGATATGCTCGACGTGATAGCCGGGCGTAGAATAGAGCCGTTCGGCGCGGGCGAAAATCTGACGGTTGGCTTCGGAAGCGTCCTTGCGCCAGATGAAACTATGCTGGTTGAAGTAGTTGCGGAATCCGTAATTCTCGAAAAGCTCCTTATAATAAGAAGGATTATAAGGATTCTTGTAGAGCGGTTGGAATTCGTAGCCCTCGACCAAAAGCCCCCACCAGTCGCGCCGCTGCCCGAAGTTGATGGGGCCGTCCATGGCCTCCATGCCGCGGGCGGCGAGCCACAGGCGGGCAGCGTCGAAGAGCATGTCGGCGACCTGCTGCGAATCGACGGCCTCGAAGAAGCCGCATCCGCCGGTGGGCTGCTCTTCCAAAGCGGCCTTTTCGCGGTTGTAGAACGCAGCGATGCGCCCCACGACCGCACCGGAAGCGTCGCGCACGACCCACCGCACGGCCTCGCCGTCGGCGAAAAGTTCGTTGCGCTGGGGGTCGAAGACCTCGCGGATGTCGTCGTCCAGCGGACAGACCCAATTGGGATAGCCTTTGTAGAGCCGCTTGGGGAAATCGATCCACTCGCGCTCGTCGGCGGCCGACGCAACCTCCTGCAAACTATATTTCTGAGAATCCATCGTATGATAATATTATTTTGAAACCGGCCCGAGCCCGGAACAGCGCCGAATCGATCGGAAACTGCCGGGGCGCAACCCAATCTATAAGACAAAGATAAACATTTTTTCATATCTTTGTTCAACGGACCGAAAAAGAGACGCCCCATGGAAAAGAACCCCGACGGCACCCGCCCGCAATACCGCTTCATGAAATACCGGATCCACAAGATCCTGCTGGTATGTTGCAGCTATGACGGCTACATTCTGGAAGAAGACGGCCACATAGAATCGCAGATCAATCAGGAATATCTGGACCTGAACCTGTCGAACCCGCCCTCGCTGACGCGCGTGAGCTCGACGCGCGAAGCGCTGGACCTGCTGGCCGAAGACGATTCGTACGATTTCATCCTGACGATGTACAACGTAGGCGAGCCGGACGTATTCAGCTTTGCGAAGACCGTCAAACAGCGCCATCCGCAGACCCCGGTGGCGCTGCTGACCTCGTTCTCCAAGGACATCTACCGCCGCATCGAAGAGCAGGACCGCTCGGGGCTGGACTACATCTTCTGCTGGCACGGCAACAACGACCTGATCATAGCGATCATCAAGTTGGTCGAAGACAAGATGAACGCCGAGGAAGACATGCTGCAAGGCGGCGTGCAGGCGATCCTGCTGGTCGAAGACTCGATCCGCTTCTACTCGACCTACCTGCCCGAACTCTACCGCCTGCTGCTGATGCAGAACACGGAATTTCTGAAAGACGCTCTGAACGAGCAGCAGCAAATCCTGCGCAAACGGGCGCGCCCGAAGATCCTGCTGGCGACCAACTACGACGAAGCGACGCGGCTCTACGACCGCTACAAAAACAACCTGCTGGGGGTGATCTCGGACGTAGGATTCGTGATGCACGCCGACGACAAACCGACCGACGAACGCCCGGATGCGGGCATAGCGCTCTGCCGCCGCATCCGCGAAGACAACCCCTTGATGTCGGTCTTGCTGCAATCGTCGCAGGTGGAATTCCGCCAGACGGCCCGCGAGCTGGGGGCCGGATTCATCGCCAAGAACTCGAAGACGCTGCTCTCGGAGCTGCAAGACTACATATCGACCGAATTCGCGTTCGGCGACTTCGTGTTCCGCGACCCGGAGACAGGCACCGTAATCGGCCGGGCGAAAGACCTTGCGCAGATGCAGCGGATGATCGCAACCGTGCCCGACGATGCGTTCGAGTACCACACCTCGCAAAACCACTTCTCCAAATGGCTCTACTCGCGGGGCCTCTTCCCGCTGGCGGCGTCGATCCGCCGTTACAACAAGGGCCTCTTCGCCTCGGTGGAAGAACACCGCCGGGTATTGGTCGAGCTGATCCGCGACTATCGGACGCTGCTGGGCCAAGGCGTGGTGGCGCGTTTCGACCCGGAGACCTACTCGGATGCGGTGGCCTTCGCGCGCATCGGCGAGGGTTCGCTGGGCGGCAAAGCCCGCGGACTGGCCTTCATGAACTCGATGCTGATCAAATACCGCCAGTACGACAAACACGACGGGGTGCGGATCATGATTCCGCGTTCGGTAGTCATAGCGACGGACTGCTTCGACGAATTCATCCGCGAAAACGGGCTGCAATACATCATATCGCAAGAGTTCACGGACGAAGAAATCTTGTCGGAATTCGTGACGGCGACCGTCCCTGCGCACTTGCAAGAGGAGCTCAAGGCCTACATCCGTACGGTCCGCTCGCCGCTGGCCGTGCGTTCGTCGTCGAAGCTGGAAGATTCGCACTACCAGCCGTTTGCGGGAATCTACTCGACCTACATGATTCCCTACACGGAAAACGAGGACCAGATGCTGCGGCTCCTGCTGCGGGCCGTGAAAAGCGTCTACGCCTCGGTCTACTTCGCAGCGTCGAGAGCCTACATACAAACGTCGCAGAACCTGATCTCGGAAGAGAAGATGGCGGTCATCATACAAGAGGTGTGCGGCACCGAGCAGAACGGCCTGCTGTTCCCGACCTTCTCGGGCGTGGCGCGCTCGATCAACTGCTACCCGATCGGCGACGAAAAACCCGAAGACGGCATCTGCAACGTAGCGATGGGGCTGGGCAAGCTGGTGGTGGACGGCGGGCGAACGCTGCGCTTCTCGCCGCGCTACCCGCAGAAAGTGCTGCAAACCTCGACGCCGGAACTCGCGCTGCGCGACACGCAGACGGAAGTGCTGGCTCTGAGCCTGCGGCCGGAAGAATTCCGCACGTCGATCGACGACGGGGTGAACCTGCGCCGTCTGACCGTGGCGCAAATCGGCGAATACCGCAACGCCCGCCACGTGACATCGGTCTGGGACCGCGAGAACGAACGCATATCCGACAGCCCCTACGACCGCGGGCGGAAGATCATCACGTTCAACAACATACTGAAGTACAACACCTTCCCGCTGGCGGAAATCATACGCGACATCCTTGCGATGGGCGCGGAGGAGATGCGCTGCCCAGTGGAAGTGGAATTTGCGGTGAACATGGATGTGGAACCGGGCCGGGAAAAGGTGTTCAACCTGCTGCAAATCCGCCCGATCATCGACAGCCAAGACAACCGCCCGATCGATTGGGATGCGGTGGATGCGTCCGACGCGCTGATCTACGGCGAGAGTGCGCTGGGGATAGGCCAGATGGCCGACATAGCCGACATAGTCTATGTGAAGACCGAAAAATTCAACTCGCTGGCTACGGAAAAGATCGCAGACGAGCTCCTGACGCTGAACACGCGCCTGCGCGAAGAAGGCCGCTCCTACATACTCGTGGGACCGGGCCGCTGGGGTTCGTCGGATCCGTGTTTGGGGGTGCCGGTGAAGTGGACCCACATATCGGAGGCGAAGGTGATCGTCGAGTGCGGCATCGAACGCTTCGACGTCGAGCCCTCGCAGGGCACCCACTTCTTCCAGAACGTGACGTCGCTGGGCGTGGGCTACCTGACGATCAACCCGTTCCGGGGCGACGGCCTATTCCGGCAGGACCTGCTGGACGCCCGCGAAGCCCTGCACGACGGGGAATACCTGCGGCTGGTGCGCTTCGACCGCCCGCTGCGGGTCTGCATCGACGGCCGTTCGGACAAGGGGATAGTCTCCGAAACGACGGGCGATTGACAATCCGGCCGGGAGTTTCGCGGCTGCGCGAAAAAAGATGGGGAAAGATTACAAACTATCCATAAAATAATTATATTTGTAACAAACAAAAACCTTAAAACACTTACAGTGCCATGAATGTAAACAATCTGATGACCGAACTCGAACGGAAACACCCGGGCGAGAGCGAGTACCTGCAAGCTGTGCGCGAGGTACTGATGACCGTGGAAGAGACCTACAACCAGCACCCCGAATTCGAGGCCAACCGCATTGCGGAGCGGATCGTGGAACCCGACCGGAGCTTCACGTTCAAGGTCGTATGGGTCGACGACAAGGGCGAGGTCCAAGTGAACACGGGCTACCGCTTCCAGTTCAACAACGCCATCGGCCCCTACAAAGGCGGTCTGCGCTTCCACCCCTCGGTCAATCCCTCGATTCTGAAATTCTTGGGCTTCGAGCAGATCTTCAAGAACGCACTGACCACCCTGCCCATGGGCGGTGCGAAAGGCGGCTCGGACTTCAACCCGAAGGGCAAGTCCGACCGCGAAGTGATGCGCTTCTGCCAAGCTTTCATGACGGAGCTGTGGCGCCACATCGGCCCCGAGACCGACGTGCCTGCGGGCGACATCGGAGTGGGCGGCCGCGAAATCGGCTACCTGTACGGCATGTACCGCAAGCTGGCGCGCGAAAACACGGGCGTACTCACGGGCAAGGGCATGACCTACGGCGGTTCGCTGATCCGTCCGGAAGCGACGGGATTCGGTGCGGTCTACTTCCTGCGCCAGATGCTTGAAAAGGCAGGCATGGACATCAAGGGCCAGACCATCGCGATCTCGGGCTTCGGCAACGTAGCGTGGGGCGCAGCGACCAAGGCCACGGAACTGGGCGCGAAAGTCGTGACGATCTCGGGTCCCGACGGCTACATATACGATCCGGAAGGGCTGAACGCCGAGAAGATCGACTACATGCTCGAGTTGCGCGCATCGAACAACGATGTGGTGGCACCCTATGCCGACAAGTTCCCGGGTTCGAAATTCGTAGCGGGCCGCAAGCCGTGGGAGGTGAAGGTGGACATCGCCATGCCGTGCGCCACGCAGAACGAGCTCGACGGCGAAGATGCCAAGGCTCTGCTTGCCAACGGCGTGAAGATCGTCGCCGAGGTCTCGAACATGGGTTGCCGCCCCGAGGCGATCGATGCGTTCATAGCCGCGAAGATCCCCTATGGCCCGGGCAAGGCGGTGAACGCAGGCGGCGTCGCCACTTCGGGACTGGAGATGACGCAGAACTCGCAGAAACTGAACTGGACAGCCGAAGAAGTGGATGCGAAGCTGCATCAGATCATGAGTTCGATCCACGGTGCATGTTTGGAATACGGCACCGAGAAAGACGGTTACATCAACTACATGAAAGGTGCGAACATCGCAGGCTTCATGAAAGTCGCCAAGTCGATGGTCGAGCAGGGCATCCTGTAGAGGACTTCCGACGAATAGCGAGCGGTGGAAAGTTTAGGCTTTCCACCGCTTTTTTTACGCACGATAACACCCCGGAGCCGGACCTATTCCGCCGTCACAGCCGATCTTCACCGGCCGCCGCCGATCGGCTATTCGAATTGCCCGATTTCCTGCGCAGGCTCCGGACGGCCTCGCCCAAAAGGGCGAAAAGGGAGGTGGACCCGACAACGAACGCCCACTCACCGAGGGAAAGGGGCACGGTGCGGAATACTTCGCCGCCGAAACTGACGATAGCGAACTGCCCGAATCCGATGACAAGAAGAATCAGGAAGAATTCGCGGGCGCCCCGCCAAGCGGCGAAGACGCAATGCTGGGTCTCGAAACCCTTGGCGTTGAACATATTCCAGAACTGCATGAAGACGAAGAGCGAGAAGAAAAGCGTCAGCTGCCGCACGGACGGTTCGCCGCCGCCCCAAGACCACCGCCCCAGCAGACCGAGCAGCACGGCGACCATAGCCCCGCCGCACACGAAGATGGTACGGGCCATGGCAGGCGTGATGATGAACTCGTCGCGCGGCCGGGGCCGGTCGCCCATGACGTCGGGGTCGGGCGGCAGCGAAGCCATGGCCATGGCGGCGAGGGTGTCCATGATGATGTTGACCCACAGGATCTGCACGACCGTCAGGGGCATTTCGGTGCCGAAGAGCGCCCCGGCGAAACAAATGACGATAGCGGCGAAGTTGATGGTCAGCTGGAACAGCACGAACCGCTGGATGTTGCGGTAGAGCGATCGCCCCCACATGACGGCGGTGGCGATGGACGAAAACGAATCGTCGAGGAGCGTGATGTCCGAAGCGTCCTTGGCCACGGAAGTGCCGGAACCCATGGAGAGCCCCACATGGGCGAAGTTGAGCGCAGGAGCGTCGTTGGTACCGTCGCCCGTGACGGCGACGACCTCGCCGCACTGCTGCAAAAGCCGCACGAGACGTTGTTTGTCCAAGGGCCGGGCGCGGGAAAGGACCTTCAGCTCCTGTACGCGGGAGAGCAGTTCCTCGTCGCTGGCAGCGGCAAATTCGGCACCGGCCATCCGGTTGCGGTCGCCGTCGGCCGCATCGTCCCAAAGCCCGATTTGCCGGGCTATCTGGCAGGCGGTGGCCGAAGTATCGCCGGTAACGATCTTGACAGCGATACCGGCGCTGAGACACCGTTGAACGGCCGCGGGCACCTCGTCGCGAACGGGGTCGGCAATGGCGGCAACGGCCGAAAAATTCAGCCCGCCGCGAGCAACGGCCTCTTCGCAAATAGCGGCGTCGGTCTCGGCCCATGCCACGGCGAGGGTCCGCATGGCGCGGCTCTGGAACTCGGCAAGCTGCTGCGCGACCTCGGCGGACCGGCCGTCGTCGCGGCACAGCGCCCGCACGATCTCGGGCGCCCCCTTGACGCACAGCAGCCTGCGCCCGGAAACGCCGCTGCGGATGATGGTGGCCATATACTTGCGTTCGGTGGAAAAAGTGAGCCGGTCGACGATCTGCGCCCCGGCCCGCAAAGTCTCGTAATCGAACCCCTGCCCGCGCAGCCACGCGAGCAAAGCCCCCTCGGTGGGATTGCCGAGAATCCGCCCTCCGGCATCGAGAAAAGCGGTGGAATTGGCGGCCACGACCTCGGCCAAATCGGAATCGGGAAGCCCATCGTAGCGGACGAACTCCTGCACGTGCATGCGATTCTGAGTGAGGGTGCCGGTCTTGTCGGTGCAGATGACGGTGACGGCGCCCATGGTCTCGCAGGCGTGCATCTTGCGGACCAAGTTGTTGGTTTTCAACATGCGCCGCATGGACATGGCCAACGAAAGGGTGATGCTCATGGGCAACCCCTCGGGCACGGCCATGACGATGATGGCGACGGAAATCATGAAGAGGCGGAGCACCTGCTGCGAGACGCCGAGCCAGTCCGCCTGCAACAACCCGCCGAACAAGAGGGCCTTGCCGAGCATGATGCAGAAAATCAGCACGGCAAGCGACACGCCGACGCGTCCGATGAGCCGCGAGAGCCGCGAGAGCTGGCGGCTCAAGGGCGTAGGCTCCTCGCTGAGCACGGCGGCCTGTTCGGTGACGCGCCCGGCCTCGGTAGCGTCGCCCACGGCCGTGACGATGAAGCGCCCGTACCCGTCGGCGACGGCCGTGCCGCGCAAAACGGAATCGGACGGATAGGTAGCTTCGGAATCGAAATGGGCGGGGTCGGCAGTCTTGTCGACCTCGGGCTCGCCGGTGAGGGTCGATTCGTCGATCTTGAGCGAAACGGCCTCGATGAGCTGCCCATCGGCGGGCACGGTCTCGCCGCTCTCGATGACGACGACGTCGCCGACGACGACCTCGCGCCGCGGAACGCGCTGCATAGCCCCGCCGCGCAGGACGGTGACGGGGACGTCGTCGCTGACCCTGTTGAGCCTGCGGAACCGCCGCTGAGCGTCCCACTCGAAGAAGAACCCGACGCAAGTAGCGAGGACGATGGCGCAGATGATGCCGACGGATTCGGTGAAGTCGTGCTGCACGCACCCGATGACCAGCGACAAGAAGGCGGCAACGGACAAGACCTTGATGACGGGATCGCGGAACTTATCCAACAACAAAGCCCACGGCGACTGCTCGCGGGGCGGCGTGATGACGTTGGCGCCGTGGAGCCTGCGGCTATCGTCGACCTCGCGGGCGGACAACCCGGCGGAATGGGAAGAAATCATAACGAACTTTTTTTCTCCAGCGGGAACTGCCGCGACGAAGCGTCGAGCCGCACGGCGATGAAGAGCAGGATGGTGAAAGCGATGAGCGACGATCCGCCGTAACTCATATAAGGCAGCGGAATACCCATCACAGGCATCATACCGATGGTCATCCCGACATTGACCAAAACGTGGAACAGCAAAACGGAAGCGACGCAATAACAATAGATGCGTCCGAAAGGCTCCTGCTGGTACTCCCCCATCCGCATGAGCCGCAAAATGAGCAGGCACAACAGCAGCAGGACGAACGAAGCGCCGAGAAAACCCCACTCCTCGCCGACGGTGCAGAAGATGAAGTCGGTATGCCGCTCGGGCACGAAGCCGTACTTGATCTGCGTACCCTGCAAGAAGCCCTTGCCGGTCCACCCGCCGGAACCGATGGCGATCTTCGACTGGTTGACGTTGTAGTCGATGCCCCGCGGGTCGCTGATGATCCCCAGAAAACTGAGGATGCGGTCGCGCTGGTGGGGCCGGAGCACGGAGTCGAAGATGTAATCGGTGGTGGGAAGAAAAATCATGGCGCCGACGAACAAAGCCACGGGCAAAAAGATGCTCCGGAGATTGGCCCTGTAGGCGTAGACGGCGATGAGAATGAACGAAAGGAAGGTGACGGTGAGCAGCGCGGCGTAGAACGACAGACGGCCGGGAGCGATGAAGTGCATGGTCCAGAACAGGAGCATCGCCGAGAGCGCGAGCCCGGCCAAATAGACGATCCGCGACCGCCACTCCCCGCTCATCATGGCCTCGGAGAGGGTGCAGATGATGATGAGCAGCACCAGCAAGACCGTGGGCGAGAGCAGGAACGACGAAATAAAAAGCCCGGCGACCAAGAGGATAGGGATGCAAAGCCACTTGTTGAGCCCCTCACGGTAGAGAACGAAAAGGAACGAACAAAGGACGATGCCGGAACCGGTGTCGTTCTGCAAGACAATGATGAAAAGCGGAGCGCAGATGACCGCCGCGACCTTGGCCAGATCGCCCGAGCGCGAAATCGAAAACGAATAGGAGCTCATGACGCGGGCAAGGGCGAGGGCGGTGGCGATCTTGACGAATTCGACGGGCTGGACGCGGAACGACCCGAACTCGAACCATGCCCGGGCACCGTGGACTTCCTTGCCGAACATGAGCGCGGCGACGAGCAACGCCAGTCCGGCGAAGTAAGCGGGATAGGCCAGCATATGGATGAACCGCTTGTCGAGAAGCAGCACCACGAGGGCGGCGACCCACGCGATGCCGATCCAGACGAGCTGCTTCATGTAGAAATGCGAGAGGGCGAACGGCGCAAGCGAATTCTCGTTGTAGGAAGCCGCGAGGATGGACAAGGCTCCGGCCGTGACGATGGCCAGATACAAGAGGACGGTCCAGATGTCGACCCACCCGAAAATGTTGCGCAAACGCTCACCGATCATAATAAGGATAGTAGATATTCATGTTTTTCATGCGTTCGAGCAACTCGGGCCGCCGGATGGTGTCGGTGAGGTAGAACTCCTCCAACAGCGACGCGATGGGCAGGGCGGCGGAAGCGCCGAAACCGCCGTTCTCCACATAGACGGAGATGGCGATGCGGGGGTTGTTGCGCGGGGCGAACGAGAGGAACGTGGAGTGGTCCTTGCCGTGGGGGTTCTGGGCCGTACCGGTCTTGCCGCAGACGTCCCACCCTTCGAGGTAGGCGTCGGTCGAGGTGCCGGCCACGTTGACGCCCCGCCACATGCCCTCGACGATGGGCTCGAAGTGCTTGGGGTCGACCATCGTATAGTGCCGCTGGTAGAAACGGGCGTCGAGCGAATCGCGCCCCTCGATCTGCTTGACGATGTGGGGGATGTAGTAATACCCGCGGTTGGCGACGATGGCCGCGAGGTTGGCCAGCTGCAACGGCGTGCAGCCCAGCTCGCCCTGCCCGATGGAGAGGGAAAGCAGCGTGAGGGAATTCCACGACCGTCTGTAGCGCTTGTCGTAGAACTCGCGGTCGGGGACATAGCCGTGCCCCTCGTCGAGGAAGTCGGAGCCGAGCTTGCGCCCGAACCCGAAACTGTGGACATACTCCTTCCAGACATCGAAGCCCGCCTTGGGCCCGTCGTAACGGGGATTGTCGAGGATATCGCGGAAGACGTAGCAAAAATAGGCGTTGCACGAAGTGGCGACGGCGAACCTCAGATCGAGGGGCGAAGAATGGGCGTGGCAGGCCATGCGCTGACGGCCGGCCTGATACCCCATGTTGCAGGCATGGAGGTCGGAAGGCCGCAAAACGCCCTCCTGCAACCCGATGAGCCCCTGCACGATCTTGAAAGTCGACCCGGGAGGATACTTGGCTTTGACGGCACGGTTGAACAGCGGCCGACGCTTGTTGCGCAACATGCGCATGTAATTGTTGCCGCGGCCGCGGCCGACGAGCTCGTCGGGATCGTACGTCGGCGACGAAACCATCATCAGGATCTCGCCGGTCGAAGGTTCGATGGCCACGGCGGCCCCGACCTTGCCGCGCATCAGCTCCTCGCCGAGCAGCTGGAGCCGCGTGTCGATGGTGCTGACAAGGTTGCGCCCGGGTTTGGGCAGAGAATCGTAACGCCCGTCGAGGTACGACCCCTTGACTTCGCCGTGGGTGTCGACCTCTTGGATCTTGACCCCCTTTTCGCCGCGCATGACGGTCTCGTAAGCGGATTCGACGCCGGTGAGCCCGACATAATCGCCCGCCTGATAATAGGGATGGCGCTTGAGATACTCGGAAGTGACCTCGGAGACGAAGCCCAGCAGGTTGCCGCCGACCTTGCGGGGATAACGCCGGACGGTGCGGTAGACCATGTAGAACCCGCGGAAATTGCACTCGTCGAAACGGAGCTTGTCTTCCTTGGAAATGTAGCTCGAAACGAGCCGCGGGGCGCGGGGACGCATGCGGGCGTTGGCTATCTCGCGGTTGAGCTTGTCGACGGAGAGCCCCAGCACGGAACACAGCCGGGCGGTATCGAACCCGCGTCGGTCGAGTTCGCGGTAGATGACCATCAGATCGTAGCACTCGCGCGACTGAACGAGGAATTCGCCGTTGCGGTCGAGCACCTCGCCGCGCGAAGGGTATTGGACCACGTGGCGCAAAACATTGGCTTTGGCCAACTCTTCGTAACGCGAATCGTAGAGTTGCAGCCACGCAAGCCGCCCGATCAGCAGCGCGAAGACCAGCACCACCACCCCTTGCAACAACCGCATGCGGGCGAAACCGTCGACAGGCCCGTTCATAGACGCGCGACGAATTTGGCGGTGAAGATCCGTCCGAGCAGCCACACGGCGGCGACGGTGACCGATCCGGAAGCGATGATCCGCACGATGATCCGCAGCATATGGCTCCACGAAAGCGCTTCCATGGCGAAGAAGACGGCATGGTGGACGAGGACGAGGACGACCAGATAATTGAGGAAGACATGGTGCCCGAGCCGCTCGGGCGAAGGAACACCGCCGTCGCGCAAATCGTCGCGGCTGTAGAACGACCCGAGGATATAGGGCCGCAGGAAGGCGAGCAGCAACGTAGCCACGGTATTGATCCCAGCCGTACCCATGAGGAAATCCATGGTGACACCCATGGCCAACCCGGCGAACAGCACGGCTACGGGAGCCGTATCGACAGGCAGAAGAACGACGAAAGCCACGTAGATGAGCGGATTGAGATAGATGCTGATCGAAAGGTTGTCGAAAAGGAAGACCTGCAACAACACGGTGACCAGAAAGAGCAACGAATATGTGACTATGCGATACATTTTTCTACTGCTACAAATCGACATGCGCCCGCTCGTCCTCTTCCTGCCGCGCCTGCAAGTCGAGAACCTCGCAGGCGTCGCGGTTCTCGACGAGGATGATGTCGGTAAGCCGGGCGAAATCGGTGGCCAGCCGCAGCCGGACGGTGTAGGCGGTGCGGTTCTCGTTCATGGAAGCGCTCTCGACCCACCCGATGAGCACGTTCTCGGGGAAGAACTGCGAGAACCCGGTGGTGACGACCTTCTGCCCTTTCTTGGGCTCGGCATACTTGGACAGCTCGCCGAGCAGGACGGAATGGGGATCTACTCCGTCCCAATAAACGGACCCGAAGTAATCGGTCCCCTCCAACTTGCCGCTGGCTCGGAACGAAGTATTGAGGATGGGCAGCGCCACGGAATAGCGGTCGGTGCAATCGACGATATACCCCAGCATGGAACCGCCGGGCGCAAGCAGCGCCATGTCGGGCGTGACGCCGTCGCGCAAACCGCGGTTGATGGTGACGAAGTTCTGCGAACGGTTGATGGTGTTGGAAATGACGGTGGCGGTCATGACGCGGAACTTGGAGCAGCCGCCCAGATCGAGAATATACCGTTTGAGCCTATCGATATTGGCGGCCTCTTCGTACTGGGCGAGCCGTTCTTCGAGTACGGCGACGCGGTCGAGCAAGACCCGGTTCTCGGTCTCCAGCCGGAAATAGCGCTGCACCCCGGCGAAAAACTCGTGTACGGCACCGGCCGCGGCGTTGGAGCGCGCAAGCAGACGGGCCTGCGTGAAGAAAGTCGACCGGGCGTAATACCCGACGGCGAGGGCCTCCAGCACGACGAACAACACCACGAGGTAGATGCTGCGGATGAACTCGATGAGCTTATGCACGACTATTCCTAATTCAAGATTGCGGACCGGCGGCCCGCAATCCATAACATATTCACAAACAACGGCCGGACGCTCCGCAACCCGCTGCCGGGGAAGAGCCGTCCGCCTGCTCCTACTTCATGAGGAACGAAAAACGGTTGATATTCTTCAGAGCGATGCCCGTACCGCGCGCGATGGCCCGCAACGGATCCTCGGCAAGGTGGAACGGGATGCCGGTCTTCTCGGTCAGACGTCTGTCGAGCCCCTTGATGAGGGCACCGCCGCCTGCGAGGTAGATACCGTTCTTGACAATATCGGCATACAGCTCGGGCGGCATGGATTCGAGGACTTTCATCAACGCGGCGTCGATCTTGGTGAGCGACTTCTCCAGCGCATAGGCGATCTCGCTATAAGACAGGGAGACGGTCTGCGGCAGTGCGGTGAGCATGTTGGGGCCCGTGACCACGAAATCCTCGGGTTCGTCGTCGAGGTCGGAGACCGCGGCGCCGACCGAACATTTGATCGCCTCGGCCGTACGCTCGCCGATGCGGATGTTGTGCTGCTGGCGGACATAGCTCTGGATGTCGTTGGTGAAGACGTCGCCCGCAACGTTGACCGACTCGGAGCAAACGATGCCGCCGAGGGAGATGCAGGCGATCTCGGAAGTACCGCCGCCGATGTCGATGACCATGTTGCCCTCGGGAGCTTCGACGTCGAGCCCGGCACCCAAGGCGGCGGCCATGGGTTCGTAGATCATATAGACCTCGCGGCCCCCGGCGTGTTCGGCCGAATCGCGGACGGCACGGATTTCGACGTTGGTAGACCCCGACGGGATGCAGATGACCATGCGGAGCGACGGAGCGAAGAGACTGCCCGAAGTCTTGACCTTCTTGAGCATGCCGCGCAGCATGAGCTCGGTAGCGTTGAAGTCGGCGATGACGCCGTCCTTCAGGGGGCGGATGGTCTTGATGTTGGGGTTGGTCTTCTCGTGCATGTTGCGCGCCTGACTGCCGATGGCCACCAACTTGCCGGTATGGACGTCGAGCGCCACGATCGACGGCTCGTCGACGACGACCTTGCCGTTGTAGAGAATGAGCGTATTGGCCGTGCCGAGGTCGATGGCCAACTCCTGTGTCAAAGAAAATAATCCCATAAGGTATCGTACGTAACTGTATTCGCCAGCTGATTGAAAATCAAAAACTTGAACGCCCCGACCGTCCCAACCGGAACCTGCGGCCCGAACCGCCGGGGGCTACCCGGACAAAGGTAGAAAAAAGCTGCGAAATAATTTTACATTTTTTGAGATTTTTTTATTTACTTTGTATGGCAAAAACCGACTGCATGGAATACAAAATAGGAAAAGAAGCCCGCTGTGCGGTGATCGGCTACGGCAGCTGGGCGACGGCGATCGCAGGACTGCTGGTGGCGAACGAAACGCGCGTGGGCTGGTACATCCGCAACCCGGAAGTACTGGAAGGACTGCGCACCGAAGGCCGCAACCCCCGCTACCTGAGCGACGCGGAGTTCGACATGGAGCGCATAGCCCCCTCGGACGATCTGAACGAAGTCGTGCGCGAAGCGGACATCATCATACTGGCTGCCCCCTCGGCCTACCTGAAAGAGTTTCTGGCCCCGCTGACCGAACCGCTGGCGGACAAATTCGTGATTTCGGCCATCAAGGGGATCATCCCGGGCGACTACACCACGGTGGTCGAATATATCCACGACCGCTACGGGGTGTCGTACAAGCAGCTGGGGCTGATCACGGGCCCCTCGCATGCGGAAGAGGTGTCGCGCGGCAAGCTGACCTACCTGACGGTGGTATGCACCGATCCGGAAAACGCGCGGCTCATCGGCGAAAAATTCGCGACGCCCTACGTGAAGCTGAGCTACGCCACCGATCTCTACGGCATCGAATATGCCGCCATCCTGAAAAACATCTATGCGCTGGCCGTAGGCATCGCAGTGGGGCTGGGCTACGGCGACAACTTTCTGGCGGTGCTGATCGCCAACAGCGCAGGCGAGATGAAGCGTTTCTTGGACGAGAGCTACCCCGACGCGCGCGATACGCTGGTATCGGCCTATGTGGGCGATTTGTTGGTGACGTGTTACTCAGTCCACAGCCGCAACCGTCGGCTGGGCCTGCTGATCGGCCACGGCTGCACGGTGAAAAGTGCGCTCAACGAGATGACGATGGTGGCCGAGGGCTACTTCGCGGCCGACTGCATCCGCCACATCAACACCCGCCACCGCATCGAAATGCCGATCGCGGAGACGGTCTACAGAATCCTCTACGAAAAGGCCCCGGCCCGGCGGAGCATGAAGGAGCTGACAACCAAATTAATCTGACGCTATATGAAAACACTGGAACTGGACATCCGCAAAAGCGGCGTCGAACTGACCGACGCGCACAAAACCGCAGCACAGGCGGCCAACGCCCTGCTACACTCGGGCGAAGGCGCGGGCAACGACTTTTTGGGCTGGGTGCACCTGCCGTCGTCGATCACCGACGCCGACCTCGCGGCCATCGAAACGGCAGCGGCGAACCTGCGGGCCAAGGCCGACCTGATCGTCTGCATAGGCATCGGCGGCTCGTACCTCGGAGCCAAAGCCGTGCTGGAAGCCATGAGCGACCCGTTCAAGCTGCTGCGCAGGGAGCAGAAGAACCCGACGGTGGTATTTGCGGGCCAAAACATATCGGAAGACTACATCCACTCCCTGCTGGATGCGTCGAAAGAGCACTCGATCGCCGCGATCGTCATCTCGAAATCGGGCACGACGACCGAACCGGCCATCGCGTTCCGGCTGATCAAGGCGGAAATCGAAAAGCGCTACGGCAAGCAAGAGGCAGCGCAGCGGATCGTCGCGGTGACCGACAAAGCCCGCGGTGCGCTGAAGACGCTGGCAACGAACGAAGGTTACCCGACGTTCGTGATACCCGACGACGTGGGCGGCCGTTTCTCGGTGCTGACGCCGGTGGGCCTGCTGCCGCTGGCTGCCGCGGGGGTAGACATCCGGGCGCTGGTGCGCGGTGCTCAGGAGATGGAGAAAGCCACCGACGCCAAAGTGCCGTTCGACGAAAATCCCTCAGCGATCTATGCGGCCGTGCGCAACGTCCTCTACCGCAACGGCAAGAAAATCGAAATCTTGGGCTCCTACGAACCGCAGCTGCAATACATCAACGAATGGTGGAAACAGCTCTACGGCGAGAGCGAAGGCAAAGAGGGCAAGGGCATCTTCCCGGCAAGCGTGACGCTCACGGCCGACCTGCATTCGATGGGCCAATACATCCAAGAAGGCGAACGTACGCTTTTCGAGACGATCATCTCGGTAGGAACGCCGGAGCATGAAGTGAAGATCGAAGCGGACGCGGAGAATCTGGACGGTCTGAACTTCATGGCGGGCAAACGGATTTCGGAAGTGAACCGCATGGCCGAGCTGGGCGTGCAGTTGGCCCATGTCGACGGCGGCGTGCCCAACATCCGGATCGGCATCCCGCGCATCGACGCGCAGACCGTCGGCGGGCTGCTCTACTTCTTCGAGAAAGCCTGCGGCATCAGCGGCTACCTGCTGGGAGTGAACCCGTTCGACCAGCCGGGCGTGGAGGCCTACAAGAAAAACATGTTCGCGCTGCTCGACAAACCGGGCTACGAAGAAGCCTCGAAAGCCATCAAGGCACGGCTGTAAACGCTTGCCGCCGCACCTTCAGGCTCCATTGTTTCAGTCTGTTCCCCGCCCGAGTTTCGCGGGGAGCGCACAAAGGCCGGGAATTCTCCCGGCCTTTTTTGATGACGTTCGTTTCATGGCACAAAAAATGCACCGCGGAAAGGTCCCGAACCATGGCAATCCGAATCATGAAACTGCGTCCGCTATTCATACTGCTGCTGTTCGTCGTATCGACGGCCATACTGGGCTGGATCTACTACAAAGCCACCCGCCCCCGGCAAAAACCGGCCGGAGAAACGTGGCACGAAGTGATCGCCGACTTGGATGCGTGCTGCCGCCGCAAACACGTGAAGTCGATGCAATACGACCATTTCGCCGCGATAGCCGAAGAAGAAAGCCGCCGCCAGATAGCCCGGCTGTTCCGGGCGATGGCACTCTCGGAGCGCCTGCAAGAGTACAATTGCGCCGACGCCATCCACCAGTTGGGCGGCGAATACCTTCCGCCCGAAAAAATCGTGCTGTTCCGCGGTACGACCGACGGCAATCTGGAGCGCAGCATCGCCTACGAACTCCGCACGACGGCCGAATGCAAATGCGGCGAAATCGACCGGGCCATGGCCAAGGACAACCGCTTCGCCGCGCGGCTGCTGACGTGGTCTTCGTCGGTCGACATGCGCCACGCGGCGTTCATGCACCTGTGCCGGGTCCCGGAAGAAGCGACCGCCGATTGGGAATATCTGGTCTGCCCCCACTGCGGCAACCTGTTCATATCGGCCTATTGCGAGCCCTACTGTCCGTTCTGCCTGACGGCAGGCGAAGAATTCGTCCGCTTCGACTGACCCCGGCGCCCGAACCGACCGACAACGAAAACCCCGGCCTGTCTTCCGACAAGCCGGGGTTTCGATCGATTCGAGACGGCGGTTACTCCTCGTCGGCCTCTTTCATGGTGTGGTAAACGTTGGTCACGTCATCGTCCTCTTCGAGCCGCTCGACGAGCTTCTCGACCGATTCGCGGCCCTCGGCATCCAGTTCCTTGGTGTCGGTAGGCAGATAGGCCGATTCTCCCGAAACGATCTCGAATCCCTTGTCGTCGAGCCACTTCTGGATGGCGCCGAACGATTCGTAGGGTGCGTAGACCGTGATGCCGTCCTCCTCGGCATAGAATTCGTCGACACCGAGGTCGATCATCTCGAGTTCGAGTTCTTCGGCATCGGTCCCGGCAGGAGCGTTGAACTTGAAGATGCACTTATGGTCGAACATGAACGCCACGGAACCGCTGTTGCCCAAGGTGCCACCGCACTTGTTGAAGTGCATCCGAACGTTGGCGACGGTGCGGTTGGTGTTGTCGGTAGCGGTCTCGACGAGGAACGCTACGCCGTGGGGACCGTATCCTTCGTAAACGACCTCCTTGTAATCGGCGGCATCTTTCTCCGTGGCACGCTTGATAGCCCGTTCGACATTCTCCTTGGGCATGTTCTCGGCCTTGGCATTCTGCATGAGGATGCGCAGACGCGTGTTGCCCGAAGGATCGGGACCTCCGGCCTTGACGGCGATTTCGATCTCCTTGCCCAACTTGGTGAACGTGCGGGCCATGTGTCCCCAACGCTTCAT
>JAIDUK010000022.1 GCA_029060215.1 Alistipes sp.
CGGGTCGGCCACCCCCGGCACCCCCGCTTCCGAGATCACGCCCGCCGAGCGGCCCGCCATGAGCGGCGCCACCAGTTCTTCCACTTCGCGGCCCGCCGCCGTGTGTTCGTTCAGTTCGCGGAATTCCAGCGTCTCGATCGGCCGCGCCACGCCCGCTTTCGACAGGAAGCGGCGCGCCGTGCGGGTGTTCTCCACTATATAGTAGTCCAGCGCGTCCATCACCGCTTTGTTCGCCGCAGGCAGTACGTCCCACGGCGCCGTCTGGTCCGAAATCGGACACGGCAACAAGTATAAGGTTCCTTGCGTCACAATGAATAGTTAATAATGAATAATTAATAGTGTGTTTATCTTTTGGCGCTTTTCACTATCGCCGTCAGGATCTTTATCAGTTCTTGCTGGTCCGAAAAGATGCTGAGGAATTCCCGGTCCGAAAGATAATCCGTTTTGTGCAGCAGGTCGAGCCAATATCCGGTTTCGTTGATTTCTTTCAACGCTATCTGCATTTTTGCCACGAAATCAGCTTTGCTTTGTGCATATACTGCTTCCGAGATATTCGCCCCGACGCTGGTTCCGCTGCGCAGCAATTGTTTGGACAATACGGGTTCATCTCTTTCCCTCCGCAGAAAAGTGCACATGTTCACAATCCGCACAGAAAAAGCCTTGCTCTTTTCCACTACTGCGTTCGGGCACTTTTCATTATTCATTATTCACTATCAATTATTCATTGGAATTTATTCTTTCAGATAAATTCGCTTCACTCTTCCCGACACCGAGGTCATGATTTCATAGGGAATGGTCTCCAGCACCCGGGCCATGGTTTCGAGGTCGTTGCCGGGCACGGGCGAGAAGATCACCGCTTCGTCGCCCTCTTTCACACCTTCGATCTCCGTGACGTCTATCATGCAGCTGTCCATGCACACACGGCCCACGATCGGCGCCGGACGCCCCGCCACCAGCACCGACCAGCGCCCGCAGCCCAAGTGGCGGTCCAAGCCGTCGGCATAGCCCACCGGGATGGTCGCCGTCACCGTCGGGCGCTCCAATTTTCCGGCCCGGCCGTAGCCCACCGCATCGCCCGCAGGCAGGTGTTTGATCTGTACGATGCGTGTCTTGAGCGTCGATACGGGTTGCAGTTCCGGGTCGTGTTCCCAGCCGAAGCCATAGAGCCCCAGCCCCAGCCGGCACATGTCGAACTGCGCTTCCGGGAAGCGGTCGATCGCCGCCGAGTTGGCCGTGTGGCGGATGACCGGATAGCCCAGCGCGTCGGCCAGCGCCTTGCTCATGCGGTCGTAGCGGGCTATTTGTTCGCGCGTATAAGCGTCTTCTTCGGGTATGTCCGAGCAGTTGAGATGCGAGAATACCGTCGCCGCCTTGACTTCTTCCATCGCGGCCAGTTTGTCGCCCAGCGCGGCGATCTCTCCTTCCTCGAATCCCAGCCGGTGCATCCCCGTGTCGAGTTTCACATGGATCGGATAGTGCCGTTCGCCCGCATGGGTCGCAGCCGCCGCAAAGGCTTCCAGCGAGTGGAAGCTGTAGATTTCGGGTTCCAGCCGGTTGGCGATCATCAGCTCGAAGCTGTCGGCATCGGCGTTCAGCACCACGATCGGCATCGTGATGCCCCGTTCGCGCAGCAGCACCCCTTCGTCGGCGAAGGCCACCGCCAAATAATCCACGCCTTGGTGTTGGAGCAGCTGCGCCACTTCGAAATCGCCCGCCCCGTAGCTCCCGGCCTTGACCATCGCCACCAGCTTCGTGCCGAAGCGGAGTTTCGAGCGGAAGCGGTTCAGGTTGCGCGTCATCGCGTCGAGGTCCACTTCCAGCACCGTCGTGTGGCTTTGGCGGGCCAGCGCATGGGCCAGTCTCTCGAAGCGGTAGTCGCGGGCTCCTTTCAGCAGCACCGCGCGTCCCGCCACCGCGTCGCGGTCGAGCCGTTCGATACACTCGCCCGTCGACGTGTAAAACGATTTAGCACACTTGAAAAGCGGGGCGTAGCGCCGGAGTTTCGGGCCGATGCCCACCAGCCGGTCCACCCCCGCCCGGGCCACCATCGCCGCCACCCGGCCGTAGAGTTCGTCGTCGTCCAGCCCGCTCTGCGCGATGTCCGACAGCACCAGCGTCTGTTTGCGGCCCAGCGCCACGTTGTGCAGGTAGTCGAGGGCCAGCGCCAGCGAATTGAGGTCAAGGTTGTAGGCGTCGTTGATCAATATCGAATCGTTGATGCCGTCCTTCACTTCCAGCCGCATCGCCACATGGGGCGCCGCCGAGAAGGTCGGAGCGCCGTAGCCCATCGCCGCGCAGAAGGCTTCGACGATCTGCGCATTGCGGCGCGACGCGGCGTTGCCGATCACCGCCTGCGGCACTTCCGGGAAGCGCGCCGCGTCGATCGGTTTGCGGTCGGCATAGCGCGCCGCCACCAGCCGTCCCAGCGGTTCGTAGTAGCTGTGGTAGATGATTTTCGACGCGCTGCGCGCCAGTATCATCTTCTCGTCGCACTTCTGTTCCAAGTTCAGGAAATGCTCCTGATGCGCATCGCCTATCGAGGTGAAGATCGCCACGTCGGGGCGGATGATGCGCTCCAGCCGCTCCATTTCGCCCGGCTGCGAAATGCCCGCCTCGAAGATGGCCAGTTGTTCGTCGCCCTCCAGCATCAGCACCGACAGGGGCACGCCCAACTGCGAGTTGTAGCTCTTGGGCGAGCGGTAGAACTTCATTCCCGCGGGCAGTTCTTCGGCTATCCATTCCTTGATGACGGTCTTGCCGTTCGAGCCCGTGATGCCCACCACCGTGCCCTTGAACTGCGCCCGGTGGTAGGCCGCCAGCGTCTGCAAGGCTCCTATGGCGTTCTCCACCACCGCATAGCCGCAGCCGGGCAGCATGTCGACTTCGTGTTCCACCAGAAAGGCTCTCACACCGCGGTCGTACATCTCCCCGATGAAGCGGTGCGAATCGTGGTTGGCTCCGCGCAGCGCCACGAACATCGGGCTGCTGCCCATTTCGCACGAGAGCGAGCGGCTGTCGGTCACCACCGAGCGCACCACGGTGTCGCAGCCCCGGAATTTTCCGCCGCACAGGGCGGCTATGCGCGAAAGTTCGTATTCCATTCCTTCATTAAGGTTTCTTGCTTCGGAAACGTGTGTATCTTGTTCGTCTATTGGACGCAAATCTTCTGGCAGGATGTCATTCCGAGCATAGCGAAGAATCCATTTCGCAAGACCGCTATCTTACGGATCCTTCACTCCGTTCAGTATGACAACTTGCCGTTCGTCCGCAGCGGCGGCTCGCTCGGGCCAGCTGAACCCCCGCAGCCCCATAAAACCCGTTCTTAGCGGGGCGGAAATACTCTCCGCCCTCTTCTTCGCCCGACTTGGTCGTCAGAGCCTACGACAAGGTCACTATCGTGATGCCCGCTCCCCCTCTGTCGGCATGTTCGTCTACGGCCGACTCCACTTCGGGCACCGTGCGCAGGTAGCGGCGTATCTCTTCCTTGAGCGCCCCCGTGCCTTTGCCATGCAGGATCGTCACCGAGCCCACGCCCACCATCAGCGCGTCGTCGATGAATTGCTGCACCGCGTCGAGCGCTTCGATCGAGCGCATGCCCCGCACGTCGATATGGTCGCGGAACGCCAGCTTGCGGGCCGATATGTCGGCCGAGACGACGGTGCGCACCGTCGTCGAGCGCGTCGCTTCGCGGTATTCGTTGTTCGAGACCACCGTCAGCAGCGTTTTGTCCACGGTCGTCAGGATCTGGCCGAACGCCACCTGCGCCTTTTTGCCCTTGATGCTCTGCACTTCGCCCACCATCTCCTGCCCGGCCATGCGGACCTTGGAGCCCACTTCCGCTTCGCGGCGCTTCGGCGCTTCGGGAGCCGGTCCGGCGGCGGCTTCCCCGCGCTGCGCCTTGCGTTCGGCCCGGCGCTGGCGGCGGCGTTCGATGCGTTCGATCTCGCGGCTTATTTCGGCATCGCGTTCGGCCGCATCGGCTCGTTCGGCCGCCGCACGGAAGTCGTCCAGCTCTTTGCGGGCCAGCCGCGTGAGTTCTTTCTCGGCTTGCGCTTCGCGGATGGTGCGGATGGTGTTCTCTATCTGCCGGTTGGCATCGGCTATGAGGGTCTGCGCTTCCTGCTTGGCTTTCCGGAGTATCTCCTGCCGTTCGGCCCGGATCTTCGAGAGTTGTTCGGCGTAGTTCTGCTCCAGCTCCTCCACCTTGCGGTCGGTCAGGCGGATGCGGTCGCGCTTCTGTTCCCAGTAGTGTTTGTCGCGGGCGATTTCGCGCAGCTGCTTTTCGAGGTTGATGTGTTCCGACCCCGCCTTCTCCGACGCCGCGCGGATGATCTCTTCGGGCAGTCCGATCTTGCGGGCGATCTCCACGGCGAACGAGCTGCCCGGCTTGCCCGTTTCGAGCCGGAACAGCGGCCGGATATGCTGCACATCGAACATCATCGCGCCGTTGGCTATGCCGTTGGTGCTGGCCGCATAGTACTTGATGTTGGCATAGTGGGTCGTGATGACCCCGTAGCACCCTTTTTCGAGCAGCCGCTCCAGAATCGCCTCGGCTATGGCGCCGCCGATGGTGGGTTCGGTGCCCGAGCCGAATTCGTCTATGAGCACCAGCGTCCGCACCGACGCCCCGGCGAGCATGTGCTTCATGTTCAGCAGGTGCGACGAGTAGGTCGACAGGTCGTTGTCCATCGATTGTTCGTCGCCTATGTCGATGTAGATCGAGCCGAAGACCGGCAGCTCGGAGATCTCCGACGCCGGGACGGGGAATCCGCACTGGAACATGTACTGCACGATGCCCGTGGTCTTCAGGCAGACCGACTTGCCGCCCGCATTGGGTCCCGATATGACAAGGATGCGCTTGTGCCGGTCGAGCTGCATGGTCAGCGGCACGATTTCGCGCCCCTGCGCCCGCAGGGTCTGTTGCAGCAGCGGGTGGCGCGCATCCTTGAGCACCAGCCGGTCGTCGGTCGAGACGATGGGCTTCACGCAGCCGTTCGCCGAGGCCCAGCGCCCCTTGGCCCGCAGCATGTCGATCCGGGCCAGACACTCGCCCGAAGCGGCTATGAGTTCGGCGTCGGGGCGCACCGCTTCGGTGAATTCGGTCAGGATGCGCACGATTTCGCGGCGCTCGGCGTATTCGAGTTCGCGCAGTTCGTTGTTGAGCTCCACCACCTCGACGGGCTCCACGTAAAACGTGCGGCCCGTGGCCGATTCGTCGTGGATGAATCCGTTGAGCTTGCGTTTGTTGGCCGCCGATACCGGGATGACGGTCTTGCCGTCGCGCACCGAGAGCTGCGCATCGGCATCGACGATTCCGGCGCTCTTGGCCGCCGCGAGCACCTGTTGCAGGCGTCGTGCCGCCTGTCCCTCGCGTTCGCGGATAGCCCGCCGGATGTCGGCCAGTTCGGGCGATGCGCCGTCCCTCACGGCACAGAAAGGGTCGATGATCGCATCGATGCGCTGCACGATGCCCGGAAACGATTCCACGTCGTGCGTAAGGTCGTGAAGCGCAGGATACTGCTGCCCGCGGGTCGCGATGAAGGCCACCACGTCGCCCACCAGCGCCAGCGCCCGGCGCAGGGTCACCACCTCCTCCACATCGAGAAACGCCCCCTCCACCCGCAGCTTGGCCGCCACATGGTCCATGTCGGGGTAGTCGCCGCCCGGAAAATCGCGCTCCATCTCCAGCAGCAGACGCATCTCGTCGGCCAGCGACAGGCGGCGTTCGATTTCCCGCACCGAGGTCGTGAAGCCCTCGGCCGCAAGCAGTTCGCGCGCCGCACGCATCGTACAGAGCGCCGCGACCTGCCCGCGCAGGCGGTCGAAGCCGATTTTCTGCTCGAAAGTAGCGGGATAGATCATCGGGGCGGTCCTATTCGGCCTGCCGGGCCTCCTTGAGCGAATCGCGTTCGGCCTTGGCCGCAGCCTTGGCTTTGCGGCGGTCGGCCCGTTCCTTCATCTTTTCGGGGTCGCGGCCGAAGAGCGACAGATGTACGTAGCGCGCCGGATAGGCCTTCACGTCGGCCAGCAGGGCCGACAGGTTGCCCGTGGCCATGGTCAGCGAATCGTACAGCGCCGGGTCTTCGACCAGCCGTCCCAGCGTGCCCTCGCCCTCGCCGACCCGCTGCATCAGGTTGTCGAGCGCGGCCACCGAGGCCGTCAGCTTCCGGGCGAACTCTTCTTCGTCGAGGGTCGTCGCCACACGGTTCAGACTGCCCGCAATGCTGTCGATCCGCCCGGCATTGGCGCCGAGCATCTCGGAAAAGAGGGTCAGGTTGTCGACCGCCGACTTGAGGTTCTTCTTCTCGGAAACCAGCAGGTCGTTCATGTTGCCCGAGAGCGAATTGAGGTTGCCGAGCGTCCCGGCGATGTTGGCTTCGTTGGCTTCCAGCAGCTCCGACAGGTTGTTCAGCGTGCGCGACAGGTCGGCCGTCACCTGCGAGACCTTCTGTTTGACGAAATCCAGCTCCGACCCGGCCATGTCCATCAGGTCGCGGTCGCGGCCCGAGCGGATCGTGTCGCCCGGCTCGAAATAGGTCGCGGCCGTGCCGAAGACGATTTCGATCGCTTTGGAGCCCATCAGCGAGTTGCTCACGATCTTGGCTTCCGAATCGGTCGGGATGCGGTAGGCGCGCTTGACGGTGAACTGCAACACCACCTCGTCGCTGTGCGACGGGTCGAAGCGGATGTCCGACACGGTGCCGATCTTCACCCCTTTGACCATGATGGGCGAAGCGGTCTGCACGCCCCCCACCTGATCGTAGACCGCATAGTACTCCGCATTGCGGCTGAAGATGTCGAATCCTTTCAGAAAGCGGATTCCGGCCCACGCCGCACCGATCATCGCCACGGCGAACAGCCCGATTTTCACTTCTCTTTTCATATCCTTAGCTCTGTTCAAATTCATAACCGTTTCCCCCGCCCCGGCATGTCCGGATCCGACGCTGCTTCAGGTGCCCGGAGAAAAATGTTTATTTCGCTATTTTGTCACCCTTGCAGCGTACGATGAACGCCCCCGGGAATGTCTTGCGCACCTCTTCGATTTGTTGCTGGGCCTGCGCCTTGGTGTCGCTGATGCAGACGCAGTATTTGTAGCGGTACTCGCCGTCGGCGGTGTATTCGCTCACCCGGCCGCGGTAGTTCTTGAACTCCGACGAATCGGGAGCCACCTTTTTCTTGCTCGACAGAATCTGCACGGCAAAATGGACCCCGCCTTTCTTCTCGGGCTGCTCCTGCGCGGCAGGTTCGGGGGCCGCCGGAGCCGGAAGGGGTTTCGGCGCAGGCTTCTCCACCACCGGTTCGCCCCCGGCGCGGCGCGTCTCCAGCACGTAGTCCGAATAGTTCTTCACCGCGGTGAAGAGCGACCGCGCGATCTCCTGCTGCCCGGCTTCGGACTTCAGGTAGACGGCCTCTTTCGGGTTCGACAGGAAGCCTATTTCGGTCAGCACGCCCGGCATGTCGGTGGCATAGAGCACCCGCAGCAGCTGGGGCTTCACGCCGCGGTTGTGGCGCCCGGTCTTGACGTAGTTGTTCTGGATGAAACGCGCCATGGCAAGGCTGTACTCGCCGTAGGTGAACTGCAAGTTCTGGATGTAGGCCCGCACGATGGCCGCCGTGCGTTCGTCCGACATGTCGATCAGGTCGTCGCGGTTGTTTTCGTAGAGGGCCTCCTCGTTGTAGCGCTGTTCCTTGGGGCTTTCGCCCATGACGAGGGTCTCCACCCCCCGCGCCGCCGACTCCCGCGCCGCATTGACATGGATCGAAACGAAGAGGTCGCCGCCCGCCTTGTTGGCTATGTCGGCCCGGGCCTGTAAATCCTCTATCTTCGTAGGTGCCAGCGCCTTGTCCGTAGTACGCGTGTAGACCACCTTCACCCCCGGCATCCCCTCTTCGATGAGCTTGCCCAGCTTGAGCGCCACCTTCAGCGTCAGCGTCTTCTCGTCGGTGCCGAAATAGTGCGCACCGGGGTCGTCGCCGCCGTGCCCCGGGTCGATGACCACCACCCGAACGCCGCAGGAGGTGTTCTGCGCCGGCGCAAGGTGCGTCCGAACGGTCGCGGCCAGCGCAAGTAGTATCGTAAAATATCGCACGCGCATATTTTTTCGGGGGTCCGGTTTGCCGTTATCCACAAATTTTTCCTATCTTCGCGTCGCCCGAAATGGGCGCAGGAAAGGCCTGCAACCCCGCTCCGGGCGGTTTTGCCGACTTGTCGGCAAAGGTACGGAAAATTTTTAAGATTTTGGTCAGAACGAGGGTAAAATATCTCTTGACGGCAGGCGTCGTGCTCTTCTTCGCGCAGTCGTTCGCGGGCTCCGCGACGCACCGGGCGGCGGCGCTTCCCGCCGACACCCTCGCCCCGGCCGCAACACCGCGCACCGAAGCCGCCCCCGTTGCCCAAAAGCCGGACGAACCCTCGCCCGCCGCCGCAGGCGACAGCGCTCTCCGCTTCCCGGGCAGCCGACCGACCGACCCCGCATCCGCCCGCCGCGAGCGCCGCGCAGCCCGCGAGGAAGCCCGCCGCCGCGAACGGTTCAACGCCCTGCCGCAGGATGTGCGCGATTCGATCGCCGGGGCGCAGATCGATTCGCTCGTGGCGCTGAAAGCCGATTCGCTGCGCTCGGCCGACACGCTCCGCCGCTCCGCCGCGAGCGCCGGCACCACCACCGGTCCCGCCGCCGACACGGCCGCCGGACCGCGCCCGGCCAAACCTTTTCTCGACGACCCCATTTCGGGTCAGAACACCGATTCGCTGGTCTACGATCTGCGCAACAAGATGGTCTACATCTACAACGAGGGCGACGTCACCTACCAGAACAGCAACCTCAAGGCCGACTACATGCAGATCGACATGGATTCCAAGCTGATCTACGCCTACGGCAAGCCCGACACGCTCGACGGCCGCCCCGTGGTCACCAAACCCGAGTTCACCGAGGGTTCGGCCTCCTACCAGATGGACACCATCACCTACAACCTCACGTCCAAGAAAGCCAAGATCAAGGGCGTGGCCACCCAGCAGGGCGACGGCTGGCTCGTGGGCGGCAGCGTCAAGAAGATGACCGACAACACCATCAACATCCAGAACGGCAAATACACCACCTGCGACCATACCGACCACCCGCATTTCTACTTGGCCATGACCAAGGCCAAGGTCATCCCCGGCAAGAAGGTCGTCACCGGGCCCGCCTATCTGGTCATGGAAGACGTGCCCATCTACTTCCTCGGCATCCCCGAGGGTTTCTTCCCCATCAGCATGGGGCCCAAGTCGGGTCTGCTGATGCCCACCTACGGCGAAGAGTACACCAAGGGTTTCTTCCTGCGCGGGCTGGGCTACTACTTCACATTGGGCGACTACGCCGACCTCGCCATCCGGGGCGGCATCTACACGCTGGGGTCGTGGGAGGCGTCGGCCGCCTCGCGCTACATCAAGCGCTACAAGTACAGCGGCAACCTCGACATGCAGTACTCCAAGGTGCGCATCGGCAGCAAGGGCGAGGCCGACTACCTGCGTCAGAGCAACTTCCAGATCAAGTGGACCCACTCGCAAGACCCCAAGGCCAACCCCGGGTCGACCTTCTCCGCTTCGGTCAACTTCGCCACCAGCGGCTACAACCGCTACTCGGCCACCAACCTCAACGACATGCTCTCGACCCAGACCAACTCCTCGATCTCCTACTCGAAGAACTGGGCAGGCACGCCGTTCTCGTTCTCGGCCAACATGGCCGTGTCGCAGAACTCGCAGAACAAGACCCTCTCCGTCACCCTGCCGACGATGGTCTTCAACGTCTCGCGCATCTACCCCTTCAAACGCAAGGAGCGGCAGGGCAAGGAGCGGTGGTACGAGAAGATTTCGATGCAGTATACGGGTAAGATGACCAACTCGGTCACCACCACCGAGAGCCGAATCTTCACCAAGGAGACCCTCGAAAACATGAAGAACGGCATCGAGCACACGCTGCCCGTCTCGGCGTCGTTCAACCTCTTCAACTACATCAACGTCTCGCCCTCGGTCAACTACTCCGAGAAGTGGTTCTTCAAACGCGTGATGCTCGACTGGAACCCCGTCACCAACCAGACCGACACCACCCGCCAATACGGGTTCTACCGCCTCTACAACTACAGCGCAAGCGTCTCGGCGTCGACCACCGTCTACGGCATGTACGACTTCACCAAGAAGAACCGCAACCGCAAGCTGCAAGCCATCCGCCACACCCTCACCCCGTCGTTCGGCTTCTCCTACGCCCCCGACTTCGGCCACCAGAAATACGGCTACTACCGCACCCGGCAGGTCGACTCCACAGGCCGCTTCACCACCTATTCGCCCTACTCGGGCAACGCCTATTCGGTCCCCTCATCCGGACGGTCCATGTCGCTGAGCTTCTCGCTCTCGCAGAACCTCGAGATGAAAGTCCTCTCCAAGCGCGACACTTCGGGCATCAAGAAGGTCAAGCTCATCGACGAGCTGCGCGTCAGCGGCTCCTATAACTTCCTCGCCGATTCGATGGGGCTCTCGAATCTCTCCGTTTCGCTGCGCACCACGCTCTTCAAGAATTTCGGTCTCAACCTCTCGGCCACGCTCGACCCCTACCGGCTCACGCCGCAGGGACAGCATATCAACAAGCTCCGGCTTCCGGGCCGCATCGTCTCTACGGGGTGGTCGTTCGGCTACACCTTCAAGTCGCGGCAAGACAAGTCGCAGCCTGCCATCAACGACATCACCTCCATCCCGCCCGAGTACCAGAACCCCTTCTACGACCCCTACGGCACCATGGACCCCGTGCTGCGGCGGCAGTACATGGCCCAGACCTACTACGATTTCTCGCTGCCGTGGAACTTCGGATTCAACTACGCCGTCAACTATTCGAGCTCGCCCTACAACAACGGCACCACCGGCTACCGCCGCAACGTCACGCAGACCATCGGTTTCAACGGTTCGGTCAACCTCGGCCAGAAGACCGGCATCACCTTCAGCGGCGGTTACGACATCATGAACAACAAGCTCACCACGTCGCAGATTTCCATCACGCGCGACTTGCATTGCTGGCAGATGTCGTTCTCGTGGATTCCCTTCGGGCACTACCGCAGTTGGAGCTTCAACATCGGCGTCAAGGCCGCTTCGCTCTCCGACCTCAAGTACGACAAGTCGCAGTCCATGTACGACAACATGTACTAAGGTGAAAAGTGAAAAGTGAAAAGTGAGAGGTGCCACGTCATTCCGAGGGACCCAGCCAGCCTTGTCATTCTGAGGAGCCGCAGGCGACGAAGAATCTAATAAACAAGTGTCATTCTGAGCGATAGCGAAGAATCTGTTTCCTTGTTTCGTCATTGCGAGCGAGTACAACGAGCGTGGCAATCCGAACAAAACCCACCGCCATCCGACCACCTGACCATCATTCTAAGAAACCCTCTCTTGTCATTCTGAGGAAAAGCGAAGCCTTGACGAAGAATCTGTTTTTCTCAACAAAGCAGATTCTTCACTTCGTTCAGAATGACATACTGCCGCAGCCGCTCGCGGGCCCATCCGGGGCGGTCGCGCAAAAATATCAATGAATAATTAATAATGAATAGAGAATAAATTCTGCTTCGGAATTGTCTTGTCATTCCGAGCGTAGCGAACCGACGAACGAAGCATGGCATTTATTCAAGCAACCAAATCCTCACTCGACGTCGGAGCCGTAAAGCGCAGGACGGACTAAAAGCGTCGACGCAGGGGCCGGTTTGCTTGCAAACCCGCGAATAGGCGCCCGGAGTAGCGTTAGGCCGTCCGCAGTAGGCGGAGACGTCCGTGAGGAGAGGTTTTTCCGCCGCTTTTTGCCGGGACAAAAAGCGGCAAAACGCACTGGGCAAAGCCCGGAATGTTACAATATTCCGCAAGACTGCCACAAACATGGCCGTCTATGCAACAACGTCGTTCCAAAAAGATTTTCGCCCTACATTGATAAAAAAGAGAGACTTCCGCGGAAGTCTCTCTTTTCTGGTTGAGCTACCAGGACTCGAACCTGGAATGACAGGACCAGAATCTGTTGTGTTACCATTACACCATAGCTCAATTTTTGTGAGTGCAAAAGTAGCACATTATTTTTCAACTGCAAAGAATTTATCCGAAATTTTTTCATATATTTGTTTTTATTCCGGTTTCCGCAAGCCGGGCGCAACCTGAAACTTACGCATAAAACCATCAACTTATGGGCATCAAATTCCGTCTCATCGTCATGAATTTCCTCCAGTACGCCATCTGGGGGGCCTACCTCACGTCCATGGGGTCTTATCTGGTCAGCGTCGACCTCTCGTCGCACATCGGCATCTTCTACGCCATGCAGGGCATCGTCTCGATCTTCATGCCCGCCGTCATCGGCATCGTCGCCGACCGGTGGATTCCCGCCCAGCGGCTGCTGGGCATGTGCCACCTGCTCGCAGCTTTTTTCATGGGAGCGGCCGGATACTACGCGTGGTCCGCAGGCAGCAGCGTGCAGTTCGGTACGCTCTTCACGTTCTATTCGCTGAGCGTGGCGTTCTACATGCCCACCATCGCCCTCTCCAATTCGGTGGCCTACAGCGTGCTCGAAAGCAAGGGTTTCGACACCGTCAAGGCATTCCCGCCCATCCGCGTGTGGGGAACCGTCGGCTTCATCTGTTCGATGCTCTTCTGCGACGCCGCCGGATTCCAGACCACCTGCATGCAATTCGTCCAGTGCGCCGTGCTGGGGCTCGCCCTCGCCCTCTATGCCATCACGCTGCCCGATTGCCCCGTCAGCCGCGGCGGCGAGAAGAAAAGCATCGCCGAGGCGCTCGGGCTGCGGGCCTTCACGTTGTTCAGACAGAAGAAGATGGCTCTGTTCTTCATCTTCTCCATGTTGCTCGGCGTTTCGTTGCAGATCACCAATGGCTTCGCCAATCCTTTCATCACCTCGTTCCGCGACGTGCCCGAGTTCGCTTCCACGTTCGGCGCCAACCATGCCAATGCTCTGATTTCGCTTTCGCAGGTGTCGGAAACGCTTTGCATCCTGTTGATTCCGTTCTGCCTCAAGCGCTTCGGCATCAAGAACGTCATGTTGATGGCCATGTTCGCATGGGTCCTGCGCTTCGGGCTCTTCGGATTGGGCAACCCCGGCGGCGGCGTGTGGATGTTCATCCTCTCGATGATCGTCTACGGCGTGGCGTTCGATTTCTTCAACATCTCGGGTTCGCTCTTCGTCAACAACGAGACCGACACATCGATCCGTTCTTCGGCGCAGGGGCTCTTCATGATCATGACCAACGGCATCGGCGCCACCATCGGCACCCTCGGAGCGCAGGCCGTGGTCGACCGGTTCGTCTATTCGCAAAGTTCCGTCAGCGCCATGACGGCCGGATGGTCTGCATCATGGCTCATCTTCGCCGGTTACGCCCTTTGCGTGGCCGTCGTCTTCGCCTTGGTCTTCAAGTACAAGCACAATCCCGAGGCTATCGGCGAAATTAACCATTAGTACGGTTCCGAGCCGAAACAAGGTGCGCCGGGTATTTTCCCCGGCGCACCTTGTTTACCCCCCCCCTTAATAAAAGCAGCCCTGCAGATGCTGGACGCAGCGCACGGATTTGCCGCCTGCCCGCCACCCGTTGTTCAGCGGGTTCACCAAGCCCGGTCTGAAATCCAGAAAGCCCGCGTTCCGGTCGCCGGCCGCATAGGACGCGGAAGACCACAACAGACCGCGGTCGCCGACTTCCGTCAAGGCTCCCGTCTCGGCGTGGCGCCAGCCCGCAGCAGGCGTGCATAGCGATCGCTCAATTGAATATGCCGGAGAGACGAACCCGTTTCTGGTTCCGGCCCCGGCATAGACTGGATTCCACAACTGGCAGCGTGCTTTATCGTTTTAGCAAGGGTGCTAAAACGTTTTAATATTCCGCAGAAGGTCGCCAGTGGACCGCTGAATCTGCCGACCGCTCCGGCGGAAGCCGTAACCTCCGCCGCTCCGGGTCGTACAAGGCTGCAAAAAACCGCGCGGTCCGAAGACTGCGCGATTTTATCAGGGGGGGGGTTGTGAATTGCGAATTGCGGCTTAGTTCTCTTTGCCCAGCCCCATTTTCTCGATCAGGGCGCGGGTTTCGGGCTTGTGGCCGCGGAAGCGGACATACAAGTCCATCGGGTCTTCGGTGCCGCCCTTGGAGAGGATGTTCTTGCGGAACGAGCCGGAGACTTCGCGGTTGAAGATGCCCTTTTCCTTGAAGAGCGAGAAGGCGTCGGCTTCCAGCACCTCGGCCCATTTGTAGCCATAGTATCCGGCCGCATAGCCGCCCGAGAAGATGTGGCTGAACGAGGGGGCCATCGCCGTGCCGGCGACCGCGGGCAGCACCTGCGTCGGAGCCATCGATGCCTGTTCGAACGCCTCCACGTCGCCCTCGTAGGGTTCGGTGATCGTGTGCCATGCCATGTCGGTCATGCCGAACGAGAGCTGGCGGACATTGCCGTAGGCCGCAAGGAAGTTCTTCGCCGCCACGATGCTCTCCACCACCTCGGCCGGAATGGGTTCGCCCGTGCGGTAGTGGACGGCCCACAGGTCGAGGAATTCCTTTTCCGCGGCCCAGTTCTCCATGATCTGCGAGGGCAGTTCCACAAAGTCGCGGTAGACGCTCGTGCCCGTCTGCGATTCGTAGCGGCCCTCGCCCAGCATGCCGTGCAGCGAGTGGCCGAATTCGTGCAGGAAGGTCTCCACTTCGTCGAAGGTCAGCAGCGAGGGTTCTTCGTCGGTGGGTTTGGTGAAGTTCATCACCAGCGACACCAGCGGCCGCGTCTCCTTGCCGCCGACGATCTTCGTGCCGCGGTATTCGGTCATCCACGCGCCCGCACGCTTCGAGGCCCGCGGGAAGAAGTCGAGGTAGAGCACCGCCATGAAGCGGCCTTTTTCGTCGGTCACGTCGTAGGCCGTCACGTCGGGATGGTAGACGTCGATCTCCTCGTTGGGCGTGAAGTTCAGCCCGTAGAGTTTGTTGGCCAGCAGGAAAACCCCTTTCTTCACGTTTTCGAGTTGGAAATAGGGTTTCACCACCTCGTCGTTGAGCGCATATTCCGCATCGCGGTACTTCTGGCTATAGTAGCCCCAGTCCCACGGCATGAGCGGCCCCTCGAATCCGAGCGTCGCAGCATAGTCGCTGACGGTCCGGTAGTCGCGGTCGGCATAGCTCTTGGTCGCCGTCAGCAGTTCTTCCAAAAAGGTCTCCACGGTCGGGGTGTCCTTGGCCATGCGGCGTTCCAGCACGTAGTCGGCATAGCACTTGTAGCCCAGCAGGTTGGCGATCTTCAGACGCGTATTGGCTATCTGCCTCACGATCTGCGTGTTGTCGAACTCGCCGCCCAGCGCCCGCGAGTTGTAGGCGCGCCAGAGTTTTTCCTTGAGCGCGCGGTTCGACGAGTAGGCCATGAAGGGCACGTAGCTCGGCGCCTGCAAGGTCGCCGTCCAGCCCTTTTCGCCGCGGGCCTTGGCTTCGGCCGCCATCGCGTCCTTGACGAACGCAGGCAGTTCGGCCACCTGCTTCGGGTCGGCGATGTTGAGCGCGAAGGCGTTGGTCGCCGCCAGCGCGTTCTGGCCGAACTTGAGCGTCAGGGCCGCCAGTTCGGAAGTATATTGGCGGTAGAGTTCCTTGTCGGCGTCCGACAGGGCCGCTCCGTTGCGGGCGAAGCTCTTGTAGGTGTCTTCGAGCAGTTTCTTGTCGTCTTTCTTCAGGCAGCAGCCCGGGTGTTCGTAGACCGTCTTCACCCGCGCGAAGAGCTCGGGGTTGAGCGAGATGTCGTTCGACAGCTCCGTCAGTTTGGGTTGCACGCGCAGGGCTATCTCCTGCATCTCATCCGAGGTGTCGGCGCTCAGCAGGTTGTAGAAAATGCCTTCGATGCGGGCGAGCAGCGCTCCGCTCCGCTCCAGCGCCGCAACGGTGTTGCCGAAGGTCGGTTCGGCCGGATTGTTCACTATGGCATCGATTTCGGCCCGCTGGCAGGCGATGGCCGCTTCGAACGCAGGTTCGTAGTGCGCAAGTTCGATCGTCGAGAACGGCGGCGTGGCGTGGGGCGTCGCCCACTCGGCCAGCAGCGGATTCGTAGGGTCCAGTTCGGGCAGCTGCGCCTCGGGAATCGAGTTGTCGGCGCATCCTGCCGCAAAGGCTGCAAGGGTCATAAACAAAAGTGCTTTTTTCATATGTTCAGCAATGGTTTGGAGTGTTCGTTTCATTCTTTGGGCGCAGGCAGTTCTTCGATCGGAGCGGCTGCCAGCGAATCGGCCGCGGGTGCCGGACGCTCCATCAATCCCCGGGCCACAAGCATCGCCGTCTTGTCGGGGTCCTTGCCGCGGAAGGTGCGGTAGAGGGTCATGCCGTCTTCCGAACCGCCGCGCGAGAGCAGGCGGCGGAAGCGCGCCGCCGTCTTCTTGTCGAAGAGGTCGCCGCTTTCGCGGAACGCTTCGAAAGCATCCTTGTCGAGCACCTCGGCCCACGTGTAGAAGTAGTAGCCCGCCGAGTAGCCGCCGTCGAAGATGTGGCTGAAGTAGGGATAGCGGTAGCGCGGTTCGATCTGCGGGATCAGCCCCCGTTTTTCGTTGAGCGCCCGGCGCTCGAAAGCCACCACGTCGAGCGGTTCGTACTCCTCGATCGAGTGGATGTCCATGTCCGAGAGCGAGGCGGCGATCAGTTCGGTGGTCTGGAAACCTTGGTTGAACAGCGCACTGCGGCGCATCTTCTCCACCAAGTGCTGCGGAATCACTTCGTCGCTGCGGTAGTGGACGGCGTACTGGCGCAGCATCTCCGGTTCGAAAGCCCAGTTTTCCATCACCTGCGAGGGCAGCTCCACGAAATCGCCCTCAACCTCGGTCAGTCCGCGGTACTTCACGTCGTGGAACAGGAAATGGAGCGCATGGCCGAATTCGTGGAAGAGGGTTTCCGCCTCGTCCATGGTCAGCAGCGCCGGGGCGTTGCGCGTCGGACGGGTGAAGTTGGCCACGATCGAGACCACCGGCGCAATGCGGTTGCCTTGGTCGTCGTAGCTCTGCTCCACATAGTTGCCGCACCACGCCCCTTGGCTCTTGCCCTCGCGGGGGAAGTAGTCGAAGTAGATCACCCCGAGGTGCGATTCGTCGGCATCGAGCACTTGGTAGGCCGTCACGTCGGGGTGGTAGACCGGCACGGCGATGGGTCGGAACGTAATGCCGTAGAGCCGGTTGGCCAAGAAGAAGACGCCCGTCTGCACGTTCTCCAGCGAGAAATAGGGGGTCAGCATCTCCTCGTCCAGCGAGTAGTTTTTCTTGCGCAGTTTCTCGGCATAGTACCACCAGTCCCACGAGGCGAAAGTCCCCTCGGGGTAGTCGGCCTTGAACAGCGCTTCCATTTCGGCCAGTTCTTCCTTGGCTTTCTTCAGCGCCGGGGTCCATATTTCGTCGAGCAGCGCATAGACCGCCGCCGGGGTCCCGGCCATCTCGCCGTCGGTGACGTAGGCCGCATAGGAGGGATAGCCCAGCAAATGGGCCTTCTCGGTGCGCAGGCGTACGAAGTCGTCGACCAGCTGTTTGTTGTCGTATTCGTCGCCGTTGTTGCCGCGGTTGAGATAGGCCTTGTAGGCTTTTTCGCGCAGGTCGCGGCGTTTGGAGTAGGTCAGCAGCGGGATAAGGCTGGGTTTGTGGAGCGTGAAGACATACTTGCCGTTGCGGCCCAGCTCCTGCGCCTTGTCGCGCGCCAGTTCGCGGGCGTTGTTGGGGAGGCCGTCGAGATCGTCGGAAGCGAGTTCCAGCACGAATTTGTTGTTCTCGGCCAGCAGGTTGGCCCCGAACTTCACCGACACGAGGGCCAGTTCTTCGTTGATGGCCTTGAGCCGGGCTTTCCGTTCTGCGTCGAGCAGCGCGCCCGAGCGGACGAACCCGCGGTAGGTCTCTTCCAGCAGGCGGGTTTCATCGGCCCCCAGCCCGAATTCGCTGCGGCGGTCGTAGACCGCCTTCACCTTGGCGAAAAGGGCTTCGTTCATGCCGATCTTGTCGCTGTGGGCCGTCAGCAGGGGCATGGCCTCTTCTTGCAGGGCGCGCAGCCGTTCGTTGCTCTCGGCTTCGCACAGCATGCCGAAGACCAGCCCCACCTGTTCGAGCATGCGCCCCGAACGGTCGTAGGCCAAAACGACGTTCTCGAACGTGGGTTCGTCGTGGTTGGAGACAATGGCGTCGATTTCGGCGTCGTGCAGCGACATGGCGCGTTCGAAGGCGGGCATGAAGTGCTCGGGCTCGATCTTGTCGAAAGGCGGGACGCCGTAGGGCGTCTCCCATGCGCAGAAAAAGGGATTCTCCGGGGTCTGGGGGGTGCGGCACGATGCGGACATAAGCAGGATGAATGCGGACAATAAGATACGTTTCATCGAAAGGTTGTTTATTTATGCGATTTTTTCGTTCCTTTTATATATAAATGTATACCTTTGCGGCCGTGTTTGCAAAGATACGAAAAGTCGGGGGCAGAAGCAAGCTCGAGCTCGATTATGCCGCGGCGCAGTATCTTCGGTGCAGCCAGAGATGCTAATTCCCATAGGTCCATGCAACTTTTCTATGCTCCCGATTTCGTGCCGCCGTGCCATACGCTCGGCGAGGAGGAGTCGCGCCACTGCGTGCGGGTGCTGCGTCTGAGCGAGGGCGACGAGGTGCACCTGACCGACGGGCGGGGTACGCTCTACCGGTGCAGGATCGTCGGCGCCGACCCGCGCCGCTGTTCGGTCGAGGCGGTCGAGACGCTGCCCGATTTCGAGCCCCTGCCCTACCGGCTCGTCATGGGCGTCGCCCCGACCAAGAATGCCGACCGGTTCGAGTGGTTCCTCGAGAAAGCCACCGAGGTGGGGGTCTCGGCCATCGTGCCGCTCGAGACCGACCATAGCGAGCGGCGGGTCTTCCGGCCCCAGCGGGGCGAGAAGGTCATCACGGCGGCTATCAAGCAGTCGCTCAAGGCGTTCCGGCCCGAGTTGATGCCGCTCGCGCCCTTGCGCAAGGTGATCGAGGGGCCGTTCGAGGGGCGCAAATTCATCGCCCATTGCGCCGAGCCCCGCAGCCAAGCAGGCAAACGCTACCTGCCCGCCGCGCTCCGGCCCGGCGAGGCGGCTTTGGTGCTCATCGGCCCCGAGGGCGATTTCTCGGCCGGGGAGATCGACGCCGCGCTGGCCTGCGGGTTCGAGGAGATCACCCTCGGCAGCCAGCGGCTGCGCACCGAAACGGCCGCCCTCACAGCCGTGGTCATGGCGTCGGTGGTCAACGGAATCAAGAACGAACCATGTCATCCCGAAGAGCAAAGCGACGGAGAATCTTCTTCGACATAAATTCTTCGCTGCGCTCAGAATGACGTGACTGGGCTCCTCGGAATAACAAGGCTCCTCACACTTTCAACTTTTCACTTTTCACTTTTCACCTGCCATACATGCTTTTCCTCTACACATTGTTCGCCCTCGCAGCCATCACGGCCGCCATCTGCGCCACTCCGCTCCGCGGCAAGGCTTGGACAGCGCTGGCGCTCACGGCTTCCGGGGCCGCCGCCCTTTCGGTGCGGGCCGTCGGGGTGCTGGCTTCGGGCACGGCGCTGCCGCTCTGGGATTTCGACGCCCCGATGCTGGGGCGCGACAGCGGGTCGCTCGACCCCTTGTCGGCGTTCTTCGTGCTCCTGATCGCCATCGGCGCCGTGGCCGCCACGCTCTATTCGCGGGGTTATCTGAGCCACGCCCTCGGGCACAAGTCCCCGGCCCACGTCTCGCTCCACTACATCGCACTCACGGTCATGTCGCTCGCCATGCTGGGCGTCGTGGTCTCCGACGGCGGTTATTCGTTCCTCTTTTTCTGGGAGTTGATGACCGTGGCCTCGTTCATCCTGATCCTCTTCGACGCCGAGCGGCGCGAGGTGCGGCGGGCAGCGCTCTCGTACCTCATCATGATGCACGTCGGGTTCGTGTTGTTGGTCGTCGGATTCGTCCGGCTCCACGCCGCCACCGGGTCGGCATCGTTCGCCGCGCTCGTCCCTTACTTCGCCGCACATAGGTTCCTGCCGCTCTTTCTGGTCTTTCTGGCCGGATTCGGCATGAAGGCGGGTCTTTTCCCCATGCACGTGTGGCTGCCCGAGGCGCACCCTGCGGCTCCGTCGCACATCTCGGCCTTGATGTCGGGCGTCATGATCAAAACGGGCGTCTACGGCATCCTGCGCGTGGCGGCCGCCCTCGGCGACCCCGCAGCCATCCGCACCGCCGGGCTCGCGGTCCTCGCCGCCGGCATCGCCACCGGGTTGTGGGGCGTCATTCTGGCCGCTTCGCAGAACGACGTCAAGCGGCTGCTGGCCTATTCGTCGATCGAAAACATCGGGGTCATCCTCATCGGCACCGGCATCGCCCTGCTGGGCAAGGCGGCGGGTCATCCGGGCGTCGCTTTCTGCGGCATCGCGGGGGCTCTGCTCCATACGCTCAACCATTCGTTCTTCAAGTCGCTGTTGTTCTTCGGCGCAGGCAACGTGCTGACGCAGACCCGCACCACGTCGCTCGACGCGCTGGGCGGACTGGCCAAGCACATGCCCCTCACGGCCGGGCTCTTTCTGCTCGGGGCCGCCGCCATCTGCGCCCTGCCGCCCTTCAACGGGTTCGTCTCCGAGCTGTTGATCTACCTCGGGTTGTTCAAGGGCATCGCCGCCGGCAGCGGCATCGTCGCTTCGGCGGCAGGGCTCGTCGCGCTGGCCCTCATCGGCGGCATCGTCGTGCTGGCTTTCGCCAAGCTCTACGGCATCGTCTTCCTCGGGGCGCCCCGCACCCACGAGGTGGCCGAGGCAAGCGAGGTCGACAGCGTGCGCATCGCCGCCATGGCCCTGCCGCTCGCGGGCATCCTCTTCGTGGGTTTCTTCCCCGCTACGGCCGTCGGCATCGCATCCCGCGCCGCAGGGTTCTTCCTCGACACTCCGCCCGCCGCTTCCGAATACATGCTCTCGCCCGCCCTCACGGCCGCAGGCCGCACGGCATGGCTGCTCGTCGCGGTCGTCGGGCTGCTGGCTTGGCTGCGCAGCCGTGCCTTGCGCGGGCGCACCGTCGCGCAGGGGCCTACGTGGGGCTGCGGCTTCACCTCGCCCAACGTGCGGATGCAGTACACGGGCGAATCTTTCTCCGAGGGGCTGCAATCCATCGTCCCGTCGCTCACCCAGCAGAAAGGCGAGGGCCACGCCGTGGCCAAAAGCGAGATCTTCCCCTCGGCCCACCGCTACGACATCCGCCGCAAGGACCGCATCGGCAGCTTCTTCGCCGCATGGTGGGTCGAGGCGCTGCGGCTGCTGAACCAGCGCGTCATGCGCCTGCGCACGGGCAAGATCAACCGCTACATCCTCTTCGCGCTGGCGCTGCTCGGGCTGGTGTTCCTTTTGTCGATCCTTCATCTGCTCTGACCCATGACCCTGCTCAATACGTTTTTGCTTCTGGCGGTCGCGCTCGCTGTGCCGGGCGTCGTCAACCGCATCCGGGCCCGGCTCGCAGGCCGCCGCGGCATCCGCTTCTTGCAGCACCTCTACGACCTGCGCCTGCATCTGCGCAAGGGGGCTGTCTATTCGTCCACGACTACCGCCTTGTTCCGCACCGCACCGTCGGTCTACCTCGGGGCGGCCCTCGTCGCTGCGCTGATGATCCCCGTCGGCGACCTCGAGCCCCTCCTCTCGTTCGAGGGCGACCTCGTCTGCATGGCCTACACCCTCGCCCTCGGCCGCTTCGCCCTGATTCTGGCCGCCATGGACACAGGCAGCGCCTTCGAGGGCATGGGCGCCAGCCGCGAAGCGCTCTACGGCGCGCTGGTCGAACCCGCGCTCATGCTCGCAGGCGGCACGCTCGCCCTGATGACGGGCTGCACTTCGCTGGCCCGCATCTTCGACCCGGCCGCCATGCCCGGCGCGCAGTTCGTCATCGTCCTGCTGCTCACGGCCTACGTGCTCGTCAAGATCGTCTTCACCGAGAGCGGCCGCGTGCCCATCGACGACCCGCGCACCCACCTCGAGCTGACAATGATCCACGAGGTCATGTGTCTGGACTACTGCGGCGTCGATCTGGCCATGATCAAGGCCGCCGGGTGGTTCAAGACGGCCATCTTCTCGCTCTTGGCCGCCGACACGCTCGCCGCGGCGTTCTGCCCCCGCTGGTGGGCCGCCGCTCCGCTGGCCGTGCTGCTGACCGGGGTCTCGGTCGGCGTGGTCGAATCGACGCAGGCGCGCAACAAGCTCGTCCGCAACACCACCTTCATACTCACCGTCGCTGCGCTGGCCGCGCTGGCATTCTTCACGGCCTACCTGCTGCAACTCAACATCGGATTGGCATGATACTTCCGCTCGTAATCCTCTACGTCGTCTCGCTCGTCTATCTGGCGATCACCGAGCGTTTCCGCAACTTCGCTTCGATCATGATGCTCCAAGGGTGGCTCCTTTTCGTCATCGCCCTGCTGCGGCTGCACACCATCGCGCCGCTCGAGCTAACGTTCATCGCGTTGGAAACCCTGATATTCAAAGCCATAGTCGTTCCGGCCATCCTGTTCCGCATCATCCGCCGGACCAAGATCAACCGCGTCGGCACGTCGGGCACCTCGCAGTTCCACGCGCTGCTCCTGTCGCTCGCGGCGCTCGTGGTCAGCGCTTCGGTCACCTACTACATCGCCGACCCCGCGGCCGACCCGGTCTTCTTCGGGGTGGCGCTCTACGCCTTGCTGAGCGGGCTGATCCTCATCGTCCTGCGGCAGCGGCTCTTCTCCCATCTGGTCGGGTTCCTCGTCATCGAGAACGGCGTTTTCCTCTTCTCCACGGCCATCGGCGTCGAGATGCCGTTCCTCATAGGCATCGCCATCCTGCTGGACATCCTCATGTCGGTGCTGATGCTGGGCGTCTTCTTCACCAAGATCGACGACAAGATCCACGCCGACGACGCCGATTCGCTCACCCACGTAAAAGACTGACGCCATGACGATCGCAATGCTTTGTTTTCTCGTCTCGGCCCTCGCCGCCGCTGCGGCGTTGCGGGCCCGCAGCCGCCGTGCGATCCACTTCGCCGGGCTGCTCTTCTACCTCGTGCAGGCCGCGTTCGCCGGATGGCTCTTCGCAGGCGGAGGATACGGTTCGACGGCCTCGGCGCTCTTCGCGTTCGACGCCGCAGGGTCGTTGTTCTACCTGCTCCTGATCGTCGTCTCGTGCTGGGTCTTCCACCATTCGGAGACCTATCTCTCGGAGTGCGACCTGCGCCAGACCCGCACCTATTTCGCACTCGTGATGCTGCTCACGCTGGCCATCGCGGGCGCCTACTTCGCCGCCAACATGGCCGTGACGTGGATCTTCCTCGAGGCCACCACCCTCTGTTCGGCGGGCATCATCTACCACCGGCGCACGGCCGACACCCTCGAAGCGGCTTGGAAATACGTCTTCGTCTGCTCCACGGGCATCGCCATGGCCTATCTGGGCATCCTGCTGCTGGCCGCCGCCACCCGCTGCGAATCGCTCTCCTACCAGAGCGTGGCCGCCGTGGCCGCGCAGGGCAACCCGCTCTACCTGAAGACCGCCTTTCTGCTCATCCTCTGCGGCTACAGCTGCAAGATGGAGCTCTTTCCGCTCTACACCGTAGGCGTCGACGCCAACTTCGCCGCCCCGGCACCCGCCGCCGCGCTCATCTCGACCGGGCTGGTCAACGCCGGGTTTCTGGCCATCCTGCGCGTCTACCGCATGCTGGCCGGCACCGAGGTCTTCGGCTGGATGAAGTCGGTGCTGCTCTTGGTGGGCGTGCTGTCGCTGGCCATCGGAGCCCTGTTCCTGCGCCGCACCAACAACTACAAACGCTTCCTGTCCTACTCCACGGTGGAGAACATGGGCATCGCCGCCATCGGGCTGGGCATCGGCGGCGCCGGAGTGTGGGCCGCCGTGTTCCACGTCGTCTGCCACACCTTCGTCAAGAGCAGCCTGTTCCTTCAGATGGGCGTCGTGCGGCAGGTCTACAACGGCTACCGCATCAACCGCATCGGCGACTACATCCGCATCAACCGCATCGGGGCCGTCGGGCTGCTCGCAGGCATGGTGGCCGTGATGGCCTTTCCGCCCTCGCCGCTCTTCCTCTCCGAGCTGATGATCCTGCGCGAGACCATCGCCGCCGGCAAATGGTGGCTCGTGGGCTGCATGCTCCTGCTCCTGTGCATCGTCATCTACTCGTTCTGCCTGCGCATGCTGCGCCTCTGCTACCAGCCCAATCAGGACGAGCTGCATCCGTCCAAAGCCGACAAGCTGCTTTCGTGGTCGGCCCTCTCGCTGCTTTTCGCCGCCATCGTGCTGGGGCTCTGGCAGCCCGAAGCGCTCCGCACCCTCATCGACCAAATCGCCGCCTTATGAATTGGTACATCACCGACAACACCGCTCCGGCCGTAGCCCTCGACAAGATCCCCGAGGCGAGCTACGCCGACTTTTATAACGATTTAGCAGCCAAGCTCGCCGACGCGCGCTGCCACGTGGCCCACTACTTCGCCCTGCCCCTCGGCGACCGGCTGCGCTTCTTCTGCCTGCTGTTGGACGACGCTGCGGGGCAGGTGCTCCTCGCCTCGCATGCAATGGGCTACTACGACCAGACGGCCCTGCCCTCGCTCACGGCGCTCCACCCGGCGCTCCACCCCTTCGAACGCGACATCGCCGAACGCTACGGCGTGCGCTTCGACGGCATGCCGTGGCCCAAACCGCTGCGCTTCCCGGCCGACCGCCGCGACCGCAGCAGCACGATGGACAACTACCCGTTCTACAGCATGAAGGGCGGGTCGCTCCACGAAGTCAACGTGGGCCCCATCCATGCAGGCATCATCGAGCCCGGAGCCTTCCGCTTCATCTGCAACGGCGAACAGGTGCTCCACCTCGAAATCGCGCTGGGCTATCAGCATCGCGGCATCGAACGCCTGCTGGGCCAGACCGGCAACCTGCTGCGGCAGATGTGTCTGGCCGAAGCCGTGGCGGGCGACAGCGCCGTGGCCCACGCCACGGCATTCGCCGAAGCGGTCGAGAAACTCACCGGACACCAACGCCCGGCCCAGCTGGAACGCGAACGCACCGTGGCCCTCGAACTCGAACGTATGGCCATGCAGATAGCCGACACGGGAGCCCTCTCGATGGACGTGGGCTACCAACTGGGGCAGGTAGCCTGCGAAGCGCTGCGCACCATGACCATCAACACCACGCAGGCATGGTGCGGCAACCGTTTCGGCAAGGGGCTGATCCGCCCCCACGGCACCGACCACCCGCTCACCCCCGAAAAGGCGCGGATGATCCGCACCAACGTGGGCGAAATAGCCCGCCGCTACGACGAAGTGCGCCGCGACCTGAAGTCGTCGCCCTCGCTGCTGGCCCGTTTCGAGCAATGCGGCATCGTGCCGCGCGAGGAGATGCAGCGCATCGGCGGCGTGGGACAGGCCGCCCGGGCCAGCGGGCTTGCGCGCGACATCCGCACCACCCACCCGTGGGCGTCGTTCGCCAAGTGCCTGCACCACCGAAGCATCGTCAAGCAGCAGGGCGACGTGATGGCGCGGCTGATGGTCCGCTGCCGCGAAGTGCTCCAGTCGGCCGGCTACATCGACCGCCTGCTGGAACTCTACGAACAGAAATACGCCGCGGGCCCCACCCCCTGCCCGGCGCCCTCCTACGCGGAGAAGGCGGCCCCGTCGTCGCTCTCGTTCGGGCTGGTCGAGGGCTGGCGCGGCGAAACGTGCCACGTGCTGGTGACCGACGCCGAAGGGCGCATCGCCGAGGCGCGCATCAAGGACCCGAGCCTCCACAACTGGATGGCCCTCGCGCTGGCCGTGCGCAGCGAGGGGATCTCCGACTTCCCGATCTGCAACAAGAGCTTCAACCTCTCCTACTGCGGTCACGACCTATGACAACGTTGGATTTCAGCCGCTGGAACGAGGAACTCGACTGCGCCGTGACGGTGTGCGATACCGAGGGCACGGTGCTCTACCAGAACCGCCGCTCGCGCGAGGTCAACGGCGATGTGCGGGGGCGCTCGCTCATCCCCTGCCACAACCCCCGTTCGCAGGCCATCATCCGCCGTCTCTTGGACGAGGGCGGCCGCAACGTCTACACCATCGAAAAACACGGCGTGCGCAAACTGATCTACCAAACCGTCTGGCGCGAAAACGGCATGACGGGCGGGCTGGTCGAATATTCGATGGAGCTTCCCGAGCAGATGCCGCACTACGTGCGGGAGCAATGATTCCGAAAGATTCTTCGCCCGGCACAGAATGACAGCGAAGCGGGGAACAATCGGCCGATTGTTCCCCGCTTCGCTTATTGCACCCACTGCACCGCTATTCGGTCCACTGGGCTTTTTTGGTATAGCCGCTCAGAATCGTTTCGCGGTCCTTGTAGTAGGTCTCCACATCGTCGGCCGTCAGCGCATAGGCGCACGAGAGCCTCGAAGCAAGGCTGTAGGCACCGCCTATGAGCGTGGTGGTGCCGTATTCCTTGAGCCCCTGCTGGGCGGTCATGGTCGCAGGCCGGAACTTGGCCGCATCGTTCTTGTACCACCCCTCGGGCGCTATATGGCTGTCCATCTTGCAGTTGACATAGGTCACATTGTCGTTGTTGGTGTCGTTGCCGTGACGCGCCAGCCACGAAGAACCCGCAGCCACCCCGGCGGCCTTGGTCAACCGGCAATCCAAGAAAATGAAGCCCTTGCGGCCCGAAGCGACACGCGCGTTGACGATGTAAGCGCCGCCGGTCATCGCGCGGATTTCGCACTGCTCGAACAACGCCGCCGTAGCGCCGCCCCAGATGAAATCGACGTCGCCCGCCACCAGACAATTGTAGAACCAACAATAACCCTTGAGGTTGAGCGTGTCCTGATAGCCGAGGAACTTGCAGTTCACGGCCACGATGCCGCAGTCGCCGCTGTTGTCGTTGTTGTAGAGCGCCTCGGCCTGCGCCCCGATGCCGCGCGTGTTTTCGAGCGTGAGGTTCTCGAAACGCAGGTTGTCGCACGACTCGACGAGCATCACCGTACGGCCGCCGACAGCGGTGATCTCATCGCCGAAGTGCGGTTTGCCCGACGGATTGTCCAGCGGATTGCCGACGGGGGAAATCGAACCGCCGACACCGCCGTTGAGATCGTCGCCGTTGCGGTAGAAAATACGCACCTCGTCGGGTCCGTCGCCCATGCCCCGGAGCGTGATGTTGTTATTGTAGCGCATGAAAAGCTGCTCCTCGTACTGCCCGGGCCGGATACGGATTTCGAGCGCGGCATCCGCACCCAACCCATAACCGTAGTCCAGCGCGGCCTGCACCGTCCGGAAATCGGCTTTTTCCGCGCCTACGGTGACCACCGCGCCGGTGGGCTTGGCCTTGGTGACGAAACTCCACGCTCCCGCTTCGACGCCGCTGAAACCGTCGGCCGCAAGGGCCTCGCCGTCGATGACCACGTAGTACTCGGTCTCGTAGTCCAGCACGTCGTAGTGGGGACGGATCGTAATCTTGTTGCCGTCGAGCGTCACGGGCTCGTAGTTGACCACACGGTAGCGCCGGAGCCCCTTGGGCCCGATCACGTCGTGCGTGGTCTTGAGGGTTTGGCCGGTCTCCATGCGCTGGTGCCCCTCGGCCACCTCGGCCATGTCGATCCGGTCCGCTTCGGTGTCGTCGGAAACCTTGAAAATGCGGATCTGTCCGCTTGTACCCAGCGTCGGCGCCGTCTTGAACTCGAGCGTCAGGCAGGCATCCTTGTAGGCGCCCTCGCCGACCGGGAAAATCAGGCAGCCGTCCAGCTCCCCGTATTCAGGCTGCGGGGCTTGCGGCTCGTCGGGCGTCTCGACCGGCCCCTGCGGAGGGGTGACGGGATCCTCCTTTTCGCCGCACGAGACTGCGCCCGCACCGGCCAACAACAAAAGGGTCAGAAGTTTGAAACGTTTCATAAAAGGTATTTTTAGGTGTTGTGTTCTGTTGCCGCGGTTGCACTTCCGGCATCGGTCTACAAAATTAAACCCGACCCGCGCGCCCGACTTGGACAAATTATTAAAAGACCCGGAATTTTTCTCCGCAGGCTTCGCCGATTGCCCCGGCCTGCCGAATGCTAAAACGTTTTAGCGACCGGTTTCGGCAAGGCGAAAGACCGATCCTTTGCGAGGTTGTCTGATTTTTTGGGGGCGGGCGGAGTGTTCATCTGCGGCGGCTGGGGGCGACGCATCGAAGATGCGGGCCGCCGCAGATGGCAACGCCGAGCGTTGCGAGCATCGAAGAATCTGTTTTCGTATCGTCATCGCGAGGCATCGCAGATGCCGTGGCGATCTGAACAAGAACAACAACCGGGCGGATTGATTGAAACAAAGATATTCTGTTTTATTCAGATTGCCACGCTCATTGCATTCGCAATGAATGATGAATAGTTAATAATGAATAATTAACTACGCTTCGGGCCGCGGAACGGCGGCAAGAACAACCCCCGATTCATTTGTTTCCGACAGGTCATCCATAAACGGAGAAGCCGAAAAAATTACTATTTTTGCCCCATGGACTTCCAACTCGTATCGGACTACGCCCCGACGGGCGACCAGCCGGAAGCGATCGCGCAACTACTGGGCTCGATCCGCGACGGGTCGCAGCACAACACGCTGCTGGGCATCACGGGCTCGGGCAAGACCTTCACGGTGGCCAACGTCATCGCGGAACTGAACCGTCCGACCCTTGTCCTGAGCCACAACAAGACCCTTGCGGCGCAACTCTACGGCGAATTCAAGAACTTCTTTCCGCACAACGCCGTCGAATATTTCGTCTCGTACTACGACTACTACCAGCCCGAAGCCTATCTGCCGGCGTCGGACACCTATATAGAAAAAGACCTCTCGATCAACGACGAGATCGAGAAGATGCGTCTGCAAACCGTAGCGACGCTGCTCTCGGGACGCCGCGACGTCATCGTGGTGTCGAGCGTCTCGTGTCTCTACGGCGCAGGCAACCCGGCCGACTTCCATGCCACGGCCATCCGCATCGAGACGGGGCAGAGGGTCAACTACAAACAATTCCTCTACAAACTGGTCGAAGCGCTCTACACCCGCACCGAACGCGAGTTGGAGCCCGCCACGTTCCGTGTCAACGGCGACACGGTGGACATCATGGCGGCTTTCGGCGAATTCGGCAACCAATGCTTCCGGGTCATGTTCTTCGACGACGAAGTGGAGGCCATCTACGCCATCGACCCCGTTTCGGGCCAGCGCATCCGCATGCTCGATTCGCTGACGCTCTATCCCACTAGCCTTTTCGTGACGACCAAGGAACGCATCGCCGCGGCCGTGCAACAGATCTACCTCGATCTGGGCAAGCAGATCGAACGCTTCGAACACGAAGGCCGCACGATGGAAGCGCACCGCATCAAACAACGGGTCGAATACGACGTCGAGATGATCAAGGAGCTGGGCTACTGCCCCGGCATCGAGAACTATTCGCGCTATTTCGACGGACGCGCCGAGGGGACCCGCCCCTTCTGCCTGCTCGACTACTTCCCGCAAGACTATCTGATGGTGGTGGACGAGAGCCATGTGACCATCCCGCAAGTGCACGCCATGTTCGGCGGCGACCGTGCGCGCAAGGAGAATCTGGTGGAATACGGCTTCCGGCTTCCGGCGGCCAAGGACAACCGCCCGCTGACGTTCGACGAATTCGAACAACTGCAAGGAACGACGATCTATGTGAGCGCCACCCCCGCCGACTGGGAGCTGGCCAAAAGCGAGGGGGTGATCGTCGAACAGCTGATCCGCCCCACGGGGCTGGTCGACCCGCCGCTGGAGGTGCGCGTGACGCTCAACCAGATCGACGACCTGATCGAGGAGATCGACAAACGGGTGAAGAACGACGACAAGGTGCTGGTGACGACCATCACCAAACGCATGGCCGAGGAGCTGTCGAAATATTTCGACCGCGTGGGCGTGCGCAACCGCTACATCCATTCGGACGTCGACACGCTCGAACGCATCCAGATTCTGGAAGACCTGCGCGCGGGGATGTTCGACGTGCTGGTGGGGGTCAACCTGCTGCGCGAGGGGCTCGACCTGCCGGAAGTGGCGCTGGTGGCGATTCTCGATGCCGACAAGGAAGGATTCCTGCGCAACGTACGGTCGCTGACCCAGATAGCGGGGCGTGCCGCGCGCCACTCGCAGGGCCATGTGATCCTCTATGCCGACACCTGCACCGAATCGATGCGCACGACCATAGCCCAGAGCAACCGCCGCCGCGAAATACAGGTGCGCTACAACATGGAACACGGCATCCTGCCCCACCGGGCCCAACGCAGCGGCACGGGACAGAGCACCCTGCTGACGAACCGGAACGCGGCCGACGAGATACCCGACATTGCCTATCCGCCCTCCGAGAACCACTATATGATAGCCGCCGACGTGCAGAAACCCTACGGTGCAGACGAGAACATCGACGAACAGATCGACCGCGCCCGCGAAGATATGGAACGGGCCGCCAAGTCGCTCGACTTCCTTGCGGCGGCACGGTTCCGCGACCGCATGTACGAATTGCAGAAACTCCGCGACGAAGCACCTAAAAAATAAAAAGCAGCCCGCAGATGCTTGGACGCAGCGCACGGAGAAGGCGTTCGCCCGGTTGCTGTTGTCCAGCGGGTTCACGAGGCCCGAGTGGAACCACATCAGCCCCGCGTTGTTGTGGCCTGCGTAGTAGGACGACGAAGACCAAACGTGGCCCCGCTCGCCGATGTAGCCCAAGGCTCCCGTCGAATTGGAACGGTAGCCCGCAGCAGGCGATCGAAGCAATCGCTGGAATGAATGACAGAAAAAATGAATAATGAATAGTTAATAAGGAATAATTGGCCAAGACAGAAGAAACCCAATTATTCACTATTCATTGTTAATTATTCATTAACCTAAGTTTTCCGTCAGACTGGGATATAAAACTGGCGGCGTGTTGCTAAAATTTTAGCACGGGTGCTAAAACGTTTTAACAGCTCCCTGTCAACAACAGGTTACCGCCGTCAGCGGATTGCTGAATCTGCGGACCTCGCTGGCGGGGATCTTTTCGGCAGCCCGGGTGCAGAAGCGGAGACGTCCGCATGCTGCCGGGGCGGGAAAAGATCCGGAAATGGACCGTAGCCCATGCCACTCCGGGTCGGCGGCTGCTTTTTATTCCATCGGAAAAAGATAAGGCGTGCGCAACGCCGCGGCTTTCTGCGGGTCGTCGAAGAACCCGAAGAAGGCCGAACCGCTGCCCGACATGGAGGCGTAGAGCGCTCCGGCGGCCAACAACGCATCCTTGGCGGCGCGGATGGCCGGACGGGCCGCGAAGACCGAGGGCTCGAAATCGTTGGTCACGAGCCCCTGCCACTCGCCGACGGGCCGCCGCAGCCGTTCGAGCAGCGGCACCTCGGGCACGCGGGGCGTCACCCCGGCATAGGCCTCGCGTGTGGAAACCCCCTCCGCAGGCTTGACGATGGCGAGCCACAACCCCTGCAACCCGAGCGAAACGGGCGACATGATTTCGCCGCGCCCAGTACAAAACTGCGGCACGTTCCGCACGAAAAACGCCGTATCGCTGCCCAGAGCGGCGGCGCATGCGATCAACTCCTGCTCCGGCAACCGCAGGGCGAACAACTCGTCGAGCGCCAGCACGACCGCCGTAGCGTCGGACGAACCGCCACCCAACCCGGCACCGAACGGCACCCGCTTGTCGAGCCGGATGTCGACGCCGTCGACGCCGTAACGCTCGTGCATGAGCCGGAAAGCCCTCAGGCACAGGTTCTCCTCGGGAGCGCAATCGACCGCCAGCCCTTCGGCCCGGAACCCGGCGCCCGGAGCTTTGCGGCGCGTCACCTCGACCTCGTCGAACAACCCCCGCACGGGGAGCATCACGGTCTCCAGATCGTGGTAGCCGTCGGCGCGGCGCCGCAGAATGTCGAGCCCGAGATTAATTTTGCAATTGGCACGCAGAATCATGCCGCAAATTAAAAATTAAAAATCAGAAATGAAAAATTTTCGGCCGAATTTCCCCTACCTTTGCTCCATGAAACTCCGCACCGAAATCCATGTCGCGCCGCTGGGCACCGACATCGGCTACGACGACACCGTCCTGCTGCTGGGCTCGTGCTTCGCCGACGAAATGCGCCGCCGGATGCAGGAACTGAAATTCCGCGCCGAGGGCAACTTCACCGGACCGCTTTTCAACCCGGCATCGGCCGCCGCCCTGCTGCGCCGCGCACAAGACCCGGCCCCGGCCACGCAGGCCGAACTGCGGCAGGATGCCGACGGCTGGTGGTTCCACTACGACGCCAACACCCTGCTGAGCGACCCCGACCCGGCCGTTGCGATCGGCCGCTACAACGAAGCGCTCGGCAAACTGCGCGAACTGCTTCCCCGCGCCCGCTGCGTGGTTGTCACCTTCGGCACGGCATGGGTCTACCGGCTCAAGGAAACCGGCCGCATCGTGGCCAACTGCCACAAACAACCGCAGGCTTCGTTCGACCGCGAACGGCTGACGGTCGAGGAGATCGCGGCCGAATGGTCGCAACTGCTCGCGGGGCCGCTGGCGGAGAAACAAGTGATCTTCACGGTGAGCCCCATACGCCACCTGAGCGACGGAGCCGAAGAAAATTCGCTCAGCAAAGCGATCTTGCGGGTAGCCGTCGGCGAATTGACCCAACGGTTCGGCCACGCGCACTACTTCCCGGCCTGCGAACTGCTCACCGACGACCTGCGCGACTACCGCTTCTATGCCGAAGATCTGGTCCACCCCTCGCGGCAGGCGGTCGGCTATGTGTGGGAGAAATTCACCGCAGCGGCGCTGTCGGCCCGAGCGCAGGAACTACTGCCCGAAGTGGAGCAGCTCGTCGGACAAAGCGCCCACCGCCCGCGCCGGGCCGGAAGCGAAAGCTGGCGGAAACTGCGCTGCCGGACCGCCGACCGCATGAAAGCCCTGCAACGAAACGACGGAATCGACTTTTCGCAAGAAATAACCCGTATGGAATATGATTTTTTCCATTAATTTTATTACCTTTGTCGCCGAAGGCGATAAGTTCCGGCCTGCGAACGGGGCGAAATCCGGCGCAGAGGGGCGAATCAGCCTTGAGAAATAAAAGCGTTACGCTTGTTGTTCCACTAAATGAAAAGACCGAATTTCAAGCATGCGGGAACGATAAATGTAATGCTCGCGCAATGCGCGGGCTATTATTTATCGCGTGTGCTGGGTATTGGTCTACCTCATTTGGCGGTATTTAACAGTTCCGCGCACTTTTGTAGAGAGGACCGAACTCGCCGGACACCCCGTCCGGCCCTGTTCGGGATTGCGACCGACACCGAAAACAGATAAAAGACAGCCATCAGACCCGGAGTGGCAAAGGTCAGGGCTTTTGCCAGCGCGGTCCGCAGATTCGGCAATCCGCCGGCGGCGTGTCGAAGAGTATTTCGCCGACCGTCCGCCAACCGTCGATTTGCGCCGGAGCGGCGCCCTCGGGCACGCTCCCCCGTATGGACACCGTCCAACGACTGCGGGCTGTTTTTTATCTTTTTTCGTCTCCGTGCGCGAAGAACCGACCGAAGCGGAAAAATCCTTTTGCTGACGTAGGGCCGTATGTCCGGCATCTGCGGCGGGAATCCCGCCGGCGGAGGGCCTTCCGGCCGAAAGCTGAATCCCTGTTTCTTCGGCAGGGAGAGACTTTGTTTTGCCGGAAAACGGCGTCGGAAGGCAATGTGGCAAAGTCTTGGCAACGCACGGGACGAAGGTGCGGACGGAGCGGGGAAGAGAAGATGCGGACCGAATATGCTATAAATAGACTTAAAAATAGTATTTTTTGTTGTCAGCAAAAATTTTGTTACTATTTTTGTCGTACCATAATCGAAATGGGGGAGACCCGGCGGCCGGCCGGCGTGCGCAACCCCGGACCGAAACCGGGGGAGCGGAGACGAAAAAAACACAGGCGCCGCTTGCGCAACGCCTGCTGAGAGTAGTCCCGACGGGAATCGAACCCATATCGTAAGAACCGGAATCTTGTATTCTATCCATTGAACTACGGGACCGGACGTGCAAATATACGAATTTTTTTTAATTGTGAAACCGAAATGGGGGAAAAGCAGAATAATTGGGAAAGAATCGAAGCCGTAATCCAGTGGGCGCGCATGTCCACCAACTATTTTGCCCGTTATATCGGTCTGCCGAGGGGCGAGAACCTCTACCAGATCAAACGGGGCAACAACGGCATTTCGCGCGACGTGGCCCGGCGCATCGTGGAGAAATTTCCGCAGATCGACCAACTGTGGCTGCTGACGGGCGACGGAGAGATGTTCGCCGACAAACCGCAGAGCGGCAAGAAGATACCCTTCTATGCCACGGATGTCGAACAAGGCATCGCCGACCTGCAAGGACTGGAGGCCGACGGCGAACTGATCGTCCCGGGCATGGACGACTGCGAACTGGCGATGCTCTACTCGGGACGCGCCATGGGGCAGTCGGTGCCGCCGGGAACGGTGGTTTTTCTGAAAAATATCGACCGGGATGAAATTATTCCGGGGGGAGAATACGTGATTATCAGCCGAAAAATTGTAACTTTGCGTATAGTACGTGCCGCCGACAGCGGGGCACGGCTTCGTCTGGTGGCCGGAGACAAGAAGAACTACGACGACATAGTTCTGAATATCAACGACATCATGGCGGTGTACAAAGTTAAGGGAAAGCTGATAACCAACACGTAGAAAGATGTTTTCAGGCATCGTGGAGCGAACTGCGGAAGTCGTCGCAATCCGGACGGACCGCAGCAACAAGGATTTTACGCTCCGCGCGGACTTCGCGCAGGAGCTGAAGATCGACCAAAGCATAGCGCACAACGGCGTTTGTCTGACGGTCGTGGCCATCGAGGGCGACACCTACACGGTGACGGCCATGAAAGAGACCCTCGACCGGAGCAATCTGGGGCTGCTCGAACCGGGCGATCTGGTCAACCTCGAACGGTCGATGAAACCCGACGCCCTGCTCGACGGGCATATCGTACAAGGGCATGTCGACCAAACGGCCCGCTGCACAGCCAAGGAAGACGCCGGGGGCAGCTGGTACTTCACCTTCGAATACGAACCGCAGGGCGGCGGACTCTGCACCGTCGAGAAAGGCTCGGTGGCGGTCAACGGCGTCAGCCTGACGGTCTGCGACTCCCGGCCGCAGAGCTTCCGGGTGGCCATCATCCCCTACACGATGGAGCACACCAACTTCTGCCGCATCGAACCCGGCTCGGTGGTCAACCTCGAATTCGACATCGTGGGCAAGTACATCGCCCGTCTCATGCAGCAATACAAATAACCGTCACCCCGGCACGGCGCGCGCAATGGCGGCCGTGCCGAGGGATTTTTCGTCCCGGGACGACGGGGATACCTTATATTATATAACACTCCATCGACAATGAACATCAAGACCAAGGAGGGAGCTTCGCTCTGGATCGCACTGCTGGCGGCCGTCATCGTAGCCGGAGGCATGTGGCTGTTCCGCACCGTGTGGTGGCTGACGCTGAGCGTGGCGGGCGGCGTATTCGTCGTGATGGCGCTGGCGGCGCTCTTCATCATCCGCAAGTATGTGGCCTACAAACTCAAGCCGATCTACTCGATCGTACTTTCGCGCGACGTCCACACCAGCGAGATATTCACGGAGCTGCGCGACAAACGGGTGGAGAACATCGGCGAAGAACTGACGGCGTGGGCCGACACCAACGACAAGGAGATAGCCCGGCTCAAGAAAGCCGAACATTTCCGCAAACAATACCTCGGCAACGTAGCGCACGAACTCAAGACGCCGATCTTCAACATTCAGGGCTACATCTCGACCCTGCTGGACGGCGGGCTGGAAGACGAACTGATCAACCGCAAGTTCCTCGAACGCGCCGAGAAGAGCATCGACCGCCTGATCAACATCGTCAACGACCTCGACACCATCTCGAAGCTGGAGAGCAACATGAACCGGCTCGACATGGAGAAGTTCGACGTGGTGGCGCTGGCCAAGGAGATCGCCGAACAAGCCGAGATGGAAGCCGACAAGAAAGGCATCAAGATTTCGGTCAAGGGGGCCGAGAACCTGCCGTCGCAGTTCTGGGTGCTGGCCGACAAGCATTTCATCGGGCAGGTGTTCGTCAACCTGATCATCAACTCGATCCGCTACGGCAAGGACAACGGGTCGACGCGCATCCGCTTCCGCGACATGCTGGACAAGATCCTCGTCGAAATCGAGGACAACGGGCAGGGCATCGGCAAGGAAGACCTGCCGCGGGTATTCGAACGCTTCTACCGCACCGACAAGGGGCGCTCGCGCGAGCAGGGCGGCACCGGGCTCGGACTGGCCATTGTCAAACATATCGTCGAAGCCCACGGCGAACGCATCAGCGTCCGCAGCGAACCCGGCGTAGGCAGCACCTTCTCCTTCACGCTGAAGAAAGTACCTCTGCAAGAAATCAAATAAAAACCCGTCACCGAACCCGAACCCATGATACGACCGCTCAGCATAGTCTGGAATTTCGACCCCGTGCTCTTCAACATCGGGTCGCTCGACATCCGTTACTACGGGCTCATGTGGGTGCTGGCGATCTTCGTCGGCGCCAAACTCTTCGACTGCTTCTGCAAACGCGAGGGGCTGCCCGAAAAGGTGTCGGAATCGATCTTTGTCTACGGCACGCTGGCCACCATCATCGGCGCACGGCTGGGCCACTGCCTGTTCTACGACACGATGGAGTACCTGCGCGCCCCGTGGACCATCGTCACCGGATTCCGCGACGGCGGGCTGGCCAGCCACGGCGCCGCCATCGGCCTGCTGGTCGGGCTGTGGCTCTTTTCGCGCAAGAACCGCCTGCCCTACGTCTGGTCGCTCGACCGCATCATGATCGCCGTGGGCATCGGAGGTGCGCTGGTGCGGCTGGGCAACCTGTTCAACTCGGAGATCTTCGGCATGGCGACCGCCCTGCCGTGGGGCTTCGAGTTCGTGCGCTCGTACAAGTGGGTCCATGAGTTCGCCCCGGCGGCGGTCCACCCCACGCAGATCTACGAAGCGCTCTGTTATCTGGCCACCTTCGGGGTGCTGTGCTGGCTCTACTTCGGCCGCGACCTTGCGCGCCGCCGGCCCGGGGTCCTCTTCGGTGTCGGGCTCGAAGGCATCTTCCTCACCCGTTTTCTGATCGAGTTCATCAAGACCGAGCAGGAAGCCTTCGAGGTGGGATGGGCGCTCGACATGGGCCAGTGGCTCAGCATACCTTTCATCCTGCTGGGCATCTACATGATCTGGCGCGGCATGACCCGCCCGGCCGCGGTGCCGGAATGCGTGCCCGCCGCAACCGCCAAAAAGAAAAAGCCATGAACGAAAATCCGATGACCGGACAGGTCAACCGTCTGATAGGCAACCGTCTCGCGGCGGGGTGCGAACTGTTTTTGCCCGGCGTGGGGTCGCTCTACATCCAGCAGCGGGGCGCACGCCGGATCTCCAAACGGGAGGTCGAGCCGCCGTGTCGCGTGGTCTGTTTTTCGCCGCAGGAGCGGGGGGCGTCGCTGGTCGACGAAATCGCCGCAGCGGCTCGCTGCGAGCAGGAACGGGCGCAGTCGATCTACGATTGCTGGCTCGACCATGTGCTCGGCGAGAATACGCTGACCATCGAGGGGGTCGGAGAGTTGCATTTCCGCAATTTCACGCCCGACGAGGAGTTCGACCTGCTGCTCAATCCGCAGGGCCATGCCCCCGTGAGAGTGAAAAGCGCAGGCAGCCGGGCTTTCTGGGTATGCTTGCTGGCCGTGGCCGCGGCGCTCGGCATCGGGTATGTCATGTTCGTGCAGCAACCGGCCTTGCTGGAGAAGTTCAGGGCCGGGACGGACGAGGAATATGAACTGCCCGCAGCGGCTCCGGCCGATTCCGTCCGCGCGGAGCAGCCCGTCGACCCGGCAGCGCCGGGAGCTGCGGGATCCGGGGCGGTAGCTGCGCCCGAAAACCCGACCGGCGGCCATTCGGCAGCTGGAAATCCTGCCGCCGAAAACCTTGGCGCCGAGCATCGGATTGCCGGAACTCCGGCCGCCGGGACCCCGGTTGCAGAAACTGCCGCTCCTGTGCCGCCCGCTGACGACCGGACGCCGGCAGCCCCTGCCCCCGACCGATTGCCGGGAAGCGCACAGGCTCCGGCTTCGCTGGTGCCGGGCCGCCACTATGTGGTGGCGGGCGTCTTCAGCACCCCCGAAAACGCCGGCCGCGCGGTGGACCAGCTCGAACGCGAGGATCCGACGCTGCAATGCGCGGTCTACCGCTTCGGCAGCAAACTGATGGTCTCGCCGTTCAGCTCGACCGATCCCGAAGCCTGCCGCCGGTTCGTGCGCGCCAACCGCGGCCGCTGGCCCGACATCTGGACCTATTCCGCCCGCTGATGCGGCCCGGCGAAGCCATTGCGCGGGCGATCGACCTGTTCTACGTCGCTCCGATCGCCGCCGTGGTGCCGCGGCAGACGTTCCGCTATGCCGTGTGCGGCGGGGCGACCTACGTGCTGTTCGACCCGGCGTGCTACTTCCTGATCTACAATTACGTCGTCGCCCACCGCTTTTTCGACTTGGGATTCGCGGTCCTCTCGCCCCACATCGCAGCGCTGGCGCTGGTCTTTCCGCTCACCTTTTTCGTGGGTTTCTGGCTCAACCGCCACGTGGCGTTCCGCCGCTCGCCGCTGCGCACGCGGACCCAGCTTCTGCGCTATGCCCTTTCGGTGGGCGGTTCGGTGGCGCTGACCTACGCCGGGCTGAAGTTTTTCGTCGAGATATGCGGCGTGTGGCCCACTCCGGCCAAGGTGCTGACGACCTGCATAACGGCGCTCTACAGCTATCTTGCGGCCAAATATTTCACTTTCCGCCACGCGCAGGAGTAAAACGCGGGGCGCACGCTTTTTTTTCAAGAATAAATACCGTATTTTTGTCTTCCGGACCTCCCAGCCCGACCCGATGCCCGATCCGATCGGGCCGGAATACCCCCGGGCGGGAAATATCGGCGCGCAAAAAACGTTTGTTCGATACGGAGTATCCCGGTTCGGCATAGCCCGGTCGATCCGGCTTGTGCCGGCGGCTTAACCTAACACCAAGAAACACACACAAAAAAATTCGATAGCAATGAAAAAAATCGGTTTGCTGTTGTTGGCAGCGGTTGCAGCAACAGGATTCGTCTCGTGCAACACCACCAAGGTCGACCAGCCGAGCAACATGAGTTTCGTGACGGTGCACACCTCGTGGCTGGGCGACTACTATTTCGAGACCGACACGGAAAAGCGGGTCTACCCCGGCGACAAGAGCCGGGTTCAGGGCTACGAACCCAAAGAGGGGCAGCGCGCGCTGATCACCTTCAACGTGCTGGACACCCCGATGCCGGGCTACGACTACAACGTGGCGGTCTACGGCATCGGCAACATCCCCTCGTCCGTGGCACGCGTGGTGACCGACGAAGCGGAACTCGAAACCCTGAAGGACGATGCGGCGGAATTCCGCGGCGGACGTCTCTTGGGCCACTGGGCGACCATGATCGTCCGCTATGAGGCTTCCGACCTCTCGAAGCACAAGTTTTCGCTGATTGTCAACCAAGCGGAGCCCTCGCAGACCAACGAGGGCTACCTCGACGTCGAGCTGCGCCATGACAACGGCGGCGACACCCCGGGCATGCTCTACGACACCTACGTATCGTTCGACATGCAGGAGATCGAGGAGCTGCTGGCAGGGCAGAAAGGCATTACGCTCCGGTTCAACAACGGTGCCGCTCCCGACTACGCAAAGCTCGACCGTCTCACCGAGGAGACGCAGCAGACGCTCTGACGCCCATGTCCGTGGTCCGCAACACCGAAAGCGATCTCGAATTCGAGAACCGGATCCGCCCGCAGGAGCTGGAGAACTTCGCCGGGCAGGAGAAGATCGTCGAGAATCTGCGCATCTTCATCAAGGCCGCCCTCATGCGGGGCGACTCGCTCGACCATGTGCTCCTGCACGGCCCCCCGGGGCTGGGCAAGACCACGCTGGCCAACATCATCGCCAACGAAATGGGGGCGCAGCTGCGTCTGACCTCGGGTCCGGTGCTCGACAAGCCGGGCGATCTGGCGGGACTGCTGACCAACCTCGGTCCGGGCGACGTGCTCTTCATCGACGAGATCCACCGGCTGAGCCCCATCGTCGAAGAGTATCTCTACTCTGCGATGGAAGACTACAAGATCGACATCGTGCTCGACAAGGGGCCTTCGGCGCGGTCGATCCAGATCGAACTGGCCCCGTTCACGCTCATCGGCGCCACGACCCGCAGCGGCCTGCTGACCTCGCCCCTGCGGGCGCGTTTCGGCATCCAATGCCACTTGGAGTACTACGACGCCGAGGTGCTGGCCGGCATCGTCCGCCGTTCGGCCCGCATTCTCGACGTCTCGATCGACGACGATGCGGCCCACGAAGTAGCCCTGCGTTCGCGCGGCACGCCCCGCATAGCCAACGCGCTGCTGCGCCGCGTACGCGACTTCGCCATGGTCAAGGGCGAAGGGCACATCGACCTCGAAATCACGCGTTTCGCCCTCTCGGCGCTCAACATCGATTCGCGGGGGCTGGACCGCATGGACAACAAGATTCTGGGCACCATCATCGAGAAATTCGGCGGGGGCCCCGTGGGGCTCAACACCATCGCCACGGCCGTGGGCGAGGAAGCCGGCACGGTCGAAGAAGTCTACGAACCGTTCCTCATCAAAGAGGGATTTCTCAAGCGCACGCCCCGCGGCCGCGAAGCTACCCAACTGGCCTACAGCCACTTGGGATTCAAGGCGCCCGACGACGGCGAACGGTCGCTGTTCTGAACGCCGCGGCGCAATAATTGCATGGTTCTGCGGCGAACAACTCGCAGAACCATGGCACGACATGCTTGCATATCCGATTCGGACGCCCTTCGCTACCACAGCGAGGGGCGTCCCGGCAAAATCGGCATCGAACCCACCAAACCCAGCCAGACGCAGCACGACCTGTCGCTGGCCTACTCGCCCGGCGTGGCGGCTCCGGCGCGCGCCATCGCGGCCGACCCCGACGACGCCTACCGCTACACGGACAAGGGCAATCTGGTGGCTGTCGTCTCCAACGGTTCGGCCGTGCTGGGGCTGGGCGACATCGGGCCGCTGGCGGCCAAACCCGTCATGGAAGGCAAAAGCATGCTCTTCAAGCGCTTCGCCGGAATCGACGCCTTCGACATCGAGGTGGACGAGACCGACCCCGAGAAAATCGTCGGCATCGTCAAGGCCATAGCCCCCACGTTCGGGGGAATCAATCTGGAAGACATCAAGGCGCCCGAATGTTTCGAGATCGACCGGCGGCTGCGCGAGGAGCTGCGGATTCCGGTGATCCACGACGACCAGCACGGCACGGCCATCATCGTGGCGGCGGCGGTCATCAACGGGGCGAAGATCGCCGGAAAAGAACTCTCCCGGCTCCGGGCCGTGGTCAACGGGGCAGGCGCCGCGGCCATCGCCTGCGCGCGGATGCTGCTGACGCTGGGTATCGCGCGCGAACGGATCGTGCTGTGCGACAGCCGGGGCGCGGTGACCCGCTATCGCGGGGAGCTCAATCCGCAGAAAGCGGAGTTCGCCACCTCGCGGCGGCTGGCCTCGCTGGCCGAAGCGCTGCACGGAGCCGACCTCTTTCTGGGGCTCTCCAAAGCCGACGTGCTGACCGCCGAGATGATCCGCACCATGGCCGACAACCCCATCGTACTGGCGCTGGCCAATCCGGACCCCGAAATCGCGTACGACGCGGCCATGCGTTCGCGCCCGGACCTTATCTTCGCCACGGGGCGCTCGGACCACCCCAATCAAGTCAACAACGTGCTGGGATTCCCGTTTCTTTTCCGCGGAGCGCTCGACGTACGGGCGACGCGGATCGACGAGGCGATGAAGCTGGCGGCGGCCCGGGCGCTGGCCGAACTGGCCCGGCGACCTGTGCCCGAAAGCGTCCTGCGTGCCTATGGGCTCGAAAAACTGGAGTTCGGCCGCGGCTATCTGATTCCCAAACCGCTCGACCCGCGGCTGTTGTGCACGGTTTCGACCGCCGTGGCCCGGGCCGCCATGGAATCGGGTGCCGCCCGGCAACCCATAACCGATTGGGACGCCTACGCCGAACGGCTGCACGCCCTGACGGCCGGGGGAGCGGCGGTCGCAACCGAAAAAACGGTCGCGCTATAATCTTTAGGGGGGGGGTCAGCGGAGCCCTTCGCAGAGCGCGGCGAACTCGCCGACGGGCATGGGGCGCACGAGACAATCGCCGATGCCGACGGGCAGGACGATACGCAGCAACCCGTCCTCGCTTTTCTTGTCCTTGTCCACCTCTTTCAGAAGCCGCCGGATGTCGACGGGCGGGGTGAGCTCGAATCCCAACGCGAGCAGCAGCGCCACGATGCGGTCACGGCTGTCGGGCGGCAGCACGCCCAACTTCACGGCGACGTCGGCGATCAGGGCCGTACCCACGGCCACCGCTTCGCCGTGGTTCATCCGCGCGGAACATTTCTCGATGGCATGGGCCAGCGTGTGGCCCAGATTGAGCTTGCGCCGCTCGCCCGTCTCGCGCTCGTCGCGCTCGACGATCCCGGCCTTGACGCGGATCGACGCCGAAATGGCATCGGAAAGCAAGTCGGTGTCCCTGCGCAGCGCCTCGAACGACGTCCGCTCCAACCGCGCGAAGAGCTCGGCATCGTCGATGATGGCCGTCTTGACCACCTCGGCCAGCCCGGCGCGGAACTCCCGGTCGGGCAGGGTGCGCAGCAACGCGGGGTCGCAGATGACGAAACGCGGCTGGGTGAAAGTCCCGGCCATGTTCTTGTAACCGTCGACATTGACGCCGTTCTTGCCGCCGACCGAAGCGTCGACCTGCCCCAAGAGGGTGGTCGGCACGAAGCCGAACGGCAGCCCGCGCATGTAGGTCGAAGCGGCGAAGCCCGCCACGTCGGTGACGATGCCGCCCCCCACGGCCAGAATGAAAGTCCGGCGGTCGATGCCCGCCTCGATGAAACGCCGGTAGAGGGTCTCGACCGTCTGCAAGGTCTTGATGCTCTCGCCCGAACCGATGAGCATCCGGTCGCGGCCCTCGAACAGAGAACCGTAGAGCCGGTCGATCGTGGCGTCGCACACGACCGCCACCCGGCCCTCGGGCAGCAGCCCCGGCAGCAGGTCGGCGACCGGGCCGACATAAATCTCGCTCTCCTCGCGGATGCTGAACGCAGGTTTCATGGTCTTCGGCTAACTTTGCTCTCCGCAAATGTAGGACAATTCGCCGTCATATCCAACAACTGCGCATGCCGCGAACGGCCGAATGAATAGGGCGTCCGGACGGCACCCGCAGCAAGAGAGGGGCAGTTTGCAGCCGGTCCGCAACGGCCGGAAATCCGCGGCGGCGCACCATGCGCATGGCAGCTCCCCCGCAGCGCTGAATTTTTAATTCCTAATTTTTAATTCTTAACTCGGTTTTTCCTACCTTTGCAACGTAAATCATACCTCTATGCAAAAACTGCGCAACATCGCCATCATCGCCCACGTCGACCATGGCAAAACCACGCTCGTCGACAAGATGATTCTGGCAGGCCACATCCTGCGCGACAACGCCAAGCAGAGCGGCGAACTCATATTGGACAACAACGACTTGGAACGCGAACGCGGCATCACGATCCTCTCCAAAAACGTCTCGGTACTCTACAAGGATTACAAGATCAACATCATCGACACCCCGGGCCACGCCGACTTCGGCGGCGAGGTCGAACGCGTGCTGAACATGTGCGACGGCGTGCTGCTCTTGGTCGATGCGTTCGAAGGGACCATGCCGCAGACGCGGTTCGTGCTGCAAAAGGCCCTCGCGCTGGGCAAGAAGCCCATTGTGGTGGTCAACAAGGTCGACAAGCCCAACTGCCGCCCCGAAGTGGTCAACGAACAGGTCTTCGACCTGATGTTCTCGCTCGACGCCACCGAGGAACAGCTCGACTACAAGACCATCTACGGCTCGGCCAAACAAGGCTGGATGTCGCACAAGTGGAACGAACCGACCGATTCGATCGTGCCCCTCTTGGACGCCATCATCGACGAGATTCCCGAACCGGCGATCGTCGAGGGCACGCCCCAAATGCTCGTCACGTCGCTCGAATACTCGGCCTACACGGGCCGCATAGCGGTGGGCAAAGTCACGCGCGGATCGCTCCGGGCCGGGCAGAACGTGACCCTCGCCAAACGCGACGGCGTGACGATGCAGAAGACGAAGATCAAGGAACTGATGATTTTCGAAGGGCTCGGCAAGAAGAAGGTCGACGAAGTGCCGTGCGGCGAAATCTGCGCCATCACGGGCATCGAGGGCTTCGAAATCGGCGACACGATCTGCGACTATGAGAACCCCGAACCGCTGCCCCCCATCGCCATCGACGAACCGACGATGTCGATGCTCTTCACCATCAACAATTCGCCCTTCTTCGGCAAGGACGGCAAGTTCGTCACTTCGCGCCATATCAAGGACCGGCTCGACCGCGAACTCGAAAAGAACCTCGCCCTGCGCGTGACGCCCGGCCCGTCGGCCGACTCGTTCAACGTATTCGGGCGCGGCGTACTGCACCTTTCGGTGCTTATCGAGACGATGCGCCGCGAGGGCTACGAACTGCAAGTGGGACAGCCCCGCGTGATAGTCAAGGAGATCGACGGCAAGAAATGCGAGCCTATCGAAGAGATGACGGTCGACTGCCCCGAGGAACATTCGGGCACGGTCATCGAACTGGCGACCAAGCGCAAGGGCACCCTGACCAACATGGAATCCAACGGCGAGCGGGTGCGGCTGGAGTTCTCCATCCCCTCGCGCGGCATCATCGGCCTGCGCTCCAACATGCTCACCGCCACGGCGGGCGAGGCGATCATGACCCACCGGCTGAAGGGCTTCGAACCGTGGATCGGCGAAATCGAGATGCGCACCAACGGCTCCATCATCTCGGGCGAGACCGGCACGGCCTACGCCTATTCGATCGACAAGCTGCAAGACCGCGGGCGCTTCTTCATCAGCCCGATGGATCAGGTCTACGAGGGGCAGGTCATCGGCGAACACACGCGCCAGAACGACATCACGGTCAATGTCACCAAGTCCAAGCAACTCACCAACATGCGCGCTTCGGGGTCGGACGACAAGGCTGTGATCGTGCCGCCCAAGGTCTTCACGCTCGAAGAAGCGCTCGAATACATCAAAGAAGACGAATACGTGGAGGTGACGCCCCACGCCATGCGTCTGCGCAAGATTCTGTTGCACGAGGTCGACCGCAAGCGGGCCTCCAAATAAATTCGTTCATATGGATGTTTTCAACCTCTCCCTTTGCGTCGGCGCGGCAGCAGGTGCGCTCGACGTCATTCCGATGATCGCCCGGCGGCTGTCGCTGCGCTCGTGTCTCTCGGCGTTCTGCACCTATCTTTTCGCTTCGGTCATCGTTTTCCACAGCCGGCTGCCCTACCTGCCTTGGTGGGCGCAGGGCATGGCCGTGACGTTGATGCTGGCGCTGCCCGTGGTGCTCAATTTCTACGGCAAGGACCGCAAGGCCGCGCCGATAGTCCTGTTGAACGCTTTGGTGCTGGGATTTTTGATCAGCGTCGCGGAACGTTTTCTGTAAGCCGAGGGCAGAATTGTGCTTGCACAAGTTTTGCCGAGGCGAAGAAAACCCTGCATGAAATGAACGTTTTTTGTAGAAGAGGGTTCAAAACCATCGAGTCATGAGCAAAATAGGCATCGCCTGCGACCATGCAGGCTACGAAATGAAGGAGTTTTTGGTCGGTTACCTCGACGCCATGGGCTACGAGGTCCTCGACTTCGGCACCCATTCGCCCGAGAGCGTTGATTACGCCGATTTCGGCCATGCACTGGCCGCGGCTGTCGAAAGCGGCGAGTTGGAGCGCGGCATCGGCCTTTGCGGTTCGGGCGAGGGCATGGCCATGACGCTCAACAAGCATCGGGGCATCCGGGCCGGGTTGTGTTGGAACACCGAGGTCGCAACCCTCATCCGCCAGCACAACGACGCCAACGTGCTCGTTCTCCCGGCACGCTTCGTCTCCAACGACGAGGCCGTGGCTATGCTCGACGCCTTTCTCCGCACCCCGTTCGAGGGGGGCCGCCACTTGCGGCGCATCGAGAAGATCGTTTGCCAATAATTTCTCTTTAAGAAGGGACGAATCTCTCCCCTCGCATCTTTTTCGGTACTTTCTCGCACAAGAAGAAGGTACCGAAAATTTTTGCGCTTTGTTTCAGATGAAAAGCGAGCGGTTAAAAGGAGAATGTCATTCTGTGAAAAGGTTGCGCCTTGACCAAAAGTTTCTTTCGCCGCACCGCAAGGCTCCGGTTCCATCTCCATTGCACGGCGCCCAGCTTCTCTCCCGCCATTGCAAAGGCCGTAGCATTTTTTCGTCATTGCGAGGGATGTCGCCCCTCCCGTCATTGCGAGCGAGTATAACGAGCGTGGCAATCTGAATAAAACGGATCATCTTTGCTTGAATCATACCCGCCCGGTCGTTGTTCTTGTTCAGATCGCCACGGCATCTGCGATGCCTCGCGATGAC
>JAIDUK010000023.1 GCA_029060215.1 Alistipes sp.
ACAGACGATATACATCCCTGTTTTCAGGCTTCGAGAAAGCCCCTTTACCGGATAATAACTCCTTGAAACGCGAAAAATTAAACGGATGCAGGCTATCGATGATGTTCTGTGCCTTGACCTTGTATTCTTCGAGTTGGAGTTTCTTTTCTTTGAGTGCGTCGCTGCGAATCTTGCGATTTTCGAGGTTGTCCCATTCGGATTGAGTCATCGTAAACGGAGTGACGAACTGCCACCGACGACCCATATACCGCAAATCGACCTTGACGCCGAATACTCCCGCGCCCTTCTTTACCAGCTCGCGCCGAGAATCCAAAAACAATCCTATATTTACTATATTACTCATAAAATCAATGGTTTCATTTACAGTAAATATAGCAGAACCCGGATAGATTCTCAGGCGGATTGCGCAGAATCGGTGAAAAATAGCGGATTACTTTTAATTTATTAAATTTTCACCGAACTTTCAGCATAACGCGAGCAAACAACCATAAGCAACCGAAGCCAACGGCAAACAACAAAAAGGATTTCAAAGCGATAAACCGATCTTTAATCATCATTCTATATTGACATTCGACTTTTTACCCGCCTACGGATCAGAAGGTTACAGGTTTGAGTCCTGTCGGTGTCACAAAGAAAAGGGGTTAGCTGATGCAACCCCCTTTTCTTTTATTTGACAGCAACCCTCTCTGCGGCGACGATCAACAAGCACATTCCTATCCCGATATCCCCGATCGGGGCTTTTTTATAGTTGATCCCACGATCGGACTATCGAAACCACTGCCAAGAATCCTGCGCTGCATAAATTTGACGCGCAGCGTATTACCCAACAAAAAAGTCTCCACGGAGTACGCGGAGACGGTAGGTTGAAAACCTTCGGCATGTAGCCTTATTGTGGTAAGATGTAGAATACTTACGGACACAAATATAAACCATTATTTGGAATTTTGCAACTTTTTCTTTAGTTTTACGAAAAATCAGCATTCTATGTCCAAAATATTGGGATTGGATCTCGGCACCAACTCGCTGGGATGGGCCATTGCAGAACAAACCGACAAGGGATACGCACTGCTCGACAAAGGCGTCGACATATTCCAAGAAGGAGTGGCCCGCGAAAAGAACAACGAAAAACCGGCCGTTCAAGACAGGACCGACGCCCGGGCGCTGCGCCGCCACTATTTCCGCCGCAGGCTGCGCAAGATCGAAGTACTGAAAGTGCTCATCGAAAACGATCTGTGCCCCCGGCTGACCGGCGAACAACTGGCCGAATGGAGAAAACGCAAGGTCTACCCGCTCGACGAAGCGTTCATCCGCTGGCAACGGACGGACGACAATACGGACAAAAATCCCTACCGCGACCGCTATCGGGCTTTGACCGAGAGGCTCGATCCGGACAAAGAAGCCGACCGCCACTCGCTCGGCCGGGCATTCTATCATCTGGCCCAACGGCGCGGATTCATCAGCAACCGCAAGGAAGCCGGCAAGGACAGCGAAGACGGACAAGTCAAACAGAGCATCAAGAATCTGACATCCGACATGGAAAACGCAGGATGCCGGTATCTGGGCGAATATTTCTACATGCTCTACCAACAAAAAAAGAAAATCCGCAAGAAATACACCTCGCGCAACGAACACTACCTGTCGGAATTCCGGGCCATCTGCGAGAAACAACAACTCCCCGAAGCCCTGACGCAGGCATTGCACCGCGCCATATTCTTCCAACGCCCCCTCAAATCGCAGAAAGGAGCGGTCGGAAAGTGCACCTTCGAGAAACGGAAATCGCGCTGCCCCGTCTCGCACCCGCACTTCGAGGAATTCCGCATGCGCTCCTTCATCAACAACATCCGGATTTCGGCCCCCGGAGATGCGGATTTCCGCCCGCTGACGCAAGAGGAAATCGAAACGATCCGCCCGCTGTTCCTGCGCAAAAGCAAACCGCACTTCGATTTCGAGGAGATAGCGCGCAAGATAGCCGGCAAAGGCCGCTATGCCTGCAAGGGCGACCGCATCGAAGCGCCGTACAGGTTCAACTTCGCACGCATCGCGACCGTAACCGGATGTCCGGTCACGGCGGCCCTGATCCCGATATTCGGCGACGACTGGCAGGCGCAGCTCTGCGAACGCTATGCACTCGGCGGCGGCAAAAGCGAGACGCAGATAGTGAACGACGTATGGCACGCACTGTTCTCGTTCGACGACGAAGAACGGTTCGGAGCGTGGGCGCGCGAAAAACTCGGGCTGACGGAAGAACAGGCCGCGGCGTTCGCCGCGATCCGCCTGCCGCAAGACTATGCGGCCCTGAGTTTGAACGCCATAGACAAGATACTGCCCTACTTGCGCTCCGGATACCGCTATGACGAAGCGGTCTTCGTTGCCAATCTGAAAGCCGCGCTGCCGCAAGAAATCCATGCCGACGTGCCGCGCCGCGAGATGATCGAACAAGACATCGCGCAACTGCTGCTCGAATACAAACGCAACCCCTACGACAAACACGACTCGAAGGAACGCCGCATTGCGGAATATTTCACCGACAACGGACTCGACGCCTCGCGGCTCGACCGGCTCTACCATCCCTCGATGATCGACACCTACCCCGCCCAGCGGCCCGATGCCGACGGCATCCTGCAACTGGGATCGCCGCGCACGGCATCCGTCCGCAACCCGATGGCGATGCGGGCGCTGTTCCGCCTGCGAATTCTGGTCAACAAACTGCTGCGCGAAGGGAAGATCGACCCCTCGACCAAAATCAACATCGAATTCTCCCGGGGGCTCAACGACGCGAACAAACGCAAAGCCATCGAACAATACCAACGCGAACGGGAAGCCGAACACCGGAAATATGCCGACGAGATCCGCAAACAATATGCGGCGGAAACCGGAACGGACGTCGAACCGACCGAAACGGACGTACTGAAATACCGGCTCTGGGAAGAACAGAACCATGTGTGCCCCTACACGGGCAAACAAATCCGCATTTCGGATTTCATCGGCACGGCGACAGACTGCGACATCGAACATACCGTGCCCCGTTCGCGCGGAGGCGACAACTCGCAGATGAACAAGACGCTTTGCGAAAACCGCTTCAACCGGGAAGTGAAACGAGCCAAGCTGCCTGCAGAATTGTCGACCCACGCCGAAATCATGGCCCGCATCGAAGGATTCGGGTGGCAGGAAAAAGCCGAGACCCTGCAAAAAATGATCGAAGCGCAAATACGCAAGAGCAAGAATGCCGCCACGAAATCGGAAAAAGACAACGCCATTCAACGCCGCCACTACCTACAGATGCAACTGGCGTACTGGCGCGGAAAGCTCGAACGCTTCACCATGACCGAAGTGCCAGACGGGTTCTCCAACAGACAAGGCGTGGACATCGGCATCATCGGCCGCTACGCACGCCTCTATCTGAAAACGGTATTCGACCGGATATACACGGTCAAGGGAGCGACGACCGCCGAATTCCGCAAGATGTGGGGACTGCAAGCGGAATACGATAAAAAGGAGCGGGTGAACCATGTCCACCACTGCATCGATGCCATAACGATCGCCTGCATCGGCCGAAACGAATACGACCGCTGGGCGCAATATACGGGAGACGAAGAACGCTACCTGCGCAACGAAGGGGTGCGCCCGCAATTCGAGAAACCATGGCCGACCTTCACCGAAGATGTCAAAGCCGCAGCCGACGAACTGCTCGTTTCGCACCACACGCCGGACAAACTGCCCAAGCAAAGCCGCAAACGGCTGCGCATACGCGGCAAAGTACAGGTCGACGCACAAGGGAAACCCCTCTACATGCAAGGCGATACGGCCCGGGGATCCCTGCATCAACAAACCTTCTACGGGACGATCAAACGCAACGACGAAATCAAACATGTCGTACGCAAATCGCTCGATCAGCTTCAACCCGAAGACGTGAAAAAAATCGTCGACGAAGCGGTGAAATCGAAAATAGAGGAAGCGATCGAATGCGTCGGATTCAAAACGGCGATGAATCCGGCAGAACACACGATCTGGATGAACCGGGAAAAAGGCATCCCGATCCGCAAGGTGCGGATCTTCACGCCGACCGTTACGCAGCCGATCCATCTGAAGGCGCAGCGCGACAAATCGGAAAAAGAATACAAACGGGACTACCTTGTGGCCAACGACGGCAACTACTGCATGGCTGTGTACGAGGGAACCGACAACCGCGGAAAGGCCAAACGCTCGTTCGAGATCGTCAGCAATTTGGAGGCCGCGCAATACTTCAAGGCGAGTGCCGACCGGACGGCCCGCCCCGATCTGGTGCCGCTCTCCGACGAAAACGACTATCCGCTCAAATATATTCTGAAAACGGGGACGATGGTGCTTTTCTACGAAAACTCACCGGAAGAACTGCACGAATGTTCGCAGGCCGAATTGGTGAAGCGGCTGTATAAGGTAACCGGGATGAGTAGCGCTATAATACAGCGAAAATATTCATACGGAATACTTACATTGCGGCACCATCAAGAAGCTCGCCAAGCGGTCGATTTGCCAATCAAAAAAGGCGTCTGGAAGATCGGGGAAGAATACCGTCCGATTATCGGACTTTATCATACGCAGCTCAACGCCTACGTCGAGGGTTATGACTTCGAACTGACCGTTACCGGTGAACTGAAGTTCAAACACGGACCGACATGCTGAAGCGCGCCCTGTTTTTCTCGACACCGTTCTGCCTGAGCCTGCGCAACGGGCAACTGATCGTCCACACGAAAGAAGCCCCGGAGATGCAGAAAAGCATACCCATAGAAGACATCGGGACGATCGTTCTGGAAGACCAGCAAACCACGCTCACGCTGCCGCTGCTCAATGCGCTTTCCGACAACAACGTTGCGGTGATCTTCTGCGGCAACGACCGCATGCCGAACGCCATGCTGATGAATCTGGACTCCAACAAGACGCAAGGAGAAAGTTACCGCACACAAGTCGAAGCGAGCGAACCGCTGAAAAAAAGCATCTGGAAGCAGATCGTCGAAGCGAAAATACGCAACCAAGCGGCTCTGCTGCGGAAACTGGGCAAAGACGGGGACAAACTGAAGCCCTACTACATGAACGTGAAGAGCGGAGATACGGACAACCGGGAAGGCATAGCCGCGAAAATATACTGGGCGGAACTGTTCGGCCGGGAATTCATCCGCATGCGGGAAGGAACCGAACCGAACAATCTGCTGAATTACGGCTACACGATTCTTCGTGCGGCCGTCGCCCGCGCGCTGATGGGGTCGGGCCTGCTGCCGGCATTCGGCATTTTCCATCGCAACCGCTACAATGCGTTCCCGCTGGCGGACGACCTGATGGAACCCTACCGCCCCTATGTGGACGAACTGGCCTACAGGCTCCACTCCGAAGGCAAGCTGCAACTGACCAAGGAAGTCAAGGGCGAACTGTTGCGGCTGCTTTTCATCGACACCCGCTTCGACAAAGTAGTGCGTCCGCTCGAAGTGGGGCTGACGTTCACGTCGGCATCCATGGCCAAATGCTTTGCCGGAACCCAGAAAAAGATACTTTATCCCCTGCTCGAATAATGTCCGAATCCCGTTTGAATGCCTATCGGATCATGTGGCTGTTCGTATTCTTCGACCTCCCGACCCAGACCAAAGCCGAACGGCGCCATGCCGCCCAATTTCGCAAGGCCTTGGAAAAAGACGGCTTTTCGATGATGCAATACTCGGTTTACGTCCGACACTGCGCCTCGAAAGAAAACATGCACGTGCATGTGAACCGAGTACGGAAATCGATGCCTCCGGCCGGATACACGAGCATGCTGAGCGTGACGGACAAACAATACGGAGAGATCATGAACTTCTGGGGCAAGATAGAACGGGCCAAGCCCGAAACTCCGCAACAACTCGAATTTTTCTGAGAAATAAATACTATATTCGTTCCTTGAAATACGAAAAATCGCATCGAACCGACTTCACCGAAGCGTGGAAACCCGGTTTACGCAGGCCTGCAAGCCGCGTAAACCGAGCAAAATCAAGCTATTCCATGCGCGGCGTTGTGGTTTGATGTAGAATTCAAATAGTATACAACTGCATCTGGATGAACTATGAACCGACGATAGTTGTGGTTTGATGTAGAATTCAAATAGTATACAACTCCACCCATACGCTGCCCAGCTCGTCGAGGTTGTGGTTTGATGTAGAATTCAAATAGTATACAACGACGAATACTTCAAATACGAGGGCGCCAAGGTTGTGGTTTGATGTAGAATTCAAATAGTATACAACTTATCGAAGCCGTCGTTGCAAAACAGCAGGTTGTGGTTTGATGTAGAATTCAAATAGTATACAACAATATACCCTGCACAAGCTCCACCAACTAGTTGTGGTTTGATGTAGAATTCAAATAGTATACAACAGCGCGTCGACGAGCTGTTCACGCGCAATCGTTGTGGTTTGATGTAGAATTCAAATAGTATACAACGCAATTGCTCGCCCGGATGCAGAAGCAAGAGTTGTGGTTTGATGTAGAATTCAAATAGTATACAACCGGGGCCAGAATCAAATAAAAGCACAGAAAGTTGTGGTTTGATGTAGAATTCAAATAGTATACAACTGCCGCCGTTTCCAAAAGTACGTCGTCAAAGTTGTGGTTTGATGTAGAATTCAAATAGTATACAACTATATGGCATATCGCTGTCGGCGTTTGGCAGTTGTGGTTTGATGTAGAATTCAAATAGTATACAACTCGAAGCACGTAACACCTGCCCGCGCACAGTTGTGGTTTGATGTAGAATTCAAATAGTATACAACACGGAGAACAGCCGTGCCGCCTGCTTATAGTTGTGGTTTGATGTAGAATTCAAATAGTATACAACTGGGATTGCAGTGAATACACCCCGAACCACGTTGTGGTTTGATGTAGAATTCAAATAGTATACAACAAGGACGGGCGGCCGCTTAACGAGCCGCAGTTGTGGTTTGATGTAGAATTCAAATAGTATACAACAAGGATCCGCGGATAACGGCGACGACGATGTTGTGGTTTGATGTAGAATTCAAATAGTATACAACGGCATGGTGAAGATCGAACAGCTCACGCAGTTGTGGTTTGATGTAGAATTCAAATAGTATACAACAGTCTGCTTCCGACATGATAATGGATTCCAGTTGTGGTTTGACGTAGATTTTATAAGTACCAGCGCAAGAGCAAACAAAACGGAAGCCAGCATTAAATCCAATTACGTGTTTATCAAAATGATACACGTTTATACTCAGGCTGTATTACAGAAAGAGGTGCGATGATTATCGCACCTCTTTGATTTGGGGGATTGAAAATATCAGCCTCAACCGATTTCACACGGCAGACAACCGAACGGTACGTTTCTCCGCTCCGAAAAACAATGTAGCACGCAATTTGAGAAAGGAGCGAACATGAACAAGAAAACAATTTTGACAATGCTGCTGGCAGCGGCGGCATGGGGAGAACCGAAAGCGGAGATGTGCACAAGAGTAGTATATACGGGACCGGAAGAAACAGTGCTGACGGGCCGGACGATGGACTGGAAAGAAGACCCGCAGAGCAAGCTGTGGGTATTCCCGCGCGGCATGCGCCGCAGCGGAGCGGCGGATGCGAACTCGCTGGAATGGACGTCGAAATACGGGAGCGTCGTCACCTCGGCCTACGACATCTGCACGACAGACGGAATGAACGAAAAAGGACTGGCCGCCAATCTGCTGTGGCTGGCCGAATCGGAATACCCGGCCCGCACGACCGGCAAACCGGCCCTCTCGGTCGCAGCATGGACGCAATACGTGCTGGACAACTTCGCTACGGTCGAAGAAACGACGGAAGCCTTTGCCCGCGATGAATTCGACGTGGTTTCGGACATGATGCCCGACAAGACGAGGATGGCTGCCCTGCATCTGTCGGTGTCGGATGCCACGGGCGACAGCGCCATATTCGAATACATCGACGGCAAACTCGCCATCCACCGCAGCCCGGCCTACAAGGTGATGACCAACTCGCCCGTATTCGAGCAGCAACTGGCGCTCGACGACTATTGGAACAACATCGGCGGGCTGGTCTTTCTGCCGGGCACGAACCGTGCGGCCGACCGTTTCGTCCGGGCATCGTTCTACATAGATACGATTCCGGAAACCGCCGACACCCGGTTGGCCGTGGCCTCGGTATTCAGCGTCATCCGCAATGTGTCGGTGCCGCTGGGAATCAGCACGCCCGACGAACCGAACATCTCGTCGACGCGCTGGCGCACGGTGGCCGACCAGAAAAACCGCGTCTACTACTATGAATCGGTGCTTTATCCCTTTCTTATCTGGGTGGATTTCAAGGATCTGGACTTCTCGGAAGGAGCGCCCGTGAAGATGATCGACCCGGCTTCGGGCAAACAATACGCCGGAAACACGGCGTCCGAATTCGTCCCGGCGGCACCGTTCGTCTTTCAGGCGGCGAAGTGACCCACCGAAAAAGACCCGCAAAAAAACAGCGTCCGGAAAATATGCTTTTCCGGACGCTGCGTATCTGCACGGCAAGTTCTATTCGAGAAAATGGTTCTCCTGATTGTTGGAGAGGGAGAATTCGCGCAAGGAACGAAGGTGGCGGTGCAACATATCGACGCAAGCCTCCTCGTTCTGCTCGCGCACGAACCGCAGCAACTCGCGGTGCTCGAAACAAACCTCCTCGGAAGGGACGGAGCAGACGCGATAACGCTGGTAATAGCGCAACACGTCGGGCGTAATGACCAACAACAGCGACACGATGACGGGATTGTGGGCCCCGCGGGCCAACGCCTGATGGTAGGCGAAGTCCTTGGGCACGCGGTCGTCGGAATTGGCGGAATCCTCGCAAGCCGCGAGCGCCTCCTCGATGATGGCGAGGTCCTCCTCGGTCCGGTTGCGGGCGCACAAACGCAGCGCCTCGGACTCGAGCAACTCGCGCACGTAGACCAGCGAAGCGAAATCGTAGGGCTGGATCTGAAGCGCATCGGTAATCATCCGCTCCAACACTTGCATGGTCTCACGGGCCACGACCGTGCCGCTCTGGGGAAAGGTCTGGACGATGCCGTAGAACTCGAGCTTCTGGAACGCCGCCCGCACGTGGGCGCGCCCCACCCCGAGTTTTTCGGCCAGCCGCCGCTCGGCCGGCAGGCGCTCGCCGGGCTGGAGACGTCCCGAATAAAGTTGCTCCTTGATATATTTGAGCACCTCCTCGACTTGGGAGATGCCGGGTGCGTAGTTCATACCTCGGTTTCCTGTTTGGGAGTGCAAAGGTCGCAAAAAAACCAATCAAACCAAAAAAAACGCCGACAATAATCGCCCCTGCCGAAACCCCGGAAGCAGATTTCCGGGACATCGGCGCGGGAAAAACGGCCGGTCTCCGGCCCTACTGCGCCTGCTTCCCGACCTCGAAATCGGCGAAGCGCAGAACCTCGTCGCGCAAATCGGGCTTCAGCGCCCCGGCCTTGCCGAAACTGCGGTAGATGCCCCACTTGGGACGCATGCCGGTCGTGCCGTCGCGCCACATGGCCAACGCGGTCCGAGGCACCGAAAGCAGCTCGCGGCCGTCGCTCAGACGCCGGACCGAAAGCCGGTAACTCCCCTCGGCCCCGCACTCGATGCACTCCTCGGCCTCGACCCACCGGCCCAGAAACTCTTCCAGATCGGCCCGGGCCAGATAGCGGTTGCCGCCGCCCTCGCTGGTGGGCGGAACGTAGATGACCTGCAACTGCCGCTTGCCGTTGGAGAGGGTGCGGGCCGTGAAAGTGATGACGGGCATCGAGACGTCGGCCGTCCCGGCAGCGTTGTCGATCCCCTTGATCTGGTGGACGTGGCAGAACTGCTGCGTGGTGAGCATCCCCTCGGGCAGGCGGAATTTCCAGCGGAAAACCATCGTATCGCCCTCCTGCCCCACCATCGAAGCGGGCGAATGGCCGTCGGTCTTGATCTCGTTGCGCTGGCGGTCGGTGATATTGGGCTTGCCGCGGTCGTCGTCGATGTCGATATGGATGTAGAAATCGAAGACGTAGCGCTGCAACGTCTCGTCCCACGACTGGCGGATATGCTGGAACGGCTCGGCGGCGTGGTCGTTGGAAGCGTCGGGCGTCTCGTAGTTGTAGCCGCAGGCGGTGATCAGCGCATAGGTGCGCTCGGTGTCGCCGTCGGCGCGCAGCTCGCCCTCCTGCGGTTCGGGGAGAGGAGCAGGCTGCGAGGGCTGCGGCTTCCCGGAGACGGCGGGCACCTCGAACGAACGCCCCGAACAGGCGAGCCCCAGAAGAATGAATCCGGATAAAATAAATCGTTTCATGATTTGGTTATATAGTCTATATGGTTTATCTTTGCTGACGTCCGATTTTGGTTAACCAATTTCGAGCGCTGAACAAAAGTAATAAAAAAACCGACAACTTCAAACCCTACCTTTATGAAAAAACTCCTTTTCGCCGCACTTCTGACCGCGGCATTCACGGCCTCGGCTCAGCAGACCCCCCAGCCGACCAACCGCTACTCGATGAAACTCACGCAACAGGCCGACGGCTCCTACGAACTGATGAACCGCGCGCGCTATGCCCGCATCGTCGACCTCGGCACGATCGACGACCTGCTGGTGCCCTACACCTACCAGCGCGACCGCCTGCAAAGCCGCGACTACAAGGGGGTCGAGGTGCGCGAAACAGTCTACACGACCCACGAGGGCTACGAACTGCAAATCGCCATCGACATGGCCCAGAGCGACGAACCTACCCCCGTAGTCTTCTATGTCCACGGCGGCGGCTGGTCGCGCGGCAACAACGGCACGTTCCGCGTGCTGTCGCAATACATGGCCAAACAAAAGGGCGTGACGGGCGTACGCATCGCCTACACGCTGGCGCCCCAGCCGGGAGCTGACGTACGGGTGTCGGTGGCCGACATCAAAGCCGCCGTGCAGTATGTCCGCGACCACGCCGAGGAACTCAACATCGACCCCAAGCGCATGGGCTTCGTAGGCAATTCGGCAGGTGCGCATCTGGCCGCCGTGGGAGCCATGACCGCTCCGGAAGCCAAGGCGCTGGTGGGCACCTCGGGCATCTACGATCTGGAGACGGCCGCCATCTGCCAGAAAACCAAGGATGCGCAGCGCATCGCCTACTTCTGCGACCGCGACCCGAAGGTGCTGCGCGAAGCCTCGCCCATAGCCCTCGTCCCCAAGAAAAAGGCGCCCGCGGCGCTGCTCTTCTGCGGCACGGCCGACATCACGGTGGAATGGGCCCAAAGCAAGGCCTTTGCCGAAGCGCTCCGCCGCCGCCGCGCCAAGGTCGACCTTCAGGTCTATGAAAACTACGACCACAACCTGAGCGCCAAGGCATCGGACAAGATGGAAGAGGTCTTCTTCAAGACGGTCGATTTCCTTGCCGAAAACCTCTGACGCCATGAAACGGATCTTTCTGCTATGGCTGGCTGCGGCATGGATGCCGGCCCAAGCCAAGATTGCGCTGCCTGCGCTCTTCGGCGACAACATGGTGTTGCAACAGCAGTGCGAGGCCAGCCTATGGGGCCGCTCCGATGCGTCCGAAGTAATCGTGCGGACGTCGTGGAGCGACGAAGAATTCCGCGCCGAAGTACGCGACGGCCGCTGGAAACTCGCCCTGCCGACCCCCGCAGCCTCGTACGAACCGCAGACGCTCACCCTGCGCGACGCCGATTCGCAAACCACGCTTCGCAACATACTCATAGGCGAAGTGTGGATCTGCTCGGGCCAGTCGAACATGTACATGCCCCTGCGCGGCTACACGGGCCAACCGGTCGCCGAAGCGCTGCCGACGATTCTCGAAGCCGCGGAATACCGCGACCGCATCCGCATGATCACGCTGCCAAAACGCGATGCCGCGACGCCGAAAGACGATTTCGAGGGGCGCTGGGAAGCAGCATCGCCCGCCACGGCCCCGCGCATGAGCGCCACGGCCTACTTCTTCGCCCGCTCGCTGACCCAAGCCCTCGACACGCCGGTAGGGATCGTCTCGACGAGCTGGGGCGGCTCGAAGATCGAAGCGTGGATGGACCCTGCCTCACTGTCCGAACTGGGCTATGACACGGCCAAAATCAACGCCGACCCCAAGACGGATGCCCGCACCCGCTGCGGCACGATCTACAACGGACTGATCGCCCCGGTGGCCGGATTCGCAGCCCGCGGATTCGTGTGGTACCAAGGCGAAGCCAACCGCAAGGGGGCGGCGCGCTACGCCCGGCTGCTGGAACGCATGGCGGCAGACTGGCGCACGCAATGGAACGACCCGAAAAACCGCATGCCCTTCCTCTATGTACAGATCGCCCCCTACAGCTACAAAAACTCCGCGGCCACCGAAGCGGCGCAGCTCATGGAAGCGCAGAGCGATGCGCTGGAGCTGATCGCCAACTCGGCGATGATCTCGACGACCGATCTGGGCGAAGAAGACTGCATCCACCCGGCACGCAAACGTCCGGTGGGCGAACGGCTTGCGGCAGCGGCCCTTGTCAAGGCCTACAAACACAAACTCGCCGACGCGCTGGCGGTCCGCTTTGCGGGAGCGGAATTCACCGGCGGCAAGGCCGTGGTCCGCTTCGACAATGCCCGCTACGGACTGACGCCCCAGACCGAGGAGATCACGGGATTCGAGCTGGCGGGCGCAGACGGGCGGTTCCACCCGGCCACGGGCCGCATCGTCGTCTCGAAACCCATCGTCGAAGTGACCTCGCCCGAAGTGCCGCAGCCGACGGCCGTGCGCTACTCGTTCCGCAACTACGCTCCGGGCAACTTGGCCAACACGCTCGGGATGCCCGTCGTCCCGTTCCGAACGGACCGAACAAAAGAGAATTAAAAAAGAATCGGCTGACTCCTTTTCGGGTCAGCCGATTTCATTTTATAAGGCCTATTCCGCTACGAGAAGAGCGTACCGCCGTTGATGTCGATGTTGGTACCGGTCAGATAGCTCGATTCGTCGCTGGCCAGATAGCACACCAGATCGGCGACCTCCGAAGCCTCGCCCTCGCGGCGCAGCGGAGCCGTGTTGTGCAGGTTCTCGCGAGCCTCGGGCTTGGTGAAACGGTCGTGGAACGAGGTGTTGATCATGCCCGGAGCCAGTGCGTTGACGCGGATGCCCTGCGGACCCAGCTCCTTGGCCATGGCGCGCGTGTGGCACATGACCGCAGCCTTGGCCGTGGCGTATACCGAAGCGCCCGGACCGCCGCCGTCGCGTGCGGCCTGCGACGAGAAGTTGACGATCGAACCGCCTGCGGGCATCATCGGCACCACCTCGCGCGTGCAGAGGAAGACCGAACGCATGTTGACGTCCATCAGGAAATCGTACCATGCCTCGTCCTGCTCGACGATCTTCTTGCGGCCGACGATACCGCCGACGACGTTCACCAGAATGTCGACCTTGCCGCCGAACGCCTTGCCGGCCTCGGCGAAGAGCTTCTTCACGTCGGCAGCCTTAGTCATGTCGCCCTGCACGGCGATGGCTTCGCCGCCCTCGGCCTTGATCATTTCGAGGGTCTTCTCCGCGTCGGCGGGGTTGTCGAAGTAGTTGAGGCATACCTTGGCTCCTTCGAGCGCGAGTTTGACCGAAATTGCGCGACCCAAGTCGCGGGCGCCGCCCGTCACGACGGCTACTTTACCATTGAGTTTCATGTGTGTTGTACAATTAGAAAGGTTATCGAATATTCATCTTCGGCATCCCGAGCGAAGCGAAGGATCCGCCCGAACAAGGACAGATTCTTCACTGCGTTCAGCATGACATTTATTGCTTCACTTGCTCGATGCGGCCGCCGAAAAGGAAGACGCACAGCAGGCTTGCAGGCACGAGCGATCCGCCCAGCACGAAGAAAAGGGTCCAGACGCCGCTCTGCGTCAGGTAGGGCACCAGCAGGATGGAGACGATGGTGCCCAGCACAGCCGCCGCGCCGCCCAGCCCGGCCAGCGAACCGACCGCCTTGCCGGTCTGGAAATCGCTCACGAGGGTCTGGATGTTGGTCATGACGAACTGATAGCCGCCCAGAATGAAGGCCATCATCACCACCGCCATCATGGCCGACGAAGCCGTGGCGGCCAGCGCCATGCCCGGCACGATGATGCAGCCCCCGACGATCATGGCCGTCTTGCGGGCGAAATCGATGCTCTTGCCGCGGTTGATGAGCATGCCCGAGAACCAGCCTCCGGCCACCGAACCGACAGCGGCGCCGACGTAGGGCACCCACGCCGACATGGCGATCTGCTTGATGTCGAGCCCGAAGACCTCGATCAGGTAGATGGGCAGCCACGTGACGAACATCCACCAGATGGGGTCGAGGAAGAAGCGCCCGAGGATCACGGCATAGTTCTTCCGCTCGGAAAGCAGCTGCCGCCAAGTCTTGGCCGTGTCGCATGAGACGCGGCACTCGGGCTGTCCCGAAAGGATGTATTCGCGCTCCTCGTCGCTCACCCACGGATGGTCCTTGGGGCCTTTCTTGTTGATGACCAGCCAAGGTACGACCCACAGGATGCCCAGCGACCCCACCACCACGAAGGTGATGCGCCAGCCGAAGGCGAGGAAGAGCACCGGTATAAGCACCGGAGCGATGACCGAGCCCACCGAAGCGGCGGCCCCGAAGATGCCCTGCGCGAATGCGCGCTCCTTCTGCGGGAACCACTCGGCGTTGGATTTGGTGGTTCCGGGCCACGGACCCGCCTCGCCGAGCCCCAGCATGGTGCGGAAGAAGGTGAGCGAGCGGAAACCCGTCGAGAGCGACGCGAGGGCGTCGGCCCCGCCCCACACCAGTGCGGAGAGGGTGAAGCCGCGGCGCGTGCCGATCTTGTCGTAGATGCGGCCCGAGACGAGCTGGCTGATGCCGTAGGCCACCATGAAGAACATGGTCACGACGGCCAGCAGGTTCTTGGACTGCTGTTGCTGCTCGGCGAGGGGCGCCGACGTGTCGATCAGCCCCAGATCCTTGGCGATGCCACCGTGGCGGACGTATTCGATCGAACCGTCGGGCAGCGGCGTCACCTCGTCGGCCTCCAGCCGCAGAAGCTCGCCGTCGAGGAATATTTCGTAGACACCGGCCGCTTCGTCGCAGACGAATCCGCCTGCCGGACACACCACCTTGGTGTTGGCCACCCACATGTAGTTGAGCGTGCCGCGGTCGAGGTAGTTGATGATCGTCACCACGACGATCAGCCCCAGCACGACCCATCGGAATCCTTTGATTTTCATAGCCGTCACTTTTTGAGGAAATCCTCGCGGTGGGGCGAGAAGGTGTCGATCAGGATGCCCGGCTCGAGGCAGACGCAGCCGTGCAGTTCGTCGGGAGCCACATAGTAGCCGTCGCCCGCTTCAAGAATGCGCTTTTGGCCGCCGATGGTCAACTCGAACTTGCCGCTGGCCACGTAGGTGGCCTGACTGTGGAAATGCTCGTGCATGGTGCCGACGGCACCCTTGTCGAAGCGGACCTTGACGATCATCAGCTGACCGTCGTAGCCCATGATCTGGCGGGCGATGCCCGGTGCGGGATGTTCCCACTGCATTTCGTTCTCCAGCTGGAACGTTTCGCTGCGTGTTTTCATATCATCATTGTTTTTAATCGGTTAGTCGATTCTTACATCGCAGGGGCCCGTCCATTCGAACGTGCCCTCGGAGGTCTTGACCTTGTGGCGCTTGTCGGCGTCGGCCGTCCGGTTGGCCACGCAGAGCACGACGCGGTGCCCGCCCTTGTATTCGGCCAGCGCCACGGTATGGTCGGGCGTGTCGCACAGCAGCCGCACGCCCTCGCACGACGAAGTCAGGTTGTCCGACTGCTCGACTTGCAGGTCGTAGGTGCCGTGGGTTTCGAGCGACGAGAAGAAGGTGTGGCTGCGCTTCGCCCGTTCGCGGACCATGTAGACCGTCTCGGTGCGAAGGTTGAAATCGGGGTCGTTGGCCCCGGTCTGGGCGAAGACCATTTCGCTCTCGGGCGTAGTGGCGGTCGAAAGGCTGTAGAAGCGGTCGCCCCGAATCCACGTGAAGCACGAGGTGCCCGACCGCTCGTTGCGACCCCAAGCCTGCTTCCAGAGGTGGCGGTAGCCCTCGGCGTCGCCCAAGGTCTCCATCGTGCCGAGCGCCTTTTCGTAGGGGAAATCGACGCTCACCATCTGCCCGCAGTACCACATCGGGTAGTCGTAGCGGTGCTCGTCGGCGCTTTCGGCCCGCAGGAGGTCGAGAATCAGCGGATATTGCAGGAACGGCGCGGTCACATAGGCCACCGTGCGCTGCATCGCCACTCCGGGGCAGGCGTTCGTCTCGCGGGCCGCGACGGCCTGCCATTCCGCATGCGAGAAGTCGGCGAAGAGGATGTCGGAATGGTGTTTCATCGACTCGGCGTAGTCGCCCCCGAAGTGCGAACGCTCGTCGACGACCAGCGTATTGTGCGCCGCGGTGGTCATGGCGAACGTGCGGTTCTCGCGCGTGTAGTGGCCCTTGTATTTGGCCTCGATGTTGAGCCAGCGGGCGGCGCCGTAGTCGGCCAGCACCTCGCTGCCGTTGTCGTAGTAGGCAAGGGTCAGTTTGTCGTAGTGGCCGTGGCTCAGGCCGTGCGACGTGGCTTTGAGGGTCACGGCGCTGTTGAGCGCCGGGTCGGTCGAGCGGATCACCGCCACCCCGCCCTCGTCGCCGTTGCGGCCGTCGCGGTAGACGGCACTCCGGAAACGCAGGGGCTGCGCCTCGCCGCGGGCGATGTCGCGCGCCACGGCATAACCGGCATCGGACGGCAGCACCCACCCCTGATAGCGGGCCGCCACGTCGAGCAGCTGCTTGTTCGACGGATCGGCATGGTAGGCTATGTTGACGGCGTAGACCAGCTCCTGCGCATCGTAACCCTTTTCGAGGGCGTCGTTGAAACGCATGAACCGCCCCTCGTAGGCGAGTTGCAGCAGCGTCGACACGGCTTTCTTCAAGATGCCGCCGCGATAGTCGAAGATCCCCAGCTCGGGCATGTTGTGGTCGATGCACTGGGCGAAAACCATGAACGGCCAGATGGCATAGCGCTGGTAGTAGGCCCCCTCGGTGAAATAGCCGTCGGGCGAGAAGAGGCAGTCGAGCTGTTGCAGGAACCCGCCGTTGCGGCCCGTGCCGTCGGTGCCGTAGAGCGCCATGCGGACCAGCTCGCTGTCGCCCATCGCCATGCCGATCATGCCCACGGCCGACGTGGCCCACGTAGCGTGGTTGTGCATCCGGTTGAACACCTTGTTGTTCTCGCGGTTGCCCTCCATGCCGTTCATCAGGAAGTCGGCCATCGGACGGAACAGGTCGCGCTCGACACGCTCCCGCTCGGCCGGGGTCATGAAATCGTAGACGCAGTCGTAGGCCATCGAGGTGTGGACCAGCCAGACGCTTTCGTTGAGCGTCTGCCAGAAGATGCGGCCCGGGGTCTTGGAGAGCACGACCGGGTGGAAGCCCAGCGTCGGGTAGAGGTCGGCGTAGGCCGCCAGCATGTCGGCCACGCGGCGGGCGTAGCGTTCGTCGCCCGTGAGCTGCCACGCAATGCCGCAGTCGACCATCTCGTAGTAGTTGAGCTTGTGGCGTTCGTGGGTGTAGCCGCCACCCCCGTCGCGGGGCTGCGGCACCACGATCGGAGCGGCCAGCGCAGCATCGGCCCCGGCCAGCGTGCGGGTTATCGAAGCGTCGAACGCAGGCACCTTGCCCCGGTCGGCGCGCATGGTCTCCACACCGCCGTGCGTGAGCATCAGCGACGGGTGTCCGGCCGACGCCGGAAGCAGCGCCAGCGAAAAGAGAGCTATGAAGAGGATCTTTTTCATGGTCTGAGAACTATTTTTCGGTGCCTATCGCTTTTTCGGCCAGCGGCGAACCCGGCCGCTGCGTGAAGTCGAACGCCGCAGCGTCGGCATAGTCGGGTTCGATTTCGCTGAGCGGCCCCTCGACGGCATTGCCCGTCATGGAGAGAATGCGGCCTGCGTTCCAAAGGTTGCAGTCGGCGATGGAGACCTTCTCCCATGTGGCTTCGTCCAAACGGACGGCGCAGCCGCCGCGCCCGCTGTTGGAGAAGTTGCAGCCCTCGATCCGGAGCACCTGCGGCCCCACGAGCCGCACGACCGAACCGCGCTCCTTGTTGCAGCAGTCCTCGAAGTTGCAGCGGCTGACCCGGACATAGGGTCCGGCGGTCGATTCGTCGCTGCCGCCGCGGTAGACGTTGATCGGGAGCCCCAGAATGCGGTAGAACGAGCAGTTCTCGATCAGCATGTCGTCGGCGTTGTAGCGCCCCTTGTCGTCGCGTTCGGCAGCGTAGTGGATGGCGTCGCCCGAGAGGTTGCGGAAGAGCGAATTGCGGATTTCGACCCGCCCGGCAAAGGTCGACTGCGTACCCTTGACAGCGAAGAAGCCGCCCTCGCCGAAGTCGGCGAACTCGCAGTCGTCGACATAGAGGTTGTAGGGCCGGATCATGTCGGCAGCGGTCGAAATACCCGCCTTGGCCAGCGCCTTGCCGTCTTCGAGCACCCCCGAAAAGGCGATGCCCTCGATGCGCAGTTCGCCGCCGTCGGCAATGGTGAGCATGTTGTCGCCTTTCGAACCGTTGAAGCGCACCACCGGACGCGCACCGCCCCCGGCGGCCCGGATCGTCAGCGGCACCCGCACGGTCATGGCCCGGCTCACGGGGTAGTCGCCCCCGGCGTCGGCCAGCACCACGACGGAGCCCGGCGCGGCCTGCTCCACCACGGCAGGCAGATCGTCGCCCGCGCGGACCTCGTATTCGCGCACCGCCGCAACAGCCGTTTCGACCGCCGGACGATACCGCGAGGCCCCCTTGTCGGCCCGCATGGCGGCTTCGGCTGGAAGCGCAGGACGCACCGGAGCGATGTTCTTGAAACCTTGCAGCGCGCATTTTTCGCCCAGCGCCACCCGATTGCCGCGGAACGCGAAACCGTCGGTGCGGTCCACGGCGATGAACGGTTCGGCCAACTTACTGTTGACGATAGTGTTGCGCTCGAACACGACCCGCTCGGGCGCCAGCGTGCGCTCGAGGTCGCGGCCCGTGCCGAACTCGATGTTGGAACAGTCGACGAACGTATTGTCGGCGATCTCGACATCCTCGACCAGACAATAGCGGTTGGGCAGCGAATTGGGCACGGCGTTCATCACGGCCAGCGCCGAGAAGAAACGTTCGCCCGCGAGGCCGACCAGCGTATTGCGCACCACGCGGTGCCCGGCGTTGACGATGCGGATGCCGCCCGTGTTGCGGATGCCGTTGCCGATGAACAGATTTTCTTCGGCCGTGTTGCGGTCGCCGTGGCGCAGCGCCAGCACGCCCTGCGATTCGAAGAAGACATTGCGGCGGATGATGTTGTCGCTCGACTTGACGGAGACGACCTCCACCTCGCCGTCGCAGCGCTCGAAAAGGTTCTCCTCGACGAGGGTGTTCGACGACTTATAGGCCTGCTGCGAAGTGCCTATGCGGATGGTCTCGGCGCCGTTCGACCCGTAGACCGGGCGCGGTGCGAAATGGTTGTGGTCGATGCGGTGGAAATTCTGCTGCGAGCGCTCCTCGTTGAGCATGACGATGAGCGTCACGCCCAAGTTGAGCTTGCCCGCGAAAGTGCAGTGGTCCACGCGGTTGCGGCGTCCGTAGAGGATCACATAGCTGTAGGCCATGTCGCGCCGCACAGGATTGTACTCGTCGATGACGCAGTCGGTCAGGCGGCAGTCGTCGGCCACTTCCTGCCCGCAGCGGAACTCGACGACGGCCCCCTTGGGCGCCGTGCCGCCGCGGAAATCGAAGCCTGCGACCTCGAGCCACCGGCCCGCCAGCCGCAGCGTCGATGCGCCGCCGATCTTCACGCCGCCCGGCGTGGCGGCCTCGATACGCACCGGAGCCCCCTCGGCCCCGGCCCCGCGCCACTTGAGTTCGAGATCGCGGTAGTCGCCGTCGGCCACCACGATGCGGTCGCCCGCCTTGGCCGTGCGCAAAACGGCCGCCACCTCGGGCAGCGCCACGCGGAACTCCTCGGCCACGGCCTGCGAAGCCAGCGAAACGGCCAGCGCGCAGACGAAATATTTCAGTTTCATAGGGTTCATGACAATGGGGGTTATTCGGTTTTCCAGCTGCACCCGGCGCTCAGACGGAGCGCATCGACGCCCAGCGGCATGTCGGGAAGTATGGGCGCCTCAGCAGCCGTGGGGAGCTCCACGCCGCTCTGACGACCGCCGTAGAGGGTGTTGTTCTTCCACTCGATGTCGGGCGCGGGCGTCGCAGTGCAATAGACGGCGTAGGACGACGAGGACGAAAGCGACACGACGTTGTCCTCGATGAGCGTTCCCACGACGGGCATCACCTGATCGCTGCCCGAGCTGGCATAGTTGACGTTGAAAGCATATTTGCAGTCGACAATGGTGTTGCGGCGCACGCGGGCGTTCTTCACCTGCCAATAACCGTTCAGTGCGGGCGACTGCTGCCCCCGGACCAAACAGACGGCGGTGCGGTAACCCGTTCCGGCCAACCCTTGCAGGTAGTTCTCCTCGACGACATGGTCCTCGCCGATGATGCGGATGCCGCCCGTGCCTTCCAGCCCGTTGCCCAAAAAGGAATTGCCCCGGACGGTGCAGCCGTTGCCGTGGCGCAACGTGAGCGAACCCTGACTTTCGACAAAGAGGTTGCCGTGGTAGAAGTTGCCGCACGACTTGTTGGAGATGATTTCGGCCTGCTCGCCGTGGCAATGGTAGAAATAGTTGCCCTCGACCGTGCAAGCGGCCGTCTGCATCGAATAGTCGCTCGTGCCGATGCGGATGGTCTCCTGCCCGTTGATCGCCTTGCCTGCGGCGTCGTACAGCGTCACGGGGCGCTCGAAGCGGTTGCCCGCAACGGTATGCTCAGGCACGATGCCGGTTTCGAGCCACACCACCAGCAGACAGCCGATGTTGCGCTTGTCGCGGAACGTGCAGTCGCGGACGGTGTTATGCGTGCCGTAGAGCGACACCCATTTCGTATCGGTCGTGGCATCCTCCGCCGTAGCATCGCCCGTAATGGCGCAGTCGGCAAGCACACAGTCCGACGAACCTTTGGCGAAAGTCACCACCGACTTGCCCTTGACAGGCTCGGGATTCTCCCACCAGAAACCGCTCGCCTCGACGTACTGGCCCCCGATGGAGAGCCTCGAAGTGCCTGTAAAACGCACGCCGCCCGGAGTTTCGGCCCGCAGGACCACCGGATTGTCGGCCGTTCCTGCACCGTTGAGCGTCACGGTCTGCGCGTCGTAGACGCCGTCGCGCCACACCACCACGTCGCCCGCAGTCAACGTACCCAGCGCCTTGAGCTCGGCGGCCGACGAGACGTAGCGCACGGCCGGGTCGGCAGGCTCCGCCGGGTCGCTCGGGTCTTCGGGCTTCTTGTCGGGCTCCTCATCCGGCTTTTCGGGCTGCTCGGGCGTCACGACGCTCGGAATCTTGAAATCGCTGCCCGAACAGCCGAACACCAGCGTCAGCAGCAAAACCGTCAATATGTATTTCCGCATCTTCATCTTTTTTCGTTTCGGTGCCGTCGGGGCGGGTCGAGCTGCTCATCCCGGCCCGACCCGCCGCCCGGCACCCTCCAAAACAACCTAACTCTAACCGTTGCTTTTATTCGTTCAGCGTTTTCGACCAATAGAAGTCGAACGTAACACAGCCCGTCTTATCCGACACCTCGCTCGCCGTCACGCTTTTCACGTGAAGGAATCCGCTGCGGCAGATACCTTCGCCCTTGGGTTTGATATTGCCGAAATCATAGGTCGAATACTGCACCAGCAACACCGTCCCCGCCTTGAAATCGCCGGAGCCGACGGCATCGCCGTCAAGCACGAGCGTCGGGGAAGCCGTCGCCGTGGTCACGGCCGAAAAGACCATTGTAGCCACCGAGCCGTCGCGAACCGAAGCGGCGACCGCCTTTACCTCGTCCTTGGCCGCACTCTCTTCCAGATTGCGGAAACTCAGCACCGGAGTGCCGAACCATGCGGCACCGCCCGTAATGCTCTCGCCTGCCGCAGTCTTGAAATTCTTCAGCTGACCGCTGCTGCCGCAAGGACCCTGAAGATTGAAAGCCTTGGATCCGGCCGAGCAGAACAGATAGGGCAACACTTCATAATATTGTTCCTTGGTAACCTTGGTCTTGTCGAGTTCGTTCTTGCCGTTCAGCATGATGCCGGCCGCAGCATACTTGTCCAGCGCACGCCATTCATCCGTCGAAATCACCTTGCCCATGTCGGGAACAAAGAAAGCGATAGCGGCATTGCTTGCATCGCTCGCACCGATAGTGACATCCTTATAATAATAGAACGGATAGACCGTTGCTTTGCCTATTTCGGCTTCGTCAGCGCCGTTGTAAGTCGCGAAGACGGAGACTTCCGAGGCTTCGTTGAACGTAACGCCGTCGGGCACGGTGAACTTCAATTCGGAATCGGTGGCACCGGCGAGCACCTCGGCCGCGAGCCGCTCGGCGTCGTAACGCAGTTCAATCTTCTCCACAGCCGAGAGGTTCGAGCCCGTGACGGTCACGGTCTTGCCCAGATAGAATTTGTCGTCCTCGACGGTCATCCCTGCGAACTCGGGCACCAGCACCGTAGCCGAGGGAGTGGTGTCCAGCCGCCATGCGGCGGCGAGCGTCTCGGTCTGTGCAGGCTCCGACAGGCCCCACTCAGCCGCCAAAGCCTTGGTCTGCACGGCAGGATCGGCCTGTTCGATAGAGGCCGGGAAGCGCACCTTGAGCGCTTCGGCGCTCTGCTCGACGAGGGTCAGCGCCGCATCGCCCCATTTCACGGCCGAAATGAGGTCGAGGTTACGACCCGTCAGTTCGAGTTCGTCGCCAATAGCCGAGTTCGTCCCCTCGGGCTGCGGCTCCAAGGCCGCGAACACCGGAACATGCAACACGAACGGAGCCTCGCCCGTGACATCGATGGTCTCGGTACCCCACTCGGCCGAAATGACCACTTCGGTGTCGGGCGCTTCGGCCGCTACGGCCGGAACCCGGAACTTCACGAAAGCGCCGTTCTCGTCGGTCTGCGTGAAATCGGCCGCCTCGACCGTCGCCCCGCCGAAGCGGACGCGGGTCACCTGCCCGAGGTTGCGGCCCGAGAGGGTCACCTCGGTGCCGACGGTGCCCTCAGCGGGCGCATAGCCGCTCACCGAAGCATCGGTCACGGGGATGGTGACGAAATAATCGTACGAAAAGACCTGCGCTTCATCGGCGCCGTAGGCCCGCAGCTTCACGGCATAGGGCAGGTCGTTCTGCGCATAGTCGAGCGCCGGGATGCGGAACTTCAGCTCCTTGATGCTCTGCGCGGTCAGCTCCACCTCGATGTCGTCCATCGTGACGGCACCGATGCGGTCGAGGTTGAAGCCCTGCACCGTCACTTCGGTGCCGACGTAGGCCCGCACGCTGCCGCTCTCGTTGGAAAGCGGAGCGATCGTGGCCGGGTTGAGCACGGGGATGCGCTGCGTGCGGTCCGCGTCGATAAACCCGGAGTTGTCGTCGCAGCCGCTGCCCAGCGACAGCAGGGCGGCCGCAAGGGCGATAAAACTATAATTGAGTTTCATAGGTCCGAAAGGTTTTAGTATTTGTAGTCCTCCTTCTGCCAGTAGACGTTGTAGGTCACGTCGCTCAGTGCCGGAGCCACCCCGTTGAGCGGCCGGTAGTTGGCCGACACGATGTGGACGAACCCGATGCGCTTGACGTTGGAGAGCGCATCGTCGGTCATACCCTTGTAGTTGTAGTAGAGCACCAGCAGCACCGCGTCGACGGGGGTGGCAAGCTGCTCCACGCCGGGCGTGAAGATGCCCGGGGCCCAGATGCTGCTGTTGGTGCTTGCAACCGGGGTCTTGAGGTTGACGCCCGCCACGGTCTTCTGCTCCGTGTCGATGGGGAAGGCTGTTTCGTCGATGGTCCGGAAATCGAGGTTGCGGACCTTGTCGGCCAGCGCTTTTTCGTTGGCCACCGCCGGATCGAGGTAGCGGAACGTCAGCGCAGGCGTACCGTAGCCGTTGCCCGGCAGCAGGCGGTAGGCGCTGTTGTTGTTGGCCTCGAACGGGAAGTTCTTGAGCTGGCCGTTGGAGCCTGCCGGGGAGTTGATCTGCAAGGTACAGTAGTTGGTGTTGCCCTGCGTGCCGGTGTTGCCGCTGAAGAAGAAATAGGGGTTCACCGAGTTGTACTCCTCTTCCGTGATGCTCGGAACGTTGTTCTTCGAGCAGACAGCCCCCAGTTTGCCGTACGACACAGGGTCGACTTCCGTGCGCCAGCGGCTGTTGTGGTAAACCACGCCCGTTTCGGGCGAGAAGAAACTTTCCAAACGCAGGCAAGCGAAGTTCTGACAGAAGGTGGTGACCCCTTCCCAGATGTTGAAGGCCAGCACCGTGGCGGGAATGGTCTCGCACACGGCCTGCGATTCGAAGCCGTCGAAATAGTCGATCGTCAGCGTGGTGGCGTTGGCGTCGCCCTCCTCGAAGCCCTCGACCGCGGGCACGGTGAAACGCAGCTCCGCAGCGCTCTGCGACGCGATATTGGCTTCGACACCGCCCACCTTGACGGCCGTTATCTGGTCGAGGTTGGTGCCCCGCAGGGTGGTGATGCGCCCCACGATCAGGCGGTCGAAATCCAAGGCGTCGAGCGTCGGCACCAAGCGCACGATGCCGATCTGCGGCGCGCTGTCGAGCGGCGTCTCCGCTTCGGTGTCGGCTTCGTCGTAGCGCAGCGTGATGCGGGCCGTCGGAGTTTCGACATAGGGTACACGGATCACCACCTCAGCAGCATCCTGACTGCGGATTTCGGCTTCGCGCCCTTGGCCGGTCCCGTCCGTGACGATCACCTTGCGGACCACGGCCATGTAGCGCCCCTTGAGGGTCAGTTCGCCGAACATGTCCACCTCCGAGGGCAGTTCCTCGGCGCGGATGACCGGCACAGGATAGTCGATCGTCAGAGTAGCTTCGGAAGCGGTCGTGCCGACCGAGTTGGTCAGCTCGATGCTGCCCGTGCGGGCGTCGCGCGTGGCGACGATGGAGAGCTGCGTGTTCGACACGCGTTCGAGGATGCGGACCTCGCGGCCGCCGATGCGGGCCGAAGTCACGGCATGCAGGTGGCGCCCCGTGACGACGATGGGCGTATCCTCGCCCGAAAGGGCCGACGTCGGAGCGAACGACTCGATGACCGGAGCCTCGGGCACGTACTCCTCGACGTAGGTATCGGCGCAGCCTGCCGTCAAAAGCGCGGCGGCCAGCGCGACCATATGATATTGGAATCTTTTCATGATGAGGGTTCTTTTAGTAGCCGACATTCTGTGCCACGTCGGGGTTGATGTTGATGACCGACAGCGGTACGGGCAGCATGGTCTGCCAGTCGTCGATGGGTGAAACATAGCCGTAGCCGCCGTAGAACGTGTTTTCGCGGACCAGCAGGTAGTCGTTGACCGTCTCCACGGTCGTGCCCCAGCGCTGGAGGTCGAACCACCGCTGGTTCTCGAAAGCCAGTTCGAGACGGCGCTCCTCGCTCAGGGCTGCGCGGAATTCGGTCATCGACCCGAAGTCGGAGAGCGCATAGGTCGGAATCCCGGCCCGCTCGCGGGTCATGTTGAGATACTTGACCGCGTCGGCCGTAGGACCGCCCGACAGCTCGGCCGTCAGCTCGGCATAGAGCAGCAGCAGGTCGCCCAGCCGGATCACGGGCCAGTCGTTCTCGCCGTCGTACTCCGTGAGCACAGGCGAGAGGAACTTGGTAACGTAGCGCGCCGAAACATCCTTGCCCGTGGTGGCGTTCCAATATTTTTCGGCATAGGAAACGGCGATGCGCTTGTCGGCAGGGTTTTTCTTGAAAGCGGCCAGCAGGTCGTCCGACGGATAGTTGTAGTGCTTGGGCGAGCCGATGATGACGTTGCCGCCGTTGTTCAGAGGGCCGAACAGCCCGCCGAACGGCGATCCGAGCCCCTTGTTGCCCGCCGTATAGCGCACGGCGAAGAGGATTTCGGCGTTCATCTCGTTGCGGATGGAGAAGACTTCGTCGTAGGGCACCAAATCGCTGCCGCTCTGCGGATTGCCCGCTGCGGCGATCGCGTCGCGCAGCAGCTCGGCCGCCTCGGCATACTGCGCATCGCCCGCAGCATAGCGCGTCATGCAGACTTTGGCCAGCAGCGCCTTGGCCGCAGGCATCGTGGCACGGCCCAGATCGGCCGAAGCGCTGGTCTCGGGCAGCATCGCGTTATCGACGATAGCGCGCAGGTCCTCCTCCACAAGGTCGTAGATATCGGACGAGGACGAACGCTGCATCGTCCGCGATTCGGCGGCCGAGAGCTTGCGCGTCACCTTGAAGGCCGGGCCCCACAACCGCACGATGTTGAAGTAGTTGAGCGCCCGCAGGAAGCGCGCTTCGCCCTCGTACTGGGCGGCCAGCGTCCCATCGTCGACCACCCCGATGCTGGCCAGCACGTCGTTGGCGCAGGCGATGGCATGGTAGGAAGCCGTCCAATACTTGTCGATCCACGCGTGGGAGCTGAGCACCGTATTCTGGTCGAGCTGCTCGATGAGCTTGCTCTCCGAAGCGTTGGAGCCGCTGATGCGCATGCGGGTGTTGTCCGAACGCAGTTCGGTCATGGCCCACTCGTAGTAGAGCACGTCGTGCATCGAGCCGTAGGCGCCCATCAGCAGGCTGTTGACACCCGCCGCGTCCTTGGCATAGCCGTCGGTCGGCGGCTCGGAATAGACCTCGCGGTCCATTTCGCAGGCCGCAAAGCCCAGCGCCGCAAGGGTCGGAATCAGATATTTCAGGATTTTCATGACGTGGCGTGTTTTAGAAGTTGAGATCCAGACCGAAGGTAACGGTCGACGTGAGCGGGAATCCGCCGCGCTGGTATCCGGCGATCATCGGGCTGGCGTAGTTGCCCGAAGTCATGCGCGCCTCGGGGTTGATGCCCTTGTAGTCCGAGCTCCAGATGTAGAAGAGGTTGTTGCCCGAAGCGTAGAGCCGCAGCCCCGACAGATGGAGTTTGCGGGCGATGCGCTTGGGGAAGGTATAGCCGAGGGTCACGTTGCGCAGGCAGACGTAGGAGCCGTTCTGCAAACCGTAGTCGGTCAGCAGCATGTCGGTGCCGAGCTTCTCGTAGGGAGTGCGTCCGTCGCCCGGGTGCTCGGCCGAGATCCAGCGGTTTTGGACATAGGCCTTGTTGTAGCGCATGGTCTCGGTGTAGTAGATGTCGCCGTTGAAGATCGTGATGCCCTGCACGCCCTGAATCAGGAACGAGAGGTCGAAGTCGCCGATGCGGAAGGTGTTGGTCATGCCGTAGGTGAACGACGGATAGGGATTGCCCAGCACCACGCGGTCGTTGTCGTCGAGCACGCCGTCGTTGTTGGCGTCCAAGATGCGCAGACCGCCCGGCACGTCGGTCGAGAAGTGGGGATTGGCCTCGATCTCCTCCAGCGAATTCCACACTCCCACGGCCTTGAACCCGTAGTATTGGATCAGCGGGTCGCCCACACGGGCCAGATAGTTCTCCGTGCGTTCGCCTTGGGTGATGACCTGCTTCTCGCCGCCCAGTTCGAGCAGTTTGTTGCGCGAGAGCGAGAAGTTGACCGAGGTCTCCCACTTGAAGCGGCGGCGGTCGAAGTTGTAGGTGTCGATCTGGATCTCGACGCCCGAATTGCGCACGCGGCCGATGTTGTTCCAGTAGTTGGTGTAGCCCGAGAACGATTGCATGGGTTGTTTGAACAGCAGCGCACGGGTCACCGAATAGTAGCCGTCGACCGAGAGGTTGATGCGGTTGTCGAGGAACCCGGCATCGAGACCGAAGTTGAATTCGTCGGTCTGCTCCCACGTGATGTCGCGGTTGGCCAGCACGGCCGCCGGAGCCACGCCGGGCTGCAACGACCCGGTGCCCTCGCCCAGCACGTAGTTCTGCGCTTGGTAGACTTCCAGCGCCGCATTGTAGTCGATGCTGTTGTTGCCCGTCACGCCGTACGAGGCGCGCAGCTTGAGGTTCGACAGGTCGTGCCGCCCCTTGAGGAACTGTTCTTCGGAGATGCGCCAGCCCAGCGACACAGAGGGGAACCATGCGTTGCGGTGGCCCCCGGCGAAGAGCGACGACGAATCGAGACGGATCGACGCCGAGAGCAGATAGCGGCCGTCGTAGGCGTAGTTCACGCGCGCGAGGAACGACTGCAACACCACATCGGGATAGCGGAACGTGCCCGTTCCGGCGCCGTTGCCGTTGTTCGACGACGCGAGGTTGAAGACCGTGGCGGCGTTGAGCGTCTGGATGTCGTCGGTCGGGAATCCCGTGCCTGTGAGCGCCACGCGCTGCACGCGGGTCGTCTCGGCCGTATAGCCCGCCAGCGCCTCGAAGTCGTGGCGGCCCCACGTGCGGTGGTAGTCGAAGGTGTTTTCAGTCAGCAGGTCGACGTAGAGCGTGCTGAAGAAGGTGGCGTTGCTCGCCTCGCCGTCCTTGGTGGCGTTCTGCTTGGCGTAGTAGTACGAGGGCGAATACTTGACGTTGAAGCCGTTCGAGGTGCGGAACGTAAGCCCTTTGCAAAGCTCGGCCGTCAGGTAGATGTTGCCCAGCCCCGAGAACGACTCGTTCCAGCGCTTGGTGTTGGCCATCACGCTGCGGGGGTTGTTGTTGGCCGAGGAGAAGGGGTTGGCGTTCTCCCACTTGGCGTTCTCGTCGTCCGAGGGGGCCGTGGGCACCGAAATGGCGTTGAAGTGGCTGCCGCGGGCGAAACCCTCGTAGCCGGTCAGGGCCGTGGTCCAGTCGTTGTGCCGCACGGGCATGAACGACGGCGTGCGGTAGAAGTCGATGAAATTGTTCTTGGGCCGCGACGCCTGCTGGTAGGTGCCCGAAAGGTTGACGCCGAACTTCACCGCCTTGGAGAGGTCGACGTCCATCTTGGTGCGGAAGTTGACCTTCTGCACCTCGTTCTGGAGCATGATGCCCTGATCCTTGGTGTAGGCGCCCGAAGCGTAGTAGCGGAAGGCTTTCTTGCCGCCCGTGAGCGAGAACTGCACGTTGGTGATGCCCGCCAGATTGCGCAGGGCCTCGCGCTGCCAGTCGGTCGAACCGATGTTGCGCTCGATCCACGAAGCCGCCCGGTAGTTGGCCGCAGGCACGAAGTTGCTGCCCGTAGCTCCGAGCGATTCCTGCCACTGCAACAGTTGCAGGTGTTCGTTCGAGGTCAGCAGGTCGTGGAGCTGGTAGGCCCACTTGAGACCCTGCGACACCTTGATCGAATATTTGGCCTTGTCGGCCGTGCCGCTCTTGGTGGTGACCATGATCACACCGTTGGCCGCGCGCGAACCGTAGATGGCGGCCGACGCGGCATCCTTGAGGATTTCGATGGACTTGACGTCGGAGGGATTCAGCTCCGACAGACCGTCGGGCACGGGATAACCGTCGATGATGACCAGCGGCGCGCTGTCGGCCGAGATCGACCCGGTGCCGCGCACGCGGATCGAGGGGGCGACGCCCACCTCCGAAGTGACGTTGTTGATGCTCAGACCCGAAATCTGTCCCTGCAAGGCGGTCGTGATGTCCGACACGGGCAGGTCGCTCAGCGTCTCGCCGCCGATCTTGGAGATGGCGCCCGTCAGGTGCGACTTCATCTGCGTGCCGTAGCCCACGACCACCACTTCGTCGAGGGCCGTGGCGTCGGCTTCCATCGTCACATCGATGACGCTTTGCCGGCCCACCTTGACTTCGACGGTGCGGTAGCCCAGATAGGTGAATACGAGTACGGCGTTTTCGTCGGGCACCGTGAGTTCATAGGAGCCGTCTATGCCCGTCGCAGCCCCGGTCGGGGGGGGGTCGCGCAGCACCACGGTAACGCCTACCAGCGGCCCGGAATCGTCGCTGACGACGCCTCTGACCGTGTGCTTCTGCGCAAAGGCGGCAGTCGCACCGCACAGTAGCGCGAGTACGAAGAGCGTTTTTCGCAAAAAGTTCTTAGCCATGAGTAGTTTGAAGGTTTTAGGTTTCTTGTTGGTTTTATGGTCGGTTCGTATAGCTTTGCCGTTCGTTGCAGCAGCGGTTTGGTTTGCCAGATTGGTCATCCAAAGTGGTTAACCAATTTCAGGCGTTGACAAAGTTAATGGAAAAATCGGGACATTCGCAAATTTATCGGGGTATTTTTTCGTCCGAACCGAATATTTTTTCCGCATCGCAGGTCCGACCCGCCCCGACAGGC
>JAIDUK010000024.1 GCA_029060215.1 Alistipes sp.
GCCGCGGCCCCTGCCGAGCCCGCCGCCCAGCCCGCCGACAAAAGGCCCCGAACCGCCGCCGAAACCGCTGTCGCGGATATTGCGGACCTTGCGCCTGACCTCATGTCCGCACTCGGTGCAGACGTAGGTATATTCGAACAGCTCCTCTTTCGGAGTGGCCGACAGCACCTGTTTGTCGCGCAGTTCCAGCGTGCGTTTCCTGCACCGGGGACAGCGCTTGCTTTGGCCGCTGGCCAACAACACCAGCAGGAGGATGGTACCGCCCACGATCAACAAGATGATTCCTAACAACAATACCGGCTCCTCCTCCGGCTCGGGGCCGAAATCGAGCTCACCGCTGCTGAGCAGCTCGGCTACGGCCGCGACGCCCGCCACCATACCCGCGTCGTAGTTATCCTCGCGGAAATAAGGCAGCATGAAATTGAGCTGGATGCGCTTGCAAAGGGCGTCGGGCAACACGCCTTCCAGCCCCGGACCCGTGACGAAACGGATTTCGTGCAGGTCGCGGACCAACAGAATCCCCAGTCCGTTGTCGACATCCCGGCGCCCCACGCCCCAACCGCCGAACAGCCGCATGGCGAACGAAAAAGGATCGCCGCCCTCGATGTCGTCGAGCGCCGCAACGGCCACCTGCGCAAGCCCCTGCGCCCGCAGAGCACCGCACAGCGAATCGATCCGGGCGACGGCGGCGGGCGAAAGAATCGCGTCGGGGTTGGAGACATAGCGGGTGCGGTCGGCGAGCTGCACGTTGGGCACCTCGTCGGTCCGCCATGTACGGGCACCGGCCGTCGCAGCGGCTGCTGCCAGCAATACGGTAAGGAGAAATCGTTTCATATGCTGCGCTAAGATACGAAAAAAATTCGATTGCCTATGGTCCGAACGGGACATACAAAGCCCCGCACGAACCCGAATCCCTGCAAAAAAAGCGCCCCGGCGGGACGCTTTATAGAAGAACAGGCAGGGCGAACGGGCCGCAGCCGGATGAACCGGACGGCCCTACGCTCCTTGGCGGCGGAACTCGACGACCAACGCCGAACGGGCCGCCACGAGGGTCGAATCGCTCACGACGACCGGCTCCCCGGTCAGCACGTCGCGCCCCTCGGCTGCGAGCGACCGCGTGATTTCAGCATAATGCGACCACGGCACCGCCTTGCGGCCGCGCGAATTGTTGACGAAGACGAAGACGGCATCGGTGTCGTCGTAGCGGAAATAGGCATAGGTGTTGTCGCGCGAAGCGAAATGGAGCGTCCGCCCGGAGTGAATGACGGGCTTCGACTTGCGCCAGTTGAACAAGCGGCTGGTATGCTCGCAGAGCTCGGCCGCGGCCCCCTTGCGCTGCGCCGGGTCGAACAAGTCGACCGCATCGCCAGCCCAACCGCCGGGGAAGTCGACGCGCAAGCCGCCGTGGCCCTGCGAAAGGTCGGCCGAACGGAACAGAAGCTCGTCGCCGGCGAAGATCTGCGGGATGCCGCGCAAGGTAGCCAACAAAGTCATGGCGATCTTGGCACGGCCTACATCGCCGCGCACGAGGTCGGCGACCCGCTCGGTGTCGTGGTTGCCCGCGAAGATCATCATGCGCGAAAGGTCGTGGTAGACGAAATCGTCGGACAAGGCGTTGTAGACCCGGATCATCCCCTCGCCCCAACGGAGCGAATCGGAGGGAAGCGCCCGGCAGATAGCGTCGCGCAGCGGGAAGTCCATGATCGAGGGCAGATGCGAATCGAAACCGTCGCGGTTGGGGTTGCCGCCCTGCCAATAGGCGAGCTGCGGCACGTCGGCCGTCCAACACTCGCCGACGATATTGAGGTCGGGATATTCTCTGAGCACGGCGGCGCACCACTCGCTCATGGGACCCTTCTCGTTGTAGGGATAGGTATCGACGCGCAGCCCGTCGAGGTCGGCATACTCGACCCACCACACGGCCCACTGCTGGAAATAACGCAGCAGGAAGGGGTTGTCGAGGTTCATGTCGGGCATCATGCGGTCGAACCACCCGCCCTCCTGCACCCGCAGGTCGTACTGCGAGGCGTTGGGGTCCATGTTGGCCGAAAAGAGGTTGTTGGTCTGCGTATACTCGGGGAACCGGTGGACCCAATCGTCGAACGGCAGGTCGCGCATCCACCAATGGGCCGCGCCGCAATGGTTGGTCACGATGTCCATGACGACCTTGAGCCCGCGGCTATGGGCGGCGACGGCATAGTCGCGGTAGAGCTCGTTGGTGCCGAAACGCGGGTCGATGCGGTAATAGTCGGCGCAAGCATAGCCGTGGTACGACGCGGCGGGCTCGTTGTCCAAAAGCAGCGGCGTCGACCAGACGGCCGTAGCCCCGAGGTCGGCGATATAATCGAGGTGGTCGATCATCCCCTGCAAATCGCCGCCATGGCGTCCGAAGAAAGCGCTGCGGTCGGCCTTTTCGGCCGTGTCGGGCGTAGAGTCGATCGAGGGGTCGCCGTCGGCGAAACGGTCGGGCATGAGCAGATAGATCATGTCGGCCGTGGTGAAGCTCTGCCGGTCGGCAGAACCGTCGCGGCGGGCGGCGAACTCGTAAGCGACCTTGAACGTCTCGCCGCCGCGCGAAAAGAGCAGATAACGGGTGCCGGGCATGGCCTTGGCGTCTACCTCGACATCGACGAAGAGGTAGTTGGGGCTGTCGGCCCTATGGACGCCAGCGACGCGCACGCCCCGCGGCCCCTCGACACGCACCTCGCAGGCCCCGATGCTGTCGCCCTGCACGAGCAGCTGGAGCGGCGTGCGCATGCCCACCCACCACGAAAGGGGCTCGACACGGGCCACGCGGGCCCCGGCATCGCCGACCGACCGAGGATCGAACTGCGGGCTGTTGCAAGAGATGGCCGCCATAAGCAAAATACTGAAAAACAAAGGTTTCATAGGTTTATCGGGTCAGAATCCGGTAACTCCACGGCGCCATATCCTCGGCGACCTGCTCCGGAAGGTGATACTCGGCCCCGGTCATGGCGTCGGTATAACGTCCGGCGTAGATGCCGGTGCCGTACTCGGCGCGGATGGCGTAGGGCGAAAGGTTCATGATGGCGACCACGCGGTTGTCGGGCGTCTCGCGCACCGCAGTCATCAGGCAATCCTCGGCGTTGTTGCGGATTTCGATCATCTCGCCCCCCTGCTCCCCGGCTGCCAGCGCGGGGTTTTCGTGCCGCAGTTTCGTCAGACGCCGGTAGAACCGGGCGAAGTCGTTGAGCTCGTAGACGGGGATGGGGTCGCGGTCGAAGAAAGCGAACGAATGGTCGTAGCCCACCTCCTGCCCGGTGTAGACGAGGGGCAGGCCGCGCGGCACGACGAACGAGAAGACGGCCATCGCCTCGCGGGCACCGCCGAAGCGGTCGAATTCGGAACCCGACCACGAATTCTCGTCGTGGTTCGAGGTGAAAGCGAGCCGCATGGCCGACCGGGGATAACGCCCGCGGTCGGCATAGATGTAGTCGCGCAAGGCGGTGACGCGGGTGCGCTGCTGCGCGACGTCGACCATCAGGTGGTGCATCTCCCACGCATAGCAGGCGTCGAAAGCCCCCTCGTCGAAGAGGTTGGTCTCCTCGGCCTCGGCCAGCATGAAAAGGTCGGGCTTCGTCCGCTTCAACCGCCGGACGGCGGTGTTCCAGAACTCGACGGGCACCAACATGGCCATGTCGCAACGGAAACCGTCGACGGCATGGTCGCGCACCCAAAACTCCATGGCGTCGGCCTGCGCCTCCCATACTGCCGGATTGGAGTAATCGAGCTTGGCCGTATCGGTCCAGTCCCACGGCACGGCGGGGCGCCCCTCGTCGTCGTAGAGGTAGAAATCGGGGTGCTCCGCAATCCAACGGGCGTCGCGCGCCGTGTGGTTGGCCACCCAATCGAGCAAGACCTTCATACCGAGCCGGTGCGCCTCGGCGACGAACGCGTCGAAATCGGCCATCGACCCCAACTCGGGACTGACGGCGCAATAATCGCGGACCGAATAATAAGAACCCAGCGACCCCTTGCGACCCTCCTCGCCGATGGGATGGACGGGCATGAGCCACACCACGTCGATGCCCAGATCGCGCAGGAACGGAAGCCTTGCGGCGGCCGCACGCAACGTACCCTCGTGCGTGAACTGACGCACGTTCATTTCATAGAGAACGGCCTGATAACTCCAGTCGGGATGCAGCATAAAAAATCGAGAATTAAAAATTAAGAATTAAAAATCGTCTTTGCCGCCGCGGAATATCCGGAATTCGGACCGGCATCGCGATTTTTAATTCTTAATCCTTCATTTTTAATTGTTTACCAAGATAAGGTATCCCCACGGTCCGAGCGCGAACTCCTCGCCGGGGGCGAGCGTGCGCTGCTGCCCGGTCAGGGCATCGGTGTACTCGCCGCCGACTTGGACGGTCGGGATGACGGGCTGCGGCTTGGCCGAGAGGTTGAACAGGCAGACCGCCTTGCTGTCGCCCGCCGTACGCACGAAAGCCATCAGGTCGCTGACGGCACCGCCCATGTAAGCCATGTCGCCGAGGGCCGCACCGCTCGCCAATGCAGGACAACCGTGGCGCAGGGCGTTCAGACGCGTATAGAACTCCGTCCACTCGTTGGGCTCGTAGGCGGGAATGGGATCTTTCTCGAAGAACTCGAAGCGGTGGTCGCAGCCGATCTCCTGCCCGGTATAGATCAGCGGCAGGCTCTGCGGCAGCACGTAGGTCAGGGCGGCCATCGTCGCGGCGGCATCGCCCATGCGCTCGAACTCGGTGCCGTTCCACGAATTCTCGTCGTGGTTCGAGGTGAACATCATGCGCAAAGCCGCAGCGGGATACTCCTCGGCATACTTGGCCAAGAGCTCGCGCAGATCGGCGGCCGACTTCTTGCCCTGCGCAATGTCGTTGAGCACGTGGTGCAGCTCCCAACCGTAGGTGGCGTCGAAGCCGTCGGCATGGAACTGCGGGCCCTCGGCCTCGGCCAGCGTGAAGAGATCGGGCCGGACGGTGCGAAGCCGGGCGAAAGCATCCTGCCAAAAATCGTGGGGCACCTCCATGGCCACGTCGCAGCGGAAGCCGTCGACACCCTTGTCGACCCAGAACTTCAGCACGTCGAACAAGGCGGCGCGCACCTCGGGGCAGTCGTAGTTGAGCTTGGCGATGTCGGTCCAGTCGTACTGCACCATGGGCGCCCCCGTCGAATCGCGCACATACCACTCGGCGGGCTTCTCCGTGACCCATGCGGCGTCGGGCGAAGTGTGGTTGCCCACATGGTCGAGGATCACGCGCATCCCCAACTCGTGGGCCCGGGCGAGAAAACGGTCGAAATCGGCCATGGTGCCGAATTCGGGATTGATGTCGCAATAGTCGCGGATGGCGTAGTAGGAACCCAGCGAACCCTTGCGGCCCAGCTCGCCGATGGGATAGACGGGCATGAGCCACACGATGTCCACGCCCATCTCGCGCAAGGCGGGCAGGCGCTGTTCGGCCGCGGCCAAAGTACCCTCGGGGGTGAACTGGCGCACGTTCATTTCGTAGAGCACCGCATCGGAAGCCCACTCGGCGGCAGCCTCGGGCCGGCGGGTGCAGGCGGCCGAGGCAAGAAGCAGGGCCGCGAACAACAGGTTGAGCAGTCGTTTCATGGTTTTATTTTGTTTCGGTCAGTATCTCGAATCCGGCGGCCGGAAGCTCCATGCGGAGACGCCCGTCGGGCTGGAAGCCGAAACCGGCTCCAAAGTTAGCTTTTAATTTTCGATTTTCCGCGAAGCCGCCGGGCAGAATGCACTCGACCGACTGCGGGCGGCCGCTCGTATTGAGCGCGACGACTGCGATGCGGCCCATGTAGACGCGGGCGAAAACCCACACCTCGTCAGTCAGCGCAAGGGTCGTCATGTCGCCGTACAGCAGCGGCATCGACGTGCGGCGCAGGCGGATCAGGGCGCATGTCAGCTCGCGCTGCGCCTGCTCGCGGGGCGAATAACCGTCGAAACGCATCATGCGCCGGTTGTCGGGGTCGTTGGCGCCCGGCTCGCCGTACTCGTCGCCCTGATAGATGCAGGGCACGCCGGGAAGGGTGCAGTTGAGAGCCTGAATCAGAGCCAGTTTGCGGTAGCCGATGCTGTCGCCCGCGTCCACCCGGCGCGTCCACCCGGCGGCCTTGTGGTCCTCGTCGGGCGAGAGGGCGCCCCCGGCCAGCGAGATGAGCCGCGCCTTGTCGTGGTTGCCCGTGATGTTGCCCATGGTGTGGTGGGCGCCGTAGGCGGCGAGCGACTCATCGACCGTACGGGCCAGATCGCGCACCGAACGCCCCCGCACGAGCACGTCGAGCGCCGTGTGGTAGACGTTGAAGTCGAACTGTGCGTCGATCATGCCGCTGCGGACGTAGGAGCCGATCAACTCGGGCGAACCGTAGGTCTCGCCGATCTGCCACAGGTCGCGGTCGGGGAAACGCTGCTTCATCTTGCGGGTGAGCATGCGCCAATAATTCTCGGGGATGTGCTTGCAGGCGTCGTGGCGGAAGCCGTCGAGATCGAACTCGGCCACCCAGTAGAGCGCCGAATCGGTCATGGGGCCGCACACCTCGGGCCGCTCGAGGTCGAGCGAGGGAATGTGCTCGTCGAACCACGTGGTGAGCCGCTCCTCGTCCCACAACTCCAGATTCTTGCGGCCGTCGGGCAGGTAGAGGGGCGTCACCCAGTCGGGATGGGCCTGCAACACGGGCGAATGGATGTGCAGGTGGTTGGCCACGTAGTCGAGGATGACGTTCATGCCATGCGCATGGGCCGTGGAGAGCAAGGCGCGCAGATCTTCGTCCGTGCCGAAACGCTCGTCGACGCGGGTGGTGTAGATGGGCCAATAGCCGTGGTAACCCGAGAAACGGGTGAACGGCTCGCGGTTGAGCCCCCACGCGTCGCGCGGATTCTGCGTGACGGGCGAAATCCAAAGGGTCGTCGCACCGAGCGAATCGAAGAACCCGGACTCGATGCGCTGCGCGATGCCCCGCAGGTCGCCGCCCTGATAGTCGACCTGCGGCAGCACGTCGGGACGCTTCAGGGGACGGTCGTTGGAGGGATCGCCGTTCTGGAAACGGTCGATCATGAGCGAATAGAGCACCTGAGCCTGTCGGTCGCGGCGCGTAAGCCGCGCGGCATCGCACACGGGCACACCGTTTTCGAGCGGCACGAGCAGATCGTTGAAACGGGCGCTGTCGGCCGCGGCGAAAATCCGCAGCCACGAACGTCCGGCGCCGCAGGCATCTCCCGGCACGGTGACGGTCAGCCCCTCGTCGGAGAGGACGACCGACTGCTCGGGCAGGCGGCAGTTCTGCCACAACGCCACGACCTGCCGGGGCGCCCGCGAGGTACTCACGCGTATTCTCCGGCCGGAACAACCCTCGGAAAAAGCCCAAGTCCCCTCTTCGCGCACACCGCCGAGCGCCGCGACGGAGAGACAACGCCCCCCGGTCCACGCCTCGAACGTAGCAGCGAAAGCCCCCTCGGGAGCCGCGACGACGAACTGAGACCAATCCTCGGCCGCCGCGGCGATGCGCAGCGTTGCGGAAGTGATCGAATCGGCCCGCTCCCACTGCGGGAAATAGTCAGTGAGCATCAACCGGTTGTCGCCCGCCCTCAACAGGGCCGGAACGACGGGCTGCGCATTGCCGGCAGCGGGCAGCTCGGGGAAGACCCGGCCGCGGCAACCGCACGCCAGTGCGGCGACCGCCAACACGAGAACGAAACGTTTCATCGGGCCTGCATTTCAAAGATGATCGACGAATAAGGGGGCATGGCGAGCGTATGGCTCCGGCCCTCGGAAACGAAGGTCACGCCGTTCATATCGGCGACGGGAGCGGCGACATCCCCCTCGAAGGCATAGGAACACTGGGTGCCGGAGACGTTGTGCAGCACGAGCAGCTTCTCGCTCTGGGCGGTGCGATAGAACGCCATGACCTGCTTGTCGTCCGACGAAGCGTCGTCGAACCACTCGGGCAACTCGATAGCCCCCTCGGCCAATGCGGGATAGGTGTTGCGCAAACGCATGAACTTGCGGTAGACGTTGTAGAGCGACTTGGCGCTTTCGGCCTGCACGGCCACGCTGCCCACGCCCAAATCGGTATTGAGCGTCGACGAAATCCACGTCGGACGCTCGGCATCCTCGGCCTTGGGCCGCCAAAGCATCGGCTCGCGGACGTTGCGGTCGCCGCCCTTGTCGGTCTTGTCGCCGAACATGCCGAGCTCCTCGCCGTAGTAGATGTAAGGAGAGCCGACGGAAGTCAGCAACACGGCGGCGGCGATCTTGCAACGCTCGAGCGAGACGGCATGCGACCCGCCCACCTCGGTGCGGGCGCGGCTCTCGTCGTGGTTGGAGAGCTTGGTAGCCTGAATGAAATCGGTCCGCTTGGCGGCGAAGACCTCGCGCTCGGCGATCATGTCCTTGGGGAACCACTTGGCGTGGTCGTTGCGAATGGCATAGAGCAGACGGTCCTGCCATGCCGTGAAGTCGAACAAGGCGGGCAGCCCCTTGTAATATTCGGCCATCTGGGCGGTGGCCAGCCAACACTCGCCCACCATGTAGATGTCCTTGAACCCGAGCTGCGACTTGCCTTGGAAATAGGCGTTGAGCTCGGTGTAGAACTTGCCGAGCCACGTGGGGTTCTCGGCCGAAATCTCGCTGTCGTAGATATGCTTCACGGCGTCGAGCCGGAAACCGTCGACGCCCTTGTCGACCCAGAACTTGGCGGCCGAGGTCAACTCGCCGAACGCCCCGCTCTGCTCGCACGAAGCGGCCGGACCGTAGTTGAGGTCGGGCATCGAACGGTCGAAAACGCCCTGATAGAACCAGTCGGTCGTACCCGACGGCACGGCGATCCACCCCGAAGCCTCGGTCTGCGAGAAGTGGTAGAAACTGCGGTAGGGATTCTCCGTGCTCTTGCAAGCCTCGACGAACCACGGGCAAAGGTGCGACGTATGGTTGGGCACGAAATCGAGGATGACGCGGATGTTGCGCTTGTGGGCCTCGGCGACGAGGTTCTCGAGGTCGGCCAGCGTCCCGTAGTCGGGATTGACGGCCTTGTAGTCGATGACGTCGTAGCCGTGCTCGGAATTGCAGGTATAGATGGGCAGGAGCCAGATGCCGGCCACGCCCAAGTCGTCGAGGTAGTCGAGCTTGGCCGTAACGCCGTTCAAGTCGCCGATGCCGTCGCCGTCGCTGTCGGCGAACGAACGGACGAAGATTTCGTAGAAGACGTCGGCGCGCTTCTGACCGTCGAACGGCCGGGCGTCGTACTGCGACACCTCATCGACGACGTCCGTGCCGCCCGGGCAAGGACCGACCGGCGTCGGATCGCCCGGATCGGAAGAACAAGCGCCGACCGACAACAAAACTGCGGCGAAGAAAAGACGGAAAAGATGGTTGAAACACATGGGTTTGCGGTTTTAGGTGATATTAGGAACCGGCGTGCCGGTCAAGGCACGCCGGTCAAAGAAGAGGAACGCTATTCTGCTGCCGTCATGGTCAGCTTGTAAGGCGTATGCGTCAGGTCGAGCGCAAGATCGAACTTCCCGGCCTCAACGGCAACATCGGCCCCGTTGTGCACCATGTTCTCCAGTGCGCCGCCAAGATTATAGTCCCACCCGCCGTTGAAACGGACTTTGATAACGCCATCGACGAGCGTGACGCCCGCGGCTTTGTAAAGGCCGTCCGCAGCGTCGCGCACCAACTCGGTTTGGTCGTCGCTCCAACCGTCCGCACCGAAAGCGCTGCCGATCAGACCCACCTTGGTGAGCGGCGTAGCCGTGGCGGTCATGGCGTCGAGGTCGACATCCCAACGGTAGAGCCCCTCGGCGATCATCATGTTGTCGCCGACGCCGAGCGTGAATTCGTTGTCGGCACCCTCGACAGCCTGTCCGGGCACCCACGTATCGCCGTAGGTGAACTTGAAGCCGTAGGTCAGACCGTACATGGAGACATAACCCCCATATTTACCGGTCTCGACATCGCCCGGCAACTGCGGAGCAGCAGCGGCCGCCCAGTTGATGTCGCCGAAGTCGCCCGTCACGCCGATGGCCTCGGGATAGAGCTGCAAGTCGGCGATCTCGCCGTCGATCTCAAGGGTCATGACTGCGCCCGAGAGGTCGAGCACGAGCGTATGTTCGCCCTTGGTCATGTTGAGCGCAGCGCCATCGAGCGACAAACCGGTGCAGCTGCCGCCCAACACGGCGGGATATTCGGTATCGCCGCAAGCGATCGCACCGCCGTTGAGCGCAACCGAGAACTTGCCGACTGCGTCGAATTCATGGGTAAGCGTCCATTTGCCGGCGCCGTCGGCCGTCATAGCGAGCGTCGTTGCAGGCTCGCCTGCGAGCACGACAGCCGCGTCGGTGATCTCCGTGTCGTAGAGCACTTTATCCTCGCCCGAGAGGTCGACGGCATAGAAACGCAGACCGGCCGTAGCGGCGATAGGCGCAGCTTCGGCACCGCCGAGGTAGGTCTCCAGTGCAGCGGCCGTACCGCCGTACTGCGTACCCAGCGGCGACTGCAAGCGTGCGAGCAACACTTCGGGCGACGCAGCGCCGATGAAGTTCATCAGGCCGTAGAACTTGCCCTCCTCGAAGAACTTGAGCTCGGGAGCCTCGAAGTAATTCCAACCGTTGGCCGAATGAGCCACGTAGAGCTTCTTGTCGTCCTCGACGACCTCGCCCACGGCGACCGAATAGGGATAGTCGAAGATCGACAACTTGAAGCTGACGATGCCCCCGGCAGCCAGCGAAAGGGGCTCGCCGTCGAACTCGAGGTTCGTTTCGCTGCCACCGAGCGCGAGCGGCGCTGCGAGGCCGTCGAACTTGACGGTGTAGCTGTCGCCCTCGCTGACATCGGCGATAGCCACCCACGTCTTGTCGGCGGCATTGTAGACCATCTTTTCATCGTGGCCGCCGAGAGCCACCGAAACCGTCGTCGGCTCCATGGTAAAAACCAGCTTCTCGATGTCGGCCGTCACGTAGTAAAGTCCGGCAGCCACCGAGAAATTCTTGGCGTCGTCTGCGTCCGAAAGCACGCCCTCGCCCTCGCCGGGACCATAGTTGGTACCGCTCCAATCGGGCTGCGACGCGAACTTGAACTCGCCGTCGGCGGGGAAGAAGACGAACCCGCGGAAGATGCCGTCCTCGCCCTGCAACACACGCGACATGGCGCCCGTACCGGTGGCCCAATTGCTGTAGGAACCGATCAGATGCAGGTAGGTCTTGCGGTCGTAGGTGAAATGCACGGTGCGGGGCTGGGCCGAACGGACGGCGCCCGCGGCCGAGAGGGCCTCGACGCTGAACGTCACGTCGTATTCGCCCGTCAGAGCGATGCCCACGGCCTCGAACAACGCGGCGTTGGTCGTCGAGAAGAAACAAGCGTCGGTGGAACCCAGCACGACGTAGTCGCCGGCACCCGACTTGGCGGAAACGGTGTATTCGACCTCGACGGGCGCGCCGAACTTGGCGGCCGACCACACCAAGGTGAAAGTCTCGTCGACGGTGACATTGTTGACCGTCACGGCGCTGTGCGAAGCGATGACGGGATCGGCCGACGAAACGGTCATCTCCTCGGGGTCGTGGCTGCAAGCCGCGGCCAACGAAAGCAACGCGGCGGCCGACAGGAAATATTTCAGAATTTTCATGGTATTGTCAGTATTTGAAGGTTTCGAAGGCAGGCGGCAACGCCGGGGCCGCCGCCTGTCTTGTACTGCATCTTATTCGACCTTGGCCACGGTAGCCGATACGGGCGACGGGTTGGTCGTGTCGTCGGCCAACGCGGCGATGTCGCCGTGGAAGTCGATGGTGAAGCGCACGTTGCCTGTAACGGCGGTCGAACAATTGGCGCCGTTGTAATCGATGTGCTCCAAGTTGGCACCGCCCCAGCTGTCGGCCCATGCGTGGTTCAGACGGAACTTGAACTCGCCGCCGGTGAAGCCGGGAATGGTGCACTCCCAAACCTGAGCGTTGACGGCCGCGTTGTGCTTGGCCTCGAAGTCGGGATCGTCGGGATCGGTGGGCAGCCCGGCGAGCGTCATCTCGACGTCGTCATCGCCCCAGTTGTTGTACTCACCGACAATGCTGATGGCCGAAACGGGGGTCATCTTGACACTGCCGGTCGAGTGGTCGGAAGCCAGCGTCACCTTGATCCAATAGAGCCCGGAAGCCGCCTTCAGGTTGCCGCCGTCGTTGACCAGCGCATCGAAGCTGTCGCCGTAGTTCTCGGGGCTCCAATCGGGCTGGCCCGTGAACTTGAACTCCACTTCGTCGGCACCGTCGGGAGCCGCGAGGTAGACCAAGCCTTCATAGATGTCGCTGTTCTCGCCGTTCTCCCACAGCACGGGAGCGGTCGAAGGCGACCAACCCTGATAACCGCCGGGCACGTAGAGCGGACGACGGATCCAAGGCGCCGAAGTCGACTTGACGGTGGTGATGTCGAGGGCGATGACGTTCGACTGCTTGGCATACTCGCTCTGCGGGTCGGTCGACACCGAAGAGACGACATAGAAGAAGACCGTGGAAGTCTCGTCGGCGGGCACGCCGAGCCCCTTGCTGTTGACCAACGTATTGTTGAGCGTCTCCTTGCTCAGGGTGTAGGACGTCGTGTAGGACTCGCCCACCTGACAAGGCTCCTGCTCGCCGTAGACGCAGTAGAGCGAATAGGCCACGGCGGCCTGATAACCGTAGTCGGCGGCACGCCACGTGAAGGTAACCTCCGACGAAAGGTTGTCGCTGTCGACGACGATGTCGGAATGCTCGTCGAGAACGGGCGCTACGACCGCATCGGGCGCCAGCGCGCGGGTTTTGTCGACCTCCTGACAAGCCAGCAGCGACAGAACCGCAGCCGCGCAGGAAATATATTTCAGTAATTTCATCGTTTGCAATGTTTGGAATTGAACATCAGTAACCGGGGTTCTGCTCCAGATTCTCGTTGACCTGACGGTCGTCGGACGGAATGGGGAAGAGCTTGAGGTGGTCGGAGAGCGCCTGACCCGATGCTACGCCGCCCTTGAAGGGCCAGAGGTAGCTGCCCGAGGTGAAGCGGTCGAAGCGGATGAGCGTCGTGCGGCGAAAGCCCTCCCAATAGAACTCGCGGGTGATCTCGTCGAAGATGTTGTCGAGCGACACCTCGCTGCCGGCCAGCACGGCACCGGCGCGCGTCTGCAATGCGCGGAGATAACCCACGGCCTCGGCATCCGAAGTACGTCCGCCGTCGATGCGGGCCTGAGCCTCGGCATAGGCCAGATACATTTCGGCCGCACGGATCATGGGGAAGTCGATCGAGACGAAGAGCTCGAGTTTGGAGTAGTCGGTTTCGGGGTCGAGAAAACGGTTGTTGTTGAACTTCCACACATGCCATCCGGCGGTGAAGTCGGAACCGTTCATCTCCTTGTCGTCCGAGAAACGGAGCGACACGAGGGCACGCTTGTCGATGGCCGAGAACTCGGGTTCCGCACCCGTCTGAGCCGCATCGGCATTGCCCTGACCGATCAGCTTGGCCACGAACTCCGACGAGGTGACCAGACCGGCCCACGCTTCCGAGGTGCCCAGACGCAGGTTGTCGCCATCCTTGAAGTTGCCTTGGCTGGCGGCGATCAGGTAGGTGGCACCGCCGTAGGACTGCGTGCGGGTAGCGTCGTAGCACGAAGCGTAGACGATCTCCTTCAAAGCATCGGGATTCTCGCCGTTGTCGCCCATGAAGAGCGCTTCGTAGTGGTCGGCCAACTCGTAAGCGGCGATCACTTCCTTAGCGGCATTCTTGGCTTGGGCATAAACAGCGGCATCTTCCTTGCCCAGATAAGTTTTGTGGTTCAGGCACAGACGGGCCAACAGACCGTAGGCCGCGCCCTTGTCGACGCGCGGATAGACCTGCGTATGGGGCTCCTTGAGGTGCGAAGCCTCGCCGGTCAACTCCTCGAGCTCGCTGCGGATCCACCCGAAGAGGGTTTCGGGATCGGTCTGCTTGGGCTTGGCGGCGCCCACGGCGTCGTGCTCCGTCACGAAGGGCGGATTGCCGAAGCAATCGAGCAAGATCCAATAAGCGTAGGCGCGCAGGAACCGCACCTCGGCCCGCTCGACAGCCACCTCGGGATCGCCGTCGTTGGTGTTGCGCAAAAACTCGTTGGCATACGAAATCATCATCATGCCGCGCGTATAGGTGGCATAGACGGCGTCGTTCTTGGTCGAGGTCCACGTATCGTTGCAGATCTCCTTGACCCACGCGTCGCCCCAGACGCAATGGCCCTCGTCGGTGGACAAGGTCTGGATCGACCACCATGCGCGCAGGAACTCCGAAGCACCGGCGTCGCCGACCTGAATGTCGGCATTGCCTGCGCCGGACTGCCCGACGAGGGTGAAACCGCCGTAGATCTTGGCCAACTGGCCCATGCGGTAAGTAGGATTGGAATAGATTTCGCCGTTGGAAACGGTCGTATCCGAAAGCGGGTTCTGTTCGAGGTCGCCGATACAAGCGGTGAACGACAGCGCCGCGCAAAGTGCGAATAAAATATGTTTTTTCATGGTCGTGAACTCCTCGGATTAAAAGTTGATACCTACGCGCAGGCTGTAGATGCGCGGACGCGGATAGACGTTGCCGTCGATGCCGCCGGCCACCGAAACCTCGGGATCGAGGCCGCTGTAGTTGGTCAGCACGAAGACGTTCTGCACGCCTGCGGCCACGCGGATGGCCACACCCGACTTGGCGACGTTATGGAACGTGTAGCCGAGGTTGATGTCGTCCATGCGGAAGAACGAAGCGTCTTCGAGGAAGAGATCGGACAGACACTGGGCCGTCGAGGCGCTCGTGGTGAAGCCGTAGCGCGAAGCCACGGGCTGCGTGTTGGTGAGGTAGCCCTTGCCGATCAGGTCGCGGTAGTAGGAAGTGGCCGAACGGCGCATGACGTCGTTGAACATGTAGTTGCCCACCGTACCGTGGCCGTTGAAACCGAAGTCCCAATTCTTGTAGGTCAGCTTGAGGTTGATGCCGTAGTAGAAATCGGGGTTGGGGCTCTTGTTGGTCATGTAGCGGTCGGCGTTGGTGATCTGACCGTCGCCGTCGCGGTCGACAAGCGCGTTTTCGATGGCGTTGCCGTTGGCGTCGTAGGCCTGCTGCCACAGATAGAAGGTGTAGGGCGCATAACCGACCACATGGCGCTGGGCCGTGTTGCCCGTACCGCCGCCGGCACCGCCCACGTCGATGGCATCCGACGGCAGGGTCATGATCTCGGTCTTCTGGAAGGTGCCGTTCAGGCCGATGCTCAGGTGCCAGTCCTTGGTCTGCACGGGCACGAAGTTGAGCGCCACCTCGACACCCTTGTTCTTCATCGAACCGATGTTCTGGTAGACGTAGTTGGAGAAGTTGCCGCCCAGAGGCACGGCCACGCGCGAAAGCATGTCGTCGGTCTTGCGGTAGTAGGCGTCGACCGAACCGTTGATGCGGCCGTTGAGGAAGCCGAAGTCGAGACCGACGTTGTAGGTGGTAGTCTCCTCCCACTTCAGGCTCTCGTTATACTCGTGGGGCTTGAGCGGGAAATACCACTGGCCGGGACCCAGCGGATACTGCGTGGCGGGGTCTTTCGAGATCTCGGCATAGGAACGGGCGGCGTAGCGGTCGTCGAAATCCTGCTGGCCGGTGATACCCCAGCCCAAGCGCAGCTTGAGGGCCGACACCACGTCGGAATTCTTCAGGAACTTCTCCTGCGCGATGTTCCACGCAGCAGCGGCCGAGGGGAAGTAACCCCAGCGGTTGTCGCCCACGAAGCGCGACGAACCGTCGGCACGCATGGTGAAGGTAAAGAGGTAACGCGAATCGATCGAGTAGTTCAGACGGCCGTAGAACGACACCAGCACGTCCTGATAGGCCGAGTGGGTGAAGTTGATGAGCGTCGAATCCCACGGGCGGCTCTCCTCCGAGGGAGCGATGCGGCCGTAGAAATTGGAGTCGGTCGAAGCGTAGTTCTCGGCCCACGAATAACCGGCCATGGCGCTGAAGTTGTGGATGCCCCACTCCTTGGCGTAGGAAGCGTAGAACTCCAGCAACTGGTTGCGGTGCAGGTTCTTGTAGTCCTCGAAGCGGCCGCGGGTCTTGTAGGCGCTGTCGCCGTCGCGGTTGGCCTGAATCGAACCGGGCCGGTTGCCCTTGTCGCCCGAAGTGGTGGTGATGTCCAGACCGAGGTTGAGGTTGAAACTCAACTCCTCGAGGCCGTGCACCTTATAGTCCAGCTGGAGATTGCCCAACGCACGGTAGGTGTGGTTGGCGTCCCACGCGTCGTAGAGCAGCGACAACGGGCTGGTGTCGGCCAGATTGCTCTCCCAGTTGAAGTAACCGTTGTTGACGGCGTAGTCGATCGCCCCCTCTTCGGTCCGGTTGTAGGGATCCTGCGTGGGGTCGAAGTAAACCGCCGCACCGATGGCGCCGCCGTCGGCATAGTTGGCGCGGTTGTAGATGCCCTTGGCGTTGAGGTTGACCGTGAGGTGGTCCTTGAAGAACTTGGGCGCGAGGTTGATGTCGACCGTCACGCGCTGGTTGTCCGAAGTCTTGAGCGTACCGCCGTCGTAGGTGTAACCCACCGAAGCACGGTAGGGCAGCTTGTTTTCGAGGGCCGAACCGTAGAGCGACACGTTGTGGTCGGTGGCGATGCCCACCTTGTAGATGAGGTCCTGCCAATCGGTGTCGGCCGTGCCGAAGAGCGTCTGCGACTTGTCGGCCAACTCGGGATAGGTACCCAGAATATACTCCTTGAACTGGGCGGCGTTCATCATGTCCATGGTCTTGTGGTTGTGCTTGACCGAGACGCTGCCGTTGTACGACACGCGGGGTTTGCCGCCCTCGCCTTTCTTGGTGGTGATGAGGATGACGCCGTTCGAAGCGCGCGAACCGTAGATGGCCGTGGCCGAAGCGTCCTTCAACACGGTGAACGAAGCGATGTCGTTGGGATTGACCATCGCCAGTGCGTTCGACATGCCCGGACCTGCATCGCCGGCCACAGGCACGCCGTCGATGACGATGAGCGGATTGTTGCTGGCCGAGAGCGAAGCGCCGCCGCGGATGCGGATTTCGGCACCTGCGCCCGGAGCGCCGTCGCCCGAGACGATGTTGACGCCGGGAACCTTGCCGCGCAACAACTCCTGAGGCGAAGTCAGGGCGCCGCGGTTGACTTCCTCGGCCTTGACGGCGATGACCGAACCGGTCATGTCGTTCTTCTTGACGGCACCGTAACCGATGACCACCACCTCGTCGAGCGACATGAGGTCCTCTTCGAGCACCACGCGCGCCAAGTCGGACGACGAAGCCACGCGCTCCAGATTCTTATAGCCGATGAAGCTGATCTGAACGGCAGAATCGCCGTTCCGCACGGACAGGACGTACTGTCCGTTGAAGTCGGTCGACGTACCGTTGGTGGTTCCCAACTCCACCACGGTGGCTCCGATAACCGGGTTACCGGAAGCGTCGACAACGACGCCTTTTACCTCATACCCGCCTTTCTGGGCGAGAGCGAGGGGGGGGGTGCAGATGCATAAGATCATAACACCCAAACACATAGCCAGAATTTTTCGCATAAAGCCGTTTGTGTTAGTGAATAATAGGTTGTATTGGTTGGAACGTTTCGTTTCAGGTCGCAGCAGCTTATTCCAGCGCGCGGGCCGCCCGGCCGTCGACCCGCAGGAGCCGGCCGCCGAGACGGATTTCGACCGGCTCGCCCTCGCAAGCGACCGTGGCGCCCTCGTGCGTGATCTCGACCGAGAGCACCCGGCCCCGGTAGTCGATGCGGAAAGCCAGCCGCTGCCATGCTTCGGGCAGGCGGGGTTCGAGCGACAACACGCCGTCGACGACGCGCAGGCCGCCGAAGCCCTCGACCACAGCCAGCCACGAACCGGCCATCGAGGTGACGTGGCACCCCTCCTCCACCTCGCGGTTGTAGTCGTCGAGGTCGAGCCGCGCCGTGCGCAGATAGAGTTCGTAGGCCTTCTCCATGAGCCCCAGCTGGGCCGCAAGAATGGTATGTACGCAGGGCGACAGCGACGACTCGTGCACCGTGCGGGCTTCGTAGAACTCGAAGTTGCGGCGCAGCGTACCCTCGTCGAACTTGTCGCGGAAGAGGTAGAGCCCCTGCAACACGTCGGCCTGCTTGATGAAGCACGAACGCAGGATGCGGTCCCACGACCACTTCTGATTGATGGGGCGCTCGGCCGGATCGAGGTCCTTGACGAGCACCTGCTCCTTGTCGAGATAACCGTCCTGCTGGAGGAAGATGCCCAGCTCGCGGTCTTCGCCCAGATACATGTCGGCGTCGATCTTGAGCCACTCGGCCGTCTCGGCCTGCTCGTCGAACGCGCGCTTGGCGCAAATGGCCGCATAGGCTTCGGGCTTGTTCTCCCGCACCCACACCACCGCTTCGGCCGCATAGCGCAGGCACCAGCAGGCGATGTAGGAAGTATACCAGTTGTTGTTGACGTTGTTTTCGTACTCGTTGGGACCCGTCACGCCGAGCATCACATACTTCTTGCGAGCCTCGGACCACGTGATGCGCCGGGCCCAGAAACGGGCGATCGACAACAGCACCTCGGCGCCGCCCTCGGCCAGATAGGCCTTGTCGCCCGTGTAGCGGATGTAATTGAAAATAGCGTAGGCGATGGCGCCGTTGCGGTGGATCTCCTCGAAGGTGATCTCCCATTCGTTGTGGCACTCCTCGCCGTTGATGGTCACCATCGGATAGAGCGCGGCCCCGCCGTGGAAACCCAGCTTCGCGGCGTTCTCGATGGCCTTGTCGAGCTGGTTGTAGCGGTAGACGAGCAGCTCGCGCGCCACCTGCGGCCCGGCCGTAGCCATGTAGAACGGCAGGCAGTAGGCCTCGGTGTCCCAATAGGTCACACCGCCGTATTTCTCGCCCGTGAACCCCTTGGGACCGATGTTCAGGCGCGTATCGACGCCCGTGTAGGTTTGCAGCAGCATGAAGATGCAGAAGCGGATGCCCTGCTGGGCGGCATCGTCGCCCCCGATCTCGATGTCGCAGCTGTGCCAGCGGGCGGCCCATGCGGCCTCCTGCTCGCGGAGCAGAGCATCGAACCCGGCCGCTGCGCCGTCGGCGGCCACCGCGCGTGCAGCGGCGAGGAGCTCCTCGGGCTTGTGGTTGAGCGACGAACAGATGCCCGCATACTTATAAAGAACGGCCCATTCCCCTGCTTCGCGACGCACGACGGCCGTATGGCAAACCCGCTCGGGCGTGGTCTCGCAGCGGAATTCGGCACCGTCGAGCTCGACGCGCTGGGCCCACGCCACGTCGAAACCGCTTTTCTTGGTGCGGCTCTGCACGGCGTCGCCGTCGGTGGCTACGGGCTCCCAGAATTTCTCGTCGTAGTTGGCGTCGGTGTTGCGCACGTCGGCGTCGATGAAGGGCGAGAAAACGATCTCCGCCGCCCTGTTGAGCGGCCGGACGGCATAGCGGATCACGCCCAGCTCGCGGCGCTGGAGCGAGAGGAAGCGCACGACTTCCGCCTCGACCTCGACGCCCGACTGCATCCGCACGGTCATCCACCGGGTGAGCACCGAACGCCGCATGTCCAACTCGCGGCGGAACGAAAGGACCTCGACGCGTGCAAGGTCGAGCGGCTCGCCGTCGACGGCCACGCCCACGCCGATCCAGAACGCCGAGTTGAGCACCTTGGCGAAATATTCGGGGTAACCGTTCTTCCACCACCCCACGCGGGTTTTGTCGGGGTAATAGATGGCACCGATGTAATTGCCTTGCAGCGATTCGCCCGAATAGGGCTCCTCGAAGTTGGCGCGTCCGCCCATCACGCCGTTGCCCAGCGCGAAGAGCGATTCGGAGGACTTGACGCGGGCCGGGTCGAAGCGCTCTTCGACGAGCATCCACGGGTCGGTCTTGATAAACTGGTTCATATTGTCGGTCAGTCGATTTGGTTGCAAAGTTTTTCGAACGTGAAGCCCTCGAAAGAAGGCAGCTGCATGGTAGCCTTGTCCAGCAGCGGACTGCCGCCGACGCCTACCGAGCGCATCCCGGCCCGCGAGGCGGCTTCCACACCGGCCGCGGCGTCCTCGAAGACCACGCAGGCCGCGGGCGCTTCGCCTGCCAGCTCGGCCCCCTTGGCAAAGACCTCGGGATCGGGCTTGGCCTTGCTCACGAGCGTACCGTCGACGATCTGGTCGAACAGCTCGCGCAAGCCGCAGCGGTCCAAGATGACCCCGGCGTTCTTCGACGCGGAGCCCAGCACCACCTTGATGCCTGCGGCCTTGAGCCCCTGCAAGAACGGCAGCACGCCCGGCAACACCTCGTCGGCGGTCATGCGGCCGATGTACTCCAGATAGCGGGCGTTCTTCTCGGCGGCCAAGCGCTCCTTCTCCTCGGCGGAGAAACGGTTCTCCATGCCCCCGGCCCGCAGCACGATGTCGAGCGACGCCATGCGGCTGACGCCCTTGGTGGCCTCGCCCTGCTCGGGCGTGAACTCGAAACCCAAGGCCCGGGCCAACTCGGCCCAAGCCAAATAATGGTATTTGGCGGTGTCGACAAGGACCCCGTCCAGATCGAAGATGCAACAGGTAATCATATGGTGAAAACTATTTTTCGCGAACGAAAACCACCGAGATGGCGGCCAACAACATGAAAGCCCCGGCCAACGCGATCATGGCCACCGCATTTTGGCCGAAGAGGTATTTCACGATCAATCCGCCGGTCAACCCGACGACGATCTGCGGCACGGTGATGGTGAAGTTGAAGATGCCCATGTAGACCCCCATGCGGCGCGCCTCGACGGCCCGCGAGAGGATGGCGTAGGGCATGGCCAGAATCCCGGCCCAAGCCACGCCGATGCCGATCATGGGGATCATCAACGCATATTTGTCACTCAACAGACAAAGCCCGGCGAACCCGGCGGCGCCGCACAACAGACACAGCGCATAGACGAGTTTGTTGCCCCACTTGGCGGCGATGCCCGCGATGAAGAGCGAGGCGATGCAGGCCGGCACGGGATAGGTGCCGTTCAACACGCCGACCCAAGTCTGCAACTCACCCTCCGAGAGCAGCGCGCCGCCGCAAGTGGCGACGCCCGAGATGGCGGGCTTGAGGTAGGTCCACATGAGGAAAAGCGCGGCCCACGAGAAGAACTGCACGACGCCCAACTGCAACATGACCTTCGGGACGTTGCGCATCAACTCCAAGAACGACGGCTTTTCGAACGCCTCCCCGACGCTCTCGCCGTTGTACTCGGCGAACTCCTCGGGCGGATACTCCTTGGTCTTGAACGCGGTGACGAGCACCGTGGCGAGCAAGATGGCCCCACCTATATAATATGACCACGCGATATGCTGCGCCACCTGCCCGGGAACCACCTCGTCGGAGATGCCGCACCGGGTGAGGATGAGCGGCAGGACGGCCCCGACCACGGCGCCGAGGTTGATGAGGAAAGTCTGGACGACGTAACCCTTGGTCTTCTGCGAATCGTCGAGCATGTCGGCGACCAACGCGCGGAACGGCTGCATCGTGACGTTGAACGACAAATCCATGAACAACAAGATGAAAGCCCCCATGGCCAACGGAGCGAACGCGAGCAACAAAGGCGCGTTGGGCATCAATGCCAAGGCGAGGGCCGAGACGAGGGCCCCGCCGAGGATGAACGGCACGCGCCGCCCCCAACGGGTCCAAGTACCGTCGGAGAAGAGCCCGACGATGGGCTGGATGACGAGCCCGGCCACGGGAGCGGCGAGCCAGAAATAACTCAAGTGCGAGAGGTCGGCGCCCAACGACTCGAAGATGGTCGACGTATTGGAATTCTGCAACGAATAACCGATCTGAACGCCGAGGAACCCGAAGCTGAGGTTCCAGATCTGCCAGAAGGACAAACGCGGTTTTTTCATGGAAAGGTCGTGTAGTTTTCGGTTTCGGTATATAAAACTATATAAAAATCCGCAAATTCTCCGCCGGCCCGCCGACGAACGGCACGATTCGACCGACGAACGGCAGATTCGGCAGGACGAATGCAATTTATTTTATTTTTCAATAAACCTCTAATATGCGAAACATCTTATTAGTAGAGACTTCATCTCATTGCAAAAATAAACTGAGAGGTCCGAACATTAATGTTCGGACCTCTCAGTTTATACCAAATAATGGAAGCTACCACTCATCAATATCTTCCACACTAAACATTTGTCTCATACTTCTATGATTTAATTTATATGCAAATATACAAAACTTTTTTCAAGTTCTATCTTTCTGAACATTTTTTTCTCCGAGCACCACAAATACTCCATTTCTCGGGAGTAACCAATCGAAAGCTTCTATACTAATAATATTATCCTTAGGATGGGAAATTCTAATTTTCTGATTTTCCGTAAATGTTCCCAGCAACTCTCCATACATTCTCACATTATCATCATCATTGCAAATACAATCTACACGAAACGATTTAGTCGGATATTTTAAACGATTAGTAAAATGATTGTCTTCTTTGGGCAAATATATTTCATATTCGATTTCAACTTGTACCGAAGTTTTATACTCAACGAATATTCCCTCGTCGTTATTATGCGAACCATAAAATTTCCTATCACAATTTTGGCCGCAAGACAAAACAACACTTGTATTATAATATTCATCACTCGAATCCAATGGTCTAATTATATACTTGACATCTTCACTTATATCCGTTCTTTTCCCGTCATCAATAGACACGTAAAAATGCTTAAGCTTGAAAATCCGATTGATATCATCTTGGTGCAGTTCTGACTTAATAGGATTTTGGATACATTTTTTTATGGACAAGTTTGCCCATGTACTTTCGGTATCACGCGTCGGACTTTTTATAACATATTGAATATTGACTGTCCTATATAACACAGGTTCCTCCGTTCCCTCAGCATTCCATGCAAATTTTTTATGTTTATAATATATAGCCGTTTCACGAAATGATTCATAATATGGATGCATAAGTGCAGAAAAGATTTCCCGGTCCATATTCATTAGCCCCTTTTGCATGTTGGGATATTTTTGCTTATGCATTTCCGTTATAGTCGCACTACGCAACTCCTTCAATCTTTCATCAGGTAATTTTTCCAAAAAATTATTAGAGGTAAATGCGTCCACTATTACACTTTGTAAACTTGCAACATGCTTTTTCACATCAAAGCTCAAAGAAACAACTACAGCAGCCAATATAGACGTCAATATAGGATTGGCAATCTTTTCCACATAAAAACCCGAAGCACTTTTATTAATAACAAGTAATAGTATTATTGAGATACAACCAAATAAAATAGTAGCCCATACCGACGGAGTAAAGAAGCTCTTAAAACGCTTCTTAAATTCATTCCAGCAACTTTTTTCTTTCATGTTTGGGTTTATCTATTAAATATTTTTTTATTGATACATACGAATTTTTAACCCAGAATGTTTCACTTTGCCCCTCTAAAATCACGGTACAACATTTATCAATATCTTTTAACTCCGGAATTCGCGATAGTTCGTCTTTAGTAAATGATTTTCGCTCTTCAACTATTAAAATCTTATCTACATTCAGCATCCATCGTTTCGACGACAGACTTTCTAACTCAATATAAAACATAATAAAAATTTAAATAATATTTGTCAACATATTATAAACACAACTGCGGCAGAGGAGCAACTATAATACCTATTTTATACCGCTATCCAATTTTTTCCACTCCGAAATTTGCATTTTCCGGCGGAAAAGCCTAATTTTAGATTCGGATTCGTACAATCCGGACCATGAAACGCCCCACGATAAGCATCCCTTGGCTCATCCACCTTTTCGCTGCGGCGCACGCCGCCGTGGCGATGCTCAGCCGCATATTCGATTATGTGGACGACGTGCCGCTGACGATCCTGACGCTCTCGATGATCCTCATCATCGCTGTGCGCCGCGGCCTGCGGGTCGAGCTGGTGGCGGCGCTGGCCCTGATCTGCATCTTCGTGGCCTATCTGTTCGGCATCTACGGCGCGCAGTTCATCCAGCAGCTGTTCGGGTGCGGCATCGCGGCCCCAGCCATCGCCACGGCGCTGGTGACCGAACTCATCGGCTGGCTGACCTACGCCTTCGCCCGGCAGCACAACCCGCAGACAAGCAACCATTTGCGGTGGTCGCCATCGACCCGGCAGATCGTCGTGAGCGTCGCGGCCATCCTTTTGTTCCGCATCTTCTACACCAGCCTTTTCAGCTCGCCCTACTTCGAACAGCAGGGCATCTACCCCGAATTCTACCGGCTGCTGGGCAATACGCTGGCGCTGATGACCATGATCTGCGGCAACATCATCTTCGTCAACCTGCGCGCCCGCATGATCCGCCGCCGGGGGCTGCGGCTGGCCGCTTCGGCACTCTTCACGCTGGGGTTCGTGCTCCTGCTCACGGCTGCCGTCTACTTCGGGCTGCCGCAGGGCAACGGCGCCATCATGTCGGCCCGCCACTTCTTCCGGCTCTATACGGTGGTCCTGCTGGTCGACATCGTCATCTACGCCATCTTGCAGCTGGCCGTCTACCTGATCGAAAGCGACCGCGAACTCCGCACCGAACGCGGCAAGAAGCACCGGGCGCAGTTCCACTACGAACGGCTCAAGCAGCAGATCAACCCCCACTTCCTGTTCAATTCGCTCAACATCCTCGACTGCTTGGTGCAGGAGCACGAGACCGAACGGGCCAGCGCCTTCATCCGCAAACTGGCCGGCACCTACCGCTACATGCTCCGAAAGGAAAACGAGCAGCTGGTGCCGCTGGAAGAGGAGCTCGAATTCGCCCGCAAATACATCGACCTGCTGCAAGAGCGTTTCACCAGCGGCTTCGAGGTCGAGATCGACATTCCGCGGCCGCTCCTCAGCCGCCATGTGGTGCCCTGCTGCCTGCAACTGCTCATCGAAAACGCCACCAAGCACAACGTGGTGAGCCCCGAACAGCCGCTGCGCGTGCGCATCGCCGCCGCAGGCGAACGGCTCACCGTCAGCAACAATCTTCAGCTCCGCATGAACGTCCCCGCCTCGACAGGCGTAGGGTTGCGCAACATCCGCCAACAATACCTCGACGTGGCGGGCGAGCCGATCCTCGTCGAGCAGACCGACACCCGATTCCGCGTACAACTCCCTCTGCTATGAAAAACCTGAACGTACTGATCGTCGAAGACGAAATCCCGGCCCAGACCAACCTGCGGCGCATCATCGAACAGCACTTCGACGACCTGCGCATCGTCGGCATCCAAAGTTCGGTGGTGGGGAGCGTCGAGTGGCTGCAAAATCCCGCCAACCGCCCCGACATCATCTTCATGGACGTGCAGCTCTCCGACGGCATGTGCTTCGACATCTTCGCCCGGACCGAGGTGCGCGGCAAGGTGGTCATCACCACGGCTTACGACGACTACGCCATCAAGGCGTTCCGCGTCAACAGCGTCGACTACCTGTTGAAGCCCATCGTTCCCGAGGAGTTGCAGGCGGCCGTCGAGCGTTGCCGCCGGGCGCTGGAGAGCGAACATCCGACGCCGGCGCCCGACGCGGAACTGCTGCGCAGCATGCTCGCTCAGGCCGGCCGGGAGTATAAAAAACGGTTCGTCGTGCGCGTCGGCGACAAGATTTCGGTGGTCGGCACCGAACAGATCGCCTACTTCTACGCCGAGGAAAAATACACCTATCTGGTCACGTCCGACGCCCGGCGGCTGATCCTCGACACCTCGCTCGACGCCGCTTCGGAGCAGGTCGATCCGCGGCGGTTCTTCCGCCTCTCGCGCAACTGCACCGCCTCGATCGGCGCCATAGCGGGCATCTCCAAGCACCTGAGCAACAGGCTCAAAGTGGCGCTCGAACCCAAGCCCGAGTTCGAGGTTTTCGTCAGCCGCTCGCGCACCGCCGACTTCATGAACTGGCTGGAAGACAAATAAAATTTGGCAGTCCGCAGGTGTTGTATTAACTTTGCAGGGTAACAGGCGTCCGGCCGTTCCGGACCGCCGAACAACCGCACAACGATGAAATTCTTGGAGACCATACGCGACCGCTGGCGCAGCTTCTTCCGCAAGCGCCGCTTCAACATGCTCAACGCCACCGACAACAGCGAGGAGTGGCACATCCACCTCTCGCCCGCGAGTATTCTGGCGGGCTTCGTGTCGTTCGCCCTGCTGCTCTTCATCCTCCTGCTTTCGCTCATAGCCTATACTCCCGTGCTCGAATTCCTGCCCGGCTACCGTACGCAGGCCGGGCGGTCGCACGAAAACCTCGTGCAGAACATCATCCGCATCGATTCCATGGAGCGGGTTCTGAACAGCATGATGACCTACAACGAGAACATCGCCATGATCCTCGACGGCAAGATGCCCGTCGTGCGGACTTTCATCTCGTCCGACAGCCTGCGCACGAGCAAGGTGCTCGTCATGCCCTCGGCGGCCGATTCGGCCCTGCGCATCCAGATGGAGGGCGACGGTCCCTATTCGCTGGCGGGCGGAGGCGGTCTGGCCAGCAAACCCGCACGCCGCTCCATCGAGCTCACGACGCCCATCGACGGCATCATCACCGACCGCTACGACCTCAAGGAAGGGCGTTTCGGGGTGAAGGTCGCAGCCGCTGCGGCCGATCCCGTCACGGCCATCGACGAGGGTACGGTGGTCATCAGCCGCTGGACCCCCGAAACGGGCCACATCATCGAGATCCAGCACACCAACAGCCTGCTCTCCATCTACCGCCACCTCTCGCAGTCGCTCGTCACCAAGGGGCAGCGCATCCGTTCGGGCGAGGTCATCGGGTACAATTCGGAGATGGTCGACGGCGAGGTGCAGCTCTTCGAATTCGAGCTTTGGAACAACGGCAAGCCCGTCGATCCCGAAGGTTACATCCTCTTCTGATGAAACGGCAGCGGCTGGCCCTTCTCGGTTCGACCGGCTCGATCGGCGAGCAGACGCTCGACATCGTCCGGCAGTATCCCGAAGCGTTCGAGATACGCGTGCTCACGGCCCATCGCAATTGGGAGCGGTTGGCCCGGCAGGCCCGCGAATTCGACGCCGACAGCGTCGTCATTGCCGACACCGCCCACTACGACCCGCTGCGCCAAGCATTGGCCGACACCGACATCAAGGTCTACGCCGGTGAGGAAGCCGTCGCACAAGTGGCGGCAGGCGGCGACACCGACGTCGTGGTCAACGCCTTGGTCGGATATGCCGGGCTCGCGCCCACGGTCGCGGCTTTGCGCGCAGGCAAGAAGCTCGCCTTGGCCAACAAGGAATCGCTCGTCGTGGGCGGGCAGACCGTCATGCGGCTGGCCGAGGAGCACCGGGCCCCCATCATCCCAATCGATTCGGAGCATTCGGCCATCTTCCAATGCCTTGCAGGCGAGCAGTCGCCCGTGCGGCGGCTCATCGTCACTTGCAGCGGCGGCTCGCTGCGCGACTTCACGCGCGAGCAGCTCGAAACGGTCACCGTCGAACAGGCACTGCGGCATCCCCAGTGGCGGATGGGGGCCAAGATCACCATCGATTCGTCCACTTTGGTCAACAAAGGCTTCGAGGTCATCGAGGCCCATTGGCTCTTCGGCACCCCCGCCGACCGGATTTCGGTGCTGCTCCACCCGCAGTCGGTCGTCCATTCGATGGTCGAGTTCGAGGACGGGGCCATCAAGGCGCAGTTGGGCACCCCCGACATGCGGATGCCCATCAGCTACGCCCTGCTCTACCCTCGCCGTGCCGTGCGGCCCGACGAACATTTCGATTTTCTGGCCCACCCGCAGCTGACTTTCGCCGAGGTCGACCGCCTGAAATATCCCGCGCTCGACATCGCCTACGAATGCCTGCGCCGGGGCGGCACCGCGGCCTGCACCATGAACGGCGCCAACGAAGAGGCCGTCGCGGCTTTTCTGGCGGGCCGATGCCGTTGGGTCGAGATCGTCCGCACGATCGAATACGCCCTCTCCCGCGCCGCCAGCACGGCCGACCCTTCGCTCGACGACTACGCCGCAGCGAACGACGAGGCCCGGCGTCTGGCGGTCGAATATCTCCATCTGTAACGTAGCCGAACATGGAACTCGCTATCAAAATCATCCAGTTTTTCCTCTGCTTCACCATCCTCGTGGGCATCCACGAGCTGGGACACTTCTTCATGGCCCGCGCCTTCCGCATCCGGGTCGACAAGTTCTACATCTTCTTCGACCCGTGGTTCTCGCTCTTCAAGTTCCGCCGCGGCCACACCGAGTACGGTTTGGGCTGGCTGCCGCTGGGCGGGTACGTCAAGATTGCAGGCATGATCGACGAATCCATGGACAAGGAGCAGCTGCGGCAGCCCGTGCAGCCGTGGGAGTTCCGCGCCAAACCCGCGTGGCAGCGTTTTCTGGTGATGATCGCCGGAGTGGTCATGAACGTGGTCTTGGCCATCGCCGTCTATTGCGGCATCTGCTACGCTTGGGGCGACACCTATTTCTCCAACGACGATGCCCGTTGGGGCTATAGCTTCAATCAGGCCGGGCACCGGCTCGGATTCGAGGACGGCGACCGCTTCCTCACCGTCGACGGCCGGCCCGTCGACGACCCGCTGGAAGTGCTCAACGCCCTGCTCATCACCGAGGGCGACCGCACCGTGGCCGTCGAGCGTCGGGGCCAAGAAAAGGCCCTCGTTCTGCCGCTCGAAGAATTGATAGCCATGCGGCAGGACAAAGGCTACGAAAATCTTTTCCGCCTGCGCGAACCGTTTCTCATCGACAGCGTCGTGACCGCCGCAGGATTGCAGAAGGGCGACGAAATCATTGCCGTCGACGACCGGCAGGGGTTGGAGTTCTTCGACTACCGGGCCTACCTCAAGCTCCACGCCGGGCAGGAAGTCCGCATCGCGGCGCTCCGCGGTGCCGACACGGTCGAACTGACGCTTCCCGTCGACAGCGAGGGGCGGCTGGGCGTCATCGCCGCAGCTCCCTACACGCCGCGCACGCGTCACTACACTTTCTGGCAGTCGGTCCCGGCCGGGTTCCGCAAGGCAGGCCGGACCATCGCTTCCTATTGGCAGCAGCTGAAGCTCATCGCCCAACCCAAAACCGAACTCTACAAGGAAGTGGGCGGCTTCCTCTCCATCGGCAGCATCTTCCCCGGCAGCTGGAACTGGCAGGATTTCTGGGCCAAGACGGCTTTCCTGTCGATCATTCTGGCCGTCATGAACATCCTGCCCATCCCGGGGCTCGACGGCGGGCATGCCATCTTCACCTTCTGGGAGATGATTACGGGCCGCAAGGTCGGCGACAAGGTGCTCGAAGCGGCGCAATACGTGGGGCTGATCCTCATTTTGGCCCTGCTTCTCTACGCCAACGGCAACGACATCTACCGGTTCTTCATCAAGTAGCCGCACCATGAGCGAACTCGACAAAATGCTCGCCGGGGAGTGGTACGACTTCACGACTCCCGAATTGCAGGAAAGTCTGCGCCAGCGCCGTTGCAATCAAGC
>JAIDUK010000025.1 GCA_029060215.1 Alistipes sp.
ATCTACGCCCGCGCTCATTCGTCGATCGCCGAGGCCGACGCTCCCGACTTCAACATCGACGCCATCATGGAGGGTGCCCAGTGGTTCCATTGGTCGGGCATCACCCCCGCCATTTCCGACAAGGCCGCTGAGCTCACGCGTCTCGCCTGCGAGGCCGCCAAGCGCCACGGCGTCACCGTGTCGGTCGACCTCAATTTCCGCAAGAAGCTCTGGACCAAGGAAAAAGCACAGTCCATCATGCGTCCTCTGATGCAGTACGTCGACGTCTGCATCGGCAACGAGGAAGATGCCGAGCTCTGTCTCGGGTTCAAGCCCGACGCCAACGTCGAGGGCGGCGAGACCAACGCCGAGGGTTACAAGGGCATCTTCAAGCAGATGGCCGAGACTTTCGGGTTCAAGTACGTCATCTCGACCCTGCGCGAATCGTTCTCCGCTACGCACAACGGTTGGAAAGCCATGATCTACAACGGGCAGGAGTTCTACGAGTCGAAGCGTTACGACATCAACCCCATCATCGACCGCGTCGGCGGCGGCGATTCGTTCTCCGGCGGTATCATCCACGGTTTGTTGACCAAGCCCACGCAGGGCGAGGCCCTCGAGTTCGCCGTGGCTGCTTCCGCGTTGAAGCACACCATCAACGGCGACTTCAACCTCGTTTCCGTCGAGGAGGTCGAGTCTCTCGCCGGCGGCAACGCCAACGGCCGCGTGCAACGTTAGAAATTAAAAATGAAGAATTAAGAATTGAAAATTCGGTTGTCCGGCTGATTCGCGGTGCAGCTCATGGAGTTGCCCGGCGGGTTCCGCAGACCGCAGCCGCATAGTTGAATTCCGATTGGAAATATTCGGTCGTCATTCTGAGGAGAAGCGATTGCTTCGACGAAGAATCTGTTTCGGAGCCTTTGACTTCATTCAGAATGGCACCGCGTTGAAAACCGGAAATTCACTTTTCACTCTTCACCTTTAACTTTTCGCTTTTTACTTTTAACCTTTCACTTTTCACTTTGAAAAATGGCAAGATTCAATAAATCGCAGGTCATGGAGGCCATCGGCAAGACCGGTATGGTTCCCGTGTTCTATCATTCCGACGCCGAGATCGCCAAGCAGGTCTTGAAGGCTTGTTACGAGGGCGGCGTCCGTGCTTTCGAGTTCACCAACCGCGGCGACTTCGCTTCGGAGGTCTTCATCGAGTTGGTGAAGTTCGCCGCCAAGGAGTGCCCCGACATGGTGCTCGGCATCGGTTCCATCGTCGATGCTCCCACAGCTGCCCTCTATATGCAGTACGGCGCCAATTTCGTCGTCGGGCCCTACCTCAATCCCGACGTGGCCAAGGTTTGCAACCGCCACCTCGTGCCCTATACCCCCGGCTGCGGTTCCGTCACCGAGATCGGCACCGCTCAGGAGTTGGGTTGCGACCTCACGAAGGTCTTCCCCGCCGGCAACGTCGGCGGCCCGTCGTTCGTCAAGAACGTCAAGGCGCCCCTGCCGTGGTCCAATATCATGGCTACCGGCGCTGTCGAGCCCACCGAGGAGAACCTCACCGCATGGTTCAAGGCCGGTGTCTACTGCGTCGGCATGGGTTCGCAGCTCTTCCCCAAGGAGGTCATCGCCGCCAAGGATTGGAAGGCTATCGCCGACAAGTGCCGCTTCGCCCTCGGCGTCATCGCCGCTGTGCGCAGTAAATAGTTTCCCCGAGGTTTCCGGGCGCTCTGCCGGGTGCCCGGAAACTTTTTTCCCTTTTTCCTTTTGACCAAAACTGCTTCTAATGACTGATATCAAGAAAAACATGACGAACTGGCGTTGGTGGATGTGCCTGTTGTTGTTCGTCGCCACTACGGTCAATTACCTCGACCGTCAGGTGCTTTCGCTCACTTGGAAAGACTTCATCGCGCCCGAGTTCCATTGGACCGATTCCGACTACGGTACCATCACCGGTTTCTTCTCCATCTTCTACGCCGTCGCTTGTTTCTTCGCCGGTAAGTTCGTCGATTGGATGGGTACCAAGAAGGGTTACCTCTGGGCCATCGGCGTCTGGTCGCTCGGCGCTTGCTTGCACGCCGCTTGCGGGTGGGCTACCATGCACATCGAGGGTTACGCTTCGCTCGAGGCCATGCGCGCCGTCGAGTACGGAACCCAAGCCGCCATAGCGGTCGCCACCGTCAGCGTGTGGTTGTTCCTCGTCTGCCGCGCCATCCTCGCCCTCGGCGAGGCCGGCAACTTCCCCGCCGCCATCAAGGTCACCGCCGAGTACTTCCCCAAGAAGGACCGGGCTTTCGCCACGTCGCTCTTCAACGCCGGGGCTTCGGTCGGTGCTTTGGTCGCTCCGTTGTCCATCCCCGTGCTCGCTTCGGCGTGGGGTTGGGAGATGGCTTTCATCATCATCGGCGCCCTCGGTTTCGTCTGGATGTTCTTCTGGATCTATATGTACGACAAACCCGCCGAGTCCAAGCACGTCAATCAGGCCGAGCTCGCCTATATGTTGCAGGACGAGCAGGAGCAGCCCGCCGAGGCCAACTCCGCCGACGAGCAGAAGACCATTCCTTTCATCCGTTGCTTCGGTTACAAGCAGACTTGGTCGTTCATCGTCGGCAAGTTCTTCACCGACGGCGTGTGGTGGTTCTACCTCTTCTGGGCTCCGGCCTATTTCTCCGAGTGCGGTTATTCGATGGAGACTACCACCGGCAAGATGCTCGTCTTCGTGCTCTACCTCATCGTCACCGTCATCTCCATCGGCGGCGGTTACCTGCCCAAGTTCTTCGTCGAGCAGAAGCACATGGAGCCTTATTCGGGCCGGATGCTCGCTATGTTGATCTTCGCCTTCTTCCCCTTGCTCGCGCTCTTCGCGCAGCCGTTGCAGGGTCTTTCGGTGTGGTTCCCCGCCGTCATCATCGGCATCGCGGGCGCCGGGCATCAGGCTTGGTCGGCCAACCTCTTCTCCACCATCGGCGACATGTTCCCCAAGTCGACCATCGCTTCCATCACCGGCATCGGTGCCATGGCCGGGGGCGTCGGTTCGTTCCTCATCAACAAGGGGGCCGGTGTCTTGTTCGATTATTCCGCCGCTCAGGGCGAGGCTTTCTCGTTCTTCGGTTTCTCCGGCAAGCCCGCCGGTTACATGATCGTCTTCTGCATCTGCGCCGTGGCTTACCTGTTCGCGTGGTTCATCATGAAGTCGCTCGTTCCCAAGTACAAACCTATCGTGTTGAAGTAATATTATCTTATTTGCAATGATCAAACAGCTCAATAAGTCGACCGTCTCCGTCACCGAGCGGCCCGTCAAGATCCTCCAGTTCGGCGAGGGCAATTTCCTGCGTGCGTTCGTCGATTGGCAGATCGACATCGCCAACGAGAAGGGCGTCATGAACGCCGGTGTCGCCATTTGCCAGCCCATCCTCGACCCCGAGCATAAGGTGCTCGGCATGATCGACTTGCTCCACAAGCAGGACAACCTCTACCACGTCTACCTCGAGGGCATCGAGAACAAGCAGCCCAAGAAGGACGTGCGTCTGGTCAAAAGCGTCATGGATTCGTTCAATCCCTACGTCGACTACGCCCGCTACGAGCAGTATTTCCTCTCGCCCGAGTTGAAGATCTCCATCTCCAACACCACCGAGGCCGGTATCCGCTACGAAGAGGGCGACGACCTTACCGCTTGTCCGCCCAAGTCGTATCCCGCCAAGATGACCGCTTTGCTCTACAAGCGTTTCAAGCACTTCAACGGCGATCCCTCGAAAGGGCTTTGCATCATTTGCTGCGAGCTCATCGAGAACAACGGTTCCACGCTCCACGAGTACGTCATCAAGCATGCCGAGTACAATAAGTTGGGGCAGGATTTCATCGATTGGGTCGAGAACAATTGCCATTTCTGCGATACGCTCGTCGACCGCATCGTCCCCGGGTTCCCGCGCGATACGATCAACGAGATCAAGGAGGAGATCGGTTTCGACGACAACCTCGTCGTCAAGGCCGAGTTGTACCATCTGTGGGCCATCGGCGGTCCCGGTTATAAGGAGGTCATGAAGGAGCTGCCCCTCGACAAGGCCGGGTTGCACGTCATCTTCATGCCGTCGATCAAGCAGTTCCGCGACAAGAAGGTGCGTATTCTCAACGGGTCGCACACCGGCATGGTCCCCATCGCTTTGCAGATGGGTTGCGAGACGGTCATGGACGCTTTCAATACGCCCGCCATCGAGAAGTTCATCAACGACATGGTCGCCGACGAGGTCATCCCCATGATCGAGGAGGATCAGGCCGAGTTGAAGCAGTTCGCCGCCGGCATCTTGGAGCGTTTCTACAATCCCTACATCAAGCACATGCTCAAGTCCATTTCGCTCAATTCGTTGTCGAAATGGGAGGCCCGCAACTATCCCACCGTCAAGGACAATTGGTTCAAGGCCCAGCGCGTCGCTCAGCACGAGTGCTTCACGTTCGCCGCTTTGTTGTCGCTCTACGGTCCCGAAAGCGGGTTCCAGCCCGACGACACGGCCGAGTTCGTCGAGTACATCCGCAAGAATTGGAATCCCGCCGACTTGGAGGGCACCGTCGCGAAGATCGTCCGCGAGAGCGGTATCTTCACCGTCGATTTCTCCGAGGTTCCGGGTTTCGTTCCCGCCGTCGCCGCTTACCTCGCCGACATCCGCGAGGCGGGTATGGCCAAGGCTTTGGACAAGTTCCTCAGCAAGTAGTCCGATCATTCATCCGGGGCGGGGTGTTCTTCGCAAGGAGAGCGTTCCCGCCCTTTTTTTCGAGTATTAGAGCCATGAAACGGTTTCTGAAAATCAATGCCGCGGACAACGTCGCCGTGGCCCTCGCCGACGACCTCAAGGCCGGCGAATCGTTCGACATCGACGGCGTGCGCGTCACCTTGTGCGAGGACGTGGCCCGCGGCCATAAGTTCGCTTTGCGCAACATCGCCGAGGGCGAGAACGTCGTCAAGTACGGTTATCCCATCGGCCACGCCACCGCGCCCGTCGCCGCCGGGGCGTGGATCCATTCGCACAACCTCAAGACCAACTTGCGCGACGATCTGGAGTATGCCTATGCTCCCAAGGTCTACGACGTCGATTGTCCCAAGCGCGACGTCAAGGTCATGGGTTACCTGCGTAAGAACAACACCATGGGCATCCGCAACGAGTTGTGGATCGTCCCTTCGGTCGGGTGCGTCAACGGGCAGGCGCAGGCCATCGCCGCGCGTGTCAAGGCCGAGTGCGATTGTTCGCACCTCGACGACGTGCGGGTCTATACCCATAATTACGGGTGTTCGCAGCTCGGCGACGACCATGCCAATACGCAGCGGGCCTTGGCCGCTTTGGTCAAGCATCCCAACGCCGGGGCCGTCCTCGTCTTGGGCCTCGGGTGCGAGAACAACCAAGTTTCCGCGCTTAAGGAAACCATCGGCGAGTGGGACGACGAGCGCGTGAAGTTCCTCATCGCGCAGGAGGTCGAGGACGAGATCGCCGCCGGGTTCGAGATCTGCCGCGAGTTGGTCGAGAAGACCCGCGCCGACAAGCGCCAGCCGCTGCCCCTTTCGTATCTCCGCGTCGGTTTGAAGTGCGGCGGTTCCGACGGTTTTTCCGGCATCACGGCCAATCCCCTCGTCGGTCTCTTCTCCGATTGGCTCATCGCGCAGGGCGGCACCACCGTCCTCACCGAGGTGCCCGAGATGTTCGGCGCCGAGACCATCCTCATGGACCGCGCCGAGAACCGGCAGATTTTCGACCAGACCGTTTGCCTTATCAACGATTTCAAGGGGTATTTCCGCAAGTTCGACCAGCCCATCTACGAGAATCCTTCGCCCGGCAACAAGAAGGGCGGCATCACCACCCTCGAGGAGAAGTCGTTGGGTTGCGTCCAGAAGGGCGGGGCCCAGCCGGTCGTCGACGTCTTGAAGTATACGCAGCCCATTTGCAAGCAGGGGCTCAACCTCTTGCAGGCTCCCGGCAACGACCTCGTCGCCGCTTCGGCCCTCGCTTTGTCGGGTTGCCAGCTCGTGCTCTTCACCACCGGGCGCGGTACGCCGTTCGGGGCTTTCGTGCCCACCATGAAGATTTCGACCAACACGCAGCTTTCGAAGTTCAAGTCCAATTGGATCGACTTCAACGCTGGTACGCTCGTCGAGGACGAGGAGCCGCAGGCCGTCTTGGAGCGTTTCATCGCCAAGATTCTCGCCACCGCCGACGGCGAGCACCTGCTCCACGAAAAGACCGGTTTCAAGGAGATCGCCATCTTCAAGACGGGCGTCACCTTGTAATTAGGAACGAAAATTAAGAATTGAAAATCGTCCCTTTCGCAGCACCGTGTCATTTTGAGCGTCAGCGAAGAATCTGTTGTTGCAGGACGAAGATGCTGTTATGAAAAGAATTCTCCTTTTCGTCGCCTTGCTGTGCGGCTGTTGCGCTGCGGCGCAGGAGAGGCCCGTCTACGTCGTCGATTGCAACGGCGGCGGCGATTTCACCTCCGTGCAGGCTTGTTTCGACGCCTTGCCATCCAAGTCCGCCGAGTGGCGCACCGTGCGCATCATGCCCGGCGTCTACCGCGAGAAGGTCACCCTCGACGTCTACAAGGACAAGGTGGCGATCTGCGGGGCCGGGGCTGCGCCCGACGAGGTGCGCATCGTGTGGGACGATTTCTCCGGCAAGGTCGTCGACGGTTACGAGTTGACCACCTACGACAGTTATACCATGTCGGTTCAGGCCGACGAGGTGTCGTTGGAGAATCTCACCGTCGAGAACGACGCCGGCAGGGTAGGGCAGGCCGTGGCGCTCGAAACGCGCGGCGACCGCATCCGCATCGACCGTTGCCGTCTCATCGGCGATCAGGACACCTTCTTCACCAAGGGTTACGTCTCGCGCGTGCATGTCGAGAACAGTTACATCGAGGGTACCACCGATTTCATCTTCGGCCCGTCGATCGTCTTGTTCGACGGTTGCACCATCCATTGCAAGGCCGATAGCTACATCACCGCCGCTTCGACTACCGAGCGCAACAAGTATGGCTACGTCTTCCGCAATTGCCGCGTCACGGCGGCCGAGGGCGTCTCGAAGCTTTACCTCGGGCGTCCTTGGAAATCCACCGCCCGCACCGTGTGGCTCGCCTGCGAACTCCCCGCCGCCATTCGGCCCGAGGGGTGGCACAATTGGCGCGACCCCGCCCGCGAGCGTACTTCGTTCTACGCCGAGTGGCGTTGTTCGGGGCCCGGCGCCGACCGCAGCGGCCGCGTCGCGTGGTCGCACGAGCTCTCCGACGAGGAGGCCGCCGAGTATTCGCCCGAATCCATTTTTGCTAAAAAGACCGGTTCCGAACAGTTCCGCGACGACTGGACGGGCCATTTTTAACCGACCTGTTTACCTATGAAAAAAACATTGCTTCTTTGCAGCTTTTTCTTCGCTGCCCTCGGCGTTTCCGCACAAACCGTCTGGACGCCCGACCTCGGCAACGGGAAGTATAAGAATCCCGTGCTCTACGCCGATTATTCCGATCCCGACGTCACCCGCGTGGGCGACGATTTCTGGATGACTTCCTCGTCGTTCAACTGCGCGCCCGGGTTGCAGATTCTCCATTCGACCGATCTGGTCAATTGGGAGATCGTCAACACCGTCTTCGCCGCGCAGCCGCCCTACGATCATTTCGACAAGCCCCGCCACGGCGAGGGGGTCTGGGCGCCCGCCATCCGCTTCCACGACGGTTGGTACTATATCTATTGGGGCAATCCCTATGTCGGCGTCTACATGACCAAAGCGCAGGATCCGCGCGGCGAGTGGTCGGAGCCGCACCTTGTCAAAGAGGTGTTGGGCGTCATCGACACCTGTCCTCTGTGGGACGACGACGGCAAGGCCTACCTCGTCCACGGTTGGGCCGGTTCGTGCGCCGGATTGAAAAGCGTCCTGAGCGTCTCCGAGATGACGCCCGACGGCGAGCGGCTCATCGGCGAGGACGTCATGATTTTCGACGGCCACGGCGACCATCCCACCGTCGAGGGTCCCAAGTTCTACAAGCGCAACGGTTGGTACTACGTCTTCGCGCCCGCGGGCGGCGTCAAGCCCGGGTGGCAGATCGTCCTGCGGTCCAAGTCGCCGTGGGGTCCCTACGAGTGCCGCACCGTCTTGCATCAGGGCAATACCAAGACCCCCGGGCCGCATCAGGGCGGTTGGGTCGACGACGTCGAGGGCAATTCGTGGTTCCTCCACTTCGTCGACATGTATGCCTACGGCCGCGTCGTCCACTTGCAGCCAGTCACGTGGTCCGACGATGATTGGTGCATCATCGGCGTCGACCGCAACGGCGACGGCATCGGCGAGCCGGTCGATACCTACAAGATGCCCGCGTCGCGCGTCAAGAGCACCGTCCGTACTCCGGCCGACAGCGACGAGTTCGACGGCCGCACGCTCGGATTGCAGTGGCAGTGGCATGCCAATCCTCAGTTCGGGTGGTACTTCCCCAACCCCTCTGCGGGCGAGCTGCGGCTCTATTGCCACAACCGGCTCGAGGGGTGGCGCAACCTCTCCGACAACGGCAACCTGCTCTTGCAGAAGGTCAACGCGCCGACTTATACCGCTACGACTAAATTGCGTTTCCACCCCTCTTACGAGGGCGACCGTGCCGGTTTGATTGTCATGGGCCACGACTACGCCGCCATCGGCTTGCGGTACGCCGACGGCAAGCTCCTCGTCGAGCGTACTACTTGCAAGCGCGCCATGAAGAAGGGGGCTCCCGAGACCGTCGACGCTTCGCAAGAGTTCGCCGCTTCGGGCGAGCCCGTCGACGTGTGGTTCCGCTGCCGCTTCGAGCAGCAGTGGAACGCCGACGGTACGCCGCGCCTGTCGTGCAAATTCTCGTTCAGCACCGACGGCAAGCGGTTCCGCGAGTTGGGCGACGCCTTTGCCGCCGAGGCCGGTCATTGGATCGGTGCCAAGGTCGGTTTCTTCGCCGACGCCACCGTGCGTAAGAATGACGCCGGGTGGATCGACCTCGATTGGTTCCGCACCTCCAAATAGATATAAAAGAAACGGCCCCGCTCAGGGGCCGTTTCTTTTATTTGATTTTTAGTTCAATCGTCCGCAGCCGCCCGGTCATGAAGTATTGCAGTACTCCGCGCAGGAACATGTAGAGCGTGAAGGCCAGCCACAGGGCATTGTTGCCTATGAGCGGGTAGCCCGCATAGTATATCGCAAAGTAGGCTGCCGTCGACAGGAACATCGAGTTGCGCATCACACGCGTCTGCGTGGCGCCTACCATGATTCCGTCCATGATGAAAGGCATCGCGCTCGCTATCGGGATTACGATGATCCACGCTATGTAGCGGCCCGCCAGTTCCACGATCCGCGGTGCGTCGGGCGACGTGCGGTCTACGAAGAGCATCACCAGTTCGCGCCAGCCTACCAGATAGATCCCCACGAACGCCACCGAGACCACCGTGCCCCAGAAGATGCAGCGGCGCATGCACTGGCGCAGCGCCCGGCCGTCGCGGGCTCCGATGAAGCGGCCCGTCAGGGCTTCCGCCGCATAGGCGAATCCGTCGTTCATGTAGGAGAAAAGCGTGAACAGTTGCAGCAGCAGGGTGTTCACCGCCAGCAGCGCCGGGTCGTCCATGCGGGCCGAGGCTCCCGTAAAAAAGGTATATACCGCCACAATGCAGAGCGTGCGCAGGATGATGTCTCGGTTGATCAGGAAGAATTTCTTCAGCGGTTGCAGATCCGCCACTTCCTTCCAGTCTATTTTCGTCAGTCGGCGGCCGTATTTCCACACAAGCAGCAGCGCCGACAGCCCCACACCGCTCCATTGGGCCAGCACCGAGGCGTAGGCTATGCCTACGATGCCCATGTCCAGCCCGAATGCGAACCACAGACTGCACAGAATGTGTATCACGTTCACCGTTATGGCCGTGCACATCGGTATCATCGCGTTCTGCATGCCCGTGAACCAGCCGTTGAAGCCGAATAGCAGGATGCCCGCCGGTACGGCCCAGATGCGGGCATAATAGTAGTCGCGGGTCATCCCGCCGCCTTTCATCGCTTGCAGGGCCAGTTCGCCTATGGGCCATTGCAGCGCCACCATCAGCAGACCCATCAGGGCCGCTACCGACAGCGCCCTCGCCAGCATGTTCGTGCATTCGCGTTGGTCGCCCGCTCCGTAGGCTTGGGCCGTCAGACCGCTCGTGCCCATGCGTACGAACGAGCAGTTCCAGTAGATGAAGTTGAAGATCGAGACCCCGATCGCCAGCGCTCCGATCGTCGCCGCCGAGTCCGCGCCCCAGTGGCCCGCTATCGCCGTCGAGACAATGCCCATCAGCGGCACCGTGATGTTCGATACGATGTTCGGCAGCGCTATGCGCATGATTTCCCGGTTCATCTTCTCACTCCTTTTTTCGCCTCGGCATACTCCGTCCGCGGTTTCTTCGTTCGGTTCGTCGAAAACTCTCTTCTTTTCCATCGCGCCGCGAAGTTAGGATTATTATTCTTAAATCGAAAATCCATTCGTTTCATCCCTCTTTTTCTCCTTACTCTTGTCCGTGCAATGCCCCTTTGCGAGTGCTGTTTATGCTGCCGTTTGTTTCCGTATCCGATTTTTCTTATATTTGTCGCGTCGGATAATTCCGGCAGACATACGAAAGTGTTTTCGCACTGTCCTAAGTAGGAAATGTGGTAATTTCAAGACTGAAGGACGACGAACAGCACTCATTTCTTGTTTAGATTATGCGGCGGGCGCTTCTGCGTCACATGTCCCCATATCTATTCAAGTGTGGGGTATTGCGTCGTTTATTTCAGTCAAGGTCATACCACAACCTCCTACTTGATAAACGAAAATCGGCTCCACACTTTCTGTTTTTATACATAACCCGCCGCACAGGAGCCGATACGGCAATAAAAATTTCTGTATGAAGAAACTTTTTATGCTCGTTTGTCTGTTGCTTTCAGGCAAATCGGTATGGTCGCAAAATGCGGGCGATGTATGGGATGAATATTCGATTGACAAGCCCAAAGGACGAGTGGTCGTGATGACCTACAAAGACTATGATGAAGTTTACAGTTTCGGAGAGGTTTCGGAAGTGAAACGCAAATTAGGTACGACTATAGCCTATTTCAATAAAAATGGCCTTGTTTGCTATGAACGTATCATAGACGGAGCGAAACACTCTGAAATATCCTATCTGTATGATGGCGGCAAATTGATGAAACGTATCAAAACACAACCGAAAGCGACCGAATCGGGTGTGTCGTATGATACGATCGCAGTGAGAACATACACTTATGATGATTCCGGCAGAATGAAAACTCGGAGCGATTGGGAAAACAACACTTTGACCAGCAAGGATCGATTCGAGTACACGCCTACCGGATATATAATGTATTGTTACAAAGGCGACGGTTCTTTAGACAGGACATTCGAGCGAAAAGGCAATACGTTATCATCCAGCGTGAAAAATGGGCAAAAAGTTGAATATGTGTTTGACGATGATGGTCGGCTTATTCGACAGAGTGTATTTTTAGGTGCTACTAATGGCTTCGGTGGGGTCTCTGTGTATATCGATTACAATCAATATGGAGATGGAATGTGTGTGTATCGTTCTGTGGGGAGCTCTTTGAGAAATAATAAGAAAGCAATGGTTTATACTCGTCAACCGAACGGGAACGTCGTGGCTAACTTGGAGGATCAGTATTCCGATGAGCTCCGCACAAAAGCAACTGCCATCTTCAAATATGAGTACGACTCGAAAAACAACTGGATTGTCCAATCCAATGTTACCAAGAAAACAAGAGTGGTTCGAGAAATCGTATACGCTAAAAGTGATAATGATTTCGTCAATGTAGAGCATACGATAGAGACAACAAGACGATCGCTGGACAGTGTGTTATACGAAGAAAACGTATTGGCCCAACGTCGTATAAAGGAGAAAGAAAAAGCAACTGCTGCTGCGAAAGCAAAAGAAATCGCAGAAACCTACAGAGAAAAACAAGCATTGGCCGCCGATCAAAGTCGAAGAGCTGCATTGGCCAAATCCCGTTGTAAAAAGATAAAAGCAGAATTGATGATGCCCTACTATGCGGAATATCCTTACATATGCAAGGCCACATGGCGCTTCGGTGCAAAATTATCTATTCACACCATTGATATGGCGCCTGATGGTTCTATCTCTTTACAGGGGTCGGACTGTATTTTTGATCCGGTCGATGAACATGAAAAGAGAGTAAAATATTATATCGGAGTGCAGCAAACCATCATCCGGTCGTTGAATGATAAAGGGCAAAAGAAAGATTGCAAAACGCTGGAGCGCTCTTTGAAAAAGGCCGAAACCGATAAGCAACGTGTAAATCTGCTGGAGGTTTGGCTGAAAGGCCGAGGATATGATTTTACGAAGTTGCCGACCGACAACGATCCCCGGAAAGCAGAGCAGCTCAATCTCTATCACGACTATGATGAAAAGCTGAAGACCATGGGCAAAGAATCGGTAATAGCCGATACCGGTCGCGATTACATAGTTTGGCGATTGGGCGGACTTTTCTTGAAAGAGCCTTTTAGTTCGGGAAAATCTAATACAAATTTTACAGACATATCGCTGGAGCATATAGACAAATGTGTTGAGGTACAGAAATTCGTATGCCTATTATTGCAGGACGCAGAACAGAAGAAGGAGCTGGAGGAGAAACTGAAATATATCAGCCGTAAATATCCCAAATATACAAATAGTACGGCCAAGGATACTCAGCACACTATGCTTTTCTTGACCTTTGAAAATTATTTGACAAAGCATGGTATAGCAATACCGCAAAAATGACGCGGCTATTTCGAAAATAGTAATATTAATAACTTTAATCTTTAAACTTATTTAATTATGTGTAATTTACCAAAACAACCCGCAACAACGTCGGACGAAGCCAAGAAATTTGCCTGCGAAAAAGCTATCAACGGCTTCCAATTCCAAATTTCGCGTTACAACACGTGGATGAATTATTATGCGATTTTCGTCGGCGCCTTGTTCATCGCTTTTTACAAAGTTTTTCCGGCGGTAAAAGACGCCGATTGCTTCCTGCCCATGACCATTGCGATTTTGGGCTGGTTCACTTCGCTGTGCTGGTACGCATCGCTGCTCGGCAACAGCGCATGGGCCAATAATTGGATGGCGACGGTTAAGGAGATCGAAGCCGGTAACGGGGATGTTATCGGAAAGGTTTACTCTTATATGAAGCCGGAGGGTTCGGAACGGTCCACGGGCGGTCGCCGGAAATATATTTCCACCCAGAAAGCGACCGCGGCATTTATCGGAGCCGTTTGCTGGGCATGGGCTGCAGCGATTGCCTATTTGTTTGTTTCCCAATGCGAAGATGCCGAATTTAAGAAGTTTCTGCTTGCTGCCATCGCGGGTGGGATTGTAGTAACTGCTTTTTGTCAGTTTGCGTTGAATAAATGGACATGCAGGTTCTGGTCATCGTCATTGTAGCGGTATGCGGCCCGGCAGTTCTTGCCCGGCCGCTTTTTTCGACCGGAACATGATACTTCCCGGCTTTTCGGCCGATTTGGCAGGATCCGTGCGCCCCAATCCGGAAAATTCTGTTACCTTTGCACCTCACAAGTTGCTCGCAGGCGGGCGGCCCGGCAATATTCGCCGAGGTTCGTTTCGCGTCGCGGCAGACAACGAAAATCAAATATGAAAGATCAGAAAAACGACTCGGCAGCGGTTCTCGAACGTTTCGGTCGCGACCGCCGGCCGCGCACCGCAAGTGTTTCGGCTCAGCGTGTCGAGCGTCGTCCGCATCCGCAGCGCGAGGCTGCCGATTCGGAGCACCGGTCGGCGTCCGCTTCCGGACGGGCGTCGTACAACCCCAATTTCACGCAGGACAACCGGCCGCGGTTCGACGGGAAGCCTCGACGGCCGCAGGGCGACAAGCCCTTCCGCGCCGGGAAATCCCGTTTCGGCGACAACTCCCGCTTCGGGGGCGGCAGCCGTTTCAGCGAGGGTGCCGCCAATCGTTCCGGCGAAAATCATCCCCACGATAGCGAGCGCCCCGCCTTCGGCGAGCAGCGCGGCCCTAAGAAGTTCGCTCCCAAAGGCGGCCCCAAGAAGTTCGGGCCTAAAAAATACGGCGACAAGCCCGGTTTCCGCAAGGATAAGCCTGCTTTCCGCAAGCAGGAGGATAAGCCGCGTTCCTATCCCAAGTACGATCCCGCCAAGCAGACCGGCGAGATGCGGCTCAACCGTTTCCTCGCCCAGTCGGGCATCTGTTCGCGGCGCGAGGCCGACGACTTCATCACCGCCGGGCTCGTCTCCGTCAACGGACAGATCGTCACCGAGTTGGGTTCCAAGGTCTTGCCTACGGACGAGGTCAAGTTCAACGACAGCCGCATCGAGGGTCAGAAGAAGGTCTACCTCGTCTTGAACAAGCCCAAGGGTTACGTCACTTCGCTCGACGACCCCCATGCCGGCAAGCTCGTCACCGACCTCATCGCCGGGGCTTGCGAGGAGCGGGTCTACCCCGTCGGGCGGCTCGACAAGAACAGCCTCGGTTTGTTGCTCTTCACCAACGACGGCGACCTCACCAAGCAGCTCACGCACCCTTCCTACCATAAGAAGAAGATCTATCAGGTCGCGCTCGACAAGCCCCTCACCCGCGCCGACATGGATCGCATCGCCGAGGGCATCACGTTGGAGGACGGCGAGATCTTCGCCGACGAGATTTCTTACGTCAAGGAGAACAAGCAGGAGGTCGGCATCGAGATCCACTCCGGGCGCAACCGCATCGTGCGGCGTATCTTCGAGTTCCTTGGTTATACCGTCACCAAGCTTGACCGCGTCTACTACGCCGGGCTCACCAAGAAGAACCTCAAGCGCGGCGCTTGGCGGTTCCTCACCCGCGAGGAGGTCGAGCGGCTCAAGTCGGGGCGTTACGAGTAGCCCCCGTCACAATCGCAACGCCCCGGGCCGTAAGGTCCGGGGTATTTTCTTTTTGGGGCAGGTCCTATCCGTGTGTTCGGGTCCGGCCGTGCGGCGGACGCAACAATACCCCCGGCCTACAGCCGGGTATCGGGGTGTGGGGCCGCCGCCGTATCGTTTCGGGGGATCAGATGTCTATGTCGTCGTCGCTGCGTTCGGTGGTTTCGCCGCCGTCGTCCTGTATGTCGTCGGCGCCCTTTATTTCGTCGTCATAGTAGTCTTTTTCGTCTTCTTCCTGCGCGTTGTCGTCGATCTTCACGTCGATCTTCACCAAGTAGGCCACTTCTTCCGTGTCGAAGGGTACGGCATAGAAGAAATCGCCGTTGGGTTTGTCCACACGCATCATCGCGTCGGTGAATCCTGTGGGATATTTCTCTCTGACAGCCTCCTGCATTTCGGGGCTCAGATTCCGGTAGCTCGTTACGATATGCTTCTTCACAATATGCTGTTTGGTCATCTCTGTGCGGAAATTTTTTGCAAGTATAAACAAAATTTGTCTATCGTGCGACGTCTGCAATTTTTTTTTGCAAATTTTTTGTTTTCGTTCGCTCTTCCGAACAAATTGTGTACCTTTACACGGGTTATACGTCATTTTTATATGGTCCGCGAAAGAATCGAGGAGTTGCGCCGGCAGCTCGAATTCCACAATCATAAGTATTACGTCGAGAACGCGCCCGCGATTTCCGACTTCGAGTTCGACCGTCTGATGCGCGAGTTGCAGGAGCTGGAGGCCGCCCATCCCGAGTTCGCCGATCCCGATTCGCCTTCGGTGCGGGTCGGCAGCGACATCACTTCCGAGTTCCGTACCGTGCGGCATCGTTATCCCATGCTTTCGTTGGGCAATACTTATTCGCTCGGCGAGTTGCACGAGTTTTTGGAGCGCATCGAGCGCGAGGCCGGGCCCGTCGAGTACGTCTGCGAGTTGAAGTTCGACGGCACCGCCATTTCGCTCACTTACGAGAACGGGCGTTTGCTCAGGGCCGTCACCCGCGGCGACGGCGTCGAGGGCGACGACGTCACCGCCAACATCCGCACCGTCCGTTCCGTGCCTCTGAGGTTGCGCGGTGGCGATTGGCCCAAGTTCTTCGAGATCCGCGGCGAGGTCCTCATGCCTTACGCGTCGTTCGACAAGATCAACGCCGAGCGCGAGGCCGCCGGGGAGCCGTTGTTCGCCAATCCGCGCAACGCTGCCGCCGGCACCCTCAAGCAGCAGCAGTCGGCCGTCGTCGCGCGCCGCGGGTTGGATTGTACGCTCTACCAGCTCTCGGGCGACGATCTCCCGTTCCAGACCCATTGGCAGAGTTTGCAGAAGGCCCGCGAGTGGGGTTTCAAGGTCTCCGATTGCGCGCGCATCTGCCGGTCCGCCGCCGAGGTCGACGCTTTCATCGCCCATTGGGATGCGGCCCGGCGCGAGTTGCCTTTCCCCACCGACGGCGTCGTCATCAAGGTCAATAGTTTCGCCGAGCGGCGCAAGATCGGCTTCACCGCCAAGGCGCCCAAGTGGGCCGTCGCTTACAAGTTCAAGGCCGAGCAGGCCCTCACTCGGCTCCTCAGCGTCGATTTTCAGGTCGGCCGCACCGGGGCCGTCACTCCCGTCGCCAACCTCGAGCCCGTGCGGTTGGCCGGTACTTCCGTGCGGCGCGCTACGCTCCACAACGCCGAGCAGATGGCCCTCTTGGACATCCGCCCCGGCGATATGGTCTACGTCGAGAAGGGCGGCGAGATCATCCCCAAGATCACCGGCGTCGAGCTCTCCGAGCGTCCCGCCGACAGCCGCCCGTTCAAGTATATCGAGGTTTGCCCCGTGTGTTCCACTCCCTTGGTCCGTTACGAGGGCGAGGCCAAGCATTATTGTCCCAACCAGAGCGGGTGCCGTCCGCAGATCATCGGGCGCATCATCCACTTCATCCGGCGCAAGGCCATGGACATCGACGGGTTGGGCGAGGAGACCGTCGAGTTGTTGTTCCACAACGGGCTCGTCCGCGACATCTCCGACCTCTACGATCTGAGGGCCGAGCAGCTCGCGCCCCTGCCGCGTCTGGGCGAGAAGTCCGCCGAGAACATCGTCCGTTCCGTTCAGGCTTCGCTCGGCGTGCCTTTCCACCGCGTCCTCTTCGGGTTGGGCATCCGGTTCGTCGGCGAGACCACCGCCAAGTACCTCGCCGACCATTTCCGGTCGTTGGACGCCGTCATGCACGCTTCGCGCGAGGAGTTGGTCGAGGCCGACGAGGTCGGCGGCAAGATCGCCGACGCCATCCTCGATTACTTCGCCGACGCCGACAATCTGCGGATCATCGGGCGGTTGCGCGACGCCGGGGTGCAGTTCGCCGCCGAGGAGCGGGTCTTGGCTTCCGAGGTTCTCGCCGGCAAAAGTTTCGTCATCTCCGGGCGTTTCGCCGACCATTCGCGCGACGAGCTCAAGGCGTTGATCGAGGCCCACGGGGGGCGCAACCTCGCCGCCGTCTCCGCCAGCGTCGATTTCATCGTCGCCGGGGAGAACATGGGGCCCGCCAAGTTGAAGAAGGCCGAGAAGTTGGGCGTGCGCATCATCTCCGAGCAGGAGTTCATCGCTATGATTCAGGGCGGGGGCGCTGTTCCCGCCGTTCCTGCGCAGGGCGAATTGTTTTGAAATACGGTTGAGAATGAATCCGGCGTTTTTCATTTTCACGGTTTAATTTTTTTGGATTATGCTACAGCACAAACTTGCAGGCGTCGGGGTCGCAATGATCACCCCGTTCACCGCCGAGGGCAGGGTCGATTACAAGGCGTTGGCCCGGATGATCGATTACGTCATCGACGGCGGCGTCGATTACATCGTCGCGTTGGGCACTACGGCCGAGACTCCTACGCTCTACATGCCCGAGCGGGCCGTCATCGCCATGTTCATCGCCAACCACATCGCCGGGCGCGTGCCGTTGGTCATCGGGTGCGGCGGCAATTCCACTTCCGAGGTCCTCGACCAGTTGCGCGAGTTCGACTTGCGCGGCGCCGACGCCATCCTCAGCGTCACCCCTTATTACAACAAGCCTTCGCAAGAGGGGCTCTACCGGCATTTCCGCACCGTCGCCGAGCATTCGCCCCTGCCCGTCATCCTCTACAACATCCCCGGGCGCGCCGGGGTCAACATGACCGCCGATACTACGTTGCGTTGCGCCCGCGATTTGCCCAACGTCATCGGTATCAAGGAGGCTTCCGGCAGCATCGAGCAGATCCAGCAGATCCTCGACCGCCGTCCCGACGGGTTCCTCGTCCTCTCCGGCGACGACGGCATGGTGCTTCCCGTCATGCAGCGGGGCGGCGACGGCGTCATTTCCGTCGCGGCCAATGCTTTTCCCCGGCGGTTCATGCAGTGCGTCGACTTCGCCAAGGCGGGCGATTATGCGCAGGCCCAAGCCGAGTTCGCCGCGTTGGACGAGGCCGTCAAGGCCCTCTTCGCCGAGGGCAATCCCACCGGCGTCAAGTGCGCCCTTTCCGTCATGGGGATGATCGAGCCCGTTTTGCGTCTGCCTTTGGTCGAGGGGTCCGAGACTTTGCGCGAACGGTTCCGGCGTTTGATCGCGGAATACGATTTGCGGTAATTTCGCGTTATTCTCCATAAACGCTGTGTTCCATGAAACGGTTTCTCGGTTTTCTCTTGTTTCTCCCCGCGTGGGTCGGGGCTCAGGTGCCCGTCGAGGACGACATCCTCGCCCGGACGCTCGATTCGTCGTCGCCTTTTTACTACACTACGCTCATGATGCGTTACCGCGAGGGCGATCCCACCCTTTCCGACCTCGATTACCATTATCTTTACTACGGTTACGCTTATCAGGAGGCTTACAAGCCCTTGCAGCCTTCTCCCGAGTTGGACAGGTTGTTGTTGCTCGCGTCGTCCGTCGACGCCGACCATCCGCAGACCGAGACCCTCGAGGCCATCATCGCCGCCGGCAATGACGTCCTCGCGCGCGATCCGTTCAGTCCCAAGGTGCTCAACCTCATGGCTTTCGCCTACGATATGCTCGGCGAGCGGGAGCAGGCCGCCGCTTACGCCGCCCGTATGAGCGGGGTCTTGCGGGCGATCCTCGCTTCGGGCGACGGGCTCAGTCAGAAGTCGCCGCGGCACGTGCTCATGTTCGACCATGCGCTCGACGTCCTCGACGCTGAGGAGTTGTCCTACGGCAAGGCCCGGGTCATCAGCCGCACCGTCGAGTTCGTGCCCTTGCTCAAGCCTTACCTCGTCGAGGGGCGCAAGCGGCGCGGGTTCTACTTCGACTTCGGGCGTGTTTATTGGAACAAGCCCGAGGGTTATACCTATAAGCGCGACCGTACTTGGCAGTTCAACAACCTCAAACCCCGCGAATACAAATGATCCGACGTTCGTTGCTTGGTCTGTTGGCCCTTTTCCTTTTTTCGGCTTGTTCCGATAAGATCGAGACTCCGCAGGGGCCCGTGGAGCGTACCGTGTTGATGTTTTTCCCGTGGGCTCCGGACCTCTCTCCCTATACCAAGAAGAATATTGCGGATATGGAGAGCGTCGTCGCGGCCGAGGCTCTGCGCAACGAGCGGTTGCTGGTCTTTTCCATGACCGGCCAGACTACCGCCGAGTTGTTCGAGCTTCGCTACGACAGGGGGCGTTGCGTGCGGGTCTGGAAGAAGGATTATACGCCCGCGCCCGACGTCACTTCGGCCGAGGGCATCGCGGCCATGCTCGGCGATTTGCAGCGTTTGGCTCCCGCAAGCCGTTTCGCCATGACTATCGGTTGCCACGGCATGGCTTGGTTGCCCGCTCGGAGTGCGGCCCGGGCCGCAGGGCAGCCCGGGTTCCGTTACAAAGAGTATTGGGAGTACGCCGGGTCCGGCGGGCCGCTCACCCGGTGGTTCGGGGGCAGTTCTTCCAAAACCGATATCGCCGCGCTGGCCGAGGGTATCCGCAGCGCCGGCATGAAGATGGATTTCATCCTCTTCGACGATTGTTACATGGCTTCGGCCGAGGTCGCTTTCGCGTTGAGGGGCGTCACCGACCACCTCGTCGCATCCACTTCCGAGGTCATGGCCGCCGGTTTTCCCTATGCCGCCATCGGGCCTTGCCTCGTCGGGCAGACCGATTACGGGGGGGTCGCTCAGGCGTTCTTCGATTTTTATTCGGCCTATGAGTATCCCTACGGTACGGTCAGCACCATCGTTTGTTCCCAGCTCGACGCCCTCGCCGAGGTCATGGCCCGTATCAACGAGCGGTTCGAGTTCGACAGCGCCGACCTCTCCGCTTTGCAGCGGCTCGACGGTTACAGCCCCGTTTGTTTCTTCGATTTGGGCGATTACGTCCGGCAGTTGTGTTCCGATCCCGCGCTTCTCGCCGAGTTCGAGACCCGTTTGGAGCAGGCCGTTCCCGCCGCTTTCCGCCGCCATACGCCCGAGTTCTATTCCATGAGCAACGGCATCAATCCCATCCGTACTTTTTCGGGCATCACCGTCTCCGATCCCAGCGTCCATCCTTGGACCGTCTCCGCCAAGCTCTCCACCGAGTGGTGGCAGGCTACGCACCGTTGATTGCCCGTCCGAGCGCCTTCCTTTCGGCCGCCCCGAAAAATGGGCGGCCGTTTTTTTCTTTTCAGCCGATTTTTTCGTACCTTTGGCTTCGCCGAAGTTTCGTGCCCCGCAGGGGGGCCGCGGTTTTCGGTCGTACATTCGTTTTAATACATACAAGCATAGCATGAAAAAAGTCGACGTGATCCTCGGGCTGCAATGGGGCGACGAGGGCAAGGGCAAAGTCGTGGACGTGCTCACTCCGCGTTACGACGTCGTGGCCCGGTTTCAGGGCGGTCCCAATGCCGGGCATACGTTGGAGTTCAACGGCCAGAAGTACGTCTTGCGTTCCATTCCTTCGGGTATCTTTCAGGGCGGCAAGACCAACATCATCGGCAACGGCGTGGTCATCGACGCCATTTTGTTCCGGGCCGAGGCCGAGGAGTTGGCCAAAAGCGGCCACGACCTCACCAAGCAGCTTTGCATTTCCAAGAAGGCCCATTTGATTCTCCCCACCCACCGCATCCTCGACGCCGCGTTCGAGGCCGCCAAGGGCAGCGACAAGATCGGCACCACCGGCAAGGGCATCGGGCCTGCCTATACCGACAAGGTCGGTCGCAACGGCATGCGCGTCGGCGATTTGCTCAGTCCCGATTTCCGGCAGATCTATGCCCGCGCCAAGGCCCGGCACGAGCGGATTCTCCGGAGCCTCGATTTTTCCTACGACCTCTCCGAGCTCGAAAGCCAGTGGTTCGAGGCCGTCGAGTTCCTCCGCCGGTTCCGGTTCATCGACAGCGAGTATTTCGTCAACGGGCTCCTCGCCGAGGGCCGGAGCGTCCTCGCCGAGGGGGCGCAGGGTACTTTGCTCGACGTCGATTTCGGTTCTTATCCTTTCGTCACTTCGTCCAACACCGTCTGCGCCGGGGTCTGCACCGGGCTCGGCATCGCGCCCAACCGCATCGGCGAGGTCTTCGGCATCTTCAAGGCTTATTGTACGCGCGTCGGCGCCGGGCCGTTCCCTACCGAGTTGTTCGACGAGACGGGCGACCGGTTGTGCAGCATCGGCCACGAGTTCGGGGCCGTCACCGGGCGTAAGCGGCGTTGCGGGTGGCTCGACCTCGTCGCCCTCAAGTATTCCATCATGATCAACGGCGTCACGCAGCTCATCATGATGAAGTCCGACGTCATGAACGACTTCGACACCATCCGCGTCGCCACCGCTTACGAGGTCGGCGGTTCGCAGACCGCCGAGTTCCCGTTCGACATCGCCGATTCTCTCAAGCCCGTCTATACCGAGTTCGAGGGTTGGAAGTGCGATTTGCGCGGGTGCAGGTCTTACGACGAGTTCCCTGCCGCTTTCAAGCGTTACGTCGAGTTCATCGAGCGCGAAACCGGTGTCCCCGTCCGGATCATCTCCGTCGGTCCCGACCGCGGCGAAACCATCGTCAGAAATTACTAATACCTAAATACCTTTTATGAAAAAACAGTTGAAAATCGTTGTTCTGGCCAAGCAGGTGCCCGATACCCGCAACGTGGGCAAGGACGCCATGACGCCCGAGGGCACGGTCAACCGCGCGGCTCTGCCCGCCATCTTCAACCCCGAAGACCTCAATGCGCTCGAAATGGCCCTTTCGTTGAAGGACCGCGTCGAGGGCGCTTCGGTCCACATCCTCACCATGGGGCCCCAGCGCGCCGCCGACATCATCCGCGACGCCATGTTCCGCGGCGCCGACGGGGGGTATCTTCTCTCCGGCCGCGAGTTCGCAGGGTCCGATACCCTCGCTACTTCCTACGCTCTTTCGTGCGCTTTGCGTAAGATCGGGCCCGACATCATCATCGCCGGGCGGCAGGCTATCGACGGCGATACCGCGCAGGTCGGTCCGCAGGTCGCCGAGAAGCTCGCTTTGCCGCAGGTCACTTACGCCGAGGAGATCGTCGAGATCAAGGATGCTTCGCTCGTCATCAAGCGGCGTCTGAGTTCCGGTACCGAGGTCGTCGAGTGCCCCGTGCCCGCCGTCGTCACCGTCAATGCGTCGGCTCCCGAGTGCCGCCCGCGCAATGCCAAGCGCGTCATGAAGTTCAAGTGCGCCCTCGCCGGGTCCGAGATCGCCGTCGCTCCCGATTCCGAGGCTGCACGGCGTGCCGCCGCCAAGCCTTATTTGCAGATCGTCGAGTTCTCGGCCGCCGACGTCGACCCCGATCCCCAGCAGTTGGGTCTTAGCGGGTCGCCCACCAAGGTCAAGAAGATCGAGAACGTCGTCTTTCAGGCCAAGGAGGCCAAGCGGCTCTCGGCTGCCGACGAGGATATCAATTCACTGATGGTCGAACTCATTGCGAGCCATACGCTCGGTTAAATCGTTTTAGCACATGAACAACATATTCGTTTATATCGAGATCGAGGAGGGCAAGGTCGCCGACGTAAGTCTCGAATTGCTCACCAAGGGGCGTGAGTTGGCTTCGACCTTGGGCGTCGGGCTCGACGCCGTGGTCCTCGGCGAGGGTCTCGCCGGTATCGAGAAGGAGCTCGCCAAGTTCGGCGCCGACACCGTCTGGGTCGCCGACGACAAAACTTTCGCTCCGTTCCGTACGCTGCCCCATACCGCAGTGCTCTGCGGTTTGATCGAGCAGGAGAAGCCTCAGATCGTCTTGTTCGGGGCTACTTGCATCGGCCGCGACTTCGCGCCCCGCGTTTCGTCGGCTTTGCACAGCGGTCTGACCGCCGATTGCACCCAGCTCGTCATCGGCGACCACAAGGATCCCAAGAGCGGCAAGGAGTATTCCGACCTCTTGTACCAGATCCGTCCCGCTTTCGGCGGCAATATCATCGCCACCATCGTCAACCCCGATTGCCGGCCCCAGATGGCTACCGTCCGCGAGGGCGTCATGCGCAAGGAGTTCGCCGCGCAGCCCGGCAGGGGCGAGGTCAAGGCCATCGATTGGAAGAAGTTCGTCAAGGATTCCGACCTCGCCGTGCGCATCGTCGAGCGGCATATCGAGGAGCGCAAGATCGACATCAAGGGGGCGGGTATCATCGTCGCCGGTGGTTACGGCATGGGTTCCAAGGAGAATTTCAAGCTCGTCCACGAGCTCGCCGACGTCCTCGGCGGTGAGGTAGGCGCCAGCCGCGCCGCCGTCGACGCAGGCTTCACCGAGCATGCGCGGCAGGTCGGCCAGACCGGCGTCACGGTGCGTCCCAAGCTCTACATCGCCTGCGGCATCTCGGGTCAGATCCAGCACACGGCCGGTATGGACCAGTCGTCGATGGTCATTTCCATCAATTCCGACCCCGAGGCTCCGATCAACAAGATCGCCGACTACGCCATCACGGGCGACGTCTGCGACATCATCCCCAAAATGATCAAGTATTACAAGCAAAATTCAAAGTAATGGCCAATTTCTTTTCAGATAATAAGGATTTGCAGTTCCACTTGCAGCATCCCGCGATGCGCAAGATCGTGGAATTGAAGGAGCGCGGTTTCGCCGAGAAGGACCTCTACGACTACGCGCCGCAGAATTTCGACGATGCCATGGATTCCTACCGCCGCGTCTTGGAGATCGCGGGCGAGGTGTGCGGCGACGTCATCGCGCCCAACGCCGAGGGGGTCGACCACGAGGGTCCGCGCGTCGTCGACGACCACGTCGAGTATGCTTCCGGCACCGTGCAGAACATGAAGGCCATCGTCGACGCCGGTCTGAGCGGCCTTACGTTGCCGCGCAAGTACGACGGTCTCAACTTCCCGCTCGTCTGCTTCGTCATGGCCAACGAGATGGTCGCCCGCGCCGACGCCGGGTTCGAGAACATCTGGGGTTTGCAGGATTGCGCCGAGACTTTGAACGAGTTCGCTTCCGAGGAGATCAAGCAGAAGTTCCTGCCGTGGGTTTCGGCCGGGGCTACCTGCGCCATGGACCTCACCGAGCCCGATGCCGGGTCGGACCTCGGTGCCGTCATGCTGAAGGCCACTTGGTCCGAGGAGAAGCAGACGTGGCTCTTGAACGGTGTAAAACGTTTTATCACCAACGGCGACGGTGATGTTTCGCTCGTCTTGGCCCGTACCGAGGAGGGTACCACCGACGCCCGCGGTCTGTCGATGCTCGTCTACGACAAGCGCGACGGCGGCGTCAAGGTGCGCCGTATCGAGAACAAGCTCGGTATCAAGGGTTCGCCCACCTGCGAGTTGGTCTTCACCAACGCTCCCGCGCAGCTCGTCGGCGACCGTAAGATGGGCCTCATCAAGTACGTCATGTCGCTTATGAACGCCGCCCGCTTGGGCATCGGCGCCCAGTCGGTCGGTACGTGCGAGGCCGCTTACCGCGAGGCTCTGAAGTACGCCCACGAGCGCGCCCAGTTCGGCAAGCCCATCATCCAGTTCGCCGCCATCTCGGAGATGCTCTCCAACATGAAGGCCAAGTTGCAGGGCGCCCGCGCGCTGCTCTACGAGACCACCCGCTTCGTCGAGATCTACAAGCAGTACACCCACATCTCGCACGAGCGGTCGCTCGAAGCCGAGGAGCGGCAGGAGATGAAGTTCTACACCCGGCTGGCCGACGGGTTCACGCCGCTGGTCAAGCTCTTCTCTTCGGAGTACGCCAACCAGCTCGCCTACGACGCCATTCAGATCCACGGCGGTTCGGGTTTCATGAAGGATTACCCTTGCGAGCGCATCTACCGCGACGCCCGCATCATGAACATCTACGAGGGTACCTCGCAGTTGCAGGTCGTGGCCGCCATCAACGCCGTGACCAAGGGTACGTTCATGGAGCAGATCGAGCGTTACGCCGCCGCTTCTTACTGCGAGTGCATGCAGCCCGTCGTGGCCAAGCTCAAGGAGCTGACGGCCAAGTTCGCCGAGATGATCGAGCGGGTCGAGAGCGGCGGCAAGGAGAAGCCCGGGTTCAAGGACTTCCATGCGCGCCGGCTCGTCGAGACCGCCGGACACATCATCATCGCCTACCTGCTGGCCCGTCAGGCCGGGGAGTGCGAGGAGTACATCAACTCCGCGCGCGTCTTCGCCAAGCTGGCCGAGGGCAAGATCGCCGAGGCCCATACTTATGTCATGAGTTCTTCCCTCGACGACGTCGACCTCTTCAAGGCCGTCGAACAGGAGTGTTAGTTTTTTGCGGCAGGGTAGTCCTGCCGCTTTTTTTTAGACTATGGAAAAGCAAGAAAACATGGCTTTCGAGCCGATGCCCGAGGAGCCGCAGAACCCCGTCGAAGAAGCGACGGGCGAAGACGATACTTTGCGTGCCGCACGCCGCCGTATGCTCTACGGTTTGTTGTGGTGCGTGGGCGGTCTGATCTTCAGTTTCGTATCCTATTATTTCACCGAGGCAGGCGGCCGTTACATCGTCGCCACGGGCGCCATCGTCTGGGGTGCCGTGCAGGCGGTCGGCGGTCTTGCCGCTTACGTGCGGGAGCTCCGCAGCCGCGGTGCGTATGCTGCTGCCCGGCAGGCTGTTGTGCTCGGCATTTGTGCGGGCGCAGTTATCGCCGGACTGGGCTACGCTTCGTGGCGGACGGTCCATGCCGACGACGTGGAGTTCGTGCAGACCGAGCAGCATTACGAGTGCCCCGAGCTGGGGCTGCGCCTGACCCTTCCGGCCGGATTCTCCGAACTTGCCGCCGAGGGCCGCGAGGAGACCGATTCGACCTATGCCTACCGGAAGGTCTCGGCATGGAACGACACCCGCAGCGTCATGGTCGAGGGGCATGTCGGCAATCTGGGGAGCGAGGAGCCCGTGCGGATCGACGGCCTGACTTCGACGCTTGCCGCGCAGGCCATCGAGTTTCTCGACGGCGGATTGACGCACAGCGGCGAAATCGTCGAGTTGGGCAATGCGCGTATGTTCCGCCATGTGGGCCGCCGGGCCGAGTATCCCGGGTGGAACGTCGTGCTGTACGACCTTGTGCACAACGAATCGCTCGTGTCGATCTACTACTACACCGATTCGGACGATGCTGCGGCCGAAGCCGATGCGTTCGTGGCCGACCACGTCGAATTCTACTTGGAGTAGCGATTAAAACGTTTTAGCAAGGGCGGAACGCCATCCGGGCGCGGCGAAGGCTGCCTACGGAGCGGCGGACAACGTCCCGACAGCGGCGAAACCCGCGGAGCTTTCCTGATGGAAGGTTCCGCGGGTTTCGCATGTTCAGAACAGAGTGGGTGCGGGCGGCGGGAATAGGGGGCCTGCGGGGCAGAGGTTGTCGATGCGCCGCCCGGCCTGCACGGCCCGGCGCAGGGTGTAGTGCGTTCCGCCGGGGGAGCCGTCGAACCACGCGACTATCCGCGCGGCATGGGCCACGAGGAAGTCGTTGCGCAGCATGTAGACGCCTTTGTGATAGTGGGCCGACAGCACCACGGTTTCGTCCGCGGCGGCGATGATCCGCTCGAACAGCTCGCGGTCGCGGCTGCTAAAACGATTTTGCTGCCCCTCGAAAGGCACCACGGCGACCAACCGCAAACCGGGCAGCGTCCGGCGGCACTCCAACACCGCTTCGGCAGCGGCCAAGTCGAAGCCTGCGGCCATGCCGCTCAGAAAGGTGCGGAATCCCTCGGCGTACAACGTTCCGACGGCGCAGCGCAGTGCAGCCGAAGCCGTGCCGCAGTAGGTGCGGTGGCCGGTGAAAGCGGCGGTGGCGGCGGGATGGCGGTTCATGGTGCGGAAGATTGCCGGAGCGGGGCGCATCCAACGTTGGGGCGCGACCCGATCCGGCAGGCAAAGATAGCTTTTTTGGCCCGGACTTTGCTGCGTCGGGACAATGAATCTTAAAATTTCAACAGCCATGAAAAACACAGGTATCATCATCACCTCGCTGCTGGGCGGCCTGATCGTCGGCTCGGCTCTGACGATGCTTTTCGCCCCGCAGTCGGGCTTGGAGACGCGCAAGCAGATCAAGGACTTCCTCAACGACGAGATCGACCGCATGAAAGACAAGGTGCAGAAGGTCCACGACCAGATCGAAGAGGCCCGCTGCAAGTGCGAACACCAGCAGTAGAACTTCAGCTTGTCGGAGAACCGCATGTCTACGGGTAACAAGTCTGCCGGAAACGGGAACTTCTTCCTTGCGCTGCTTCTGTTCAGTGTCTTTGTCCTGATGGCCGTCGTGCTGCTGATCGCGGCGCTGGTCATCGGGCTGTCGGAGTGGCTGGGGTCGTTCACGTGGTCGGCGCTGCTGGTCGGCGGAGCCTTTCTGCTGGCGGCCGCGGGAATCTATCTGCTGGCGATCAAGGAACCGGTCAGGCAAATCCGGGCCCGGGTCGAAACCGTCTACGATGTGGCCCGGCTGCTCAAGCAAGGCTACGACTGGGTGGCGGCCAAAGTGGAATTCCTCGTGCGGCTGAAAAACGAACTGCTGGGCTCCGAATAAGCGAAAAGCGGCTTCCGTCGAACGGAAGCCGCTTTTTGTCGGACGGGGAGCGCCTACTTCTTGAAGTAACGGTTGTAGAGCCCTTCGAAGCCCTTGCCGTGACGGGCCTCGTCCTTGGCCATCTCGTGCACGGTGTCGTGCACGGCGTCGAGGTTCTGCTCCTTGGCCAGACGCGCCAGACGCATCTTGTCCTCGCAGGCGCCGCACTCGGCGTTCATGCGCTTGTAGAGGTTGGTCTTGGTGTCCCACACCACCTCGCCGATGAGCTCGGCGAACTTCGAGGCGTGCTCGGCTTCCTCCCAAGCGTAACGCTTGTAAGCCTCGGCGATCTCGGGATAACCCTCGCGGTCGGCCTGACGGCTCATGGCCAGATACATGCCCACCTCGGTGCACTCGCCCATGAAGTGGTTCTGCAAGCCCTCCCACAACTCGGGGCTGGCACCCTTGCCGTCGCCGAGCTTGTGGACGGTCACGAAGTCGAGATTGCCCTCCTGCTCCTCCACTTCGACGAACTTCTCCTTGCCGACCTTGCACATGGGGCACTGCTCGGGTGCCTCGGGACCTTCGTGGATGTAACCGCAGACGGTACAACGCCATTTCTTTGCCATAATCGTAATTGTTTGAGTGTTGTTATAGGTTTCTTGTGACACTGCAAAAGTAACAAAACGAAAAGAATATCGGAAATCCGCCCGATATTCTTTTTTTATGGACCCATAGGCCGCGTCTATAGGCCGGCGGCCTGCTCGCGGTCGTAGATGGTGCTCTCGACGAGGGCCACGTCGGTGGCGTCCTTGAGGAGCACGCGCTTGCTGCGGTCGAAGAGGTAGAGCGCCGGGATGGCCGAGAGGTCGTAGGCCGAAGTCTCGCGCACGACGCACCCCTTGTCGTAGGAATTGATCCACGAAGCTGGGATGTGCGGCCGGTAGGCGAGCCACTCGCCGAGGTCCTCGTCGGGGTAGAAAGCCAGCACCTTCAACCGGCCCTCGTCGATGAACCGGTTGAGAAAGGGCGAGGAGACGATGGCCTCGCGGATGTCGCGGCACATCGGGCACCCGGGGTTGTTGATGAAGAGCAGGACGTAGTCGGCCTTGAGGTCGTAGAGCCGCCGCGAAACACCCGATTCGAGGGTGTAGCGGAAGTCGTTGGCCTGCTGCCCGATGCGGTTCTGCCGTGCTACGCCGAGGGCGTATTCGGGGCCCATGCGCTCGTACTGGTCGTAGAACGGCGCGGCGAGCTGCGCTTCGAGCACGGGGATGTAGAACTCGTCGTTGCGCCACGACGAATTGGGGTCGGCGAGGACTTTTTCGGCGAGCCAGACGAAGTAATCGGTCATGGGGCGCGAGACGGCGGCCCGGCGCATCAGGTCGGCCATGGGCGCGGGGTCGGCGGGCCGGTCGGAGATGACGGCGATGAACTGGATATAGCTGTTGAGCATCTGCGCCGTATCGGCCTTGTGCACGAACATGGTGTCGGCGAAATCGAACCGGTCCCAATAATGCTCGCGCAAGTAATCGCGCGACTGCTCGGGCGAGAGGGTGGCGGGGGGAATTGGCGGCAGGAAGACGTAATGCCGTTCAGACCGGGCCGGAGCCTGCGGCTGGGCAGCGCGGCGGCCGCACGAAACGGCGGCCAGCAAGAGAACCGCGAGGGAAAGAATGGTTTTCATGGTGCCAAAGATAAACCGAATTGCAGGGAATTCAAAATCGAGGGCACAAACCCTGCCGCGGCGGGCGAAAAAAATCCCGGTCGTTCTTGCGGCGACCGGGATGGCATGCGTGGGAGAAAGGCCCCCTATTTCCAATTGAGGATCTTGTGGAAATCGAACTCCTCGGGATTGGGCACGTACTTCTTGGCGGCCTCGTAATCGGCGGGAGTGATGGCATTGAGGATATTCTCGACCACCGACGTGAACTTGTCGGAATGGATGTCGACCAAGCGGGGCGGGATCTTGCCCGAAGCGGGGTCCTGCAAATCCTTGAGGTAGAGGGGCGAGACGTTGCCCTCCGAATCGACGTAGACCATGCAGCCTGTTTTGCCCTCGGTGAAGAGCTTGTGCACGCCGATGCCGAGCTCCGAGCAGTAGGTGAGGTCGTAGGCGATGGGGGTCTGGCAGCGGATCTCGTAGCCCAGCTCGACGGGGCGGCTCTTGACCTTGAGGCCGAGCTCCTTGACGCGCTTCTCGATCATCTCGTTGAAGATGTGGGCCTTCGATACCTTGCCCAACTCGGGGTGGCCGTGCTCGTCGTAGGTGAAGTGGATGCCGCTCTTGCGGATCTCCTCGTCGCTCAGGGCGTGGAACACACCCTCGGAGATGACGGCGGCGCCGTAGTCCATGCCCATGATCTTACGCTTGATGATGGACGAGAGGACCATGTTGACGATCTTGTCGACCGTGATTTCGGTCTTGTTGAACATCTCGGGGATGACGATCATGGGGTAGTGGCAGGCCTCGCCGATACCGAAGGCGAGGTGCCCGGCGCTGCGGCCCATGGCCGCCAAGACGAACCAGTTGCCGCTGGTGCGGGCGTCGACGTAGACGGCGCGGGCGATGACGGCACCCTTGTCCTTGGCCGACTCGTAACCGAACGTAGGCGCACCCTTAGGCAGGGGCAGGTCGTTGTCGATGGTCTTGGGCACGTGGATGTTGGCGATGGGGTATTTCTTGCTCTCGAGGAACTTGGCGATGCGGTTGGCCGTAGAAGCCGTGTCGTCGCCGCCGACCGTGACCAAGAGCTTGATGTTGTTGTCGGTGAAGAACTTGAGGTTGAAATTGTTGTCGAAATCCGAATCCTTGGGCTTGAAACGGCTCATCTGGAGGAACGAACCGCCCTGATTGAAGATACTGTCGGCCATGCGGTAGTCGATGTCGACGGTACGGGGATCGGGGATGAAAAGGCCGGTGTAGCCTTCGTGCAGACCGATGACGCGGTAACCATGGTGCAGGAAAGTCTTGGCGACGCTTCCCACTACGGTGTTCATGCCGGGGGCCGGACCGCCGCCGGTCAGAATAGCGATAGCTTCTTTCATGAGTGTAGGAGTAAGAGTTGTTGTTGTTTCGGAAGTCAAAAATACGTTTTTTTTTTCAAACGGACAAGAAAAACGGCGGGTGATTGCTGCCGAAATGCGTGGGGCGGCAGAGCTGCGGGCCGGGGCGGCGGTGCGGGGGCAGGCTGGCCGCTCGG
>JAIDUK010000026.1 GCA_029060215.1 Alistipes sp.
CATTCAGTGCATTCTGCACGGTGCGAACGTGAACTACCGCTACAAACGAGGCCGCACGCTGCTTTATACGCTGGTCAAGGAGCAAATCGACCATCCCGAGTGGGACAACTGCGCCATCACGACCATCATCGGCATCCTGTTCCACTGCGGATACAAAGACGAGAATCGGGAAGTGCGAACGCTGCTCCGCGAAGCGAAAGACCCCTGCTTGCGGGAAATACTGCATGTTGCGGATGCCAGCCCGGAGGAGCTGAAAAAGTGTATGCGAGCCTATATCTTCAACTACAATGTCTACTATCCTGCGAAGAACCCTGCCAACTACTATTCATCGGGCGTTCTGGACTCCTATAAAGAACCCGAATACTGAAACCAGCGAAATGTTTAGACGACGAAACCGGCCCCGAATACGGAGCCGGTTTCTATCGTTTTGGGTGGTTGTCTATTCTTCCTCTGGAATCAATCCGTTTTCTGTCAACTTTATAAATGCCGGAATAATCGTATTCAAATCCGGATTGTCGACATGAATCAACAGCGATGAATAAATATGGTAATCTTCCGATTGATATTTTCTGTCTACTTTGCAAATCGACGTATTGTGCAAACGCGCATACCACTGTTGGAATAAGCGGTTGCGTCCTTGTTCGCGATGATCCGTATTGTCGCATACAATGATTACGGCGTTTCGGTTATTGTCGAAGATGCTGCCTACAATCGTACAAATCGTATCGGCAATACGGTCGTCGTGCGGAGCATCTACTCCTGCACAAGTCTCGAAATTGAACGTGTAAACATTGGTGAAATGAGAACTATATGCCGCCATGTCGAGAAAATATGCGACATAGACAATCCCGTTGGCGGTAGTAAACTCGTAGGTCAGCCGATCTCGCTCTACAAAATCATAGGGGTGTAACGAACCTGACATGACGTTTCTTGGCGAGTTGCTTCAAATCGCCGCCCTCGCGAATACATTTCTGTATCGCTTTTTTATCCTCCATCATCTTCTCTAAGACGTTGACGGATTTGGTCGTTGCCGTTTTCATCGAGCGATTTGTTTTGAGTTTAGTGACTTTGCTTTTGCAAAGATAACGTCTTTTTCTGAATTTGCGGCACTTCATCCTTCTTTAATTTTGTTCTGCGATTGAAATACAGCAAGTTTTATACCTACAACGCTTTCAACATCGCGCCGTATTGCGCCGCTTCGTTCATCGAGAAGCTGCCCAAGTATATTTCTGTGGTCTTAGTCGTCGAATGCCCCATCGACTTGGAGATGAACGCAAGCGGTGCGCCGTGGTTCATCAAGGTCGTAGCGAACGAATGCCGGGCGGTCTGGGTGGTCAATCTCGGAATGCCCAACTTTTGGCCGATACGCTTCAAATACTTATTCGTGGTCTTAGTGAACTGCTGGATGACTTGCGCCTGCCTTTGGGGAGGCATTCC
>JAIDUK010000027.1 GCA_029060215.1 Alistipes sp.
GGAATAGGTAGACACGCCGGACTTAAAATCCTGTGACCAGCAATGGTCGTACGGGTTCGATTCCCGTTCCGAGTACAATCCAAGGCCGCCTGTCGCAAAACGACAGGCGGCCTTTCCCGTTCGCCCCGCTCCGGGTCCGCTGCGAATCCTATTTCTTTCCTTGCGCCGCCACGGCAGCCATCGCCGCCGCCACTTTCTCGGGGTCGCCCAGAAAGTAGTCGCCCGTGCAGCCGAGCCCTTCGTCGAATTCGAATACATAGGGCATCGCCGTCGGCAGGTTCAGTTCCGCTATGGCTTCGTCGCCGATTCCTTTCAGGTGCTTCACGATCCCCCGCAGGCTGTTGCCGTGGGCCACCACCAGCAGTTCGTCGCAGCGGGCAAGCTGCGGCAGGATTTCGCATTGCCAGTAGGGCAGCGTGCGCCGCACGGTCTGCGCCAGCGATTCGGTCAGCGGCAGTTCGGCGTCGGGTACGCCCGCATAGCGAGGGTCCCGGCGCGGGTTGCGCGGGTCGTCGGCCGCCAGCGGGTCCGGCGCCGTATCGTAGCTTCGGCGCCAAAGATAGACCTGTTCTTCGCCGTATCGTTCGGCCGTCTCGCGTTTGTTCAGCCCTTGCAGCGCGCCGTAGTGTTTTTCGTTCAGCCGCCAGCTCTTCGCCGCTTCGATCCAGTCCTGATCCAGTGCGTCCAGCACGATGTCCAGCGTCTTCACGGCCCGTTTCAGATACGACGTATAGGCTTTCCCGAAGCGGAATCCTTCGCGCCGGAGCAGTTCGCCCGCTTGCTTCGCTTCGGCCCGTCCGCGGTCGCTCAGGTCTACGTCGGTCCAGCCCGTGAACCGGTTTTCGCGGTTCCATTCGCTCTCGCCGTGGCGGAGCAGTACGATCTTCTTTTTCATCGCCGTTCTGTTTGTCATGCCAGCCCGGCTACCGGGTCGGGGCATACTTCGTTGGTGAGTTTCTTGCCGGCGGCGAATTCCGCCATGTTGCGCATCGTCACATGGGCTATGTTGTCCAGCGCTTCCCGCGTGAAGAAGGCCTGATGCGAGGTCACGATCACGTTGTTGAACGAGAGCAGGCGCGCCAGCACGTCGTCGTCCATGATCCGGTCCGAGGTGTCTTCGTAGAAGTAGGCCGCTTCCTCTTCGTACACGTCCAGCCCCGCGGCTCCCACTTTCTTCTCTTTCAGACCGTCGATCAGGGCTTCCGTGTGGATCAGTTGGCCGCGGCCCGTGTTGATGATCATCACCCCCGGTTTCATCCGTCCGATCGCCACGTCGCCTATCATGTAGCGCGTTTGGTCCGTCAGCGGGCAGTGGAGCGACACCACGTCCGAGCGTTCGTAGAGTTCGTCGAGCGCCACGTAGGAGATTCCCGCATTCCACGCATATTCTTCGTCCGGATGCGGGTCGTGGGCCACCACTTCCATGCCGAATCCCTTCAGTATGCGGATCAGTTCGCGGGCTATCTTCCCCGTGCCCACGATCCCCGCCGTCTTGCCGTACATGTCGAATCCCAGCAGGCCGTGCAGCGAGAAGTTGCCGTCGCGCGTGCGCCAGTAGGCACGGTGTATCTTGCGGTTGAGCGCCAGCATCAGCGCCACCGCGTGTTCGGCCACCGCATGGGGCGAGTAGGCCGGCACCCTCACCACCGGTATCGCGTGCCGCAGGGCCGCCCGCAGGTCTACATTGTTGAATCCCGCACAGCGCAGCGCTATCAGTTTCACGCCCCTCTCCGCCAGCGCCCCGATCGTCTCCGCATCGGCCGTGTCGTTCACGAATATGCACACCGCATCGGCCCCCGAGGCCAGCGCCACGTTGCGCTGGTTCAGGTGGCTCCGGTGATAGCAGATATCGAATCCGAAGGCGGCGTTGGCTTTGTCGAACGATTCGCGGTCGTAGGGTTGCGCGCCGAAAAAAGTGATTTTCATAAGGCATGCGTTTTTCCCGCATACCTTGCAAAATTCAGGCCCCGAGGGTTCTGCCGCCGCGGTTATTCCCGCGCATGGCGGTATTCGGTGGGGGAGTAGCCCGTGTGGTGTTTGAAGTAGCGGCCCAGATACGATTGGTCGGGGAAATGCAGCCGGTAGGCTATTTCCTGCACCGACAGGTCCGACGATTGCAGCAGCATCTTGATCTCCATCACCACGGCGCGGTCTATGAATTCTTTCACCGACGTGCGGGCTATGCGGCGTACGATGCCCGACAGATAGCGCGTCGATATGCACAGCCGGTCGGCATAGAAAGCCACGTCCCGGTGGCGGATGCAGTGTTCGTGGGTCAGTTCCACGAAACGGTGGAACAGTTCCGTCCGGCGCGACGTCCTCTCCGCCGCCGGGCGGTTGTGCGACAGCAGGCGTTTATACTTGTCGTAGCATTCCAGCAGCATGTTTTGCAGGCGGTTGCGGATGATCGTGTTGCGGTAGAGGTTGTCCTTGTCGCGGTAGGTGTATTCCATCATCCGGTACCACGCTTCGGTCCCCTCCATCATCCCTTCGGTCATCGTCTCGGCCGGGCATTCGCGCAGCGACCCGAAGAATTCGGGTTCCAGCCGGAACGCCGCTTCGGCGAACATCTCCTTGGAGAAGGCGCAGTAGTTCATCCGGAAGTCTTCCGTGCGGTCGGTCAGCATCAGCATCGCCCCCGGCAGCAGAAACAGCAGGGTCCTCTCGCGCAGCGCCACCCGGCGTTGGTTGACCGTCGCCTGCGCGCTTCCGGCCGTGCAGTAGGCCAGCGCACAGCTCCGGCAGCGCGACGCATAGTTCGCATAAAACGCAAAGTCGGAGCGGCCCACCGCAAATTGTTCTTCCGCCGATATGGCCAGCGGGTCCACACTTGAAAACATAGTTATTTATTTGATTCTTCGCATACTATAACCGCTTCCGCTCCGTTGGTTGTTCGGGAGCAGGCTGCATCCGCGTCCGCCGTCGGCACCCGGCGGTCCGCTCCTCCCGACCGGGGCTTTTTTCGGTCCGAGCCCGGGGGCCGGAATCGGCTGCGCACTTCTTTTTTCGGGCAAAAATAACGTTTTTTTCGTTAGGTAGGCCGAAAGCCGTTCCGAAAATGAACAACTATTTTCGCAATATCAACTTCGCTACTTCATAAATTTGCCATACTTTTGCATGTTTGAAATCATAATGTAGAACGAAAGATGACTATGAAACAGAAATTCGTAAAGGCAGCCGTCGCAGCCTGTTGCATGGCCGCCGCCGGTTGCGGGCAGGCTCCCGTGGCCATGGGCCCCGCCCAGTACGACATGTTGACCGTCGCCGCCACCGACCGCGAAATTCCCGTCAATTACTCGGCCACCATCCGGGGCCGGCAGGACATCGATATCTACCCGCAGATTTCGGGTACCATCTCCAAGCTCTGCGTCAGCGAGGGCGAGCAGGTGAGCGAGGGCCAGACCTTGTTCATCATCGATCAGGTTCCTTACAAGGCGGCGCTCCAGACCGCCGAGGCCAACGTCGCCGCCGCCAAGGCCGGGGTTTCTACGGCCAAGCTCACCTACAATAGCAAGAAGGAGTTGTTCCGGCGCAACGTCGTTTCGCAGTTCGACCTCTCGACGGCCAAGAACCAGCTTCTCACCGCCGAGGCACAGCTCGCTCAGGCCGAGGCCCAGCGCGTCAGCGCCGACAACAACCTCTCCTACACCGTCGTCAAGGCTCCGTCCAACGGCGTCGTGGGTACGCTTCCGTTGCGCGTGGGCGCTCTGGTCGGTCCGTCGACGCGTCTGACCACCGTCTCCGACAATTCCGAGATGTACGTCTACTTCTCCATGACCGAGAACCAGTTGCTCGCCCTCACCCGTCGCTACGGGTCGGCCGCCGCTACGTTGAAGAACATGCCCGACGTGGGTCTGTTGCTCAGCGACGGTTCGTCGTACGGGGCCGCCGGGCGCGTCGAGTCCATCAGCGGCGTCATCGACGCTTCCACCGGCAGCGTCCAGTTCCGCGCCGTCTTCCCCAACAAGGAGGGGTTGCTCCACAGCGGCGGGTCCGGCAACATCGTCTTGCCGTCCGTCTACAAGGATTGCGTCGTCATTCCCCAGACCGCCACTTTCGAGATTCAGGACAAGGTCTATGTATATAAGGTTGTCGACGGGAAGGCTTCTTCGGCCATGATCGACGTCGAGAAGGTTTCCAACGGCCGCGAGTACATCGTCCGTTCGGGCCTCGAGCCCGGCCAGACCATCGTCGCCGAGGGCGTGGGTCTGCTCCGCGAGGGTACGCCCGTGGCTCCCAAGAGCGCTCCGGCCGCTCCCGCCGCCGAGACCGACGACGCTCAAACCGTTAACACGTTGTAGCCCATGACACTCCGACATTTCATCGAGCGCCCCGTTCTGGCGTCCGTCATCTCCATCCTGATCGTCATCGCCGGTCTGATCGGTCTGACGACGCTTCCCGTCGAGCAGTATCCCGACATCGCGCCCCCGACGGTCATGGTCCACGCTTCGTACCCCGGCGCCAGCGCCGAGACCATCCAGAAATCGGTGGTCGTGCCCCTCGAAGAGGCCATCAACGGCGTCGAGAACATGATCTACATCACTTCCGACGCTTCCAACGCCGGTTCGGCTTCCATCTCCGTTTATTTCAAGCAGGGTACCGACGCCGACATGGCGACGGTCAACGTGCAGAACCGCGTGGCCACAGCTACCGGCGCACTGCCCGCCGAGGTTACGAAGATCGGCGTCACCACCATGAAGCGTCAGACTTCCATGCTCATGGTCTTCGCCTTGAGCAGCCCCGACGATTCCTACGACGAGGTCTTCCTCGCCAATTACATGAACATCAACATCAAGCCGCGCATCCAGCGTATTCAGGGCGTGGGCGAGTTCATGGCTTTGGGTGCCGATTATTCCATGCGTATCTGGATGAAGCCCGACATCATGGCCCAGTACAGGCTCATCCCGTCGGATATCACCTACGCGCTCGCCGAGCAGAACATCGAGTCGGCCGCCGGGCAGTTGGGCGAGAATTCCGACAACGCGTTCCAGTATACCATGAAATACCGCGGCCGCAAGGTGACCCCCGAGGAGTTCGGCCAGATCGTCATCCGTTCCACCGCCGACGGGCAGGTCCTGCGGCTCAAGGACGTCGCCGACATCGAGTTGGGCGGCGAGTCGTACGCTTACAAGGGCTACGCCAACGGCCACCCCGGCATCGCCGCGCTCGTCTTCCAGACCGCAGGGTCCAACGCTACGCAGGTCATCGAGGAGATCGAGGATCTGTTGGCCGAGATCAGCGCCGAGTTGCCCAAAGGCGTCGAGATCGTGCGTTTGCAGAACGTCAACGACTTCCTCTACGCTTCGATCCACGAGGTCATCAAGACCCTCTTCGAGGCCATCATCCTCGTCGTGCTGGTCGTCTACGTCTTCTTGCAGGACATCCGGTCGACATTGATTCCCACCGTCTCCATCCTCGTGGCTCTGATCGGTACCTTCGCCTTCCTTTCGTTGGCCGGGTTCTCCATCAATTTGTTGACCCTCTTCGCATTGGTGCTCGCCATCGGTACGGTCGTCGACGATGCCATCATCGTCGTCGAGGCCGTGCAGGCTCGTTTCGACGCCGGTTACAAGTCGTCTTACATGGCTACCATCGACGCCATGTCGGGCATCACTTCCGCCATCGTCACTTCCACCTTGGTCTTCATGGCCGTCTTCATCCCCGTGGCCATGATGGGCGGTACGTCGGGTATCTTCTACACGCAGTTCGGTCTCACGATGGCCGTCGCCGTGGGTATCTCGGCCTTGAACGCCCTCACGCTCTCGCCGGCTCTGTGCGCCATCATCATGAAGCCCTACCTCGACGAGAACGGCGAGATGCGCAACAACTTCGCCGCCCGTTTCCGCAAGGCGTTCAACACCGCTTTCAACGCCATGATCGGCAAGTACAAGCACGGCGTCATGCTCTTCATCAAGCACAAATGGCTGATGTGGGCTACGCTCGGGCTCGCGTTCGCCGCGTTGGTTCTTCTGATGAATTCCACCAAGACGGGTCTGGTGCCCGACGAGGATCAGGGTACCATCATGGTCAACGTCACCACCGCTCCCGGTACGTCGCTCGCCGAGACCAACGAGGTGATGACCGAGCTCGGACGCCGTCTGCGCCAGATTCCGCAGGTCCGCGATTTCAATCAGGTCGCCGGTTACGGTATGATCGCCGGTCAGGGCAATTCCTACGGTATGTGCATCGTCAAGCTCAAGGATTGGAAAGACCGTCCCGACAAGCAGGACGCCGTCAACGCCGTCATCGGGCAGATCTACGCACGTACGGCCGATATGAAGAACGCGCAGATTTTCGCCGTGGCTCCGCCCATGATTTCGGGTTACGGCACCTCCACCGGTTTCAATATGTATCTCCAAGACCGAGCCGGGGGCGACATCGGCGATTTCTACAACGTCTATTTGCAGTTCATCGGCGCTTTGAACCAGCGGCCCGAAATCGAGCGCGCCTATTCGACCTTCAGCATCAATTTCCCGCAGTACATCGTCGACATCGACGCTGCCAAGGCCAAGCGCGCCGGGATTTCGCCCACGGACATCCTCTCCACGCTCTCCGGTTACTACGGCGGGCAGTACGTCTCCAACATCAACCGTTTCTCCAAGGTCTACCGCGTCACCATGCAGGCCGATCCGCAGTACCGGCTCGACACCGAGTCGCTCAACAACGTCTTCGTGCGCATGCAGTCCGGCGAGATGGCTCCCATCAGCCAGTTCGTCGAGCTCACCAAGGTCTACGGCCCCGAGGTTCTGAACCGTTTCAACCTCTACAATTCGATCGCCGTCACCGGTACGGCCGCCAGCGGTTATTCGTCGGGCGACGCCATCGAGGCCATCCGTCAGACGGCCGCGCAGGTGCTGCCCAAGGGCTACGGCTTCGAGTTCGGCGGCATCACCCGCGAGGAGGCGCAGACCGGCAGCAACACCACCATCATCTTCGGCATCTGTATCTTGCTCATCTACCTCATCCTCAGCGCTCTGTACGAAAGTTTCATCATTCCCTTCGCCGTCATCCTTTCGGTGCCTTGCGGTCTGATGGGTTCGTTCCTCTTCGCCAAGGCCATGGGGTTGGAGAACAATATCTACTTGCAGACAGGTCTGATCATGCTCATCGGTCTGTTGGCCAAGACGGCCATCCTGCTCACCGAGTACGCCGGCGACCGCCGCCGCGCAGGCATGTCGCTCACGCAGGCCGCCGTCTCGGCCGCCAAGGTGCGTCTGCGTCCTATCCTGATGACCGTCCTGACCATGGTCTTCGGTATGATTCCGTTGGTTCTGGCCAGCGGCGTCGGTGCCAACGGCAACTCCACGCTCGGCACCGGTGTCGTCGGCGGTATGATCGTCGGTACGTTGGCTTTGTTGTTCCTCGTCCCGACGCTCTTCATCGTCTTCGAGGCGTTGCAGGAGAAGATCAAGCCTTTGGAGTTCGATCCCGATCCGCAGTGGTCCGTCCGCGCCGAGGTCGAAGCGTGCAAAAACGAGAAAGAAGAAGAGCTCTAATCCTATGAAAAAGTTCATCATCGTTTGCCTTGCAGCCGCCATGACCGGCTGCGGCATCTACAAGCCCTATACCCGGCCCGAAGTCTCCACCGAGGGGCTCTACGGTTCGGCCCAGAGCGCCGATACGGCCACTTTCGGCAACGTCCGGTGGCAGGAGGTCTTCACCGACCCGCAGTTGCAGTCGCTCATCGAGGAGGCGTTGGCCAGCAATACCGACATGCAGTCGGCCCATTGGCGCGTCGAGGAGACGTTGGCCGCGCTCAAGTCGGCACGTCTGGCCTACCTGCCTTCGTTCAATTTCGCACCGCAGGGTGCGGTCAGCAGTTTCGACTTGGGACCCGTCACCAAAACGTACAACATCCCCGTCACCGCCAGCTGGCAGTTCGACATCTTCAACGCCTTGACCAATACCAAGCGCAAGTCCAAGGCGTTGTATCTCCAGAGCCTCGAATACCGGCAGGCCGTGCGTACGCAGTTGATCGCCAGCGTCGCCAACCTTTATTATACGTTGTTGATGCTCGACAGCCAGCAGCAGGTCACGCGTGAAACCGCCGCCAAGTGGAAAACAAGCGTCGAGACCATGCGTTCCATGAAGGAGGCCGGCATGACTACCGAGGCCGGGGTCGCCCAGTACGAGGGTACTTACTATTCCATCGAGTCGTCGCTCCGCGACCTCGACCACCAGATCCGGCAGATCGAGAACAGCCTTTGTTCGCTCCTCGGGCGTACGCCGCAGGCCGTCGAGCGCGGATCGCTCGCCGCACAGCGGTTGCCCGAGCAGATCAGCGTCGGCATTCCCGTGCAGCTGCTCTCCAACCGGCCCGACGTCAGGGCTTCGGAGTTCGCCCTCATGCAGGCTTACTACGCTACGGCCGAGGCACGGTCGGCGCTCTATCCGACCATCACCTTGAGCGGCGCAGCCGGGTGGACCAACAGCGCCGGGTCGATGATCGTCAACCCCGGCAAGTTGTTGCTCAACGCCGCCGCTTCGCTCTTGCAGCCCATCTTCAACGCCGGGGCCAACCGCGCCCGCGTCAAGATCATGAAGGCCCAGCAGGAGGAGGCCAAGCTCTCGTTCCGGCAGACTTTGCTCAACGCCGGAGCCGAGGTCAACAACGCTTTGTCGCAGTACCAGTCGGCCCGGTCCAAGAGCGATTTGCGCGCCAAGCAGATCGAAGCCATGGAGCGTGCCGTGGAGAGCACCGAACTGCTCATGCAGCATTCGTCGACTACTTATCTCGAGGTCCTCACCGCCCAGCAGTCGCTGCTCTCGGCCCGGTTGTCGCAGATCGCCGACCGGTTCGACGAGATTCAGGGCATCGTCAACCTCTATCAAGCGCTCGGCGGCGGCCGCGAGACCGACACGGAAACCAAAAAGAAATAGTTCCGCCGCAAGAAGAGGGTGTCCGCTCGGGCACCCTCTCTTTTTACCGAAATACCCGGACTTGCTTGGCAAGTCCGGGTATTTTTTCGCAACTGTCCGCCGCCTTTATTCGTCTCTCACACAGCGCACTTGCATGCCGTTGGCCCGGCCCATCGGCCGGTTGTTCCGTATTCCGCCTAATCGGGCATCGTCGGCCTTGTACCAAAAGCAGAATGCCGACGACAGGGCGTCTTCCGCATCCGAAGTCCAGTAATAGCCGACCCACGGCTGCATCTCCAGCGCCCGCGCAGGCAGCGATTCGTCATAGATGTTCACCACAGCACCGTCGCGCCAGTTGCGGCGTCCGGCTCCCGCAAAGAACGACACGGCCGTGCCGGACCCGAGGTTCCAGCCGTATTGCGACGCATAGTCGGTTCCTTCCGCCGTCACGTCGTCTTGGATCGTCAGGCCTGCGAATGCCGTCGCAGGCGCCACGCGCCAGCCGTACGGGCAGGGGTCGTCGACCGATTTCTCCGCGGCCGACCAGCGCGCCGCCGTGCCGTCTTGCAGCCAGTCGGCATCCTTGTCGGGCGCCGTGATGAATTCCAGCGGGTGCTGCGTCGCATAGTCCATCGTCCCGGTCGCAGCGTCCGAGGCGGTCATCTTCAGCGACACGCTCGTTCCCGACCCATCGTACATGGCCGCCGAGGAGCCGCCCGAAGCCGCATTGTAGCTCGAGGGGCCGATGAACGGGTCCTTGCGGCCCCATTGGTAGTAGAGCCCGTACGACGCAAGTATCTCATCCGCAGTTTCGTGGCCGTTGGCACGGGCTCCGAGGTTGCGGTCCATCAGCGTGCAGCCGTCCAGCACCAGCGGATGTTGCTCCGGATCGAAATCCGCGGCCCACACATGCCAGCTCCACAGCAGGTTGTCGCGGGCGTCGTAGGCTCCGATCAGAGCGTTTCCGTCCTTGATGCGGGTCTCGTCGTCCGCGTCGGCTCCGATGTAGAACGAGCCTTTTCCGCCGTCGAAATGCAGGTATTGCACCAGCCCCGACTCCGTCTGCCAGATGATTTCGAGCCGGGCCGTCGCCAGTTCCGTCCGCCCGTCGCCCTTGTGCAGAGCGTCGAACACATATTCCGTCTCTTTTTCGTTGGCCAGATAGCTGTTGGCCGGGCAGGCGCTGAGATCTTTCCGGGCCGCAATGCCCACGAACAGGGTTGCGGACACGATGCCGCCGTTCCCGGTTCCGGACAACACCACCGAGCCCGACGCCGCCGTATCGTCTTCGACGGCAGCAGGGGCCGTCACCGTCAGGGTCTTCTCCGCGGCGTTCACTTCGATGTTGTCCCAGCCCGCAGGCTTCGAGGTGACCGAAAGTGTGCGCGAATCGACATCGGCCAGCGCGAAGCCCACGCTCGCCGTGTGTCCCGCCGTCAGATAGAGGGCCGGGCGGTCGAAGCGGATGCTCCCCGAATCCTTGTCCTTGTTGCATGCCGTCAGCAGCACCGCCATGGCCGCAAGCGCCGCCGCCGTTCTTGCCAGTAGTTTCATATCATTCTTGTTTATCGACTTTCGACAATATTTGCAAAGGTACCAAAAAAAAGCACATCCCGCATCGGCGGGAGAATATTTCCGTTCGGGAACAATTATTGCCCCGTACAGGTCCAACGCATCAATCCATCCTATAAGTATGCCGATACGCAAAAACGAGCCCGGTCCGGCTCCCGCCGACGGTCGATTCAGCATCACCGTCACCGAAAAGGGACCTTTCTTGGTCTTCGGGCGTCCGCCCTTCTGCGAGCAGTTCATCATGCCCGACGCCGACAACGAAAGCTGGTATTTTCAAGAGGGGCGCCATTTCTCCACCGAAGCCGAGCCTACGGCGCTGTGCCGCTGCGGCGCTTCCGCGCGCAAGCCCTATTGCGACGGCGCCCATGCGCGCATTGCGTGGGACCCGCGGCTGACCGCTCCCGTGCGCCCGTCCGACGAGCAGACCGAGCGGACCGAGGGCGAGAGGCTCGCCATGACCGACCGGCCGAAACTTTGCGTCTTCGCACGTTTCTGCCACCCCCACGGCGACGCATGGACGCTCACCGAGCGTTCGGCCGATCCTCGGGCCCGGGCGCTGGCCGTCCGCGAGGCTTCGATGTGCCCCAGCGGGCGGCTCACGGCTTGGGACAAGGCCACGGGCAGCCCCTACGAGTTCCGCTTCGAGCCCAGCCTCGGCTTGATCGAGGACCCCGCCATCGGCGCCAGCGGCGGGTTGTGGATCCGCGGCGGCATCCCTCTGCGCCGCGAAAACGGCGAGGTCTACGAGCTCCGCAACCGCGTGGTGGTCTGCCGCTGCGGCCATTCGGCCAACAAGCCCTATTGCGACGGCACCCACGCCGCCGTCAAGTGGCGCGACGAGTTGCAGGGCGACCCCGTGGGCGAGACCCTGCCCGAGGAGGTTTATTGATCCGCCGGCCCCGAGCGCCGCGGTCTTATTTCTTCTCCGGGCGGGCTATGGATTCGCGCATCGAGGTGTCGGCCATCATGTTCTTCATCTTGTAGTAGTCCATGATGCCCAGATTGCCGTTGCGGAACGCTTCGGCCATCGCCAGCGGCACCTCCGCTTCGGCCAGAATCACCTTGGCGCGCGCATCCTGCGCCTTGGCCTTGTTCTCCTGTTCGAGCGCCACGGCCATCGCCCGGCGTTCCTCGGCCTTGGCCTGCGCTATGTTCTTGTCGGCCTGCGCCTGATCCATCTGGAGCTGCGCGCCGATGTTCTTGCCCACGTCGATGTCGGCTATGTCGATCGAGAGTATCTCGAAGGCCGTGCCGGCGTCGAGCCCCTTTTCGAGCACCACGCGCGAAATCGAGTCGGGATTCTCCAGCACGATCTTGTGCGACGCGGCCGAGCCGATCGACGAGACGATTCCCTCGCCCACACGGGCCAGCACGGTCTCCTCGCCGGCACCGCCGACCAGCTGCTTGATATTGGCGCGCACCGTCACCCGGGCCTTGGCGATCAGCTGGATGCCGTCTTTGGCCACCGCGGCCACGGGCGGGGTGTTGATCACCTTGGGGTTCACCGACATCTGCACGGCCTCGAACACATCGCGGCCCGCCAAGTCGATGGCCGTAGCCATCTTGAAGTCGAGCAGAATGTTGGCTTTCTGCGCCGACACGAGCGCATGCACCACGTTCGACACGTTGCCGCCCGCCAGATAGTGGGCTTCCAGTTCGTTGGGGTCGAGGTTCAGCCCGGCTTTGGTGCTCTCGATCATCGACGAGACGATGGTCGAGGGCGGCACCTTGCGCCAACGCATCAGGATCAGTTGCAGCAGGCTGATTCTCACGCCCGAAACCAGCGCCGAGAACCACAGGCCCACCGGCACGAAATAGAATACGAGCCAGATGGCGAACAGGCTCACGAAGACGATCAGAACGATCAATGCGGGTTCCAACATAATCTTATGGTTTTTAATCGATTGTCTTGACGATCACGCTGAAGTTCTCGAACCCCACCACTTCCACTTCGCAGCGGGGGTCAACATAGGCTCCGAGCGACTTGGCTTCGTAGGTGCGGCCCCCGATCTCCACCTTGCCCATGGGCGAGAGGCGCGAAAGGGTAGTGCCGCGGTCGCCCGGGCGGAGTTCTTCGTCGGGCCGCGGCATCGACGACGAGCGGATCTCCTGCTTGAGCGAGAAGCGCTGCCATGTCTTGGCCCGCAGCGAAACGACGGTCGCCGCCAGCGACAGCAGGGCGATGATCCCGATCACGGCCGCCCCGGTCCAAACTCCGAAACCGCTGAAAGCAAGATAAATGGCACTGCCATAGCACACCAACGACAGCAAGGCGCCCACCGAAACTCCGGGCAGGAAGACCAGTTCGGCCACCAGAAACAGCACGCCGAACAACACCAGAACGACAATATAAAACATACTCATTGGCCTGTATTTTTTAGCGGACCTTATAAAGGTAGCGAAAATTCGCGATTATTCCTCCGTTTCCGCAATTTTTATCTCCAGTTCGGGATCGGCCCGGCGCACGGCCTGCACCACCTGTTCGGCCACCGCCCGGTCGTCGAACATCCCGACGACGAATTTCTGCCCCGCGCGCGACAGCCCCGCTCCGCGGGCCGTGCGGGCTACGGCCTGCTTCACTTCTTCGGACAGCGGCCCCGGCGTGGCGATTTCGACCCGGAACACCGCAGCCGAAGCATCGCCGTCGACCGAGATGTTGCGATAGAGGCCGTCGGTCCAAGCCACGACTTCGGGGCGTGCGAAGCCGCGTTTCTTCAGCCGGGCCTGCGCATCCTCGGCTTCGCGGCGCGTGGCGAATCCGCCTGCGTAGTAGCGCCATTTTCCGGCGCCGTCCACCTCATAAAAGAGCGGCGCAGCGCCCCGGAACGCCGTCACGGGGCGTTTGGCGCTGAACGTGCCCAGCAGGATGCGGTAGATCGTGCCCCGCGAATAGACGCGGCATTCGGGAATCGGATGGCGGGCGTCGTAGGGCGAAACCGCCGGAAACGAAATATCGTCGAAAACCAGAAAATAGCGTTCCTCGACCTCTTGCCGCGGCAGCCGGTAGTCGACCGTACACAGCTGCTTGGAGAGGCTGCGCAGCGAATCGGCCGCCAGCTCCAGCCCCAGCACATGGGCCACGGTCACCTCGTAGTCGACGAGCAGCTGCTTGCGCAGCATGTAGTCGACCGCTTCGTCCGAGGCGGTCGTGCCCTGCATCTCAGCGTAGGTGCGCGCCGTCTCGGCCATCGCATCCTCCTGCACGGCAAGCAGTTCGGTCTGCCCGAGCTTGTCGAGCATATAGTCGTAGGCGTAGCTCTTGTTGTCGTACACGAAGTTCCACACCATAGCCAGCGAATCGGCCAGCGCCTGATTCCGCGCGTCGAGCGCCGTGTAGCGGCGGTAGATTTCGAGCGCTTCCTCTTCGGCCGCGGCTGCCCGGTAGGCATCGGCCAGCTGCCCGAGGGCGGTATGGTTGGCCCGATAGCGGCGCACGCAGTCGGCCGCCGTGCGTTCGAGCCGCTGGGCCTGCTGCAAGGCGGCATAGTCTTCGGCTGGCAGCTCCCTGCGGAAACAAGCGTTGTCCACCAGATTGCGCACCCCCGGGGTTGCGGCCGCCGGTGCGGCGGGCGCCGCCTCCGCCTCGGAATCGGCATCTTCCCGGTTCAGGTTGGCCAGCACCCACTCCTGCTCGATGGTGTTGATACGGTCGATGACCCGCCCCTTGGCCGTGCGGATCTCGAAAATACGGTTCTCCAACTCCAATATCTCGTCGGCCAGCGCCGCACGGTCGGCCTCGCGGTCGTCGCGCAGCCGGTGGCGCAGCCCCTCGACGGCATGGCCCACCGAATCCTCGCGCTCTTGCAGCCGGGCGTCTTCTTGCAGCAACGACATGTATTCGCCGCTGCCCTCCAACCCCGCGATGCGGGCTTCGACGGGCGGCTGCGCAAAACCCGCGGCCACGACGCCCCACAACAATGCCCCGAGCAGGCCTCGCCTGCCCAACAATCCGGTTATCTCCACCATTTGATGAAAAAGAGCTGAATGAGTCCGAAAATCTCCAGACGCCCGAAGAGCATCAGGAACGAATCGAAAAGTTTGAGCATGGCCGGGAGCCCGGCGTAGGTGCTCATCGAGCCCACCTGTCCGAATCCCGGGCCCACGTTGCCCAGCATGGCCACCGACCCTGTGAAAGCCGTGGTCGGATCGGCGCCGCAGAGCGCCGCGAAGAAAGTTCCGGCGGCGATGAGCACGAAATAGGCCACGATGAAAGTCATGACCGTGTGCAGGAACTCGGTCTCCTGCACCACGCCGTCGAGCCGGATGCGCAGCACGGCGTTGGGGTGCTGCTGCTGGCGGAGCCGCACCTGCATCATCTTCACGGCCAGCACCAGCCGATTGATCTTGATACCGCCCGAGGTCGAACCGGCCGACGCGCATACGAGCGACCCGAAAATCAACAGCACCACCGCCAGCGGGGGCCACAGATTGGTGTCGGCCGTGGCGAATCCGGTCGTAGTGACCAGCGACACGAACTGGAACAGCGCATAGCGCAGCGAGGTTCCGAGCGTGGGGTAGAGCCCTGCGGCATAGAGACCGACCGCGATAACGGCCCCGCCCGTCAGCAGCATGCCGATGTACCAGCGTGTCACTTCCGAACGGAAAATGTTGTTGCGCTTGCCCGTGACCGTGGCGTAGATCAGGCCGAAATGGATGCCCGCCAAGGCCATCACGAGAATCAGAATCGCATCGATCGAAGGGCTGTTATAATAGGCTATGCTGGCGTTGCGGGTCGAAAAACCGCTCGTGGCGCTCGCCGACATGCCGTGGCACAAGGCGTCGAACCAGTCCATGCCCGCCAGCCGCAGCGACAGGGTGGCCAGCACAGTCAGCCCCACATAGACCACCAGCAGAATCCGCACGATGATCTGTGTGCGGTAGCGGTAGTTGTCTTTGGCAAGGGTCGAAAGCTCCACGTTGGAGAGGGTCATCTTGCTGCGGCCCATCGAGGGCAAAATGACGAGCGCGAACATCACCACGCCCATGCCGCCGATCCACGTCGAGGAGATCCGCCAGAACTGCATGCCGCGGGGCAGGGCCTCGATGTCGGTCAGCACGGTGGCGCCTGTGGTGGTGAAGCCCGAGACGCTCTCGAACAGGGCGTTGACGAGGCTGAATTCGCCGCCCCAGATCAGGTAGGGGAAAGTCCCGACCACGCAAGCCACCAGCCACGAAGCCACGACTATGCAGAATCCCTCTTTGTTGGTCAGCTGCTCCTTTTTCTCGACGAAGATCAACGGGAAAGCCCCCAGCAGCGCGGTCAGCAACGCCGCGAGCAACAATGGGTAGAACGCCGAATCCATGCCGCCGAGCCACGAAATTCCGGCCGACAACAACATGAACCCGGCGATGAAGAGCATCACCATGCCTATGTATCTCAGAACGACGTCTACCCGCATGGTCCGCTTATGCTTGGTTTTGCTTGAAAAGCAGGGTCAGGGCCTCGATCTTCTCGCGCAGCTCGAGCATCTCGTCCTTGAAATCGCCCTTGACGGCGAACGGCACGCGGAACGTGAGCCAGTCGCCCAGCCCCTTGTTCATCAACAGGACGGGGTTGACGCAATAGATCGTCATGAAGTAGAAGAGCATCAGCACGATGGCGATCATCACCGAAAGCGAGATCAGCACCGGCGTCACGGCCCGGTAGGCGTTCTTCTTCATCTGCTCGGTGCGCGGCGCCAGCGAACTCTGCGTCGAAGTCATGTAGGCCTTGATCGACCCCGTCAGTCGGATGTAGACCGGCATGTATTGCTCGTCGTACCACCGTGCGCCCTCCGAATCGCTGCGGAACGCCTTGGCCCGGGAAGCGGGTTCGGCCGCCCCGAAAGCCAGATAGGAATCCGTCAGCACCCGCAGATCGGTGGTGGCGAAAGCCGTCGAATCGAGCGACGATTTGTCGATGGCCTCGTGCTGGGCCAGCTGCAAATTGGTCTCCAGCTGCTCCATGCTGGCGATGCAGAGACTGTCGTACTCCCTCTCGCCGAACACGGAAAGCCGGATGAGCGCCACGTTGTGGCCGTGCGCCGCGTCGAGCATCGCCTTGGCCAGCTCGATGTTGCGTTGGTTGGCCCGCAAGATGTCGTCCGTGTCGTGGCTCAGGCGGCTCAGCTCCACCAGCGAAACCATCCCCGAAAAGAAGAGCAGGCAGACGATACTCAGGAATCCGATCGTCACCCTTCTGCGCATACCCGTCATAGCTTACTCCATGAATTGTTTTACTCCAACTTGCAAATATACATATTTATTCCCGTTTATTCCCGGATTTCGCCCTGCAAATCGTGCGATTCGTCCATCGCGCCCAGCCGCACCCGGCAGAGGGTGTTGATGCGCGTGCGGTCGTAGGGGGCCTTCACCCGGCGGTATTGGCCCGTGTAGCCGAACATCAGGCCGCCGCGCATGGTGCTCTCGAAGAGCACTTCGGCCTCGGTGCCCGAGGCCCGGGCGCAGAATTCGCCGTGGAGCCGTTCGCACAGCTGCTCCAGTTCGCCCGCGCGCCGCGTCGCCACCGACGCCTGCACCTTGTCGGGCAAATCCACTGCCGGAGTGCCCGGCCGCTCCGAAAAAGGGAAGATATGGAGAAACGCAGGCTTGAGTTCGGCCAGAAAATCGTAGGTCGCCCGGAAATCGGCTTCCGTCTCGCCGGGGAACCCTACGATGACGTCGATGCCTATGAACGCATCGGGCATCGCCCGCCGCACGGCCGCCACGCGCTCGGCGAACCGGGCCGTGGTGTAGCGGCGGCGCATCAACCCCAGAATCCGGTCCGAACCGCTTTGCAGCGGAATATGGAAGTGGGGTTGGAACTTGGGCGACGCCGCGCAGAAAGCGATGATCTCGTCGGTCAGCAGGTTGGGTTCGATCGACGAGATGCGGTAGCGGTCGATCCCCTCCACGCCGTCGAGCGCCCGCAGCAGGTCGATGAACTTCTCGCCCGTGGTGCGGCCGAAGTCGCCCGTGTTGACCCCCGTGATGACGATCTCGCGCTGCCCCCCGGCCGCGATCTGCCGCGCTTCGGCGACCAAGTCGGCAATGGGCATGTTGCGGCTCGCGCCGCGGGCGTAGTGGATCGTGCAGTAGGAGCAGCAGTAGTCGCAGCCGTCCTGCACCTTCAGAAAGGCGCGGGTGCGGTCGTTGCTCGAAAAAGCGGCGAAGAACGAGGTGAGCGAATCGGTGTCGCAGCTGTAGACCTGCGCCCGGCCTTTGCCCGAAAGCGCCGCCACGCGCCGGTAGAGCTCGCCCTTGTCGTTGTTGCTCAGCACGAGGTCCACCCCCTCGATGGCGGCGATCTCCTGCGGCTTGAGCTGGGCGTAGCACCCCGTCACGGCGATGATGGCCTGCGGATTGCGGCGGTGGAGCTTGCGGATCAGGTTGCGGCACTTCTTGTCGGCATGCTCGGTCACCGAGCAGCTGTTGATCACGCAGATGTCGGCCGGAGCGTCTGCCGCCACGCGCTCGAAACCGCCGCGCGCGAACTCGCGGGCCAGCGTCGAGGTCTCCGAAAAATTGAGTTTGCAGCCTAAGGTATGGAAATTGACTTTGCGAGCTTGCATGTATTTAAGG
>JAIDUK010000028.1 GCA_029060215.1 Alistipes sp.
GCGGGGGCGGTGCCGGTTCGAGGTGGTAGAGAATGGAATGTAAAATCAATTTATAGCACAATGAAAAAATGGATTTGGATTGCCGTGGCGGCCGTGGTCGTGTTCGGCGCATTTTGGTTGTACCGCACCTACAATGGTTTCGTCCATATGGACGAGGAGGTCAAAACCGCATGGGCGCAGGTCGAGACGCAGTATCAGCGCCGTTCGGACCTGATACCCAATCTGGTCAACACGGTCAAGGGCTATGCCGCCCACGAGCGCGAGACGCTCGAAGGAGTGGTCGAGGCGCGCGCCAAGGTTACTTCGGTCAATCTGTCGGTCGACGAGCTCACGCCCACGGCCATGGCCGAGTTCCAGCAGGCGCAGGAAGGGGTGCGTTCGGCACTGGGGCGTCTGCTCGTCGTCGCCGAGCGTTATCCCGACCTCAAGGCCAACCAGAATTTCCAAGAGTTGCAGGCCCAGCTCGAGGGCACCGAGAACCGCATCGCCGTGGCCCGCGAGCGTTTCAATGTCGCGGTCCGCGCCTATAACGTCGCCGTGCGCCGGTTCCCGGCCGTCATCCTCGCCGCGATGTTCGGATTCGAGCAGAAGCCCTACTTCGCCGCCGACGCCGCAGCCGCTCAGGCTCCCGTCGTGGAGTTCTGACGTTTTGCGACATAGATTCTTCGTCGGTCTTGCGACCTCCTCAGAATGACATAAGGTCTTTTCGGGCCGTCTGTAGTTCGCTACAGGCGGCTTTTTTCTTCGGCGGCGCCCGCTTCCACGCTCTTGCTGCGGAAAGCCTTGCCCGTCTTGAAGTTGTAGGTCAGCGAGAGACGGTACGAGCGGCTGCTCCAGTTCTGCGCAACGTCGACCGTGCGGACGAATCCCTCGCCGCGGGCTCCGATGTGCTGCGTCTGTTCGATCGGGTTGCGGACCGAGAACGCTACGGTGAATTTGTCGCCGAAGCGTTTCTTTACGCTCGCATCCGTGAAGTGCATCGCTTCGACCCAGCAGTTGCCCACCGTCTGGCGGCTCTGGTAGCGGTAGGAGAGGTCGATCCAGAACTTCGCCGGCAGCGTGAAGGTCGTCGAGACGTTCGCAAAATAGAAGTCGTAATGGTTTTCGGGGCCGTTCTGTTCCATGCGCTGCCCTTGCCGGACGTAGGTCGCGTTGAGGTTCAGCGTCCACCACTTCGTCAGTTGCAGCGGGGCGTTGGCCGAAAGGTAGTAGTTCTTCGTCGTGTCGTAGTTGACCCACGCCAGTTGCAGCAGGTCGGGATTCTCCGGATCGGCCTGCATCGTCTGTTGAATCGGGTCGGTCTGGATCGTCACGCCGCCCGTGAGGGTGTACTTGTGGGCCAGTACGAGCGTCAGGTTCGCGTCGTGGCTGTACGAGGGGGCGAGGTCGGGGTTGCCGGTCTGGTAGGTGTAGTCCGAAATCTGCGTCCGCTGCGGGTTGAGACACCAGAAGCGCGGGCGTTCGATGGTGCGGGCGTATTGCGCGACGAGCAGGTAGGCCCGGTCCGAGGTCAGTGCGCAGGAGACGTTGGCGTTGGGGAAGAGCGAGAAGTAGTTTTGCCTTACCGCGCTGTTCTTGCCTTGGGTGCGGGTGTATTCGCCGCGCAGGCCCGCCACCATGCTCCAGCGTCCTATGTTGGCCGAGACGATGCCGTAGGCCGCTCCTATCTGCTCCGTGTAGTCGAGCCGGAAGGTGTGGGCTTCGTCGCGCAGCCACGTTTCGGACGGGCGGTATTCGTAGAGCGCATCGTTGTGCATGTCGTTGTAGGTGTATTTCGCTCCGGCCCGCAGCGAGATTTTGGGCGTGAAGTTCTTTTCCAGCGCCAGCGTCGCCGTCGTGACGTTGTAGACGGCCGTCGAGCGGTTGCGGTAGAGCGAGTCGATCGCCAAACCGGGGGTTGCAATGCGGCTGAAGTTGTCGTTGTTCGTGCCGGAGGTGCGGCGGTTGTAGTCGGCCAGCAGTTTGAGCGTCGAGCCCAGCGTGTCGATCTTCCAGATGTAGTTGAAGGTGGCCGAAAGCCCCGCCGAGCGGCTGCGCGTGTCGTAGCGGCTCACGGTGCGTGTCGCCATGCCGGAGGCCGCGAAATCGGTGTAGGTGTCGCTGGGCCCTTTCTCGCCGTCGTGCCAGTAGTCGGCTTCCAGCCCGATGCTGTGGTCGGGTGCGATTTGGCAGATGCCGCCCGCCTTGAATCCGTAGCTGCGGTCTTGTTCGTATTTGTCGGTGTGGGCTCCGAGCCGGGTGTCGGCCGTGGCATAGGTCGTCCGTTCGTCGGAGCGGAACGACGAGTTCCGGATGTTGCCCCATGCGTTGGCATAGAGGTCGAAGGGCCCCGAATGGTGGTTGACGCTCGCCTGCGGATTCAGTGCGTCGGCCCGGCTGCCCGTGCTGCCCGCGAGCGTGACCGAACCCTCGGTGCCTCGTTCGCGGCGTTTGCGGAGCGTGATGCGGATCGCTCCGCCCGACGCATCGGCGTCGTAGTCGGCCCCGACCGTGGGCACCACTTCGATCTTCTGAATATCGTCGGCCCGCAGCGAGGAGAGGTAGTTGATCAGCTGTTCGGGTTCCATGCGCAGTTCGCGGTCGTTGATATAGACTTTGGAGCCCGTCTTGCCGTTGATCGAAATCTTCTCGCCGTCGATCCAGATGCCCGGGGCCAGTTTCAGCGCTTCGATGCCGTCCTTGCCGATCATGGCCGGGGTGTTGGCCACGTCGACTACGAAACGGTCGGCTTCGCGGCGGATCAGCTGGGCCGTGACCACTACGTCGTCGATCTGCGTCGGGGCGCTCGTCAGCGTGAAGTCGCCCAGTTCCAGCTGCGATTCGAGGTGCACTTCGCTCGTCAGGGGCTCGAATCCCACGAATTGGATCGAGAGGGTGTAGTCGCCGGGCGGGACCTCGAGTTCGAAGCGGCCTTCGTGGTCGGTCGCCATGCCTGCTACCTGTTGCCCGTCTTGCAGCAGAACCACCGTTGCGTATTCCACGGCTTCGCCTTGTTGGGTGATAACGCGTCCCGTGGCCGGGCAGGTTTGCGCGCCGAAGGCCCGCAGGGCGGCCAGCACCGCAATAACGATCAGTGTAACCAGTCTTTTCATATTCTTTGTCGTTGATTATTTTCTGTTCGTTAAATCTTGATGATGCAAAGATATTATAAAATAATTATACTTTGCAATGCAAAGTACTGAATTTTTTCGAAATTTTTCGGATACCTATTTATTAAGGTGAAAGGTGAAAAGTGAAAAGTGAAAGGTGAAAGGTGAAAGGTGAAAAGTGAAAAGTGAAAAGTGAAAGGTGAAAAGTGAAAGGTGAAATGTCATTCTGAACGAAGTGAAGAATCTGCTGCACAGCAAAACAGATGTTTCACTACGTTCAACATGACAATAGGTACGTCATTGCAACTTTGCGAGTAAGCGAGGGCAGAGACTGCCTTGCAGGCTATGCCGAGCAGGAGCAAAGTCAAAAACCCCGCTGGGGTTATTAAAGGTTAACTTTGCGAGTAAGCGAGGGCAAAAGCCGCCGCAGGTGGATTGTGCCGAGCGGAAGCAAAGTCAAGCCCTCGAAGAGGGATTAAAGGTTAACTTTGCGAGTAAGCGAGAGCAGAGACTGCTTGCAGGCTGTGCCGAGCAGGAGCAGATGATGGTGCAAACCGAGTGCAGAGCCAAGCGTTGCTTGAGCTATGCCGAGGTGCCGCCTATCCAAGCCGCAGGCAAGTCAAGCCCTCGAAGAGGGTTATTGAAGGTAAGCTAAAACGTTTTAGCTGGGCGGCTGAATCGTTTTAATGGATAATTGTTTTGCATTGTGGAAATGGCGGAGCATTTATCCGCCGCAGCCGAGGGCCGACCGTAAACTGCGAGAAAACGCGCAGGTCGGCTGTTTTTTTTCGGGAAAAATTCCTACTTTTGCAGGATATTGAACCGAACTTCTTTTGCCCGAACGTTATGTTGAGTGCTTTATATTACCTGTTTTTGGTGGCCTTGTGTACGGTCTTCATGCTCTTGTCGGCCGTAGCGCTGGTCGTGTGCTGGCCCTTCGACAGGGCGCGCCGCGTGGTGCACGAGTTGTCGCGCATCTTGGTCCGCATCTTCTTTTTCATCCCGCCTTTCTGGCGGCAGCGGGTCATCGGCCGCGAGTACGTCGACAAGCATAAGAGTTATGTCATCGTCCTGAACCACAATACGGTCGTCGACATTCCGGCGCTCTACTGCATTCCGCTCAATTTCCGGTGGGTGTCCAAGCGCGAGATTTTCAGGGTGCCTTTCTTCGGGCAGTTCCTCGTGTTGCACGGCGACATCTGCATCGACCGCGGGCGGGCCGTCGAGGCCAAGGAGCAGATGGTCCGCAAGGGGTGCGAGTGGATCGGCCGCGGGGCTTCGGTGGCGGTGTTTCCCGAGGGTACGCGTTCCAAGGACGGCGAGATCCACCGTTTCAAGACCGGGGCTTTCGCTTTGGCCAAGGAAGCCGGGGTGGGGATCCTGCCCGTGGTGCTCGACGGTACGGGGGCGCTCATCAAAAAGAACTTCCTGTTCAATTGGCGCAACCGCATCACGGTCCGCGTGCTGCCGCCCGTCGAGGCCGACAGGGTCGCCGCTGCGGAGCTCCACGAACTGACACAGCAGGTGCACGACGACATGGCCGCCGCACTGCGCGAAGTGAAAATCGAAAGGTGAGAAGTGAAAGGTACCTTCAGCCTTTCACCTTTAACTTTTAACCTTGTATAAATGGCAGATTTACTTACCAATAATTCTCCCCAGAGCTATGGCGACGACGCCATCGTGACCCTCTCGCCGCGCGAGCACATCCGCCTGCGCCCCGGTATGTATATCGGTAAGCTGGGCGACGGTTCGCAGGCCGACGACGGCATCTACGTCCTCATCAAAGAGGTCGTCGACAACTCCGTCGACGAGTTCATCATGGGGGCCGGGCATCAGGTCGACATCACCATCGAGGATCGCGTCGTGACGGTCCGCGACTACGGGCGCGGCATCCCCCTCAAGTCGCTGTCGGCGGCCGTCTCCGAGATGAATACGGGCGGCAAGTACGGCGGTTCGGCGTTCAAGAAGACCGTGGGTCTGAACGGCGTCGGCGTCAAGGCCGTCAACATGCTCTCCAGCGAGTTCATGGCCCGGTCGGTGCGCGACGGCGAGGCCCGCACGGTCACTTTCGCCAAAGGATTGGAGCAGAGCGATCGGTGGGAGTCGGGCGTGGGCGAGCCCAACGGTACGCTCATCCGCTTCCGCGTCGACGAAGAGGTGTTCGGTCCCTATGACTACAATCTGGAGTATGTCGAGCAGCTGGTCCGCAACTACACCTATCTCAATCTCGGCCTGACGTTCAATTTCAACGGCACGTCCTACGTCTCGAAAAACGGTCTGCTCGACCTGCTGAACGAGAACATGGCCGAGGAGCCGCTCTACGCGCCGGTCCATTTGTCGGGCGACGACATCGAGATAGCCATCACGCACGGCACCGGCTACGGCGAGAACTACTATTCGTTCGTCAACGGGCAGTACACTTCGCAGGGCGGCACCCACCAAGCTGCGTTCCGCGAGGCCATCGCCAAGACCGTCAAGGAGTTCTTCCACAAGGACTACGACCCGCTCGACATCCGCACTTCGATCATCGCCGCCATCTCGGTCAAGGTCACCGACCCCGTCTTCGAGTCGCAGACCAAGATCAAGCTCGGTTCCAAGGAGATCGAGCCCGGGGTTTCGATGCGCAACTTCGTGATGGATTTCCTGACCAAGCACCTCGACGACTACCTGCACAAGCACCCCGAGACGGCGCAGATTCTCCAGAAGAAGATCGTCGAGAACGAAAAGGAGCGCAAGGCCATTTCGGGCATCCAGAAAAAGGCGCGCGAGACGGCCAAAAAGGTGTCGCTCAACAACCGCAAGCTGCGCGACTGCAAGATCCACCGCACCGACAAGAACGAGTTGGCCGAGCGGTCGATGATCTTCATCACCGAGGGCAATTCGGCGTCGGGTTCCATCACCAAGAGCCGCGACGTGCGCACGCAGGCCGTCTTCTCGCTGCGCGGCAAGCCGCTCAACTGCTTCGGGCTGACCAAGAAGGTCGTCTACGAGAACGAGGAGTTCAACCTCTTGCAGGCGGCGCTCAACATCGAGGAGGAGATGGACAACCTGCGCTACGAGAAGGTCGTCATCGCCACCGATGCCGATGTCGACGGCATGCACATCCGCCTCTTGATCACCACTTTCTTCTTGCAGTTCTTCCCCGACGTCATCCGGCGCGGCCACCTCTATATTTTGCAGACGCCCTTGTTCCGCGTCCGCAACAAGAAGGAGACCCACTATTGTTACTCCGAAGAGGAGCGGCAGAAGGCCGTCAAGCAGTGCGGCGTCAACGCCGAGATCACGCGCTTCAAAGGTCTGGGCGAGATCTCGCCCGACGAGTTCAAGGAGTTCATCGGCGAGAACATGCGGCTCGACCGCGTGCGCATCACCAAGGACGACCCGATCCACGACCTGCTGGAGTTCTACATGGGCAAGAACACCTTCGAGCGGCAGGGTTTCATCATCGACAACCTGCGCATCGAGGAGGACCTCGTGGAGCAGGATCTGATGCTCAGTTAGGAATTAAAAATCAAGAATTAGCCGATTTATGGCCGATAAAGATAAGATCAACCCCGAAGAGGAGTTCAACGAGGACCGTTCCACGCCCGAGACCGTCGACGAGACGGCGGTCGAGGCTCCGGCCGACGCGCCCGGGAGCGAGGAGGCCGAAGCGCCTGCCGCTCCTGCCAAGAGCGGCAAGTACGACCGCCTGACGCAGGAGGAGGGGGGCGTGCGCAAGCTCACGGGCATGTACAAGAACTGGTTTTTGGATTACGCGTCGTACGTCATCCTCGAGCGCGCCGTGCCCTATGTCGAGGACGGCCTGAAACCCGTGCAGCGGCGTATTCTCCACGCCATGAAAAGCGTCGACGACGGCCGTTACAACAAGGTCGCCAACATCGTCGGGCAGACCATGCAGTACCACCCCCACGGCGACGCGTCGATCAAGGACGCCCTCGTGCAGTTGGGGCAGAAGGACCTGCTCATCGATTGTCAGGGCAACTGGGGCAACATCCTCACGGGCGACGAGGCCGCCGCAGGCCGTTATATCGAAGCGCGGCTGTCGAAATTCGCCCTCGACGTCGTCTTCAACAAGAAGACCACCGAGTGGATGCGTTCGTACGACGGCCGCAACGAGGAGCCCGTGACGCTGCCCATCAAGTTCCCGCTGCTGCTCGCGCAGGGCTCGGACGGCATTGCCGTCGGTCTGGCGTCGAAGATTCTGCCCCACAACTTCAACGAGCTGATCGACGCCTGCATAGCCCATCTGGAAGGGCGCGACTTCGTGCTCTATCCCGATTTCCCCACGGGCGGTACGGCCGACGTGAGCCGCTACAACGACGGTCTGCGCGGCGGGGCGGTCAAGGTGCGGGCGCGCATCTCCAAAATCGACAAGCGCACCCTCGCCATTACCGAGATTCCCTATACCACTACCACCGAATCCATCAAGGAATCGATCATCAAGGCCAACGAAAAGGGCAAAATCAAGATCCGCAAGGTCGACGACAATACGGCCGACAAGGTCGAAATCGTCATCCAGGTGGCGCCCGACGAATCGTCGGACAAGACCATCGACGCGCTCTACGCCTTTACCGACTGCGAGGTGTCGATTTCGCCCAATGCCTGCGTCATCTGGGAGGAGAAACCTCATTTCCTCGGCGTGCGGGAGATTCTGCGCCGTTCGGCCGAGCATACCAAGTGGCTGCTGGGCCGCGAGCTCGAAATCCGGCTCGGCGAGCTCAACGAGGCGTGGCATGCCGCGTCGCTGGAGCGTATCTTCATCGAGAACAAGCTCTACCAGCTCATCGAGGGTTGCAAGACCCGCGAGGCCGCCTATGCCGCCGTCGACAAGGGGTTGGCGCCGTTCAAGAAGCTGCTGCGCCGCGAGGTGACCCTCGAGGACGTGCAGCGGCTCACCGAACTGCGATTCATCCGCATTTCGCGCTACGATACCGAGAAGGCCGACAACGAAATCAAGCAGATCGAGGAGCAGATCGCCCAGACCAAGCACGACATCGAGCACCTCACCGAGTATGCCGTGGCCTACTACAAGCGTATCCGCGAGAAGTACGGCGCCGGACACGAGCGCCGCACCGAGTTGCGCGAGTTCGATTCGATCGAGGCCACGAAGGTCGCCGTCACCAACGCCAAGCTCTATGTCGACCGCGCCGAGGGTTTCTTCGGCATCGGCAAGTCGATGAAGGACGCCGAGTTCGTGTGCGACTGCTCGGACATCGACGACGTCATCGTCTTCACCAAGGACGGCCGCTACGTCATCACCAAGGTGTCGGACAAGGCGTTCTTCGACAAGGGCATCTACTACATCGGCGTCTTCAAGCGCAACGACGAGCGTACGATCTACAACGTTCTCTACCGCGACGGCCGCAACGGTCCCATCCTGATGAAGCGCTGCGCCATCAAGTCCGTCACGCGCGACAAGGAGTACGACATCACCAAGGGCACGCCGCGCAGCGAGATCCTCTACATGTCGGTCAACCCCAACGGCGAGGCCGAGGTGCTGAAGGTCTACTTCAAGCCCCGCCCGCGGCTCAAGAAGGTGATCGTCGACCTCGATTTCTCGACCCTCGCCATCAAGGGGCGCCAAAGTCAGGGCAACCTCTTCTCGCGCTACGGCATCCACAAGATCGTGTTGAAGGAGCGCGGCGTCTCGACGCTCGGCGGCCAGAGCGTCTGGTTCGACGAGGATGTGCGGCGGCTCAACGCCGACGGGCGCGGCAAGCTCCTCGGCGAGTTCAAGGGCGACGACAAGCTGATCGTCTGGACTTCGAAGAACCAGTACTACATCACCGGCTACGACCTCGCGCAGCACTTCCCCGACGAGACCGTGCGCGTCGACCGTTTCGAGGCCGGGCGTGTCTTCAGCGTCTGTTATTTCGACCGCGCGCAGGGCTATTATTATATGAAGCGTTTCGCCGCCGAGCCTACCGACAAGTTGCAGTTCTTCCTCGACGAGGAGGGGCAGGCCGATTTCGTCTGCCTGACCGACCGCGCCGGGGCCAAGTTGGAAATAACCTACAAGGGGGCCCATGCCGCGCGTCCGGCCGACGAGGTCGATGTCGACGAGTTCGTGGGCGTTAAGAGCCACCGCGCCAAGGGCAAGCGCCTGACCACGTTCGAGGTCGCGGCGTTGCGGTTCATCGAGCCCGAGTTGCCGCCGCAGCCCGAGCCTGCCGACGAAGAATCCGGCGACGGGGAGACCGATGCGGCGGATTTCGACCTCGCGGAGGATGCTGTGCCGTCGGTTGAGGTGCCGGAAGATTCGGGGGCTTCGGAGCCGCAGACCGCCGCTGCGCCCTCGGGCGCTTCGCAGGCGTCGGTTTCCGACGAAGTGGCTTTCGAGATCGAGCGGCCCCGCGGCGATGCCGACGAGGTGATCGACCCCGAGCAGTTGGACCTCTTCTGATTCTGCCGACCATGCGTCCGCTCTTTTTGGTCGGGTATATGGGTTGCGGCAAGAGTACGCTTGCGCGCAAGGTCGCGCGGCGGCTCGGCGTCGAGGCGATCGACACCGACCGGGTCGTCGAGGAGCAGGAGGGGGCTTCGGTCTTCGACATCTTCCGCTACGAGGGCGAGGAGCGGTTCCGGCAGATCGAGCGCGAAGCCTTGGAGCGGATCATCGCCGATCCGGCCGCCGCGGTCGTCTCCACAGGGGGCGGGCTTCCCGTCTGGCGCGACAACATGGCGCGCATGAACGAGGTCGGAACCACGGTCTACCTGCGGCGCTCCGCCGAGCAGATCGCGCGGCGCCTTTCGCCCTACGGGCGGCAGAAGCGGCCCCGGCTGCGGGGGTTGAGCGACGAGGAGTTGGTCGCTTTCATGACCCGCGACATCGTCGAGCGCGAGCCTTTCTACGCGCAAGCCTGCCATACGTTCGATTGCAACGCCCTGTCGGACGACGAAGTGGCGGAAAAGATACTCGCAGAATTTAAAATGAAAAATGAAGAATGAAAAATCAAGATTGCCATGCTGAGGCGAAGCCGATTTATCGGTCGAGGGGACGAATGATTTTTCGTTGCGGTCGGAATGGCGATGTAAAATGCAGTCGATTTTTAACTTTTCATTCTTAATTTTTAATTATGAACAGCGCTCCCATAGGCATCTACGATTCGGGGCTGGGCGGTCTGACCGTCTGGCGCGAGGTGCGGCGTGCGCTGCCCGGCGAATCGCTCCTTTACTTGGGCGACGGGAAGAACTGCCCCTACGGGTCGCGGCCGCGCGAGGAGATCGTGCGGCTCGCCGACGAGGCCGTCGCCGCCTTGGTCGCACAGGGTTGCAAGCTCGTCGTCGTCGCATGCAATACCGCTACCGCCGCCGCCATCGATTTCCTGCGGGCTAAGTACGCTCCCATGCCCATCGTCGGTATGGAGCCCGCCGTCAAGCCTGCGTGTCTGGCCACCCGCAGCGGGGTGGTGGGGGTGTTGGCTACCGAGCGCAGTCTCGACGGCGATTTGTTCCGCCGCACGGCCGCCCTCTACGGCAAGGGCATCGAGGTCGTCGCCGTCCCCGGCCGGGGGTTCGTCGAGTTGGTCGAGAACAGCCGCGAGTCGACGCCCGAGGCCGAGGAGTGCGTGCGCCGGGCCGTCGGGCCCATGTTGGAGCGCGGCGCCGACCAGATCGTGTTGGGGTGCACCCATTATCCTTTTTTGTTGCCCGTCTTGGAGCGTGTCGTGGCCGGACGGGGCGTCGCCATCGTCGATCCGTCGCCCGCCGTCGCCCGCCGCGTCGTCGAGTTGCTCGACCGCTTCGAACTCCGGGCCGACGCCGGCCGCGTGCCCGCCTATGGGTTCCTCACTTTCGCCGGCGAGACCTACCGTTTGCGGCTGGAACAGAAAGCCATGGCTTCGGCCGATTGATTTTCCGCCGCAGATTTCGGGCGGCGGCGGCCCGGAAATCCGAAAATATTTGCTATCTTCGCTCGGTCATATTCATCGTTAAATCATGGCAGCCCGAAACAGCGTCTCTTCGTCCGATGCACGACAGCGGGTCCAGCGGAGCAATACCGAAAGCATCCGTTGGATCGCAGGGTTGTTGTTGCTCTGCGTCGGGCTTTTCATCGCCGTGGCGCTCTTCTCTTCGTTTTTCTGTTGGGAGGACGACCAGAGCGTGCTCCGCCGGTCGAGCGAGGAGCCCGAGCTCTTCCGCGAGACGGTCCGCAACTGGTGCGGCGGCACGGGCGCCCGGCTGGGCATCTGGCTGGTCGACCGTTCGTTGGGCGTCTTCGGCATCTTCGTGCCCGCCATCCTGATGTTGCTCGGCATCCGGATCATCCGTCAGCGGCCTTTGCTCGTCAACCATTCGGTGCTCGTGCTTTGTCTGGTCATGATCCTCGGTTCGCTCACCCTCGGATTCGCTACGGGCGCCCGGTGGAGCGTCTGTTGTTCGACCGGGTGGGGCGGGGCGTTCGGCATCGACATGGCCGAGTTGTTGAGCGGCCGGATCGGTACGTTCGGCACTTTCATCCTCTTGTTGGTGTGTTGGATCCTCGTCGGGGTTTTCATCAACCGCAATTTCATCAATACGGTCAATTCCGCCGGGGCGGCCGTGGTCGACCGCGGCGGCAGATTCGTCGAGAATTTCCGGCAGAAGGTCGCTTCGGCGGCGCAGTCCGACGACGAGGAGCCTTGGTTCGATGCGCCGCAGCCCGTTGCGCGCCCCGCGCGTGCGGCCGCAGCGCCCCAAGCGCCTGCGCCTGCTTCTGCATCGCAGGACGAGGAGCCGTGGTTCGACGTGCCGCAGGAGCCTGCTTATCAGCCGGAAGAGACCCCCTATACGATTCCGCCCCGTACTGCGCGCGCGGCTCGGCCGTTGCGTTCCGAGCCCGCCTATGCGGAGCCGGAGTTGCCTTTGCAGGCCGAGCCCGGTGCTTTTGCGGCGGCCGAAGAGGAGGACCCGTTCACCGAAATCGTGCGCAATGCGCCTGCCGAGCCGGAGGAAGTTGCCGAGGAGCCTGCCGGGCCCGTGCTCGTGGCCGAGGACGACGAGTTCCTCGAGTTCGACCTTTCGCGCAAGGGGCGGGTCGTCATGGGCCGCGGCGGATTGGTCGAGCTCGACCAGCCTGCCATGCCTGCTCCCGTGGTCCACGGGCCGTTCACCGAGATTACGGTGGCGCCCAAGAATGCGCCTGCCGCGCCCGAGCCGGAGCCCGTCGAGGAGCCCCATGCTCCCGGCGAACCCTATCTGGTCTCCGTTCCCGCCGCCAAGACTGCCGCACGGTCCGCACAACCGCAGCAGGCACCGTCGCAGGCCCTCCGGCAGCCTGCCGAGCAGGCCGATGCGCCCACCGAGGGGGTGGTGGTCACGGTCGAAACCAACCGCGCCCGGCTCGTCGACGAAAAGTCCATTCCGACCGACAGCTACGACCCGCTCAAAGACCTGATCCACTATCGCAAGCCCGCCGTGACGCTGCTCGAGGACTACGTTTCCGATTCGGAAGTGAGCAGCGAGGAGATTTTCGAGAACAAGTCGCGCATCGAGGAGACGCTCAAATACTTCGGCATTCCTATCCAGCGCATCAAGGCCACGGTCGGCCCCACGGTCACGCTCTACGAGATCGTGCAGGCGCAGGGGGTCAAGATTTCCAAGATACAGGGTTTGGAGAACGACATTGCCCAGAGCCTCAAGGCACTGGGTATCCGCATCATCGCCCCCATCCCCGGCAAGGGCACCATCGGCATCGAGGTGCCCAACCGCGACAAGCAAACCGTTTCGATGTATTCGGCCGTGCGGTCGGTGCGTTTTCAGGAATCCAAGGCCGAACTGCCCGTGGTCATCGGGCGGACGATCCAGAACGAAAACTATGTCTTCGACCTCGCCAAGATGCCCCACCTGCTCGTCGCGGGTGCTACCGGACAGGGCAAGTCGGTCGGTCTGAACGCCATCATCACCTCGCTGCTCTACCGCAAGCATCCCGCGCAGCTCAAGTTCGTGATGATCGACCCCAAGATGGTCGAGTTCTCGCTCTACGCCAAGCTCGAACGCCACTTCCTCGCCAAGATGGAATCCGAGGAGAAGGCCATCATCACCGACCCCATGAAAGCGGTCTATACGCTCAACTCGCTTTGCATCGAGATGGACAACCGGTTGGAGCTGTGCAGTCAGGCCGGGGCGCGCAACATCGTCGAGTACAACGAGAAGTTCACCGCCCGGAGGCTCAATCCCGAGAAGGGCCACCGTTATCTGCCCTATATCGTCGTCATCGTCGACGAGTTCGCCGACCTGATCATGATGGCGCGCGAGGTCGAGCGGCCCGTCATGCGTCTGGCGCAGAAGGCCCGTGCCGTCGGCATCCACCTCATCATCGCCACCCAGCGTCCCGACGTCAAGGTCATCACCGGCGGTATCAAGGCCAACTTCCCCGCCCGCATCGCGTTCCGCGTCATGCAGATGATCGATTCGCGCACCATCATCGACCAGCCCGGCGCCAATCAGCTCATCGGGCGCGGCGACATGCTCTTTTCGAAGGACGGCGAGTTGACGCGCATCCAGTGTGCGTTGGTCGAGACGCGCGAGGTCGAGCGCATCGTCGATTACATTTCCAAGCAGCAGGGCTATACCGCACCTTATATGCTGCCCGATTTCGTGCCCGAGGGCGGCGACGGCGCGGCTATGGGCAGCGAGGAGGCTTCGGCTCCGGTCAAGTACGACGTGCTGTTCGCCGGTATCGCGCGCAACGCCGTCGAGAGCGGTTCGATTTCCACGTCGATGATTCAGCGCAATTACGAAGTAGGCTTCAACCGTGCCGGGCGCATCATGATGCAGCTCGAACGGGCCGGTATCGTCGGGCGGCAGATCGGCGCCAAACCCCGCGAAATCCTCTTCCACGACCTGCCGTCGCTCGAGGCCAAGTTGCAGGAGTTGGGAGTGTTCTGACCGAATTTTTCCGCTCAGGCTGAATTTTGTCATTCCGAGCGAATTTTGTCATTCTGAGCCAATTTTGCCGCTTTGACCGAATTTTGCCGCTCCGAGCCAATTTTGTCATTCTGAGCGTCAGCGAAGAATCTAACGTTCCGCCTATGAAAAAATACGTTGTTTGTTTGTTGAGCCTTGTTTGCCTGCTGTGGCCGGGCGCCATGCGGGCGCAGAGCCGGGCCGAAGAGATCGTTGCTGCGCTGTCGGCGCAGATGCGAGCCTTGAAAGGCTACGAAATCGGTTTTGAGGTCGCGATGGGCGAGTACCGCAGCACCGGGTCTTATAGCGTCTCGGGCGACGGTTATTACCTCACCATGGGCAACAACGAGGTGTTCGCCGACGGCAGCACCCGTTTCGAGGTCAGCCACGACCGCCGGGAGATTACCGTCGGCCGGACCGATCCGGACAGCCGCAACATCCTCGACAATCCCGTTCGGGCGTTCGATTTTCTGGGCAGCGAGTATGCCCCTTCGCTCTTGTGGGAGCGCGGCGGCGAGGCGGCCGTGTTGTTGAAGCCCGCCGTTGCCGGCGGGGTTTTCGCCGGGGACATCACCCTTGTCGTCGCCGTGCCGTCCTTGCGTCCGCACTCCATCGCCTACGACTTCGACGGCGAGCAGATTACGGTGCGTATTTTGCGTTTCGAGCCTTTCGCCGGGCCGCTCCCGGCTTTCGACCGCGCCGCCTGCCCCGACTACGAGTGGATCGATTTCCGGTAGCGGCCGGGCAGATGCCCGCCCGCTCCGATCGCGCGGAAAAAATTTTGTATTTTGCCGACTTTCGTTTATCTTCGTCGAAAATTCATCCGTTTTTGCCTATGGAACAATAAAATCCGAGGACCTATAAAATAAAAGGCGTTAGCTTGTATTTCGGGATTCTGAAACTTCCACTTATCACGAATGTCCCCGAAGGAATAAAGTTTGACGCCCATGCTGTATCCCAGCGTGGGCTTTATTCCGTTGTTCGGGGACAAGGTTGTGGAAGACCGCAGAATCCGGCATCTTGCGAAGAAGTCCGCGCTTTTTGTTTGTCCGTACTTTCCCGATCCGAGGACTTCGGAACAATCATTCACGAACAACAAACTCGAAAAAAAATGAAAAAACTTTTAGTCTTGGCTGTTTGCGCCGTTTCTCTCGCTTCGTGCGGTTCGGTCAAACAGGTCATCATGCCCCGTGCCGTCAATACGATCGGTGCGGCTCCGTTGTCCGATCTGAATCTCGAACGTTCGGATTACGAAATTCTCAATACGATCACAGCCGAGGCCGTGGTCCTCTATTCCTATGACAAGGAGGGTAGCAAATCCCAGATCGTCGATTCCGACGGCGAGTTTTCGATGCAGTTCTCTACGGGTAAGTTCGGTCTCGTCTGCAAGCACAACGGCATCCTGAAACTGGGTTATCTGCAAAACGATTATCGGGATGCGACTACCGACGTGACGCATCCCGAGGATGTCGTCCGCCGGGTGGCTCTCTACCGGTTGGTCAATCTGGCCCGCGAGTACGGCGCCGATGCGGTCATCGAGCCGACCATCTCCACGAATGTCGAGCAGACCGGTACGCGCCGGATCACTTACAAGTCGACCGTTACGGCCAAGATCATCAAACTTAAAACGGACCGATAGTTATGAAAAGATTCTTGTTGATCCTTTGTGCCGCCGGTCTTTTGGGCTTGGTTTCGTGTGCATCCGTGAAGAACATCGTTGCTCCGGGCCCCCGTACAATCAATTTGGCGCTCACCGAGGAGCCCCAAGCCAACCGCTATGTCGAGTTGGATTACGGCATCCGGCTCAACGTGCGCGATGCGCGTTCCAACAGCCGTGTGCTCCAGAAGTACGACGCCAGCGCCACCTCGCTTCCGCAGGTGCAGGTCAGCCCCGAACTCGTGTCGTTCGTTTCGGAGAGCACGCGCCGTTACATGCGTACGATGGGTTTCAACCTCGATGCCGACGTTGCGACCGATTACATGCTGACGCTCTCGATCCGTGAGTTCAACCTCAGCTTCCTGTCGGGAGTGGGGTGGTCGGCTGCCGTGCAGCTCAATGTCGAGGTTCACGATCAGGACCGCAGGTTGGTCTATCCCAATGTCGTGGCCGTCGGCCGCGCCAGCGTCGGCGGCAGCAGCAGCGATTTCCTCACCGGGGCCCGGGCGCTGAATGCGGCCTATGCCCATGCGTTGAAGGACATCGACTGGGACCGGATCGCCTTCTTCCTCAAGCGGGCTTCTTCGCCGTCGCTCGAAAAGAACAAGCAGGTGACCGGGGCCGGCAATACGGCGCTCGAGGCGACCGTCATCCGCTGGTACATCGATTCTGCGCCCAAGGGAGCCGATGTCTCGATCCGCATCGTCTCGTCGACCCCCGAGGTGAAGAACACCAACCAGAATTACGTGGGTTCCACCCCTTACGAGACCACCGAGACATTCGACGTCAAGGGGCTGACGTTCAACAATTCGGGGAACGTGCAGATCGAGGTCGTCTGCGAGAAGCCGGGTTACATCACGCAGAAGAAGCGTTTCAACCTGCGGCAGGCTATCGAGCAGAAGGAGATTTCCACCAAGTTCAACCTCGTGAAAGAGGAGTAGTTTTTTTCTCCCGCACAAGGTTCGAACGGCTTGTTTTTCCCCGACACCCTGTCGGGGAATTTTTTTTGCACCCTCAGATCGCCGGAAAAGGGGCAAAAAAGCGGCATCGCCGGAAAAATGTTGCCTCGCGAAGCATATTTTCGGGGCGTAAAATTGCTCAGAACGAAAATAAATCGTATTTTTGTTCGTTAAATATCATGTAATTCCACAACCCGAAATGTTGACTGAAGAAGAAAAGAATGCCGGTTTGGTGGGGCGGATCATCCCCATCAACATCGAGGAGCAGATGAAGTCGGCCTACATCGACTATTCGATGTCGGTCATCGTCTCCCGAGCCTTGCCCGACGTGCGCGACGGCCTGAAGCCCGTGCACCGGCGCATCCTCTACGATATGAGCGCCGAGCTCAATCTCTATTCCGACAAGCCCACGCGTAAGTCGGCGCGTATCGTCGGCGACGTGCTCGGTAAGTTCCACCCCCACGGCGACAGTTCGGTCTACGACGCCATGGTGCGTCTGGCTCAGGAGTGGTCCATGCGTTATCCTCTCGTCGACGGACAGGGCAACTTCGGTTCGATGGACGGCGACTCGCCTGCGGCCATGCGTTATACCGAGGCCCGCATGCGCAAGATCACCGACGAGGTCATGGCCGACATCGACAAGGAGACCATCGATTGGACGCTCAACTTCGACGATACGATTCCCGAGCCCACCGTTCTGCCGACCAAGATTCCGTTGCTGATCGTCAACGGCGCCAGCGGCATCGCCGTCGGTATGGCTACCAACATGGCTCCGCACAACCTCTCCGAGGTCGTCGACGCCTGCTGCGCCTATGTCGACAATCCCGAGATCACCGGCGAGGAGCTCTTGCAGTACGTCAAGGGCCCCGACTTCCCCACGGGCGGCATCATCTACGGTTACGAGGGGGTCAGGGAGGCCATGCTCACCGGCCGCGGCCGCGTCGTCATGCGCGCCAAGACCGAGATCGAGCACACCCCGTCCGGCCGCGAGTGCATCGTCATCACCGAGATTCCCTACATGATCAACAAGGCCGAGATGATCAAGAAGATCGCCGACATGATCAACGACAAAAAGATCGAGGGCATCTCCTACATCAACGACGAGTCCGACCGCAACGGTCTGCGCATCATCGTCATCCTCAAGCAGGATGCCGTCGCCAGCGTCGTGCTCAATACCTTGTATAAGAATACTCCGTTGCAGACTTCGTTCGCCGTCAACAATATTGCTTTGGTCAACGGGCGGCCGCAGCTGCTTTCGATGCGCGACTTGATCAAGAACTTCATCGACCACCGCCACGACGTCGTCGTGCGGCGTACGCGTTTCGACAAGCGCAAGGCCGAGGAGCGGCTCCATATCGTGCAGGGTCTTCTGATCGCGCAGGACAACATCGACGAGATCGTGCAGATCATCCGTTCGTCGCAGACGCCCGACGCCGCCAAGCAGACCATGATCGAGCGTTTCGACCTCTCCGAGATTCAGGCTTCGGCCATCATCGAGATGCGTCTGCGCGCCCTCACCGGGTTGGAGCACGGCAAGCTCATCGCCGAGCGCGATGAGCTCCTGAAGCTCATCGCCCATTTGCAGGAGGTCTTGGAGAACGAGCCCTTGCAGTTCCAGATCATCAAGGACGAGCTTGCGGAGATGAAGGCCAAGTACGGCGACGAGCGCCGCTCGGAGATCGTCTACGCTTCCGAGGAGTTCAACCCCGAGGATTTCTACGCCGACGACGACATGGTCATCACCATTTCGCACATGGGTTACATCAAGCGCACCCCGTTGGCCGAGTACCGTACGCAGCACCGCGGCGGCGTCGGCGCCAAGGGCAGCGCTACGCGCGACGAGGATTTCATCGAGCACATCTACGTCGCGTCGATGCACAACACCATGCTCTTCTTCACCGAGAAGGGGCGTTGTTATTGGCTCAAGGTCTACGAGATTCCCGAGGGCACGCGTTCGTCCAAGGGGCGTGCCATCCAGAACGTCATCCGCATCGAGCCCGACGACAAGGTGCGCGCCTACATCAACGTCAAGCGGCTCGACGATCAGGAGTACGTCGACAGCAATTACATCATCATGTGTACCAAGGACGGTACCATCAAGAAGACCAAGTTGGAGGCTTACTCGCGACCGCGGCAGAACGGCGTCAACGCCATCGTCATCCGCGAGGGCGACCAGCTCATCGAGGCCAAGCTCACCAGCGGCAGCGCCGAGGTCATGATCGCCGCCCGCGAGGGCAAGGCCATCCGCTTCAACGAGGCCGCCGTGCGGCCCATCGGGCGCGTCGGCGCCGGGGTGCGCGGTATTTCGCTGGAGGGTGACGACGAGGTCGTGGGCATGATCTGCATTGAGCCCGACGACAAGCGCGACGTGTTGGTGCTCAGCGAGAACGGTTACGGCAAGCGTACCGACCTCGACGAGTACCGCATCACCAACCGCGGCGGCAAGGGCGTCAAGACCATCAACATCACCGAGAAGACAGGCAAGCTCATCGCCATCCAGTCCGTCACGGACGAGAACGACTTGATGATTATCAACAGGTCGGGTCTCACGATCCGTACTTCTGTCGAGCAGATCCGTCTCGCGGGCCGTGCTACGCAGGGCGTCAGAATCATCAACCTGCGCGAGGGCGACGCTATCGCTTCCGTCATGGCCGTGCCTGCTTCCGACGAGGAGCCCGAAACGGACGAGAGCCAGCCGTCTGCCGAGGGCGGTGCGGCACCCGAATCCGGTGCGGCTCCCGCAGTCGAGGGACAGCAGCCTGCCGAAGAGTAGCCGGTATCATGTAAAACCTTAAATTTCAATACGTATGAAAAAAACATTTTGGGTGGCCTTTGCTGCGTTGTTGTTGGCAGTGCCCGCCGCAAATGCCCAGAAAGTGAACGAGGCGGCTTTCCGTTCCAAGATCGAGAAGAGCAACGCCGACATCGCCGACATCAAGAAGAACACCAAGGCTTCGACGTGGATCAACCGCGGCAAGATGTTCTACGAGATCGCCGCCGAGCCTACCAAGAACATTTTTCCCAACATGGACGCCGCCATGCTCAAGCTGGCCGTCGGCGAGCCTTCGGCCGTGAATGCCGCCGAGCTCGGCGGGCAGCCTGTCGAAACTTGGGTCTATCCTTATTTCACGGTCTACGTCCGCGACGGCAAGGTGGCTACTTGGAAGCAGACCCGGTGGATCCTCGACGACGCCATTGCGCAGGCTGTCGCGGCCTATAACAAGGCTTACGAGCTCGACCCCAAGTCGGGCGAGAAGGTCAAGGCCGGGCTCAAGCAGATCAGCGATTATTGTTCGCTCGTGGGCAATGCCGAGCTCGATCTCGGTAATTCGGCCGTCGCCGCCGATGCCTACGTGCAGGCTTTCGAGGCGCAGTCCAGCCCCGCTTACGGGCAGGCCGATCCGGTGTTGCTCTACTACGCCGGTTACTTGCGTACGTTCGACGGCGCCAACAACCCCGCTTCGTTCGTCTTGGGTTCCGAGTATCTCAACAAGGCGCTCGATCTGGGTTATGCCGACGAGGAGGGCAATATCTATTACTACCTCTTCCATAGTTATTACGGGCAGAAGGCCAACGACCCTGCTTTCGTCTTGCGGGCCAAGGAGGCTTTGCTCACCGGTATCGAGAAGTTCCCCAAGAACGAGCGTATCCTCGAGGGGTTGATGCAGCTCTACACGTCGGAGCCCAACGTCGGCGACCCCGCCGATCTGGTGGCCATGATCGAGAGCGCCATCGCCGAGAATCCCCAGAATATCGATTTGTGGTTCAGCCGCGGCCGTACGTTCTTCGCTTTGAAGAATTACGACGAGAGCATCGCGTCGTTCGCCAAGGTCGTCGAGTTGCAGCCCGAGGTGTTCGAGGGTTATTATTTCCTCGGTTACATGTATACGGTCAAAGGCGACGCCATGAACGAGACCATCGGCAAGAATACCTACAACAGCCAGTCGGCTTACGATGCCGACCAGCGCGCCGTCACCGAGATCTACATGCAGGCCGTGCCTTATTTCGAGAAGGCGCACCAGCTCAAGCCCGACCACTTCGAGACGATCCAGTTGCTCAAGCAGCTCTGCTTCCGCCTGCGCGACGAGGAGGGTATCATGGAGAAGTACAATACTTACAACGAGCTCTTCCAGCAGGCTCAGGCCAATCAGTAGAGTTCGGCCCTGCGGGGTCCTATGAAAAAGGCTGCCTTCCGAAGGCAGCCTTTTTCGTTGGCGGGGCAGTGGGTCGTCAGCGGATCCGTACTTCGAGCGGTTGTTCCAGTGCGGCCGCAGCGGCGGCCGTCGTCGCCGTCCACTCGTCCATGTCCGCTACGCCGCCCTTGCTCCAGCCCGAGCCTGCGTAGTAGACCAGCGGCTCGCCGTCGGCGGCCGTCTTCACGGCCAGTGCATGGCCCAGCGTGTCGGGCAGGATCTCGGCGCCCGGCAGCAGGATCGCCAGATAGATGTCGCCGTCGCTCGCAGGGTCGGCCGAATCCGAAGCCGCTTCGCGCAGGGCCAGCCAGCCGTCGCCTTGCGCGAATTCTTTCACATCGTGGCGTACCACGCCCGCTGCGATCGGCAGTTCGGCCGCTCCCGTGTAGCGGTTCTCCATCCGCGAGAAGCGCGACCCGGCGTCCAGCGTGATGGTCTTCACCAGCGCCACTTCCTTGCCGTCCACCTCGAACGGCGCGTAGGTCAGTTCCACCGTCGTGCGGATCGGGCCATTGTCCAGCGTGCGCTGCGTGGCGTAGTTGTGGCCCATCATCCAGAATTTGCCTTGCGCAAAGGGCAGCGAGGCGCCTGCGCCCAGCGTTACGCCTACTTTGTAGCAGTCCATGCCGTCGCCGTAGTCGTGGTGGTATTGCCCTCGGGCATAGCGTTCGTCGATCACCAGCCGGTCGGTCGACTTCACCCACACGTCGATGCCCGGCGTGATGAGTTTTTCGGGCGAGGTTTCCAGCGCCGGGCCGTAGAGGCGGTAGGCTACCTTGTCGTTTTCCCACGCGTAGTCGTCGTAGCGTTCGGGCACTTGACGGCCGTAGGCTTTCGAGGGGTATTCTTCGCGCCGGCCCGTCGTTATGGTGAAACGCCGGGTTGCGCCCGGTGCGACGTCCGTCTGGAAGATCAGCGCCTGCGGTTCTTCGTGGCCCGCATAGACCACTTGCGAGACTACCTGCGTGCGGTCGCCGTCGAGCACCACTACGTTTTCGGGTGTCACGCCCCGGAGTTCCGACCATGCGATTTCCACCGTGCGGTTTTCCGCCGGCTTCTGCGACAGGTTGCTTACTTCGACCATGCCTGCCCGGGTGCAGGATGCGAGCGCCAGCAGTGCGGCGCCCGAAACGATTTTGCGAATCATGACGTTGAATTTTGTTTGCATTGGTTGTGCGGCAAAATTACGGACTTTTCGGCTATCCGTCAATCGAAAGGACAAATAATACATCGTACCGGCAAATATTATACTTAATTTGGTAATTTTTCGTATTGGCGTTTCGCAATTATTTGCTAATTTTACATTCCGAAAAACGTATAAACCCAATAACGACCCACCGATCATGAAACAGTTCAACGACGACAATTTCCTGTTGCAGACGCCTGCGGCCGAGCGGCTCTACCACGAGCACGCCGCCAAGATGCCGATCATCGACTACCATTGCCACCTCATCCCCGAGTACGTGGCTTCGAACCACAAGTTCGACAACCTGTCGAAGATCTGGCTCGAGGGCGACCATTACAAGTGGCGCGCCATGCGCACCAACGGGGTCGACGAGCGTTTCTGCACCGGCAAGGACACTTCCGACTGGGAGAAGTTCGAGAAGTGGGCCGAGACGGTTCCCTATACCATGCGCAACCCGCTCTACCATTGGACTCATCTGGAGTTGAAGACCGCTTTCGGCGTCACGAAGCTGCTCAATCCCCAGACCGCCCGTGAGATCTACGACGAGTGTACCGAGAAGTTGCAGAAGCCCGAGTTCTTCGCCCGCGGCTTGATGCAGCATTATAACGTCGAGGTCGTCTGCACCACGGACGATCCCGTCGATTCGCTCGAGCACCATCTCAAGGTCGCTCAGGACGGTTTCGCCGTGCGCATGCTGCCCACGTGGCGTCCCGACAAGGCCATGGCCGTCGAGGTTCCCGCCAACTTCCGGGCTTATATGGAGAAGCTCTCCGAGGTCTCGGGCGTCGCCATCGGCAAGTTCTCCGACCTCATCGACGCTCTGCGCGTGCGGCACAAGTTCTTCGAGCAGGCCGGTTGCCGGCTCTCCGACCACGGCATCGAGGAGTTCTACGCCGAGGATTATATGCAGTCCGAGATCGACGCCATCTTTAATAAGGTGTTCGGCGGTTCGGAGCTTTCGCGCGAGGAGATCCGCAAGTTCAAGACTGCTATGATGGTCGAGTTCGCCGTCATGGACCACGAGACCGGGTGGACGCAGCAGTTCCACTACGGCGCCATCCGCGACAACAATTCGCGCATGTTCAAGCAGCTGGGTCCCGACACCGGGTTCGATTCCATCGGCGACTTCACCGTCGGCAAGGCCATGTCCAAGTTCTTCGACATGCTCGACCGCAACGACAAGCTCACCAAGACCATCATCTACAACCTCAATCCCCGCGACAACGAGCTCGTGGCTACCATGCTCGGCAATTTCCAAGACGGTCGTTACGGCGCCGGCAAGATCCAGTTCGGGTCGGGTTGGTGGTTCCTCGATCAGAAGGACGGTATGGAGAAGCAGATGAACGCCCTTTCGACGTTGGGGCTCCTGAGCCGTTTCGTCGGCATGCTCACCGATTCGCGTTCGTTCCTCTCGTACCCGCGCCACGAGTATTTCCGCCGTACGCTCTGCAACCTCTTGGGCAACGACATCGAGCAGGGGCTGCTGCCCGCTTCCGAGATCGATTTCATCGGCCGCGAGATCGTCGAGGGCGTATGTTACCGCAATGCCAAGAATTATTTCAAATTTTAATCAAATTCGCATAACCCTATGAAAATCGTTACTTTGGGTGAGATCATGCTGCGTCTTTCGACGCCCGGCAACACCCGTTTCGTCCAGTCCGATTCGTTCGATGTCGTCTACGGCGGCGGCGAGGCCAACGTGGCCGTCAGCTGCGCCAATTACGGCCACGA
>JAIDUK010000029.1:0-1205 GCA_029060215.1 Alistipes sp.
TGCCCCTCGACTTGCATGTGTTAAGCCTGCCGCTAGCGTTCATCCTGAGCCAGGATCAAACTCTCCATTGTATAAAAATCAATGTATTGTTAGAGTCCTGACTATTTCTATTCCTCGTTAAAGGAAATTGACAGATAAATACTACATTTCTTTTCTCTCAAAATATAACCAGTAATTCAAAGAACCTGTTGAAAAAATCGCATTTTGCAATGCGAAAGGACTGCAAAGATATGTCATCTTTTTCAATCCTGCAAATATTTTTTCAAGAACGTTGCATTTTTCGTTTTTTTCACCGTCCACTCAAGGATTTCGAGCTCCTTTATTGTAAACCTTCAATCTTTGTAAGAACCGTGTTTCTCAAATGCGGATGCAAAGGTAGCGACATTTTTCGAACCTGCAAATATTTTCGCATCTTTTTTCATAAAAAAGTTGAAAAAATCCCCAAAACGGGCCTTAACGAAGCTCTACCATATATATAAAGGCGGCGATCGCTCTATCGCTCGCGACTTCCGGAACTGCGAAACGGCCCATCGGGAGGGGGGGGGCAGCAGTCGCCCCTGCTCTTGGCGGGGCACGGCTACAGCGCTCGGATTTAGGACTACATTCCAAGAACGCTGGCACATTAATTAAACAGACTTGCTAAATTTACAATCCGAAACAAAGGCAGCACCACCCGGAATGGCGCAGGTCAAGGCTTGCGTCAGCGAGGTGAAGCAGATTCAGCAATCCGCTGGCGGCACAGACCCCGAAGCGCTAAAACGTTTCAGCATCCGTGCTGAAACGTCCGGACCGACCGCCAGCCATGTATACCAGTCCGTGCCGGAGCTTTCTGTGCGATTCTCCGGCACGGTTCATCCGAGCGATTGCTCGAGCGCCTGCTGCGGGCTACCGCTTCGAGGGGACGGGAGCGCTGACGAATGTCGGCGTATGGGGCCTGTACTGGTCATCGTCGACGCTTGCGGCCGGCGGCCGCCACGCCAGCTATCTGCTCCTTCGGACGGACGAAGTCTGGCCCATGAGCACCATCGGACTCCGCACATCCGGTCTCTCCGTGCGCTGCGTCCAGCATCTGCGGCTGCCTTTTTAAGAAAAAACGTTATTCGAGAACAACGAACGCATCTGCGGCCGAGAATCGAAAAAGAACGGGACGGAACAGGCGGCGGCTCGGCAAAATGCAAACTGCGTTTGCTTTTGCTCTCGCCTTG
>JAIDUK010000029.1:1305-16219 GCA_029060215.1 Alistipes sp.
CACACTTTGCCTGCGGCTTAGATAGGCGGCGGCTCGGCAAAATGCAAACTGCGTTTGCTTTTGCTCTCGCCTTGCACACTTTGCCTGCGGCTTAGATAGGCGGCGGCTCGGCAAAATGCAAACTGCGTTTGCTTTTGCTCTCGCCTTGCACTATCTTTGTGCATACGAAAACCGAAAAATATGACCGTCAAAAAAGTATCCCTGCTGATTCTACTGCTGCTTGCGGCCGACCAAGCACTGAAAATATGGGTCAAGACCCACATGGCCCTCGACGAAGCGATCGTTGTCTGCCCCGACTGGTTCCAACTGCGCTTCATCGAAAACAACGGTGCAGCCTTCGGCATGCACATAGCATCGGGCGGCGGCTTCGACTGGGGAAAACTACTGCTGGGGATCTTCCGGATAGGGCTGTCCGGGGGTGTGGCATGGCTCATCGTCCGGCTGATAAACCACCGCACGCAGACGCCCAAGGGAGTAATCGTGGGACTGGCGCTGATCTTTGCCGGAGCTGTGGGCAACATACTCGACAGCGCATTCTACGGCCTGCTGTTCTCGGCATCGACGCCCTACACCGTAGCCCAATTCGGCGGCCACTATGCCGGCTTCATGATGGGCAAGGTCGTGGACATGTTCTACTTCCCGCTTTTCCAATGGAACAGCGTACCACGTTTTCTGAGCTTTCTGGTCGACAGCAACAACTATTTCTTCGGAGCCATCTTCAATCTTGCAGACGCCTACATATCGGTGGCGGTAGTTTACCTGCTGCTGTTCCAATACAAATTCCTCGACAAATAATCTGCGCGCTTCACCGCGCATCCAATAAAGGCAACACCCCATTTAGAGGAGAAGACGCATTTTTTCTTTGCATTTTTTGGTACTTCAGAAAAAAGCGCTATCTTTGCACTCCGTAAATCCTACATGCCCAGGTGGCGGAATAGGTAGACGCGCACGTTTCAGGTGCGTGTGCCGCAAGGCGTGCAGGTTCGATTCCTGTCCTGGGCACTGAAACCCCGGTGAACGAATGTTCACCGGGGTTTTGCTTTATCCGGCCATAACCCCGGCAAGACCGACCGCGGGACAAAACAACTCCGAATGCCAGCAAACCGAACCAACCGAACGGTACGACGCCCAAAGAGAAGATAAAAACAAACCGCGCCGCAACGGAATGTTGCGGCGCGGAGATGCTGCAAGAAGACGGAAACTACATCTTCTTACCGACGTTGGTCTTCTTAGCGACCTTGGGAGCAGCCGTTTTAGCGGCAGCAGCCTTGGGAGCCTTAGGAGCGGCGGCCTTCTTGGGAGCCGCAGCCTTTTTGGGCGCGGCAGCCTTGGCGGGAGCCTCGGCGCTCTCGACGACGGCAACCTCCTCGACGGCATCGGTAGCCTTCTTGGCGCGCGAACGACGCGTTTTGGGCTTAACCTCAGCGGCGGCAACGGAAGCGGTGCCGAACGTATAGGCCTCGTTGAAATCGACGAACTCGATGATGCACATATCGGCAGCATCGCCCAAACGGAACCCGGTCTTGAGGATACGGGTATAACCACCGGGACGCTCGGCGATCTTGGGCGCGATGGTACGGAACAACTCCGTAACGGCCTCCTTCTGCTTGAGGTACGAGAAGACGACACGGCGCGAATGGGTCGTATCCTCCTTGGACTTGGTCACCAGAGGCTCGATGAACATACGCACAGCCTTGGCTTTGGCGACCGTAGTCTCGATACGCTTATGCAAGATAAGCGACGAAGCCATGTTGGAGAGCATCGCTTTGCGATGTCCCGCCTGACGGCCGAGGTGGTTGAAATTCTTATTGTGTCTCATAAATTAATCTTTGTCAAGTTTGTAGATAGAAACATCCATACCGAACTTAAGGTTCAACGACGTCAACAACTCGTCGAGCTCCGTGAGCGACTTCTTGCCGAAATTACGGAACTTCAACAAATCGTTGCGGTTGAGCTTCACCAAATCGCCCACCGTATCGACGTCGGCAGCCTTGAGGCAATTCAAGGCACGCACGCTCAGATCCTGATCGGAGAGCTTGGTCTTCAAGAGCTGACGCATGTGAAGCACATCCTCGTCGAACTCCTCGGCTCCGTTGTTGTCCTCCATGTTGACGGTGATCTTCTCGTCGGAGAAGAGCATGAAATGCTGGATGAGAATGCGGGCAGCCTCCTTGAGCGCCTCCTTGGGGTGGATCGACCCGTCGGTAGTAATCTCCAGATTCAACTTTTCGTAGTCGGTCTTCTGCTCGACGCGGTAGTTCTCGATCGAATACTTCACGTTTTTGATGGGCGTGAAGATCGAATCGATCGGAAGCGTACCGATCTCCGACTCGGCAGGAGCGTTCTCCTCGGCGGGCACGTAACCGCGGCCCTTGCCGATGGTGAGCGTCAACTGCATCTTGGTGCCGGGAGCGAGGTGGCAAATCACCAGATCGGGATTCAACACCTTGAAGAACGACAGATAATTTGAAATGTATCCGGCAGTCAGCTCCGTCACACCCGCAACGTTAATGGAGACCTTTTCGGCATCCTGATTGTCGACTGTGCGGATAAAACGAACCTGCTTCAGATTGAGGATGATATTCAACATATCCTCCATCACTCCGGGGATCGCGGCGAACTCGTGATCGACACCGGCTACCTTGACCGTCGTGATCGCATAACCCTCCAGCGAAGAGAGCAGGATCCGACGCAAGGCGTTACCGACAGTCATGCCGAAGCCGGGCTCCAACGGCCGGAACTCGAACTTTCCGAACGAAGAAGTGGACTCCAGCATAATAACCTTCTCAGGTTTCTGGAATGCTAATATTGCCATAACAATGAACGTGAATTTTGCTGATTACTACTTCGAGTACAACTCGACGATGAGCTGCTCCTTGATATTCTCCGGAATAGCCTCGCGTTCGGGCTTCTGGAGGAATTTGCCGCTCATCGAAGCGTTGTCCCACTCGAGCCATGCGTAACGGCTGCGGTTGCCGCCGGCCAGCGAAGCAGCGATCACCTCGAGGCTCTTCGACTTCTCGCGAACCGAGACGACATCGCCGGCACGCAACGAATACGACGGGATGTTCACGACATTGCCATTGACACAAATGTGGCGGTGCGACACGAGCTGACGAGCCGCGGCGCGCGTAGGAGCGATGCCGAGGCGGTAGACGACGTTGTCCAGACGGCACTCGAGCAACTTCAACAAATTCTCGCCTGTGATACCGCCCATACGTGCGGCCTGCTCGTAGGTACGCGAGAACTGCTTCTCCAACAAACCGTAGGTGTACTTGGCCTTCTGCTTCTCGCTGAGCTGCGTACCGTACTCCGACACCTTTTTACGCTTGCGCGCCAGACCGTGCTGTCCGGGAGGGAAGTTGCGCTTTTCGAGCACCTTGTCCGCCCCGTAAATGGCTTCGCCGAATTTTCTGGCGATCTTCGATTTTGGTCCTATGTATTTTCCCATGATCTTTGACGTAATTAAATAACTCTGTAAGATGATTGTACCACGCGCGAACTATACGCGGCGGCGGTTGGGAGCGCGGCAACCGTTGTGCGGCAGCGGAGTGACGTCGATGATCTCCATCACCTCGATACCGGCGCCGTGGATCGTACGCACGGCCGACTCGCGACCGGCACCCGGACCCTTGACGTACACCTTGACCTTGCGCAGACCCATGTCGTAAGCGACCTTGGCGCAATCGGCGGCCGAAGTCTGAGCGGCATAGGGAGTATTCTTCTTCGAACCACGGAAGCCCATCTTACCGGCTGAAGACCAGCTTATCACATCGCCGTTCTCATTGGTGATGGTGATGATTACGTTGTTGAAAGTCGAATGTACGTAGGCATTGCCCACGGCACCCACCTTAACAACCTTTTTCTTGACTGTTCCAGTTTTCTTTGCCATAATTCTCTAAAGATTACTTTGTTGCCTTTTTCTTGTTAGCGACGGTCTTCTTGCGTCCCTTGCGGGTGCGGGCGTTGTTCTTGGTCGACTGACCGCGAACCGGAAGACCCAGACGGTGACGGATGCCACGGTAACAACCGATGTCCATCAGACGCTTGATGTTGAGCTGAACCATCGAACGGCATTCGCCCTCGACCTTGATGCCCATGTCGGCAATCGTCGAACGGATGGCGCCCACTTGGTCATCCGTCCAGTCCTGAACCTTGACGTCGTAGCTGATACCAGCTCCGTCGAGAATCTTGCGAGCCGTGGACCGACCGATACCGTAGATATAGGTCAAGCCGATCTCGCCTCTCTTGTTTTTGGGTAAATCTACACCAACTATACGTGCCATAAAACTTTTTCTACTTTAACTTGATTGTTGAAATACTACCCTTGGCGCATCTTGAACTTGGGATTCTTCTTGCAAATGACGTAGAGCTTGCCCTTACGCTTCACAATCTTGCAATCCTCGCTGCGCTTCTTGATGGATGCTTTTACTTTCATGATCTTAAAGCAATCTGATTATTTGTACCTGAAGGAAATGCGGCCTTTCGACAAGTCGTAGGGCGTCATCTCCACCTTCACTTTGTCCCCGGGAAGGATCTTGATGTAGTGCATGCGCATCTTTCCCGAGATGTGGGCCGTCAACACGTGGCCGTTGTCCAGTTCGACGCGGAACATTGCGTTGGACAAGGCCTCGATGATCGTGCCGTCACGTTCGATAGCAGCTTGTTTTGCCATTGAGTCTTAGTTGTTTATAGCTTGTTCGATGATACTGAAATCCGTCAGCACGTCGGGACCGTCCTTCCGCACGGCCACTGCGAACTCGTAGTGGGCCGCGGGTTTGCGGTCGCGGGTGCGGACCGTCCAGCCGTCGCGCTCGAAAACCACCGCTTTGGCTCCCATGTTGATCATGGGCTCGATACAGATCACCATGCCCTCTTTCAGAAGCGGACCTCTGCCGCGTGCGCCGTAGTTGGGAACACCCGGGTCTTCGTGCATCTTACGACCCAACCCATGTCCCTCCAACTCGCGCACAACGCCGTAACCGAAACGCTCGGCGTGCTCCTGAACGGCCGCCGACACGTCGCCTACGCGATTGCCGGCCTTGGCTTGGGCGGTACCTTTATAAAGAGCCTCTTTGGTGACTTCCATCAGCTGCCGTACTTCCTCGGCAACCTCTCCCACGGCGAACGTATACGCCGAATCGCCAACAAACCCCTTCATAAACGTACCGCAATCGACCGAAACGATGTCGCCCTCCTTGAGGACGCAGTCTGCGGACGGGATACCGTGAACTACCTGTTCGTTAACCGAAATACACAACGAAGCGGGAAATCCCTGATATCCGAGGAAAGCGGGAACTGCTCCGTGCGCGCGGATGAAATCCTCGGCAATACGGTCCAACTCCAGCGTCGTGACGCCCGGACGAATGTGGCGGCCCACCTCGGCCAGCGTCTGCGACACCAGAAGGTTGTTCTCACGGAGCAGTTCGATCTCCTCGTCTGTCTTCAAATAGATCATTCTTCGCTAAGAATCTCGTCGGAAAAACTCCTAATGACGCCCCTGAATACGGCCGGTCTTCATCAGACCGTCGTAATGGCGCATCAACAGGTAGCTCTCTATCTGCTTGAGAGTGTCGAGCACCACGCCGACCATGATCAACAAGGACGTACCGCCGTAGAAATAGGCGAACGCCTGCTGGATGCCCAAGAACCGCATGGCCAAAGCAGGCAGAATCGCCACGATGGCCAAGAAGAACGAGCCGGGAAGCGTGATACGCGTCATGATGGTATCGATGTAGCTCACGGTCTGCTTACCCGGTTTCACTCCCGGGATGAAGCCGCCGTTGCGCTTCATGTCATCGGCCATCATCTGAGGGTTGATGATAATCGCTGTGTAGAAGTAGGTGAAAGCGATTACCAACACTGCGAGCGTAAAGTTGTACCAGAAACCGGTCATCGAGCTGAAAGCAGCCGCGAAAGCCGTCCCCGAGAACAACGCCGGAATAAACATCAGAGCCTGCGCGAAGATGATGGGCATCACATTCGCGGCATTCATCTTCAGCGGGATATACTGACGCACACCGCCGTACTGCTTATTGCCGACAATACGCTTCGCATACTGCACAGGCACCTTGCGGACAGCCTGCACCAAAGCGATCGTTGCCATGAAGACAAGGAACAGGAGCACCAACTCGAAAATCAACATGATGGCGCTGCCCGAAGCCGTCTGGAACCGCGCGTTGACCTCGGCCAACAGAGCGTGGGGCAGACGAGCGACGATACCGATCATGATGATGAGCGAGATGCCGTTGCCGATACCCTTGTCGGTGATCTTCTCGCCGAGCCACATGATGAACATGGTGCCGGCGATGAGGATCGTCGTCGCATAGACAACGAAAAGGAAATTACTGCCGTAGAGGAACGCCCCGGGAACCTGATGATAGAGGTTGGCGATGTAAGCCGGACCCTGAATCAACAAGACGCCGATGGTGAGGAACCGAGTCCACTGGTTCATCTTGCGGCGGCCGCTCTCACCTTCCTTCTGCATTTTCTGGAAATACGGGATCATCATGCCCATGAGCTGGATGACGATCGAAGCGGTGATATACGGCATGACTCCGAGCGCGAAGATCGCGGCGTTGCCGAACGCACCGCCGGAGAAGACGTCCAACAGACCCAGAAGTCCGTTTTCCGTCAACTGACCGGCGTATGCCGACCCCTCGCCCAAGGCGTTGGGATCGATGCCCGGAATCACGATGAAACTACCCAAGCGATAGACCAACAGCAACCCGATGGTGTACACGACACGCTTGCGGAGCTCCTCGATCTTATAGATATTCTTGAGCGTTTCTACCAATTTCTTGTTGGTCGCCAAGATAGCGATGATCGCTATGAAGACGATGCCAACAACAAGATACTGATTCATAATGGTGGGATTCTAAGATTCCTTACAGTTTTTCGACGCTGCCGCCGACCGCCGCGATCGCCTCGGCTGCGCTCTTCGAGAAGGCATGCGCCTTGACCGTGAGCTTCTTGGTCAGCTGTCCGTTGCCGAGGATCTTCACCTTGTCGTTCGACGAAATGAAACCTGCGGCGACGAGCGTTTCGACCGTGATCTCCGAAAGCGACTTCTTACCGGCCAACTCCTCGAGCGTCGAGAGGTTGATGGGCTTGAATTCCACACGCTTCAGGTTGGTGAACCCGAACTTCGGAAGACGGCGCTGGAGCGGCATCTGACCGCCCTCGAATCCCAGCTTGCGCGAGTAGCCCGAACGCGACTGCGCACCCTTGTTACCACGGGTCGCATAACCGCCGTGGCCCGAACCTGCACCGCGGCCGACACGTTTGTCGTGGTGCGTAGAACCCTTTGCGGGTTTGAGATTATTGAGTTCCATCGTAAAATGTTCTTCTTGATGATGTTAAACTTAAGCTACCGTCTCGACCTTGACCAAGTGCTTCACACGCTCGATCATGCCCTTGATGATAGCCGAATCCTCGTGCTCGACGCTTGCGTTGATCTTCTTGAGACCCAACGCGTCGAGGTTCCGGCACTGACGCTCCGTAGCGCCGATGCGGCTCTTTATCTGAGTGATTTTCAACTTTGCCATTTGTCCGGGAATTAACCGTTAAACACCTTGTCCATCGAGATGCCGCGCAGACGGGCCACGCTGTAGGCGTCGCGCAACTCGCACAAAGCACCGATGGTAGCCTTGACCAAGTTGTGGGGGTTCGACGAACCCTTGCTCTTGGCAAGCACGTTCTTGATACCGAGCGACTCGAGCACGGCACGCATGGCACCGCCGGCGATGATACCCGTACCGGGAGCTGCCGGACGGATCATGACGAGCGAACCGCCGTAACGATACTCCTGCTTGTGAGGAATCGTACCCTTGATGACGGGGATCTTCACGAGGTTCTTCTTGGCATCCTCCACGCCCTTGGCGATGGCGGCCTGCACCTCCGAAGCCTTGCCCAGACCGTAACCTACGACGCCGTCCTCGTTGCCCACGACCACGATGGCCGAGAAACTGAACGTACGACCGCCCTTGGTCACCTTCGTGACACGCTGAATGCTTACGAGCCGGTCCTTGAGCTCAAGGTCGCTCGTGCGTACTTTCTTTATGTTGGTATTCGACATGATGCTTAGAATTTAAGACCGCCTTCGCGTGCTGCTTCGGCCAGCTGTTTAACTCTTCCGTGATAAAGGTAGCCGTTGCGGTCGAACGCTACGGTGGTGATGCCCTTGGCGGTGGCGCGCTCGGCGGCCAACTTGCCGACCAGAGCGGCTACTTCGCACTTGTTCTTGCCGGCAGCGGCTTCGGCCACCTCCTTGTCCAAAGAGGAAGCCGTGGCGAGGGTCGCACCTGCGAGGTCGTCGATAAACTGTACGTAGATCTGCTTGTTGCTGCGGAATACAGTCATGCGAGGCTGTGCGGGCGTACCGCTGACGATCTTGCGGATACGCATCTTGATCCTCTCTCTTCTTTCTATCTTGTTCAGTGACATAACTTCAGACTATTTACTATTTAGCACCTGCCGATTTGCCGGCCTTGCGGCGCAGCTGTTCGCCGACGAACTTGATACCCTTGCCCTTGTACGGCTCCGGCTTGCGCAGCGAACGCAACTTGGCGGCCACCTGACCTACCAACTGTTTGTCGATCGACTTCAGCGTCACGATGGGGTTGCCCTTCTTCTCCGTGACAGCCGTAGCGGTCACCTCCTTGGGCAGCATGAAATGGGTGTCGTGCGAATAGCCGAGGCTCATTTCGAGGATCTGGCCCTTGACTTCGGCCTTGAAACCGACGCCGACCAACTCCTGCTGGATCTCGTAGCCCTTAGACACGCCGACGACCATGTTGTTGATCAGTGCGCGGTAGAGCCCGTGCAGCGAGCGATGGCGCGGCTGGTTGGTCGGGCGCGATACGAGCACGGCGGGGATTTCCTTCTCCGTGTGGGGATCCTTGTGCGTGCCGACCTCTACCTTGATGTCCGAGTCCACTTTCTGACTCAGCGTCCCGAGCGGTCCTTTCACGCTTACCGTATTGTCGGCCGCAACCTCGACGGTCACTCCGGCAGGCAAGTTTACAGGTAATTTACCGATTCTTGACATTGTTGTTGTTGTTTAGTGATTTCCGATTAGTAGATGTAGCACAGCACCTCGCCGCCGACATTCTCCTGACGAGCCTTGGCGTCGGTCATGATGCCTTTCGAGGTCGAGACGATCGCGATGCCCAGACCGTTCAGCACGCGGGGCATGTCGGCTACCGAAGCGTAGCGGCGGAGACCCGGGCGGCTGATGCGCTTGAGGTTCTTGATGGCGTTCGTCTTGGTCGCGGCATCCCACTTCAGAGCGATCTTGATGGTGGGGTGACCCTTCTCGTCGGTGTCGAACTTGTAAGCGAGGATGTAGCCCTGCTCGTAGAGGATCTTCGTGATTTCCTGCTTAATTTTGGAGCCAGGAGCTTCAACCACCTTGTGGTTGGCTTTCACTGCGTTTCTAATTCTGGTCAGAAAGTCCGCAATAGGATCAGTCATAACGAATAGAAGTTAAAATTAAAAGTTTGTTGTTGAATGTTTTCGTATCGTCGGCGGAGGTCGGAATCGCTTCCTTGTCCGTGTTCGATCTTGGTTCGTTGCGCCTTGCCGCCCGCTCTCCCGCATGCGTACGCGAGAATCCGCACGGCACACAAAGCGCGCAAATATACGGATTATTTCTCAAACGACCAACTTATCGCCTTGTTTTTTAGGCTTTTTGTCGGTCGTCTCAGAAAACGGAGCATGTCAGCACCTCGTTTCGCTGCCAACATGTTTCCGTACGGCTCCTGCTTCCAGCCTGTTCTGCCTGTCGCAAAAGAGTGCCGCCGGCCTTTCCGGCCCAGCGTCCTCTATGCGTCCCGGCTTCCCTGCCGAACAAGAATTCCGTAACAAATGCCCGATCCTTCAAGAAGTTCCGCCGCCGGGAAGTTACCGCTTGAGGCGGCACTTTCCCCGACATTGCAACTTTTCTACACGGGTCAGGCACCCGTATCGGCCGTTGTTCCTTCGGCTGACGTCGGGGAAATCGCTCCCCGCCGTCGGCCACAGGCTATGCACCTTCCGGATGCAACGACCTTATGATTCACAGAATCCGGGGCGAGCGCCTTTCGGCCCTCCGCCCCGACTCTTCCCCTCTCCGAGCCTTACGGCCCGAAAAGCGGCTGACTACCAACTGGCCTTCGTAACGCCCGGAATCAGACCCTTGGAGGCCATCTCGCGGAACTGGATACGGCTGATGCCGAACAGGCGGATGTAACCCTTGGGGCGACCCGTGATCTTGCAGCGGTTGTGCTGGCGGATGGGATTGGAGTTGCGGGGCAGTTTCGACAGAGCGATCCAAGCCTCCTCGTGGTCCATTTCGCCGGCCTTCACCTTGGCTGCGATCTCCTCGCGCTTATGAGCATAACGGTTGGCGAGCTTCTGACGCTTCACCTCGCGCGCTTTCATCGATTCTTTTGCCATGGCTTAGTTCTTTTTAGCGTTCTTGAAAGGCAGGCCGAACTCGCGAAGCAGAGCGTATGCCTCTTCGTCGGTCTTGGCCGTGGTAACGAAAGTGATCTCCATACCGAAGATCTTGGTGATCTTGTCGATGTCGATCTCCGGGAAGATGATCTGCTCGGTGATGCCGAGGGTGTAGTTGCCCTGACCGTCGAACTTCTCGTTGATACCCTTGAAATCGCGGATACGCGGCAGAGCCACGGCGATCAGACGCTCCAGAAACTCGTACATCCGGGCATCGCGCAACGTAACGCGCACGCCGATGGGCATACCCTTGCGCAGCTTGAAGTTGGAGATGTCCTTGCGCGAACGCGTCTGCACGGCCTTCTGACCGGTGATCTGCGTCAACTCAGCCTCGGCCACGTCGATGAGCTTCTTGTCGGCGACGGCCTGCCCCATGCCCTGATTGATGACGATCTTGGTGAGCTTCGGGCACTGCATGATGCTGGAGTAACCGAACTCCTTCATAAGGGCAGGCATGATCTGCTCCTTATACTGTGTCTTGAGTGTAGGTACGTATGCCATTATTTGATCTCCTCCCCTGACTTTTTAGCGTAACGAACTAATTTACCTTTGTCATCGAGTTTACGGCCTATGCGCGTAGGCTTGCCGCTCTTGGGGTCGATGACCTGCAAGTTGGAGATATGGATCGCAGCCTCCTGCTCGATGATACCTCCCTGAGGATTCTTCGCATTGGGCTTGGTGGCCTTCTTGCACAGGTTCACGCCCTCGACGATGGCACGCTGCTTCTCGACGTCGACCTTCAGGACCTTGCCCTGCTGGCCCTTGCTGTCGCCGGCGTTGACGTAAACCGTATCCCCTTTCTTAATATGTAATTTGACTGACATGTCCGAAATCGTTTTTATGATTACAATACTTCGGGTGCGAGGGAGATAATCTTCATATACTGGTCGCGCAGCTCGCGAGCTACGGGGCCGAATATACGAGTACCACGCATTTCACCTTGGTTGTTGAGCAGTACCACGGCGTTGTCATCGAAACGGATGTACGAACCGTTGGCACGGCGGATTTCCTTGGTCGTACGCACGACCACGGCCTTCGAAACGGCGCCTTTCTTGACGTCGCCCGAGGGCGAAGCGCTCTTCACGGCCACCACGATCTTGTCGCCGATCGAAGCATAGCGACGCTTCGTACCGCCGAGCACCCGGATGCAAAGGACCTCCTTCGCACCGCTGTTGTCGGCTACTACGAGTCTACTTTCCTGCTGTATCATAATTACTTGGCTCTTTCAATGATTTGTACTAATCTCCAACGCTTCGTCTTGCTCAGCGGGCGGGTCTCCATGATACGCACGGTATCGCCCTCCTTGCAGGTCTCGTCGAGCGACTCGGCAACGAACTTGGTCGTCTTGTTGACGAACTTGCCGTAGATGGGATGCTTCACCTTGCGTGCTACCGCAACCACAATGGTTTTCTCCATCTTGTTGCTGACAACCACCCCGATACGCTCTTTTCTAAGATTTCTTTCCATGGTCATTCCTTATTTGGCGTTTTTTTGACGCAGAATTGTCAGCATACGAGCTATGTCTCTGCGGTTTTTCTTGATGATCGACGGGTTCTCGACGGGGGACACCGCGTGCTGCACCTTCAGCTTCGCGAGCTGAGCCTTTTCGGTCTCGATGCGCTCCTGAAGGTCCTTGACCGAGACTTCCCTGATTTCTGCACTTTTCATCTTAATGTTCCCTTAAATTGTGGTTTCGACGTAGTCACGTCTTACAATGAACTTGGTGGTGATGGGCAGTTTCTGCGCACCCAGACGCAACGCTTCCTGCGCTACTGCCAAGGGCACCCCTTCGGCCTCGAAGAGAATGCGGCCCGGAGTTACGGGCGCCACGAAACCTTCGGGATTACCCTTACCCTTACCCATACGTACCTCGGCGGGTTTCTTCGTAATGGGTTTGTCGGGGAAGATGCGGATCCAGAGCTGTCCCTCACGCTTCATGTAACGGGTGATGGCCTGACGCGCTGCTTCTATCTGACGACCGGTGATCCATGTCGATTCAAGTGCCTTGATTGCGAACGATCCGTATGCAAGCTGGTTGCCTCTCTGAGCCAAACCCTTCATACGGCCTTTCTGCATTCTTCTAAACTTGGTCTTTTTCGGCTGTAACATGTCTGTTTTGCTTAAAAGGTCCTACTTACTATTGATTGTTGCGACGCTCGCCGCCACGACGTCCTCCGCGGCGGTCTCCGCCCCGACGGTCGCCACCGCGTCCGCCACGGCGTTCGCCGCGGTCGCCCGATGCCGACTGGGCCGAAGCGCCTGCGATCTCGAAGATGTCGCGCTTGCCGTAAACCGTACCTTGGCAGATCCATACCTTGACACCCAGAATACCGACCTTGGTCAACGCCTCGGTCAGGCAATAGTCGATGTCGGCACGGAACGTATGCAGAGGAATACGGCCTTCCTTGATGGTCTCGGTGCGGGCCATTTCGGCGCCGCCCACACGGCCGGCGACCTGAATCTTGATGCCCTCGGCACCCATGCGCATGGTCGAAGCCACGGCGGTCTTCACGGCGCGGCGGAACGAAACACGGCCCTCCAGCTGACGGGCGATGTTCTGACCCACGATCACGGCGTCGACCTCGGGACGCTTCACCTCGAAGATGTTGATCTGGACCTCCTTGCCGGTGAGCTTCTTGAGCTCTTCCTTGAGCTTGTCGACCTCCTGACCGCCCTTGCCGATGATGATACCCGGACGGGCCGTCGAGATGGTCACCGTAACCAACTTCAGCGTACGCTCGATGATGATCTTCGAGATGCTTGCCTTGGCCAGACGGACATTCAGATACTTGCGGATCTTGGCGTCCTCGACGAGTTTGTCGGAGAAGTCCTTGCCGCCGAACCAGTTGGAATCCCAACCGCGGATGATACCGAGACGATTTGCTATCGGATTAACTTTCTGTCCCATCTGCTTACTTGTTTTCTACGGTTACCATTTTGTCCACCACGATCGTTACGTGGTTCGAACGCTTGCGAATGCGGTGCGCACGACCCTGAGGCGCCGGCTGAATACGCTTCAGCATACGGCCGCAGTCCACGAACACTTCCTTGACGCAGAGCTTGACGTCTTCCAGACGCTCGTTCTCGTTCTTGGCCTCCCAGTTGGCGATGGCCGACTTGAGGAGTTTCTCCATGCGGATCGAGGCTTCCTTCTTGGAATAACGGAGGATGCCCAACGCTTTGTTGATCTCCACGCCGCGGATGATGTCGGCCACAAGGCGCATCTTACGGGGAGAGGTCGGACAATCGCGCATGATGGCGATCGCCTTCTGCTTTTTCTCAGCCTGTAACTTCTTGGCTGCTATTGCTTTTCTTGCACCCATTTTCTACTATTTTTTCTTGTTGCCGGCGTGACCGCGGAAGTTGCGCGTGGGAGCAAACTCACCGAGTTTGTGCCCTACCATGTTCTCAGTTACGTATACCGGGATGAACTTGTTACCGTTGTGCACAGCGACGGTCTGGCCCACGAAATCGGGCGAGATCATGCTTGCACGCGACCACGTCTTGACCACGGCCTTCTTGTTGCTCTCGGCCTGTGCGACGATTTTCGCTTCGAGTTTGGGGTCGATGAACGGCCCTTTCTTTAATGAACGACTCATTATGTACTCTTATTTAATTATTTTTTCTTCTTGGAAATAATAAATTTCGAGGTCGTCTTCTTCGGGTTGCGAGTCTTGTAACCCTTAGCCAACAGACCCTTGCGCGAACGGGGATGACCACCCGAAGCACGGCCTTCGCCACCACCCATCGGGTGATCCACCGGGTTCATCACGACACCGCGGTTGTGCGGACGGCGGCCGAGCCAGCGTTCACGACCTGCCTTGCCCGAGCTTTCGAGGTTGTGGTCGACGTTCGACACCACACCCACCGTAGCACGGCAAGTTACGAGTACCATACGAGTCTCTCCCGAAGGCAGCTTGATGATGGCGAATTTGCCCTCGCGTGCCAGCAGTTGAGCGTACGAGCCAGCGGAACGCGCCATGGCGGCACCCTGACCCGGGTAGAGTTCGATATTGTGTACGACCGTACCGAGGGGAATCTCGCTCAGGAAGAGCGTGTTGCCCACTTCGGGAGCGACGCCTGCGCCGCTCATGACGGTCTGTCCGACCTGAAGGCCGTTGGGAGCGATGATGTAGCTCTTCTCGCCATCGGCATACACCAGCAGTGCGATGCGTGCAGTGCGGTTGGGGTCGTACTCGATAGATTTCACAGTAGCGGCAATGCCGTCCTTGGCACGCTTGAAGTCGACATTACGGTACATCTGCTTGTGACCGCCGCCGATGTAGCGGACCGTCATCTTACCCGTGTTGTTGCGACCGCCCGTGCTCTTCTTGGGGCTCAGCAGCGACTTCTCCGGCGTCGACTTGGTGATCTCGTCGAACGTGCCGATAATCTTATGTCTCGTACCTGCGGTAAC
>JAIDUK010000003.1 GCA_029060215.1 Alistipes sp.
GTATTAATTATGGTAATAAAAATACAAAATATATTCTATTTTAGATATAAAAAAAGAATTTATTTTTACAATAACCACGAAATATTAAACCCTACTTTCGAATGCAATCCAGCGCTTTGAGTTCGTCGTATCGCTGCTGGAGTTTCCGACGGATCATCTCGTTCAGGACTTCGAGATGTTCGCCGACAAGGACGGCGTCCGCTTCGGTCAAGCCGTATCGTCGAATCGATTCCGGGGTCAAACGAAGCGGAGCGTTGCAGCGCAATCCCATCTCGCAATGGTGATAAAGGAACGATTCGTAAATGCGTTCGATGTATTCAGCGGTCAATTCTTCCACGGTTTCGATATGCACTTCGTGGAAGATGACGATGAGCGGATCGTCGGGCGCAACCGCATCGCCCCTGCCGAAAAACTCCCGCAAAGACAAATACTCGCCGTCTGCATTCTTTATCGAAAATGACAGGACCGATGCGTGTTCCCACAGCGCATAAATATGGTGATGCGAGCGTTCCGACGCCACCAGAAACGACCGCAATATCCGTGCGGTCAACGGTCGCACGACACGGCGATCCGGTATTCGATTCGTTGCGTTCATAATCATCGAAATGGCAGATAGGATCGCGTCTGTCCGCCGGGCAAAAAGAACGTGGGCCTACTGCCGCTTATACTGGAGAGGTACTGGTATACCCACAAAGGATAAGCACATATAGCCCACGCCGTAAAGCAGGGATATGACCATATCCCGAACCTTACGGCGAGAGCCGTTCGATGCGAGAATACGGTGTGCTCAACCCTTTGTTAAAAATTACCAGTTTTCTCCAGAGTCAAGTCGGATAATATGTCGCACTCCGGTTGTGCGGAATGCAACTACAAAGATAAGGCATTCTTCGGAATTAGGGACTTTGTATCCCGAAAAAGGTTCGGCGAAGCGTTATTTTCACGTCGTTATGGACGAAGTTCGCATCAAAGACCTCGCGAGCGCTTCTGGACAGTTGGCGGAGTTCGACGCATTCGAGTTCATCGTCGACGTCCCGACAGCCGCCGCATCGATGAAGGTTTCCGGCAAGGAGATCAAGGGTGTGATGGCTCCGAAGAGGCATACGCACGCCGTCTCCGACATCACGGGGCTGTCCGGCGAGTTCGATAAGAAGTTGGACAAGAAAGGCGGTACGATCTCGGGCGACTTGTCGGTTATGGGCGATACGTACCTGCGGCGGCTTCATTTGGAGGAGTTCTTGGAGGTTCCCGAATACCGCTACAACCGCATCGAAACGGTCGTCGGCGATCGGTGGTCCGCTCCGGGCGGCGGCATCGTCGAGTTCGTCTCGCCGGAGAACCGGACGTTGGTCGTCAAGTTGGAGGCGGGCGAAATAAGCACCTTGCGCGAGAACGACCTCTGTATGGGCATCTTCCTGAACTCGGCAATGGACGCACCGAGCGGCAATACCGTCGATTCGGACGACTCGTTCGGCAACCGCGCCTATGCCGGCTTCACGACCTGCTACTTCCGCCTTACCGAGTGCCTCGACTGCAACACTTACGCCGAATGGCGGTACGAATTGCGCGAGGGGTACCCCTATCACCCGCAGGCGGCGATGCAGTTCGTGGCATTCGGCAATACGACCGACAAGGAGCGCCGAACCTCCCGCTACGAAACCCGCACCTACCTGCGGTTTCTCACAGGTATGGACGACTGGACGATCCGCACGGAGAATATCGCAGCGCAGTTCGGCGACCTTTCGAATCTCAAGTCGCACGGTCTGGATATGACCGGTTATTCGGCCTACCTGAAAAATATCTACCTCACGGGCTTCCTCTCGGACAAGTCGGGCGACTCGTGGTTCGACTCCGCGACGGGCGATATGCAGCTCTTCAACCGTACGACGGGTTACGGCGTAAATTTCCGCAACGGCATCCTGCGCTTCGGTCGCATCGACCCCGCGAAGCCCGATACAGGAACGGATTTCGACGAGTTGATGCAGACGATCTCCTCGACATTGGAAACGCTCGGCCGTATCAACTCGGACAAGTATGTTTCACCCGTGGAGAAGTCGTTTTTGAAAGAGCGCTTGCAGGATATCCGAACCGAATACGAACAACTCCGCGCCAATGCCCTGCGGCTGCTCTCCGTGTTTCGTTATCGCAGCGCGAACGGCAAAGTACTTATGGTACACGGCAAGCGGCGCGTCGTCCGGTTGCTCGCCGACGAATGGACGCCCTACGAAGATGCCTATCAGCGGGCCGTCGCCGCCATCGGGAAATACACGCAGCCGGAGCCGGAGTTCATTCCGATCGGGGATGATTTCGCCGACATCGAGGCTTACTACACGGCTCGCCGAACGATCGGGGCGCTCTTGGACGAGGCGGCGAAAAGCGACGACAGCGATCTGGAGTATCTACGCGAAAACTTTCAGGATATCTCGACGGAGATCGATGCCGGAAGCGGCGTGGTGCTGTCCGGGTTCGTCGGCGTAAAGGACGATACGGACAAGAAGGTCGTGGCGGGTATGGCAGGCTGCGCATTGAAAGGCGCTCCGACGTCGAAGCACGGCAAGTTGATGTTCTTCGCCGGAGCGGACGGTATCGAGAACGCTGCGACGGCTGCCACACGCATCTACGAAGACGGACACGTCGAAATGGCGAGCGGCATCTTCAGCGGATATTCGAAGGTGCAGTTCAAATACTTCACGGACGAAGGCACGGACTACAACGCCTCGACCCGCAAGTATACATTGAACCGCAACTTCAACCTGATCGCCAACGGCGCAGATTTCGGCAGTTACATCGTCTGGTTGAACCTGCCCGTATCGTCCGAGTATATCGGCAGCGTGGTAAACCTCTACGACTGTCCGATCCGCACCCGTTCATCGCCCAGTCTGGTACTTGCAGCGGACGACACGCAGTCGGGCATCGTGACGACACTGAAGAAAGATGCCTACGGAATGGGCTATCTACCGGTTCCTCGCATCGAGACCTACGGAGGACTGTTGCAACTGTTGGCTGTGCCGTCGCCCTATTCCTCCGCCAAATGCATGTGGCACGTAACTTATCAGATGATGTCCGAATTCAAGATTTACGAAGAATAATCTACTAAAAACAACGAACATGGAGAATAATTCATTCGAAATCGTAAAGGATATAGATATCGAAGCGATAGCGGATCCCGTATCGGGAGCGATCACGCTCTCTCAGCTCCCGAAGGTAACGACTTTGGCAGCCACCGACCTTATCGAAATCGATCGCAACGGTACGGGGGCTGCCGTAACTTATGCGACGTTGGTCGATGCGATGACCGCCTCGCTCGGGCTGACGGGCATCGAGGAGGCACTGAACCATATTATCGGATAGCATATGGCAGACTTTACTTCACTCGTTTTGCGGCTCGATGCGCTGCGGCAGCACCTTGCCGGGACGCTCCGCGACAAAGGCGTGGCGACAACCGACGAAGAGACGTTGGCATCGCTCGTCGATAAAGTCGCATTGATGGACAGCACCAGCGGAATGAATCAGATCCGCAACGGCTACCAGCTCTTTCGGGGCAATACGACGATGTCGGTATTTCCGGAGTTCGATACGGCGTCGTTCGATTCGATGTATCAGATGTGCTACGGCTGTACGGCACTGGAGCGCGTGCCGACGCTCGACACCTCGAACGTCGCGAATATGATGTATGCTTTCTACGGTTGTACGAACTTGCAGGAGATCGGCGGATTGGACACCTCGCGCATTACCTCCGCCTCGGAGATGTTCCACGGCTGCAAGAACCTGCGCAAAATCGGCGGAAGACTCGACTTCAGCAAGGTAACATCGAAGATCGACACGACATTCGTCTCCTGCTCCGCACTCGAAACGGTCATCATCGACGGCCCCGTCAGCGTGGATATCGCGATGAACGGCTGCCCGAAACTCACGGTCGAGAGTTTGGTATTCCTGCTGAATGCTCTATCCGACACAGGTAATGGCAAGACCTGCAATATCGGAGCGAAGAACCTTGCGAAACTGAATGCTATCCAAAAAGCGATCGCGACAGACAAGGGGTGGACACTGATTTAATACTTTACAATTTCGCATTTGATATTATCGAAGCCTTTCTGATCCAAAAAGGCTTCTACTGCTGATTGTGCGTGGATATTTCGGACGAATATGCGAATCAAAGCCAATTCAGGAAGAAAAAATTCTCGATAGTAAATATATCGCTCCTCTTTCGTCCTCATTTTCTCTTTTAGCAATGGAGATACGATATCTCCGCTTTTCATTTCCATATTCAATGCGGATGCAATAGCATCGATTAACAGAGCATTTGCTTGTATGAACTCAGTATATGCAGGAACCGGAGCAGATAAAATCATCCGGAATTCTTCCTCTTGTTTAAAGCAGTTTCTTTTAATGCGCGGAGCAAAGAAATACAGTATATACATGGCAACGAATCGTACGAATAATTGAGGGTATTTTGGTAACATCTCCAAACACAGTTTTTTGTTGCCTTGTAATAGTGCTAATCCTCCATCCGTATAGGCTTCATAAACTATTCGTATCAATTCCGCATCCCCGATAGTGTCTTCATAAATACATTTTTCCAATTTATAAATAATCGCAGTATCGTATATTCCTCTCGTTTGCGGAAAATCTATTTCAAGCACAGCCCCATTTCCGTGATCCGCATAATTTTCCCACATATATGCATTGTCATTGCGGGCCGTTACGGAAATTACATACGGGTTCGGCAGATTTACGTTATTCTCAATGGTCTCCCGCCTGAATAAAGCGGCAATTCGTCTATCCTGTTTGAGATTGTATTTGCCTTCCATAATGGACAAATACTTACGAGTAAAATCGACACCTAATAGATATTCTTCCTTATCTACGAAACAATCGTACCGAGTTGCCCAAAAACAAAGTCCTTTGCCATTATTTTCATTCGATCGAATAATTCCTCGAAGAGCATCTAAAGAAGTATAGTGATAATAAGTCATATCTTAGTCAAAATTTTAATATAAATCGATCGCCACCTTGATCGCTCCATCGCGGCGGTTTTCGAAAAGGTCGTATGCCTCGGCGATGCGGCCGAGCGGATAGCGGTGCGTGATGAGCGGCGTGGTATCGATCTCGCCCGCCTCGATCAGCCGGAGGATTTCGGCGCAGTCGCAGCCGTCCACGCCGCCCGTTTTGAAGGTAAGGTTCTTGCCGTACATGTCGGGCAGCGGCAACATCTGCGGCCGGTCGTAGAGCGCAACAATGACAACCGTCGCATTGGGGCGGGCGCACTCCCACGCCAGACGGAACGTATCCTCCGCACCGGCCACCTCCAGCACGACGTCGGCGCCGCCACGGTCGCTGTTCGCAAGAACCGCCTCGCGACACTCCTCCGGTGCGACCGTCAGCACCTCGGGATAGTGCTCCCGCACGAATCGCCACCGTTCGGGCGATTTTTCGCAGACGATGATTCGCTTCGGGCGCTTCAATCTTGCGCAAAGCAGCGTGCAGATACCCGTCGGTCCGGCACCGATAATCAGGACCGTGTCGTCGGGCGCGATCTCCGAAATCTTCGCCGCCCAATAGCCCGTGGCCAGAATATCGCCGACGAACAATGCCTGTTCGTCGCTCACCGTATCGGGAATGCGGTTCAACCCCAGATCGGCATGCGGCACGCGGACATACTCCGCCTGCCCGCCGTCGATGCGGCAGCCCAGCGCCCAACCTCCGTCGGGATCGATGCAATTGTTCACGTAGCCGCGCTTGCAAAAGAAGCATTCGCCGCAAAAGGTCTCGACGTTGACCGTCACGCGGTCGCCGACCTTTACGCTGCGCACCTCCGACCCGACCGCCTCGACGATGCCGACCATCTCGTGGCCGACGGTGATGCCCTCGACGGCGCGCGGCACGCTGCCGTGCTTGATATGCAGGTCACTGGTGCAGATGCTCGCGAGCGTCACGCGCACGATGGCGTCGCGAGGATCCTGCAAGGCGGGGTTCGGCTTGTCGAGCAGTCCGAACCGGCCGTGTTCGATATAGGTATAGGCTTTCATCGTATTCTGTTTTCGTTACAAATTTAATCATTATTTACATACAAAATAAAATACCGGAGCCGCACATGATGCGGCTCCGGCTGCAATAAACAACTGATGGAGCACGATAGATTTCCTATCGAAAGAGACGCGTGCAACCCTGCTCCGGGGTTAGGACGGATGCTCCCCGTTCAATCTGCGGGGAGCATCCGTGCGTCGGTCTATTCCTCTTCGCTTTCGAACCACTCGCGGAAGTAGTCGTAGAAGCGCTCTTTGGTCCTATCCGCCATGCGATCGAAGTTCGTCAGGATGAACTCGCGACCTTCGGTATTCCACTCGGCCGGGGTCTCGATAGCCCGGAAATTTACCGGTTCGACGATTACGCCTTCGTACTCTTCCAACAATTCGCGCGCCTTGCGAGCCATGTCACGCACCTCATCCGTCGCCTGCGCCCAATTCGTAGCATTCTTCGGGAATCTCTCTAAAAACCGTTCGATGTTCGTCCTCATAATTCGCTCTTTTTTAGTTGTTTATCGTACTGCAAACATAACATCGTTATTCGGAACACGCAAGTTGTTCGGCGACTATTATCGTATTTATTTTCAATAGATTAGATGCTATAAAAAGATAGCGGAACCGAGCATTATCGTTGTAGGCGATTATTCCGCTTTCTCGATAATTACGAACCGATCGACTTCGGGAATGACTGCCAAGCCTCCCCATGTGCCGTGCAGTTGTCCGAGCGAGTCGATGAACTCGATCGTACCCTCCTTGCCGTCGTAACGGCTATCCTCGTCGCGAAGATGGATAATGCGAATCTTGTCGCCTACCGTTGCATTTGCATTCATCGTTTTCATCTCTTTATGTGTTTCCCGGTTTCGGGTCTTAACCCCGCCGAGGAAGATTTCTCGGCGGGGTCGTCTCTCGTTTCGTCAATCAGCCGTCTCTTCCGATTCCCAACGCTCAGCGAGCAATGTAAGGATCCGGTTGTTGATGTCGTGATTCGCATTCGATAATTCGCCGTAGCGGTTGCCGGCACGTCTGTTTTCGTCGGCAAGGCGTTGCATCTCCTTGCGGTTCTTCTCGAATTCGACCTCCAACCGGTCGAGTTCGGCGTCGATTTCCGTTCTTTTTCGATTCGCTGTATTCATAATCGAGTCGTTTAATAGATTGTAGTTCAATTGTTTATTGCACTGCAAACATAACATCATTATTCGGAACGCGCAAGTTTATCGGCAACTTAATTCAAAGAATATCAACTATTTATCAGGCATTTTCCATATGGTAAATATACATTCTGTCGAAGATTCGTTGCAGAAACAATGTCCCGCCTTCGAACGGAAACCGGAGCCGTACACGATGTACGGCTCCGGTCGCAATAAACAACTGAATGGACGAAACGAGGGAAAGCCTCCCGTCGGAGGCTCGGAGCATTCGCTCCTTACGATCGGAAGTCGGTTACTAATCGACCGTCCGGTATTCCCATTTGCCGTCCCGATAGAGATATTTGTAACATATATCCTCCTCGATTTCTCGTTCGTAGGCGGCAACCGATTTATAAATCCGAGGCTCGGTATCGTACCGTTCATTCGATTTCTCGAACCGGCACTCTTCGAGACGTGCCTCCACATTGATTATGTTGCCTCGTTCGACCAGTGCCATTGCCGATTCCAATGTATTGTAGTGCGCTGACAACGTTTCGCCCAACGTATCGGGATGTCCGTCCCGCCATATATAGACGCTTTTGATTTTTCCGTCGGGAAGTCTTACTCCGATTCTTGCTCTTGTACTCATAATACACTCTATATTAGTTGTTTATTGCACTGCAAAGATGACATCATAATTCGGGACACGCAAGTCTTTCTGAAATTATTATTGTATTTATCTTCAATATCTTACACGTTATCGAAGTGCGTCGCACACCTGTCGCAATGCCTCGCGTTCATCGCCATCGAGCGAGCAGACGAAATCGTCATTGCTGTAATAGTTGCCGTCCTCGTCCTGCTCGTCGAAGCAACGCTCATCGGCGGTCGTAAGTACGGCAGCAAGGGCGCGATATTGAGTTGCGGTAATACCTGCCATCGTGTAAGTTCCGGTTTTCGTTCGGCGGAGTTTCATCAACGTATCGTTTTATGCGCACCCTGCCTTTCGGCAAGGTGCGCGATTATCGGTTACTCGATAGGAAAGACCTCCTGCCATCCGACTCTCGATACGCAACCGGACCGGTCCGCCCGTCGGATGATATAGGGAATACTGCTGCGGTCCTTTACATTGTCCACGAACTCGTAAACCACGCAGTCGCCTTGCAGCCGGAAGCGTTGTCCTGCCGAAAGTTTATCGATCCGAGTAGCCGGCTTCAGATATTCGGATAAGCGTCCCGTGTTGCAGATCTTCTTCCAGCGGATCTCATTCGACTGCGGGTTCATCTCAACCTCGACAATCAATTCGTCCCCGTAGTCGTCTTCGGTGGTAAGCCACACCTTGACTGGTCCGTCCGCCGGAGCGAGGCTTTTAACCGTTACCTCCGAAAATATGTAATCGCTCTGCTGCCGCATATAGTTCGATGCGATCTGTTTTGCTTGTGCACTTGTCATGTTCGAGTGTTTTAATCGTTTATTATTCAGTTGTTTATCACACTGCAAACATAACATCGTTATTCGGAACACGCAAGTTATCAGGCGACTATTATCGTATTTATTTTCAGTTGTTTAGGATAGCGTTGGCGAGTGTTCGAAGAGATCCATCCGCCGCTCGATCTCCTCGAAAGTCTGCCCGTATTTGAAACCTTCGGATGACTTATTTTCGACCTTCGAGAGCAGTTGCAGTTCGCACCACAATTCAGGATGGCGGCGGCGCAATTCGGCGAAACCCGGAATGCGGCAGTTGGGGCAAAACCAGCAACCGCCCCGATGCGAGGTTCGGTAGAGAGGCGACAGCAGACCGTATTCTTCGCACTTGCGTCGGGCATCCGCCTCGGTGTATCCGTACTTGGCGAGCAGACTCGTTTTACGGATATACCCTTTGTCCTGCATCCGCACGAGGCGTCTCGGCTCGTCGACCGCGATGCCGACGTACTGCACGACGCCACGCTCTCGGTAACGGGCGTAATAGCGATGTATGGGCCGGATTTTGAGGTCGCGGTTGGCGCAGCACTTGCCGCCGATGAGCCAGCCGCGCAGCATCCCCTTATGCGTACCGCTCCCTATGACCGTATGGAATAACGTAAGATAGTCTTTCTCTGAACGGACGACATCGACCCGTACGCCCAATGCGGCAAGACGCGGGATTGCCGTCGAGTAGATCCACTCGATGTGTTCGGGCATCTCGCCGCTGATATTGCGTCGGTGGTCGAACATCACCTCCGAGAAGACGGCGGCATCGAGCGGCTCGCCGTGTTCGAGGGCAAGGAGGATCGTAGCGATCGAATCCTTGCCGAATGAACACGAAGCGATATAGGCGGGGTTATCGTAAGCGAATGTGCCCACGTCGGTATCAGTAATTCGTCGTGATCCACTCCTCCTGCCGGCGGCGGGATACTTTCGAGGCGGTGATGGTGCGGTCGATCCGATGGATCGTCCAGCCGTGCCGGGCGGCGAGGCGTTCGATCTTCTCGTGCGGGAACATCGTGAGCATGAACTTCCCTTCGACCGTCGCGAGCGTGTCGAGCAGCCTCGAAAAATCCTCCTCGTCGAACGTGCCGTTGTAGTGTCCGCAGTCGCTGCCGACATAGGGAGGATCGACGAAGTGGAACGCCTCGGGACAGTCGTAACGGCGGATGATATCGATGCCGTCCTCGCACTCGACCGTAACGCGGCCGAGGCGGCAGCACAACTCCTCCGTGAAGGCTTCTTTCGCATTGCGGAGTTTCAGCGTCGTCGTGCCGCTGCGGTCGTATCCGAACGTCCCGTCGATCATCGAGGCGAAGCCCAACTTCGTGCAAACCCACACCGCCCATGCCCGCTCGACGGACGTGAAGAACGACGGATGCTCGTTGATATGCCGTGCGTGCGCGTGTATCTCGCGGCTGTGGAGCGTCGCATCGATCATCGCTTTGAGTGCCGCATACTGCGTCTGCGCTACGCGGTAGAAGTTCACCAATTCGGTATTCGTGTCGTTGATGACCTCGCATTGCGCGGGCGGCTTGGCGAAGAGCACGGCGCAGCCGCCGCAGAAGGCTTCCGTGTAAAGCGTATGTTCTGGAATCAGCGGTAGGATATGCTTCAGAAGCATCTGTTTGCCGCCATAGTATGAAATCGGAGTTTTCAATCTGACCATAATGATTCGGTTATCGGAGTTTGAGGAATAAGAACAGCAGAAGCGTCAGTGCGACGAGCGCCGTCGTCCACTTGAGCCATGCGACACCGGAAGATGGTTGCTCATCGGTCTGCTCCTGCACGTCGTTGCGGGCTGCCGTGTTGATGCGGCTATGCGAAATGCTGTCGGTAAGGATCGTGCGGTCGTTCTGCATCGATACCTCGGTATAGGAGATGCGCTTGACCGGCTGTCGGGAAGCACTCGTCGCCGGAATCTTCGGCGGCGGAAGAACGGCACGGAGCGTGTCGGTCGGATTCGGGAATCGATCGTCGCTCGGTTCCGGATATTCCGCCGGCGGATAAAACTCCACGACGGTTCGGCGGAGCGTTCCGATCTGCCGCTCGAACTCCTGCCGGAACAGCATCGTAAGGGTCGAGTCTGTGATAGCGAGCGTCTCGTGCCGCTCGGATCGCGTGCTTCGGAGCGGAGAGCAGCCGCTGGCGGCGATCGTCAGGATAATCAGGGTTATTTTCGGATACATCGTTTCATTTCTTCGATTCGTTCCATGCGTTCCTGCATGGTCGGTTCTTGTTTGGGTGAAGTCGTCGGCTTTTCCCACGGCAGCGGGAACATCTCGGTCATCGGGCGGCGGTCTTTGCGGTCGAGTTGGATACAGGTCGCAACCCATACCGCCCACCGTTCGCGTTCCCATGCCTGCCGCTGCCGGTCTTCCTCGCATTTCGCCCAGCCGAGCCACGCATAGATGAACTCGGCGGGCGTCAGCCGTTCGAAGGCATCGGGTGCCAGTCCCATCTGCCCGACGGCGATGGCGAACCACCGCTCGTAGGTTACCGCTTGCGGCTCCCCGTCGTCGGGCGTTTCCCGTTTTTTGAGAGGTCGCCCAACTTATCCGTCAGCGGCGCGATACTCTCGACGAAGAGTTCCGAGACAGCGAGAATGAGCGACGGCTCTTCGTCGAAGATGTCCCACACCTCGTCTTCGGTGTAACGACGGTCGCTGCCGGCACGCCGTGCGCCCTCGTTGAGTCCCGTAGCGGTCAGCGCGACGATGCTGTCCAACGATCCGAGGGCTTCGGTAGAAGCGACCGTCTGCCCGAATTCCGCACCGCGCTGCTTGACGAACTCGTCGATGGCGCGCAGCCCGAAGTGGATCGGGTGCGGCGTGCCTTGAATGATGATCTCTTTCATAGCGGTCAGGATTTAGGTTTGTCTACCGGAGTCAGGTTGCCGCTACCGGTAAGCGAATAACTGTAAGAGGCATTGTCGCCCGCAGGCGTCGAGAGCGAGAAGGTCGTGATGTAGGCTTTGCCCGTGTACATCTTCGCAAGTCCCGTGAGCGGCGACTTGACGACCACATCGACGAGTTTCTTTTGAAGCACCAAGTCGAGGACTTCCTCGGCGGTATGGCTGTTCCCAATCGAATCGTCGATGACCACCAGCCCGTCGCCGTCCACCGACCACGTAACGTCGCCCGGAGCTTTCTCCTTGCCGTTCGTATCCTTCGTGCGGAACTCCTTCATCTCCAGATCGACCTTCAGCGTATGGCTCGTGGCGTGGAGCGTCGTCTTCTCATCCACCAGAACGATGATGTCCTCGCCCTGCACGACCCGTTTGGTTCCGATCGTTTCCGGCATAAGTTTTCGTTTTATTCGGTTATACTATTCTGAATGTCATCGCTGCGCCGTGCAGATCGTAATCCGCGTAGTATTCCGTCGCCGAGGAGACGAAGCGGCTGCGTTTGCCGTCGAACTCCGCACCCTCCAAGACGGCGATCACCCGATGCTTGAGGCGTTCCGCACCGGAGAACTTGCTGTCATAGACCGCGACCTCGAACATCGTCCGATAGCCGGCGATGCCGTGCAGCGTCCTTACGGGCGTCTCCTCCGGTACGGAGAACGCGGCGAAAGGCACAGACGTCCGGGCATCGACCGCACCGGCCTGAATTTTATCTGCCAATTCGGGAATATCCCGCTCCAACAGCGAAATTAACCGCGTCTTGAAATCTTTCATTTCGATACCGGTTTGAAGTTTTTATTCACGAACTTCTCGACCGCCGCGGCCAACTCGTCGCCGAAGATCGCCACCGTACGCTCGGAGTTCTCCGTATAAGCCTGCTCCAAATAAGGCGTCGGCCGGATGCCCTCGACGCTGCGGACGAAGACCTTTTTGCCCTGCGCATCGTCGAAGACCAACAGTTTGCCCTTTTTCGAGGTGCGCGAATCAGCAGTCCCCTCGTGGATGAACTTGCTGTAGTATTCGTTCACGGCGCCTTTCTTCTTCGTGTGCCCGAAGACCGGCTTCACAGCGATGGCCACCTCCGACTTCGAAGCATTGCGGTCCTTGTAGCGAACCGTGCGCAGCTGTTTCTTTAGTTTGCCTGTGCGGACCGGAACTTTGCTCCGGGCCGATTGCAGCATCGGTTTGGCCGAGGCGCGCAGAGCAGCGAGCAGCATCCGCTTCTGCATCGTGTTCGGCAGCTCGTCCAGAATCCGCTTGGCTTCGGCATAACCTTCAACCTCGATCGTCAGCATCGCTTTTCCGGCATTTGAGGTGCAGGCGCCAGCGGCGCCCCTCCTCGTGGATCGAGATTATCTTCCGCAGATACCCCTCGTCGCGAACGACCATATCGGAGCGCAGGTCGGGTTGCCAGCGGATCGTATAAACCACTTCGTTCTCGTAGACGATGCGTCCGGCGTAGAGGTTCTCCCGACCACCGTTCTCGGTGCGCTGGGCGTAGCAGACGGCGACACGCCGGAGCGATTTCGTAAGGTCGTTGTACTCGTCCCGCTCCTCGGTGTATTCGAAAATTTCGATTCTCGTGTCAAACATCGCCGTAAGGGGTTATCCGCCACGGAAGCAGGAGTTTCTCGGCCGTGAGCGACAGCTCCGAGACGGAGCGGCCGACGAGGTTGTCCGATTCGTTGTCGTAGAGGGTGCCCAGGATCAGCAGAATAGCCGCCTCGATTGCCGGAGGGATGTTCTCCTTGTCGTAGCCGACAACGGCTGTAACCATTGCTGTCTGTCCGCCGTACTGCGGCTCGGCAATCAGCATCGGGTCGTAGTCATCCTCCAAGAGCGTATAATCGGATTCAGGAACAATGGTTCGAGAGACGGAGAGCTGCTCGATGCGCGTTGTAGGGACAGGCAGGCGGACGACGGGAGCATCGGAGGGGATCGATACGTCGAACCGTACCCTCTTCTCCCGAATGGTCCGTCCTGTCATATCCTCCGCCACGGCAACGGCCATATCGAGTTTCGCAGCGATCAAAGTATCGTCATGGGTGGCGCTGCCTACCCGCAGGTGCTGCTTGGCGAGTTCCAACGCGATCGGCGGCTCCCGCATCTCGATTACCGTCATACCTTACGCCGATTTATGCACCAACTTGTGGACGGGATGCGTACCGGCATCCAACAGGATGCCGTCCACACGGGCGAAGCCGAACAGCCCGATCGAAAGGTACTCGGCGAGCAGTTCGTTCAGACGGATCACGCGGAACGACTTGACCATACGGATCTTGAACTTCGAGAAGTCGCCGAACAGCACCGAGGTCTTGCCCGCTGCGGCATCGTCGAGGTCGTCGTTCAGGATATAAGGTTTACCGAACAACGTCGGCGGCGTGCCGTCCTTCGCCCCCTCCTGCCAGATGTAGCGTCCCGTCGTATCCTTGATCTTGACGAGCGAGTAGAGCGTATTGCGGTTGAACATGAACCGCCCGTGCCGGGCATAGGAAGAATCCACGCCTTTCACGAGGTCGATGATACTATCCAACGTAATGGCAGCAGCGGCCGGTTGAGCATCCGAGGCCGTAGCCCACTCGACGATGCCCTTGGGTTTGCCCTTGCCGTCGCCGCGCGTGAGGTCGTAGTTGATACCGCGTCCGAACGACTCGGCCAACAGACCCGAGAGCAGCGATTCGAGGTCGAATGCCGAGTCCTGCAACAGCTCCAACGACACGGGGACGATGGGCGTGCGGTAGGTGTAGGCTTTGAGCGTTTCGGAGCCGAACGATGGTGCGGATTTGGCGGACTGCTGGTACTCGGCCACGACCGTAGCTTTCGCATCGGTATTGTTCGCCGTAGGCATAATCAGATCGCCGCCCTTGCTCGTGGTGAGGATGGAACCCGCCTCGAACATCCCGCCGTAGGCTTTCAGCGCGACCTCGATGCTGTCGGCGAGCGACGAAGGAACGACCACGCCGCCCGACAAACCCGTGATGCCGGCGCGCTGCTCGAAGAGTGTCCGGTGCTCGGGCGAAATATCCGCAGCGCCGCGCAGCAGGTAGTCGCGAAAAGCGGTGCGGTACTCCTCGGCACAGCGCTCGTCGAGCTGCTCGCCGGAAGTCTGTCGAGCATACTGCTGCTCGGCCTGCCGGCGTTCGATATCGACGTAGCGCTCCTCTGCTTCGACGGCACGGTCGGCCTGCTCGTACTCCGCAAGCAGCGTATTCCACCGCTCCTGCTCCTCGGAGGTCATCTCGCGCCCGTCGGTCGCGGTACGCAACTCGTCGATCTTTGCGAACACGGCAGCGCGGCTCTCTTTAAGGGTTTTCAGTTTGCTCATAAATCTCGTTATTGATTCGTTCGGGAGCAAACTTAATCCACACATCAGCCTCGAAAGGGAAACTTTGTCGCAGTTCGGAGAATTTCTCTAAAAAATATGACTAGCTGCAATTATTTTAACTATTTTTGTAAAAATGTTTGTTTTATGTCGAATATTCACCTCATAAATTTCGATACGACAGACCGAAATAAATGGTTAAGCACAATTGCCGAAGCATCGGAAACGCATAGAGATTGCAAGTCGAATGACCATATTATTCTCGGATTCAACGGCATAAATGGCACAGAGAAAATTACGCCTATACATATCGTTTCACTTGCCTGCCTTATCGAATCTCTCGCAAGAAAACATGTTATTGTTCATATTCAAAATAGAGAAACGAATGCTGTAAGCAATTTTCTTTGGGAAAATTTAAGATTCAGAGAATATTGGGCTGGCGGACAAAATTTTGTTCCAGCACAAGATACCAATGTTTTCAACCTTTGGCGAATCATCGATAATGAAAAAGAAATACACAGTAGAAGAATACACGACTATTTAAAACAAACATTTTTCCAACATAAGGATTTAAGCGCTGTTCAGAATAGTTTGGATGAAGTTTATTACAATATTTTTGATCACGCAAATGCAGATGGGAACGCTTTTTCTTTTATTTTTTATGACAAAGAAAATGAAAAATTGCATGTAGCAGTTTGTGATTTCGGTATCGGAATTGCTAAATCCGTTAGAAATGCATTGCCGGAAATCCCTGACGATATGGCAGCGTTGCTTAAAGCAATGGAATATAAATTCACCACCGGATCACAAACTCATAACATGGGTATGGGACTCGGCAATATCAAGGATACTTGTACTGAAGACGATATTTTAGGTATTATCAGCAATAAAGGATGTCTATTTGCCAAGAGAGAAAATATGCGTGCTTACGAAAATACTTTCTATTTCCCCGGCACGTTAATATATTACGAATTATCACTCTCTCATTTTGAAGAAGAGGAAATTATTGATAACTTTGCACTATAATTAAGGAGGTAAATATGTGTTCGATTAATTTACAAGCAATCATGGCAAACAAGACCTATCCGGAGGCCGGAGAAATTTTGTTTGATATACTTGCTGAAAAGATTAAAAGTGAGACCAAAATTGTTCTGGACTTAGACGGAGTAGTTTCTCTACCTTCCATGTTTTTGAATATGTCCATAGGTAAATTCATTGAAACCTATGGTGTAGACTTATTACGTCAAAAAATTTCATTCGCTAAAATAAGCGCTACACAAGCAGAACGAATTAAAGACTACATTAATAGAGTTTCAAAATAAAAAAGCCTCATTGAAATGAGGTTTTTTTATTTTCGAAGTCGTAATTGCAAACTCTCGACCAGCCGCTTTCTCGCCCGGCTTTCGGCGGCGGCACGGTCATTTCGTTCCGGTTGCGGTGCGTGTTCGCGCAGATATCCAGTCGGCTGGTCGAGAGAAAATGGGCATACGGCCGATTTTACGGATGCTCCAATTATCCGAAATGCAAGTTCACGCATCGTTGCTGAAGTGTTATTTTTTCATTTCTGAACACGATTTGCCGATAATAATCAGGAATAATACAGCATTCTGAAATAAGAAAGTATTATCTTTGCAGTATGAATATTCGGGAGCATATCGCAGATAAATTGATTGTCTCAGGCGGGTTCTGGTCGTATGACAAGACATCCGTTCGGGAAAATATGTCCGACGATCAACTGATAGGAGCCGCTCTCGAAAAACTCGATTTAGACGATATCGATTTGTTGTTCCGGCTTTTTCCCGCAAAGAAAATCAAAGATGTTTGGCGCCGGACGATGGTCGTGCAGGGCGATTACTATTATTCGCTCAATCGTTTTTTCGCTTGGTATTATTTCGGCATTCGTTATCCGGATCGCTATCTGAAAGCGATGATGACGCGCCACCTTTCAAAATTAACCGCATGAGAGGTATAGCCGAACATACCGAAGCAATTATCGAACGAGTATCCCGACTCGAGTGCATCGAAGAATGGACGCTTGTCGGCGGTACGGCGTTGGCTATCCAACTCGACCACCGTAAGAGCGAAGATCTCGATTTCATGCGCTGGCAAACACAATAATCTCAGTGGTCGAAATCGAAGAATACATCAAAGGGTTATTGAAACAAAATTAAATGGATACAATGAAAATTGCATCCATTTTTTGTTACTGCTTGATCCGTAAACTCTCAACCAGTCGCTTTCTTGCCCAGCATTCGGCGACAACTCGGTCATTTCGTTCCGGCTGCGGTGCGTGTTCGCGCAGATACTCGGCTTTTCGCTCTTCGAGATGCCGCACCGAGGCTTCGGTTTCGGGATAGGCAGGAAATACCACGAGCGACACATCCACCACACGAGAGAACCGGAGTATCGTCCGCTCGTCCATCGCAAGACCGTTCTGTTCATCGGCATACTGCCACTCGTCTTGCTCGACGCCGAAGCGGAACGAACATTTCGAGACGTCGCCCCGGCGTACCAGTTCCAGCATATCGTTTCCCAAAGTCGTATTCGGAGCCTCGAATGCGAAGCGCAGACCTACGTCGTCTACCTCCAATCGCAGCGTACCGCTCGTCGTGCGGGCGAGAATCGAATCGGTGTTATGGTTGAAACACATGATGACATCCGACAGATCGCATCCATCGAACGCTCCCCGAGCGATCTTCTCCCGGAACCACCCCATAATAGGGTCGCTCCAACTCTCGAACTTCGCGGCATAGCCGACGATCGTCCGGCTGACGGTCCCCTCCTCGCGGCTCTCGATATGCAGATCGCCGACAAGGCTCCGGCTCTCTATTTCATTGTTCAGTTCCATTCGTTTTAAGTTTTACGGCAGTCGTTACCGGCTGCATGTTCATTTGTACGAAGTATTCGTCGCCGCCATCGTAGGAGTTCATATCTTCGAGAGAGCGGATTTCGTTGGCAGACATCGCACCGACGATATTCATATTCTTGTAGTATTCCGAGCGGGTTTTGGCATCGCCGCGCAGCAGTCCGTTCAGGCCGAAGAGGAAGTAATACTCCCCGAACTCGTCCTCGCGGAGCAGTTTGCGATTGAACTCCTCCTCGATGCGGACGAGATACGGCATCAGGCAATACTGCACGAACTCCATACCCTGATGCTCGATATTGTTGTTCGTAGCACGTTCCAAATCGGCGATCATATGGGGCGGGATGCCGTAGATGGTAGCGATCTCGGTCTTTTGGAATTTGCGCGTGGCGATGAACTGTGCATCTTCGGGAGGAATGGAGATGCGTTCATAGGTCATACCTCCCTCCAATAGCAGCGGGACGTGGGCGTTGTGCAAACCGACCGATTGGGCGATGAGGTCTTTCTTGAGACGCTGGTAGGCTTCGGGCTTGAGCGTCGAGGGATATTTGAAGACGCCCGACATATTGCCGCCCTGATCGAAGAAGCGTTTGCCGTAGAGTTGCGCCGAAACGGAGAGTGCGAGGTTATCGCGATGGACGGCGATCGGGCTTTTGCCCTTGTAGCCGTTGGTCGAGAGACCACGCAGATGGATGACGTCCTCGTTCGGGAGCAGTTCGCCCGTGTTCAAGCGGTAGAACAATTCGTCGTTGTCGGTAAGGAGCGGTTCGATACGGGCAGGATGAATGAATTTCAGTCGAACGGGACGGTAGCGTTTGTCCCGAAAGATGCGGACATAGCCGTTGCCCCACAGAGCGCACGAGACCATCAGATGGTGCATCAGGTCGAAACGTGTGGAATAGGAGTTGGGGACCTGTACGAGTCGGTGGCAGAGATGGCCGTACTGTCGCTCCCGGCCACGCACAGTACGGCGATAGAGATGCAAAGGGAGCGTTCCGACCGTTTCGGAGAGGATTCGCACGCAAGCCCAAACCGCTGTAAGGTTCAATGCGCCCTCCTCGGTGATATACGGCTGGTGCGTGGCATCGGCGACCGTGTCGGCGGTAATGACTTTATTCACCGCCGCCTCGAATTCGGCCGATGAAATGTCGCGCCGCTCGCCCCTATGCAAAAATGGGAACCACTTCACTATCGCTTGCCTTTATTCGAGACAAACATAGCGAAGCGGTTCGAGATATGGATAAGACAATGTCTATCCCGAAATTATTTCATTTGTCAATCTTTCTAAATTTTCTTCTCTGACACGGGGCTTCAACTGACATTGCCAGACCGTGAGTACGCGATATCCGAGTTCTTCCAGTTCACGTTTTTTTCGTTCGTCCCGTTCTAAATTATCCGCGATCTTTTTCTCCCAATATTCGAGATTGGTCGATGGCAGATGAGAATACTTACATTCTTTATGTCCGTGCCAAAAACAGCCGTTCACGAATACTGCAGTCTTATATTTCGGGAAAACGATATCCGGCGTACCCGGCAATCGCTTTACATTCTTCCGATACCTCAAACCGCGCGCGAAAAGGTATTTCCGGACTACTATTTCGGGTTTCGTCTCTTTTCCCGTTACATGGGACATTATCTCCGAACGTTTCTCTTTGCTGACCGTATCCGCCATAGTTTATTTTATGATGATCCGTTCTTTAAGGCGGTCCATATTTTCCTTACGAGTTTTCTTCGTATAGCCGAGTTTCTCGCAAACAGCTTCTATTTTCTGACAAAAGACATCTGCATTCAGTCCGGTCATACATAATTCGTTATTTTCGTTTCGTTCCGTGCAATGCCATAATGCTTCATCGTTCAAAGGATGTTGCGGTTTGAACGGAGGAATATTGAATATCCTATTATCTACTTGAGTAATCCAAGAAGCGCCGATTTCGGTCATCGCTCCCCATGCGCCAGGCGTATTGTCGCTCGTAACGAATATTACGAAGATTTTTTGATTCGAGTAGCTCTCGACGAAAAAATCTCTTAAATAATTGTAAATCGAAGTCGTTCCTTCCGGAATACGACTCGCTTCATCATCGCAACTCGTATACAATATATCTTCCGGAGGAACTCCATTGAATATCAAAAACGAATATATCAGATCCGCCAGACCTTTATCTTTCGAAGCATGACTGATAAGGATTTTCTTCTTCTGGGAATCTACGACAGTTTTCAAACCCAATGCTTGTGCATTGTCGTTGATCGCTTCGGAGATGACTCGTTCGATAGTTTCTTTGGAAGAATCCGGTGCTAATTTTCCGATTCCAGCAGCGGCATTTTCGCTCACTCTCGTTTTGAATGTATCTACCGCAGCTCGAAATCTCGCTTCATTGTCTTTTTGTTTTTCCAACTTTTGTTGCTTCTTTTCTTTATTCGCTTCATCGGTATATGCTATCCTTTTTCGAATAATATTCGGGAGAAGCCGGTCTCTGACATAATTCGTTACGGCAATATAGCGAGGATCATCGGATTTATAACCCTGTCTATTGCTCAATGCCATATCCGGAAGTTCGGATAATTCGAATAAATCTACATATAATTGACCGACGATATAGACCTCATTCAGTTTGTTCTGTCCGACGATCGGCAATATATTGAACTCGCCTAATTTTTTATTGGCATATAATGAAATAAAATTATCGGGGAAATCCGTAAGAGCGGCTTTTCGACCTCTGGTAGATTCATATGCTCCGATCCACCCTTTCATTTCCAAAATATATTCCCGTTCTTCTCCGGAATTGTTTTTCAAAGTCAACGATTCCGTATACGGTTCTCTATTTTCGACTAAATCGGAACGTTTATAAGGATATTTATCTGGAACAAACTTGCTTAACCGGGCAAATTCATCCCCCAATGAGATGAAAGCGCATAACTCTTTCGCTACATTTTCATCGAAAGTATCGATTGTAATATTTTTGTCTCCTCCGATGATATGGATCTTAAAATCATCATTGACTAATGGAAATATTTTAAGGAGATTGCGTTTTACCGAATCGGATGTTTTATTCAGTCTATATCGAGGGTTCCGCATTACAATCGCTGTTCCGTTGTTTTCGATATGAGCGAATACTATCTCCTCGTCCGGTATGGCTTTCAATTTATTTCCATCAAAGGGTATTCGTGCGAGAACGAATCCCGATTTTTCGCCGTTGCTGATGGTCATGACATCGACCCATTCGGAAACGGATAATGCCGCTAATTTCCCGACTCCTTTCCGACCCATTTTACGACGATTACCGGAGCGCGTTTTCGCTTCATCTTCATTGGTTCGCGAAATACCGGCGACATGCAGGAATTTTCCGACTTCGCCTTTCTCATACGACATGCCATGTCCATCGTCTTCGATGCGGATATCGTTCTCGCCAGAAATTATATATACGTTATGGGCATCCGCATCATAAGCATTGGCGATGAGTTCAGCCAATACATAGTAAATGTTCGTATAAAGGTTCGGCCCCAGCAGCTCCAATATTCTCGGGTCAACATCCAATTCGTATTCCTTCATTTTCGAAAAGATCGGGATAAATGTATAATTATTTTTCGGTTAGTTCGGATAAATGGGCTCGTATGCTTTCCGCTATTATTTCCCCCAGCTTCGGAGGTACGGCGTTGCCGATATATCTCGATGCTTTGGTGATCGCGACATACTGCTCATCGGCGAAAAACTTATACGTTTTCGGAAATGTTTGTATAAGGGCGGCCTCTCTGACCGATATCGCACGGTCTTGGGTCGGGTGTCCGAATCTTCCGTTTCCCAATCCGGTACATTGGGTAGTCATCGTAGGAGCCGGTTTTTCCCAAACCATTCTGCCGTAAACGCTTCCGAACGAACTGCCGCCATCCGTTTTATGGCATCGTAGTTTCAACTTTTCCGGCCAATCTTTCCATCCTCCGCCGTACGGAGTATTTCGAATACGATCGAGATTCTTCGGCGACAATGCTTTGGCTCTGTGCAAGGGATCGTTCGGATCGACCTCTCCGGCTTTCAGTTCCGGCAGGTCGCCTATCGCATCTTTAACGGTTTTATATTCGTTCGGCTTATGCGTAGGCGGAATCAATTCGATTTTACCCAATCGCGACGCCAACAGCACCAATCGTTTCCGTGTTTGAGGAATTCCGTAATCCGGACAATATACAGGCTTCACCCAAACTCGATAGTCGTTTTCTTTCAAAAGATTCACGAAATCGGATAACACCGGTTTATCTTTGAATGCCAGAATTTGAGAGACATTCTCCATCGTGACTATATCGGGCAACGTATCTTTTACCAACCGTCCGAATTCATATAGCAAATCGTATTTATTCGGATCCTTTTTTTTGTTTTTGAACGCATACGAAGAAAACGGCTGGCAAGGAGCGCATCCTGCTAAAACCCTAATAGCATCTTTACCGTACATTGCACCGATTTCATTGGCGGATACCGTTTTGATATCTTTATAAATGAACTTCGCTTCGTTATTCGTTTCATAGGCATATCGGCATGTGGCATCGAGATCGTATCCTGCAAGTATATCGAAACCCTTGCTTTTCATACCGAAACTCAAGCCGCCGATGCCGCAAAACAAGTCTATGACTTCTATTTTTCGAGATGCAATCATCTTTTTTTCCTTAAAACTTTACAAATATAATAATTTTGATTCGAATATCTATTCAACACCCTCCTGAATGAACTGAATTCGGAGTATCTGCGCTTTCCCGTGATGGTGATGTAGAAATCCTCCAACCGTTCGTAAGCCTCCAACTGCGTCGGATAGAGGTCGCGCATACGGAGGTAGAGTTCCGCGAAGCCCTCGAACGAGAGGAAATGCCGCACTTCGGGTTCGAGGGGATTCATCGCTGACAGTTCCGCCTCGACTTTCTCGCGCTCGGCGGCGATGACCGGCGAATGATAACGCTTGTATTGTTTTCGGTTCATTTTTCTGCTGCTCATAATCGTATCGTGTTATAAGGTCAATAATCCTCTGTTTTCATACGGGTTGCTCTCGTCGTCGGTCTGTGCCGTCATCCACTCCCCGAGTGCCATGATCGCCGCGACGATGCCGTCGATCTTCTGCGTCGATTTCTCCTTGTCGGGTTTGATATTGCCCGCAGGATCGGTCTTGACGAGCGTCGACGCGAGCATCCACCGCAGGACCGGATTGCCGAAGTGTTCGATCTTCCCGGTCAGCACCAGTTTTTCAAACTCCTTGGTCGGCGCCGACATCGAGCCGTAGCCCTGTCCGAAGGGATTGCACTCCATCCCCTCGTTCTGCAAGTCGATGATCGTCTGCGAAGAGTTCCAGCGGTCGTAAGCCGATGTCCGCAAGTCGTAATCGGCTACGATACGCAGGATATCCGCCTTGACGAAGTCGTAATCGATGACATTGCCCGGCGTAACGGTTACATAGCCCGTTGCCACCCACTTGTCGTAGTTGATATTCTCCTTGCGGACCTTTTCCAGCATCTTCTCTTCGGGAATCCAAAAGTACGGCAGCAATTGGAAACGGTCGTTCTCGTGGAAGAGCAGCACGTAGGCCGTAATGTCCGATACGTTCGAAAGATCCAAACCGCCCCAGCAGGCGCAGCCTTTCAGGTCGGCAGGGTCGGTCGTACCGATACACTTCAGCCAAACGTCGTCGAGTATCCACGTCCGCTCGGCATCGACCCACAGATCGACGTTCTTCGTCATCACGTTGCGGACGGCTTCGGGACGGTTCTTGGCGTCTTTCACTTGGTCGGCGAGGTAGTCGGCGCTCAAACTCACGCCGAGGTTGGGATTGGCCTTGATCCACATCTTCGGGTCGTCCCACTCCGATTTATCGTCGAGCGTGTAGATGATGCCGAATAACGAATCGTCCTCGTTCACGCCGCGCAGCACTTTGATGACGTTCTCCCGATAGGCATAGCATACTCCCGACTTGTCGAAGCCCGCCGTCGTGATGATGAACATCAGCGGTTGCCGCCGTGCGCCGAAAGCAGACTTGATGACGTCGAACATTCCGCTGTCCTTGTGGGCGTGGAACTCGTCGATGATGCCGCAACTCGGGTTCAGACCGTCGTGCGTGCCGTAATCGGACGAGAGAGGCTTCATCGTACCGCCTTTGAGTTCATAGACGATCGAGTTGCGGTATGGCGTAAGGTAGTTTTTCAGATCGGTCGCCTTGACGATCTCCACAGCATCCGAAAAGCATATCTTCGCCTGATCCTTGACCGTCGCGGCCGAGTAAACCTCCGGGCGGCTCTCGCCGTCGGCGAAGAGCATATACAGCCCGATGCCGGCAGACAGTGCGGTTTTGCCGTTCTTGCGTGCGATCTCGATATAAGCGTATCGAAAACGTCGCATGCCGTCGGCATTCTTCCACCCGAAGATATTCCACAGCACGAACTGCTGCCACGGCTCCAGTCGGAACCGCCGGCCCGCCCATTCGCCCTTGGTATGTTTGAGTTTCTCGATGAAGCGGATAGCGCGCATTGCGGCTTTTTTATCGAAGTACCATCCTTTGTCGAGCGCACGGTCGAGGTCGGCGTAGTAACGCTCGACGGCGAGGCGGACATACTCGCAGACGAGAATCTCGCCGGAGCGCACCTGCTCGGCATAAAGTTCGGCGGGATATTTCTTAACGGCAGTCATATTGCGATAACCTATTTTATCTCCTCGAACTCGGCGAAGTCGTCTTTCGGTGTATTATCCGAAAGCAAAGCCGCCACGCGGCTGCGACTGGCAGGCGTCAACCCGAACTCGGCAGCCAGCGCCTTGGCATTGGCGAGCGCCGCTTCCGCGACCTTGCGTTTGGGGTTGACGACCGTCGCCGTACCGTGTTTCGTCATCACTTCGATGGTGTATCCCTCCTTTTCGGTTTCGCGCATCATGTCGTGGTACAGCCCCATTTCGCGAGCGTAGGCGACGACCAAGTCTACACCGACGATGTCGAGCAGGCATTTGTGGATCAACTCCGTCGTCACGACCTCGAACACCTTCTTTGCCGTACCTTTCAGTCCGGAGCGCGGCAATGCTGCGACGGCAGTTCCGGCAGGAATGGCGTCACCGGTCATCCGGCACGGCTGGTCCGTACCCCGTAAGGATTTCAATTCATCAGGTATTTTCTTGCGACCTTTCGTCATTTTTATACGGTTTTACAATTGCATTCCTATTTCGCACGGAACGAAACATCCGAGTCTTGCGAACCCGGATGCAGTAACATTGAAATATTGTACGAGAAGTCAGAATGCCAGACTACGCAGCCATTCGTTCAAGAAGCGATCGTATATGATATATCCATTCGGAGCTTTGTATACCAGTTCGTTAGCGAGCAGTTTTTTGATTGCACTATTCACGCTGCTGGCAGCCCGAAGTTTATATTTGGCGATGAATTCTCCGGCCTGAATCTCCTTGACGCACCCTTCGCGGGCGATGGCTTTGAGTAAGCGAACGCTCCCTGTCGGGTAGGCTGACAACAGACTTTCGTAAGCATAGGTCGACTCCTCGACGATCTCCCGAATGGCGAAATCGACCGTTGCGGAGTCGATAGCGACCGAATATCCGTAAAGTCGGTTCAAGATCGCCTGAATATACCAAGTATGCCCGTCGAACCGGTCGTAAATCGTGTCGAATACGGTTCGCTCCAGCGCACGATCCTGCCCGGCGAAGAATGCCTCGGCGAAGTCATAGTAAGCCGTTTTATCGATTCGATCGATCGAAAGCGTCTGCGTACTCTGGTAAAACGGTTTTTTAGCCGAGAGGAACATCTCCTGCATGACATGCTGTTTGCTCCCCGCAAAGATGAAGTTCACGTTCGGCAGGAACTGAATGTAAGAACGCAACAAGGCCTCGACGCCTTTTTCGGGATATTCGGCAATCTGTTGAAATTCATCGATGGCGATATAGCAACGCTTATCCGCCGATTGCAGGTAGTCGAATATCTCCTTGAGCGTAGTTTCCTCCGTTGTCGGAGCGACATCGATCGTCGCCTTGGGCAGTCCGGTCAGTTCATCGAACGTGAAAACCGGGCGGCAACTCTTGATGAATTGCGCGACACGACCCAACGCCTTCTGCGGGACAGTATCCAATCGTCCCAACACTGTATTGGCGAACAGCCGAATGAAGTCCCCGAGGTTCTGCGTCGAATAGATGTCCATGTAAAGCGTTACCGTATCCGGCTGCCGCTCCTGCAATCGGTAAAAGACATGTCTGATCAATCCTGTTTTGCCTATACGGCGCGGCGCTATCAAGGTCAGATTGCGACCATTGTGCAGCGCCTCGATCATCGTTGCGGTTTCCCGCTCGCGATCGCAGAAATATGCGGGACTGTAGTAGCCCGAAATCAAAAACGGATTATTCGGCTTCATACTATTTTTTTCATCTTTATCGTTACGATATTACCGTAACGCAAATATCGTAACAAAATACGAAACGTCCAATTTTTTCGTACAATATTTCAAAGAACGCATCCGAGAATTATCGTATTCTCCTAACTATGCTTTCCGGTCGGGACGAAGCAACGACCAACCGGCTGATCCGTCCCACGCAAGGATTTCAATTCATATGATAGTCTTTTACGACCTTTCGCCATTTCATCTTTACAGTTTTTGTATTCACATTTCATGTTATCGAATAGAATATCCGCATATAATTTGCCGATACCGGCAAATATTGCTATCTTTGGCATCGAAATCGGAATCGAACTTGCCGATAGACGGAGTTTATGGAGTATATTTCAGTAGTCGCATTCGCCGAGAAATACGGCATTTCGGAGCGCACGGCGCGTAACTATTGCGCCGAAGGTAAAATCGAGGGCGCGTTCCTCACGGGAAAAACATGGAACATTCCCGTCGATGCCGCTTTGCCCGCACGCAAACGCCGCCGCTCGAAGTTGTCGCCGCTGCTGACCGCACTGCGCGAACAGAAGGGAATGCAGTTCAAAGGCGGTATTTACCACAAGACGCAGATCGATCTGACCTATAACTCCAACCACATCGAGGGCAGCCGACTGACGCACGACCAGACGCGTTATATCTTCGAGACGAACACCGTCGGCATCGAGGGCGAAAGCGTCCGTGTAGACGACATTATCGAAACGACGAACCACTTCCGCTGTATCGACCTCGTGATCGACCATGCCGAGGAGCGGCTGACCGAGTCGCTTATCAAGGAGCTGCACGCCCTGCTCAAATCGGGCACCTCCGACAACCGCAAGGAGTGGTTCGCCGTCGGTGCCTACAAACGCCTGCCCAACGAAGTAGGCGGCAACGAAACGACCGCACCCGAGAACGTAGGCCGGGAGATGAAAGCGCTCCTTGCCGAATACAATGCCAAGCGGCAGAAATCATTGGCGGATATCCTCGACCTGCACCAGCGCTTCGAGACTATCCACCCGTTTCAGGACGGTAACGGACGTGTCGGGCGGCTCGTGATGTTCAAGGAGTGTCTGGCCAACGGCATCGTACCTTTCATCATCACGGACGACCTGAAGATGTTCTACTATCGCGGTCTGCAACGCTGGCCGGAAGTTCGGGAGTATCTGACAGACACCTGTCTAACGGCGCAAGACAACTATAAGGCAGTACTCGACTATTTCAAAATCGAGTATTGATTCCGTTCGATATTTCAAAGAGCATTTTATCCTCGCAATACGGATTTTCCGTTTCACTCGATTCTGCACGCGCGTACAGAAGACTTGGGGCGCGATTGCTTTCCGCAGGGTCCGAAGGATTTTCGACCCCTCCCCGTCTTCGGTCGGGAGCGTACCTCGATCACGCAACTCTTTGATACCCACTGTCGGGTTTCAGCGAGTTGCGGAAAATCGCAATGTTTTGTCCGTTAAACACATAGCGTAATTCATTAATTCACTGTACTTCAATCATCGGTGCGGTTTGCCGCCGCTGTTCAATATCGCATCGCCTATGGTCATCGACGGCGAGTGATGGAGCAGCCGTCGCTGCTGCGCCATCTCGATATAGATGCGCGTGGTCTTCGTATCGGAGTGTCCCATCATATCCTTGATCGTCTCGATGTCTATGCCCTGTTCGACCATCAGCGCCCCGAACGTGTGCCGCAGCGAGTGCGCCGAAATCTTCGGATGCGAGATGCCGATACGGGCGAGCCGTTGTTTGATGATCCGTCCGATCGTCTGCCGCACGAGCCGGTTGTCGCATTGCGCCTTGTGGGATGCGAAGAGCGGAGTGTCGCTGTCGAAGTCCCTATCGGCGATATACTCCTCCAGCCACGCGACCGTGTCGGGATGCAGCACGACGATCTCGTTCTTGTCCGTGCGCCCCTTGCGCTGGATGCGGAGGATCGGCTGCCCCTCGCGCTCGGCGAAGTCGCCGATGTCGATACGCTCCGCCTCGCAGGTGCGAAGCCCGTTGAAGAGCATCAGCGAAATCATCAGTCGGTCGCGGCGTCCGATGGCGGTCGAAGTATCGATGCTGTCCAACAGCCGGAACGCCTGCTCCGCCGTCAGCGGCAGTTTGCTGTACTCCGTATGGCGTTTGCTGCTGCGGATCCCGGCAGCGATATTGTCGTAGTAGCCCTGTCGCTCGCAGAAGCCGTAAAACAGCTTGAGGATCGTAACGAGGCTGTTCACGGTATAAACGCTCTTGCCTTCGGCTTGCAACTGCTGTTTGTACTCCAAGACGTGCCGACGCTCCGGCGAACGGGTATCGACATCGTGCGCCGACAGCCACCGGAACCACAGCGCGATCTTGCGCCGGTAATCCCGTTTGGTGGCAGGGAGTATGTCGCACTCCGAAATCCATTCGGAGATGATTTCATTCAGGTTAAGGGTCGTTCGCATAGTCGTCAGGTCTATGATAAAAATGCAGGCGATACGAAAAGATTTTTTTCCAACAGCCAATCTCTCCCATATTCGATTTACAATATCGATTCAAGGTCTTCGTACCGCCTGCTCGCTTTACATCATAGGCATTCGTTTTAGAGGTTCGACATCGTTTATCTTCGCTCCCGAGCGCTCTTGCGGTTGTGGCAAGAGTTGCAGAGGGATTGCAGGTTCTGCAAGTCGAGCGGGGCCCCGCCCCGATTGATCGGGACGATGTGGTCGACCATCTGCGCCGGAGTATGCCGGTCGTGTTTCAGGCACTCTTCGCACAGCGGTTGCTGCTCCAACTTGACGAGGCGTAGTTTCCGCCATGCGGCGGAACGGTAGAACTCCGTATTGGCGTGGCGGCGTCCCGACTGCGGTTTATGCTCCGGCAGCCACGGACGGCGGACGGTTTTCTTAAGCTTCGGCATCGTCAGAAGATAATTTCGGGGTTCAACGGCAGGTCGTGATCCTCGGTCTCGAAGCCGACGATGCGGATGATCTTTGCATCGGGATAGCGTTCGCGAAGTTCGCGAGCGGAGATGCTGTACTTGGCGAAGTCGGCAGTATAGGCTGCCGGACCGTACTGTTCCGTATTGCGGCGGAGGTTTTCGATCTCGACTTCCGTCCACTTTTCCATCTCGCCGTTATGGGTCACATACTTGCGGCGGCCGTCTTCCAAATGATGAATGATTCGTTGCAGTTTCATATCGTGTTCTGTTTTTTAGAAGTTGTTCAATGCTTTTTGCGAATGAAGATTATTAGTTATTTTTTGAGAATATTTATTCGATTTTGCGAGGAGAATGGCGGCTCCTATTTGACGAGCAAAAGCGGATAAATAGACCAAAAAGAACCATAAGATTGATTTGTAAAAAGCGTTAAACAACTTCTTATGTCAGCGCAGGCTCTCGCCCTCGAACTTCACCGGACGGCACAAGCGCGTCAATCGGTCGAAAGTCCGCTCTCCGTAACGGCGAAGCAGTTGTTCGCGGGTCAGGTTCGTCGAGATGAACAACGGCCGCAGATAGCGTTCGGCAGCGTTGATGACGCGGTTGAAGCCCTCGTACTTCTCGCCGTAGTCATTCACGAGCGGCTCGACGCCCAACTCGTCGATAATGGGATAAGCCGTGCGGGTCAGGTAGTCGAGGTTCGTCGTATGCACATCGTATCCGGCTGTCCGCAGGGCGAGGTCGTAAGGCTTGGAGAGTTCGTCGGCGTGAATGGCTATCGCCATCCGCTCTTTCATCGCCAGCAATACGGGAACGACGCCCGTAAGAATGATGCTCTTGCCGCGTCCGCAATCGCCGTAGAGCAGCAGTCCGCGCCCTTCGGTCGAGGTCATCCAGTCGATGATTCCGGCATACTCGGGCAGGTGGCGGTAGCGCACGATCGAGGTATCGACCCTCCGGAAGATTTCGCAGAACAGCCCTTCGCAATAGTCCCTATCGCCCCACGAGAGGTCGTGCGGCGAACGGACGACGAGGCGTTTGTCTGCGACCATGCGGTCGATAAGCGATGCTATTCGGTTCATACGGTGTGTCGTTTTTGTCGTGTGAAAATAGTTTCGTCGGTATTTGCGCAAAGAGGTCATTGTCCCACATTTCATTTGCGGTCGAGTTTTTCCAACAATCGCCGGGTACGTTCGTCGGTCGCAGGATGGATGATCTGTCCGGGATGCTGTCCTCGCGCAGGCTGTGCCGGTTGCAACGGGAACAGGCCCGCCCAGTTGTTGGCGATGCTGCGGTCGATGATGGCGGCGGCAATCGTCGGATCCTCGTCCGAAAGGTTGCGCAGCAGCGACAGACATTTCCTCGCTCCCGACTCGCTGCGATAACTCTCGCGACGAATACGCTTGTACTCCAGCCATACGGTCATCGGCTCCCGCCACGCCGGATCGAGCGTCGAGAGGAACTGCGCCTGATTCAGACGCGGAATTTCTCTCTTTTTCGCGCAACTTTTTCTCTCTTCGCCCGCCGAACCCTCTTTTTCTTTTTTGCTTGTTTTTTCTTTTTCAGAAGAATCTCTGTTCAGTCTATGTACGGTTGCAGACAGCGTCGCACCTTGCAGCGCTTCGGACGGATTCGAGTCGGATTGCGTTGCAGTCAGCGTAGTACGTTGCGACGCAAACACCCGCTCGAACGAATGCAGCCGATAAAGCGCGCTCCGATTGCCGCCTCGTTCCTCCACGGAGATAATACCCCTATCCGCCAAAACCTTACGCATCCGCCAGACGGTCGATCGGTCGAGTTTCGTGCGGCTCTGCAATACGGAGAACGATACTGCGAATTCGTCGCGCCAGCCGCAGCGGTTCGCCGTGAACATCAAGGCGTACCACAATACGATGGCATTGGACGGCAGCTGTTCGGTTTCGAGCCACTCGTTGAAAAGTTTTATCTCCGTGAGGTAGTTCATCGTCGTCCGAATCTGCCCAATACCCGTTGCAACTCGCTTTGGCGCGGCTCCGCCGGTCGTGCGACCAGCCCCATATGCACGAGCAGGTCGATTTTGGGGATTCGGATTCCTCCGTTGGCATGTACCTTTCGGATGCCGTATCGGCGGCAATCCCGATCCAGTTGCCGCAGCGACTTGCCGATCAGATCGGCAGCCTCCTGACGGGTCATCAGAATCGTTTCGGCCGACTTGTCGTCCATCGTCTTCAACTCTTCGACCCGCTGTTGCAGCGAGAAGATGCATCCCTGCATATCTTCGATGATAGCGTCTAATTTCATAATCGTTCTGTTTCGATTTCCGTGGACAAAGTTCCGAATAGTCGAAAAATAAAATGCGGGCAGTACCCGCATTACTACCCGCAAGAATATTTCTATTCGGCTGCTATTCAATATGTCTATTTGGCGCTCTTTTCGATCAGAGCATCGATCAGCCGTTCCAAGAAATCCGTACTCTTCGTCTTGCGGTTCAACACCTCCTCGCGGATTTTATAGGCATTCGGCAAGGAAACATTGAGCGTCTTTTCGGCGAATGCCACCAACACCGAAAACGGAGCGTATTTACCCACGGCATTCAAAATCGGACCGAGATACTCCAAAGCAGAGAGCAGCTCTACCAAATCCCGCTTCGTGAACTCCGAACTCCAAAACAAATCCGGAATATCGTTTTTACGGGGCGGCTGAAACAACGACGGATGCACGACCCGTTCATTCAAAAGACTCAACTCCGATTCGACGATTCGTTTAGCTGCTACGATATAGCGGGAGGCAGATACCTCGCCAGCATTCGATTTAACCCGCGTCCGCGACGGATACAACATTTCCAGTCGTACTTGCGTATGCGTCAAGATCCGAAAAAGCAGTTTATAATCGGTCGTATTGTCGCAAACTTCGATGACCGTGCGGAGAAAATCGTCGTAGGCCGATTCCAATTCCTCTCGACGACAAGGACGAAGCGTAAATAATAAGTTTATGAAAGGTGTGTCGATCAACGGATTCATAAATATCTGCGAATATCCGATGAACAGCATGCATCCGGTTCTCCGTTAGTGATATGCGGAATATTCTCCCGAATCTTTTCGACCGGCCAATCCCACCATCGCAATCGTAGCAAGCGGTCGATCGTATCCGTATCGAACCGTTTACGGATCTCGCGTGCAGGCACTCCGCCGACGATCGTATAAGCCGGAACATCTTTCGTCACGACAGCCCGCGCTCCGATGATCGCGCCGTCGCCGATGTGAACGCCAGCCAAGATGACTGCCTCGAATCCGATCCAGACATCGTTGCCGATAACGATATCGCCCTTATCTTCCCAAGCCGACGCGACATCGGCCCGATCCAGTCCCCACTCCTCGTAAAAAAGCGGGAAGGTATAGGTGGACAACGACCGCAGCGAGTGATTGGCACAGTTGAACAGGAATTTCGCGCCGCAGGCAATCGAACAAAACTTGCCGATAACGAGCCGTTCGCGATGGACCGGATAGTGATACAACACGTTATTCCGCTCGAAATCGCATGGATCGTTCACGAAATCGTTGTAAATCGTATAGTCGCCGACCTCGATCGACGGATCGCGGACTACAGAATTCAGATAAACCGTTTGCAGGTCCCCGGTACGGGGATATATTTTTGTCATCATTTGTATTATCGATATAGTAATGCAACCCCTCGCAAGGGTTGCGATCTTGTTGTTCGAATAATCGATTGAAAATTCCGGGAGATAGGAGCATAATGAATCTATGCCGAAGAGAGACTCCCCGACACACCCGGAGCAGGATAGTTATATGCAGCGTTGCCACTTCATACGAATGCAAAGATACATCATAAATGGGAAAGCCGATCGCAGAATCTTTTTTAATACGGAAAAAAGGGCATCGATAGTAGATGCCCTTAACACATTACATCTTACTCTTCCTTTTCGGGCGAAGAGTCCGAATTCTCTTCTTCTGCGGCTATTTCGGTAGCCTTATCGAACTCTTCGACAATTTGCATCCCGCACGAGCAGGAGCATGGCTTCGGCGAGAACAGCGACGCCCAAAAACCTTTCTTCTCTTTTTTGTCTTCCATAATACGAAGATTTATAATAAAATATTGAACAAATAGCCGGCGACAACGGCCGTCAGGAAAATGACCAGCACGATGATCGCGACCAATTTCTTGCGGAAAATACTTGCCAGCAGCGACATTTCGGGAATCGCCATGCCTGCACCGCCGATGACGAGCGCAATGACAGCTCCGACACTCATCCCCTTGCCCATCAACGCCACTCCGATCGGTATGGCCGTTTCGGCGCGGATGTAGAGCGGGATACCCAACACGGCGGCAATGGGCACAGCGAACGGATTGTCCGGCCCGGCGATGCCGAGCACGAAATCCTGCGGCATATAGCCGTAGATCCCTGCCCCCAGCGCCACGCCGACGAGCAAGTAGCCCATAATGGGTCGCAGGCTGCCCCAAGCACCGCGAAACGCCTCTTTGAGTTTGCGGCCGAACGGCCACGCCCGACGGTTTTCGCCCGTTTCATGTGCATTTTTGAGCCTTACGTTCTTGACATAACGCTGCATGCCCGTCTTTTCAAGGAGATAGCCGAAAGCGACCGAAGCGATGAAAGCGATTACGAAATAGGCGACCATCGCCTCGACGCCGACCATTGCACCGAGCATACCAATGATGATCGGATTCAGCAGCGGCGAGGCGATCAGAAACGACATCGTGGAACCGAACGGCACGCCGGCATGGAGAAAACCGACGGTCATCGGAATCGTCGAGCAGGCGCAGAACGGCGTAAGCGCTCCGAATCCGGCCGCCATGATGTTGCCTACGATGCCTCGCCCCGAAAGTTTGGCGCGGATTTTCTCCTCGGGAATGTACATCAGAATAATCTCGACCGCAGCACTGATAAGCATGAACAACGCGACGAGCTCGAACGTGATAAACACGAAATACTCCAATGTTTGAATAAATGTATTCATCTTATTAAAATAAGTTTCCGTAAACATACCCGGCCAGCGTTGCCAACACGATGACCAGCACGACGTAGACGACGGTCTTTTTCGTTCCCATCACACCGCGGATGACCAGCATGTTGGGCAGCGACAGCGAGGGACCGGCCAGAAGCAGGGCCAACGCCGGGCCTTTGCCCATACCGGAAGCCAGCAATCCCTGAATGATCGGCACTTCGGTCAGCGTGGCGAAGTACATGAAGGCCCCCGTGAACGAGGCGAAGAAGTTCGAGAGAAGCGAGTTCCCGCCGACCGCCCATTCGATCCAACGGTTCGGAACGACACCCGCGATCGTCTCGCCGTCGTGCGTCGAGCCGAGCAGAAATCCCGCCGTCACGACACCGATAGCCAGCAGGGGCATGATCTGCTTGGCAAAACCCCACGACGACAGGACCCATTCCCGATTTTCGGCATCGCCTTTGTCGCAGAGCAGCATGACGGATAGGGCTGCGATTCCGACGATCATCGGCACGAGCGGTACGAGTTTGGCATCGGCGATGAATGCCGTTGCCAGCCATGCGGAGAGCAGCGTCGTGGCTGCTGCCGCGGCGACCCATGCAAGTTTCAGTTTCAGCACCCGAACGAGCGACCAGCAGAGCAGCAGCCCGAATCCGGCCGTGAAGTACCATTTATAGGTAAAGACGAACTGCCAAAGACCGGTGTCCGTCGCGGCGGGTGCACCCCAATTCGCGAAGACGAGGATAGCGACCAGCGTAAAGAAGTGCAATGCCGTCTGCCGCATCGGGCGTTTTTCGGGCGGCGGCACGATGTTCATTTGCTGCTCCTTTTTCACCTGCTCCTCTTTTCTGAAAATGAACGCCATCGCAAGACCGATGACCACCGAGAAGCAGACGGCTCCGATCATGCGCGCCACGCCTAATTCGACACCGAGAATCCGTGTCGTGAGGATGATCGACAGAATGCTGATAGCCGGGCCGGAATAGAGAAACGCTACGGCAGGCCCCAATCCCGCACCGCGCTTATAGATGCTCGTAAAGAGCGGCAGGATCGTACAGGAGCAAACCGCGAGAATACCGCCCGAGACGGCGGCAACGGAGTAGGACAACCATTTCTTCGCATTGGCTCCGAAATATTTCAAGACCGAGCCTTGACTGACAAATACAGCGATAACGCCCGCAATGAAGAAGGCCGGCAGCAGGCACAGCACGACGTGTTCGCGTGCATACCACCTCGCAAGATCGAGCGTCGCATCGACCGCCGTCATGAATCGTTCGCTGCCTATCGGCAGGATGAAGACGACAGCGAATACAGCTACGATCCGAAAGAGGATTTTCAACTCTTTTTTAGGTTCCATAATTGCCGATAAATTAAATTCCTAACAATTTCTTGATTTCACTTTCCGAGGGGACATATCCCTTGATTCGTACCGCACCGTCCACGACGACTGCCGGTGTGGTCATGATGTTATAATTGAGCAACTCCATAATATCTTCCACTTTCGAGAGCGAGACGTCGAGTCCATTCTCTTCAATGACTTTCTCGATAGCGGCATACGTCGCCTTGCACTTGGAGCAACCGGCTCCCAAAACTTTGATTTCCATAATTCGTATTATTTAGTTGTTTGTATTTCGTCGTATTACGAATAATATCAACAATAAAAAACGGCGCAATAGTAAATTCCGATTGCGATGAACAGCCCGCCGACGATCCAATTGAGCCACCGTTGCACGGTTTGCATTTTCCCGTAAAATGCTCCGATTCGTCCGACGCTGAATGCCAATATCCACGCTACGACCAGTACGGGCAAGGCGGTAGCCATGGCGAATACGATCGGCAACAGCCAACCTGCCGTCGCAGTTGCCGACATGGGAATCAGCATACCGAAATAAAATACGCCGCTCGTAGGGCAAAAAACCATCGCGAAGAGCATTCCGAGCAGGAATGCACCGCGACCACCGCGTCGCGCCAATCCTTCGCCGCTACCTCTGAAGCCGAGTTTCGGCAGATTGAGGCGGTCGCCGACGAGCATGAACCCTCCGACGAGCAGCAAAGCAGGGCCGAGTAACATTTCGCCGTATTTACCGATGAATTTCTGAATCCCGAACAAGCTCGAACCGCCTTTCAGCACAACAAGCAACACTGCCCCCAACGCGGTATAGGCTACCGCCCGCCCCAACGTGTAGAGTAGACCGTTGACGAATATTCGTCGTCGGTTCTCGATATGCTTGCCGATAAAGCCGATCGCAGCGATATTCGTAGCCAACGGACACGGCGATATAGAGGTCAGCAGACCAAGCAGAAAAGCAGTCAAAACTGGCGTCGAACTGCTGTCCAATAACGATTGCAGCCACTCCATAAGCGCTATTCATTCAATGCGTTCGTAATCTTTTTTGCCAGACCGCTACGAAATGTGTCGGGAGCCGTGCGGGCATTTGCGAAAGCAAATTCGGTCAGGTTTTCGCGCGTCTCTTTGCCGTTCCGCCAACGATTGACGAAAAGCGACGACCACGCCACCTCGTAATCATCGGCCAATCGTTCATTCTCCGGTGCGGAAATATCCACCGAACGGAATACGACCGTTCCTTTTTCCACCTCATCGGCAAAGAGGGTTTCGACCGTCTGCCGGGCGTTTTTCTCGATCGCCATGCAAGTGGCGCAGCGTTGTTTACCGTGGAAATAAAGTATCTCCACGCGATCCTTGTCATTTAGTTTCGTTTCGGTTTCCCGATTCTTCGCCGTGCGACCTCCGCAAGCGAACAACAGCAAACATGCTGTCCCTAATAAAAATCCTTTCATCATACGTTTTGTTTTTTTAAATTGTTTATATTTCGTCGAATTACGAACATTTATAAGCAAAAAAAATAATTTCGTATTATATCGCAACACGAAAGTGCAGTGCAAACGCTCGGTAGTCGGAAAACCTGCATGAAAATGAACTCATAAATCCTCGCTTCGGAACGGGGTACTGCACGTCTCTTTTTTCGGAGCACAATCACGATAGAAATCGGCGAAGAGCAGGCGAGCTGTTTCCCAATTTTCACGATTGATACAATAGCGCACTTTCGGCGGCTCGATCGTTCCCTGAATCAATCCCGCCTCTTTCAATTCTTTCAGATGCTGCGATACCGTGGCTTTCGAGATGGGCAAAACCTCGTGAATGTCGCCGAAAAAGCAACACTTCTGTTTCGCCAAGAAGTGCAGAATCGCGATCCGTGCAGGATGCCCCATCGCTTTCGCAAATCGTGCAAGTTGCTCTTGTCCTTCGGTATATGATTTTTCTGCCATACACTTCCTTATTTGTTGTTCGCAAAATTACGAATAATATTTATATTCTCCAAACGATAGAATAATTTAAACTCTAATGCCCTGTGGTAAATAGCAGCGTGAACAATCTTGTAATTCAACGTTATTTCAATCTCACTTATTTTAATAAAATATCTGAAATTGATTCCTATGAACTTGCACATTCTCCAAAAACAGGTTACATTTGAACCGTGAAAGTTCTTTGAAGGACGGGCATTCGCGGACGTCGATTTTCGAGCGTCGAAACGGCGTAACCACATTGTGACCCGAAACTGCAAAAGCAAGCGTAACCTACTGATAAACGGCGCATTTCATCGGAGGATTAAAATCCCCTACGCACCGCAGAGAAGTCGAACCGATCGACGGACGGAATCCGCAAAACTCATGTTTTGCGGATTTTTTGTTTCTACACCCCACCCCGCTATCGGGAAGCCGCGGAAAGACAAACGAGCGGCTATATCTCGAACCGGCAAATAAAAAAGCAAGAACCATACAACGTAACATAAAAAACACTACCTTTGCGGCAGTTGAGTTTCCGTAGGCGTACCGCCGACCGGAATTAAAAGGGAATACCGGTGAGAATCCGGAGCTGTACTCGCAGCTGTAAGTCCCATTGGTGTCTGTCGCACTCTTTGCCACTGGTTGTAAGACCGGGAAGGCGCGGTAGACGGGACGAGCCAGAAGACCTGCTTGACGAGATGTGATTCAGCAACCACGGGATAATTGGTGCTCGATCGAAGTGAAGTAAGGCCGTCCGCAAGCTACACCTTATATTCTTTTTGATAACCGCTGCCCCATTCGTTGCGATCCATCGCGACGAATTTTTTGTTTTACTTCAAATATCGCGAGTTATGAAAAAGAATTTCAGAAGGATGGCAATGGCCGTTGCAGCCATGGCCGCCGTGACGTTCGCCGCTTGCAATGCGGACAACGATTATTTCGCAGAGCCCCGTCAAAACGCGGCGAACCCCGACACTCGGTCTGCCGAAAATCCGGATGGGACGCTAACCGTCACATTCGATGATTTCGACCGGACGATGATGGCCTATACGCCCAGAGCCGACAATTATTATTCGTATTACGGTTTTTCCAAGGATGACCAGATAACGGCCATATACGATCCGTTATATACGTTCGTGTCGTATATGAATACGGTCGAGAATTCGTACGGTACGTTCACGGAGTTCTCCAGCGGCGCGATCGCCCTGTCGAAATACAATTACAGAAGCAGTGCCGCAGCAGGTGAATCCGGGAGCTGGTGGTATACGTTCGACAATCAGTGCAGTGTCTACAATACGGCGTCCGTAGACGGCAGCAACGAGAATGCAGGCCATAGCGGTTCGAACTTCGCCGTTGTGTACGGATACTCCGACAATAGCAGCACGGAGTGGATCGAACAGCCGGAATTTTACTTCGACATGCCGTATACGTTCAAGGGGTTGTGGTACTGCAACTCGTCCTACGTCTACGGTGTCATCGAAAACGGCAACCGGTTCGGATCATCCGGAGGAGCTACAGCATTGAAAGATCTCAAAGATTCGGAGGGGCGCAACATCGGATATTTCGAGGCCGTCGTCGAGTGCTACGACATCGACGGCAATCTGATCGCCGCCAAGACGAAACTTCTGGCAGACTACCGCTACGACCGTCCCACGGTGGAGCCCGTAACGACATGGACCTATTGGGATATCGACGTAGAAGGCGTGCAGAGCGTCAAATTCAACTTCACGGGTTCCGATGTCGATCCGGATTACGGCCTCAATACTCCGGCATATCTTTGTATCGACGACATCACAATAGAATAATTTCGGCTTACGATCTTGAGTATGAGGTTTTCCATCCCGTTTTTTTTGGCCGCTTCGCTCCTGTTCGCAGCGTGCAACAAAGACGACGTCATTACCGAATCGGCGAAGCAGGTTCCGATCATCGAGCTCGACAGCCAAACCGGCATTTATTCCGTCAAAGTCGGTCGGGAGCTGACCATCGCCCCTCTCTATCGCAACGCGGAAGGAGCCGTTTATGCTTGGACGGCAGAGGGCAGGCTCCTTTCGTCCGAGCCTGTGCTGCGATACACGTGGGAGCAAGAGCAGGAAATATATCTTAAATTGCGTGTCGACACCGCCGAAGGCTATGCCGAGGAGGAGTTGAAGGTCGAAGTCGCGGAGTTGACGCCGCCCGTCATATCGCTGGTCATCCCGTCCAGAGGGCTGAAAGTGATGGCCGGCACCGACTACGTCTTCGCCCCCGACATCCGGCACGACGATCTCGACGATTTCCGCATTGAGTGGATCCGCGACGGGCAGGTCGTCGGCACCGACAAAAGATATACGTTCAACGAACCGGCCGTCGGCACCTACCCTATCGTCGTCCGCGCTTCCAACATCGACGGCCAAACCACGTGCGGGATCGACGTAGAGGTGGTCGAAACCATGCCCTACGAGGTCCGGTTTCCGACTCCGTCCCATACGCAGACCTCGACCGACCGCCACACTTTCGTCGGACGGCCCGTCTGTCTGCGTCCGTCGCTGGAGTACTTCGATCGGCCGCAGTTCCGGTGGAGCGTCGACGGGCAGCCGGTCGACGGCGCTTCGCAGCAGCTCTTCCGGTTCGTTCCGGAATCCGCCGGTGAATATCGGGTCGACGTCACCGTGACGGAAGGAGCGTCGGCAGCACAGCCCCTCACCAGAAACATCCTACAGGCAGCCGCTTCGGTCACGGCAAGCGTCAGGGTCGTTTGCCACGGGGCTACGGAGCAGGAGCGTTTCCGGGCCGCCACGGCTTCGAGTTCCCGGCTTTGGAACAAGGTCTACGAATTCACTCCGGCTCCGGGACAGTTCATCAACGAATTGTCCTCAGGCACAGGCTACACGGGCAACGAAACGACCCCCGAACTGGCCGTGGAGTATGCAACGATGCGATTGAGCAAAAAGTCGCATGTTTCATTGGGGGCTTTCGGCGGTTGCATCGTCGTCGGATTCGACCACAGCATCCCCAACAGCGGCGGCGAATACGACTTTGCCGTTCAGGGCAACGCGTTCAACAGCAATTTGGGCGGCGGTTCCAACGAACCCGGGGTCGTATGGGTGATGCAGGACGTGAACGGCAACGGACTTCCCGACGACGAATGGTACGAGTTGAAGGGTTCCGAAACCGGCAAGGAAGGCACCATCCAAGATTATGCGGTTACCTATTACAAGCCGGCCGGCATCCGGATGAGTGTCCCGTGGACCGATTCGGAAGGCGCCTGCGGCACTGTCGACTACAACGCCTATCACGCACAAGAGTACTACTATCCGCTGTGGGTCGCCGAGGAGAGCTATACGCTGACCGGCACGCGCCTCTCCCCGCGCAACAAAATGGATCCGGCTACCGGTTTCTGGGGCAACAATGCCTACGATTGGGGATATGTCGACAACATGGGTTCCGACAATCTTTCGCAGCAAACGGCTGACGGCAGCGGCCAGCGCAACGGATTCAAGATTGCCAACGCCATCCATCGCGACGGCACCCCGGCCGATTTGCAGTATGTCGATTTCGTCAAGGTCCAATGCGCCGTGCTCGCACAGAGCGGAGCGTTGGGCGAAGTCTCCACCGAGGTATTTTCATTCGAAGATCTGTCGATAACCAACAACCAATAATAATCAGAATCCATATGAAACGTTTTTTACTGATGCTGGCAGCAGTGCCTGCCTTGTTCTCGCTCGGCGGCTGCTCCGACGATGAGACGGCTCCGGGAATCCCCGCCGATGCCGACGAGAATTTCATTTCGTCCGTCGTGTTGACGGTCGACGGAACATCGTACACGGCCCTGATCGCCGACAATACGATTACCATGACGGTGCCTTATACCGTATCGTTGGACAACGCGCAGGCCCAGTTCGAATACACTCCTTCGGCTACGATCGTGCCCGATCCGGCAGCCGTCAGCGATTGGGATACCGAGCGCATGTTCCGCGTAACATCGTACAACGGCGCCGCCAACGATTATGCCTACAAGGTGATCAAAGACGAAATCCGCTACGAAGGCAGCGTCCATCTGAAAACCGCGGCCGACATCGCCGACTTCGTCGCTACGGATGCAACCGTCGTCAAAGGCGATCTGATCCTCGGGACCGACGACGAAGATGCCGAAAGGCTGACCGACATTTCGGCCTTGTCGCTCCTGAAGCAGGTCGAGGGGAATATCGTCATCCGCAGCAGCTTCGACGGCGCCGACTTGACCGGGTTCGACAACCTCACGGCCATCGGCGGCCTGCAAATCGGTTCGGCGGATGCTTTCGCCGCCAACGCGGCATTGCAGTTGGTTTCCATGCAATCGCTCGCCCGTGTTGCCGGCGACATCGTCATCCGCAACAATTCGGTAGCCTACGTCCAATTCGACAAGTTGGCAGAGGTCGAGGGCAGCGTGCGGATATCTTCTTCCGCGTTGCAGACACTCGATTTTCCGGAATTGGCGGCCGTCGGCAGCGATTTCGATATTCAGGGTACGACCGACGACGGAAATGCCGGTGGCGAAATCGTTGCGCTGGAGCTGCCCCGGCTCGCGAGCGTCGGCGGAGTGCTGGCCGTCAACAATCTGGAGAAGCTGGCATCCATCTCGCTGCCCGTGTTGACGGAGGCCGGAAGCATCAACTTCGCATCCGTTCCGGTTCAGTTCGAGAAACTCGTCATGCCCTCTCTGTCGGTCGTCAACGGCGACTTGTATATCAACGCCTGCTACGTCAAAGGCGATTTCTCCACTTCTACGGCCAACAACAAACTGACCGCGATCGACGGGCTGTCCGATCTGACGCTCGTCAAAGGAACGCTGACCATCTCCAACTTCGATGCGTTGGAGCAGCTGCCCGACTGGAGCAAGCTCGCCCGGCTCGGCGGTCTGACCCTCATCCGTCTGCCCGAATGGTATAACCGGACGCTCGATCTGAGCCATACCGATTTCGTAGCCTTCGATGGCGTGGAGCCGACGATAACCATCTCCAACTTGATCAATATCGGGAAACTCATCACCAAAGAGGACATGTCGCATGTCAACATCATTCTCTACGCCAATGCCAGCGGGAAACAGATAATCGTGCCCGAATTGAATTTCAAAAGCGTCAAGGATTTCTCCTACAACAACGCTTCTGCTACCGACCCGGTATTCACGTTCGAGAAGGTCTGCGGCAATATGTATGTCACCCGTTCGTCACGGCAGGGCGTCTCCGCCCCGAATCTGACAAGCGTCGAGGGTTATCTGCATATCAACATCGCCATGATGGCGTCGCGTCTGGACTTTCCCGTGCTCGAAAGCGTGGGCGGTCAGTTCTTCATCGAGGGTACCTTGAACCACGCCTCGTTCCAGTACGATTTTTCGCATTTGAAGAGCGTCGGATGCGCCGAAAACCCGCAATATGCAAAGGAGGGCTTGGCTGCGAACGATATTCCGCTCGGCGCTTTGGACATCCGAGGTCCCAACAAGGATTTTGCGTTTCCTGCTTTGGAGCGCGTCGGTGGCAGCGGGCTGACGATCCATTCGGCCAAGACGTTTTCATGCCCCCACTTGCAGCGCATCGACGGAACATTGTCGGTCGATGCGGCAACGCAGATGACCGCTCTCGACATGCCGTCGTTGACCGGACTTTCGGGCGTCAGGTTTTACCGCGCGACCCAATTCAAGGATTTCACCATGTTCGGGCCGTTTATCGAGGACGGCCAGATCACCGCCGAAAATTGGAATGTAAGTTCGTGCGGCTACAATCCGACGTTCGACGACATGCAGGCTGGACGCTACACCGCCGAATAGCGTTCCGGCCAGTCGCCGCAAACCAAGAGCCCGCTTTGTCAAGCGGGCTCTTTTTTCGGGAAAGCACGTTTTTTTCAGACCCTCAGCTTCAGCCCCGCAAAAACGGTGTCCGGCCTGAGCGAGAAGACCGACGCCATCTCTCCGGCCATGCAGAACCCGCATCGGTCGCATTTGTCGGTGCCGTAGCCGATGCAAAGGCCGCGCGAGCCGTCGGGATATACGAAGTCCGTCACCCAGCAGCGGCGGGCGAAGCGGCTGGTCTTCATCAGCTTCAGCCCCGACACCGAGTTCATGATCGGATAGCCTCGTTTCTTGTAGCCGATCACCCGGTCGATGATCTCCGCCCGTTTGTCCATATCCAGCGCCAGATACTCCGTGCCTTCGAACGGCGTGTGGAAATTGATCGATATGCTTTCGATGGCCGGATTGTTCCGGGCGTATTCGATGGTAGCGTCTACGGCCGTATGGTTCAGGGTGTTCACCACCATGTTGACGCTCAGATGCTTGTGCCCGCATTCGGCTATGTTCTTTTCCAGTTTGGCGAAAGTCCCCTGCCCGCGCACTTCTTCGTGGTACTTGCCGACCCCGTCCAGACTTACCCATATCGAATCGGCATGCGAGCCCGCAAAGGGCAGTTGCGCATTCGTGGTGATCGTGCACGAGAAGTAGCCTATCTCTTTCGCCAGATCGATCAGGTCGTCGATGCCCTTCTCCCCGTCTTTCCATATCGTCACTTCGCCGCCCTCGAAATCCACGAACCGCGAGCCTGCGTCATACGATTTTTGCAGGTGGCCGCGCACTTGTTCGTAGGTCATGTTGTGCGGGTTCTTCAGTTCGTAGACGCTGCAATGCCGGCATCGGAGGTTGCAGATATCCGAAATGAACAGCACCGTCTGCAAGGGAGCCCTTCTCCCGAATATGCGGGCCCGGACGAACCACAGGCCCAAGTACCATAGTTTTTTCACCTTATCCCCAATATCAAGTTGACCATTATCAGCAGGGCGCAGAACATCGTCACTATGTTGCGGGCCGTCAGCCAGCGCAGCATGAACCAGTCGAGCCCGGCTCCGCGGTATTTGTCGAAGTCGCCCATCGGGCCCATCCACCATCGCGGTTCGGAGAGCGTTTCCCGGCCGCATACGAAGTCGTCCAGCGATTTCACCAGCCAGAGCGATACCGGCAGGACCGCCGTTGCGGCCAGATACGCAGGGTGCAGTTGCCCGAGCGCCGCCCCCGTCGCCACCAGCGCATACGGCACCGTGTTCAGCAGCGCCGACAGTACGATGCGCCCTTTCCCGGAGCCCGCAAGGTGGGCCATCGTCTTCTTGCCCATCTTCTCGTCGGGTACGGCGTCCAGCACCGAGTGCGAATAGACAATGTTGGCCACCAGCAGCCCCACGGCCGTCGAGAGCCAGACGATGTCCCAGCCCACGCTCCCCGTGATCGCATAATACACTCCGGTCATCAGCAGCGGACCGAACATCACGAATATCACCCATTCCCCCAGTCCGCGGAAGCCCAGTTTCAGCGGTCCGCCCGAGTAGGATGTTCCGATGACGAACGCCGCCGCGATCCACCCGAAGACGGCCCGTCCTCTGACGGCTACGATGATCGCTCCCATCAGGGCGGCCAGCAGCAGCATGACCGCCACGGCACGGAGCAGTTGCGCGTGGGTGGCTGCGCCCGAGGTCAGATAGGGATACTTCACGATCCGGCCCCGGAATCCTTCGTCGGCCACTTTCCGCCTCGCTTCCGCCGACCCGACCCGGTAGTCGAACCAGTCGTCGAGCAGGTTGAACGCAAGGTGCAGGAACACCACGCCTGCTACGGCCGCTACGGCCGCCAGCGCGTTGAATTCGTTTTCGCCATAGGAGAGGGCCACGGCCGTTAGCGCGGGCAGCAGCGATTGCGGCAGCGCGATCGACCGGGCATTGTCGAGCCAGAAGCGGATGGTCCGGAGCATAGGGGTTTCTGTTTGAGCCGGGCAAAGATAGGGGTTTGTCGCAAGAATCCCAAGACTTCGGCGGTTTCATGCCGCCGTTCGCAGATTTTTCCGTAAATTCGCCCGTCCAATCCCCAAACATCCCGATCATGGCAGACAATTATCTGGGCCGCAAGATGGAAGAGTACTTCGCCCGCAGCCAAAGCCGCACCGCCCGTCCGGCAATGACTTTGGACCGGCTTTTGTCGAAAAACCGCAGCCACCGGGGCTACGACGCCCGGTTCGTCGTGCGCAGCGACCAGCTCCGCCGCATCATCGGGGTCAACGCCCGCATCCCCTCGGCCCGCAACCAGCAGGTGCTGCGGTTCCGGCCCGTACTGGCCGACGAAGCCGCCGCCGTGCTGCCCCATATCCGGTTGGGCGGGGCGTTGCCCGGGTTGCAGCTGCCGCTTCCCGGCACCGAGCCCAACGCCTTCATCGTGGTGTGCGCCACCGTCGAGGAGAGCCGCTACGTCGACATCGACCTCGGCATTTCCGCCCAAAGCATGTTGCTCAAGGCCGTCGAGCTGGGGTTGAACGGCATCTGCATCGGCGCTTTCGACCGGGACAAGGTCCGGCAGGCGCTCGGTTTGCCGTTCGAGCCCCTGTTGATCCTCGCCATCGGCCGGGGCGCCGAGAAAATCGAGTTGACCGAGATCGGCGCAAACGAGAGCCACGATTATTATCGCGACGAATCCGGCACCCACTACGTCCCCAAATTGCGGCTCGAAGAGCTTCTCATCGTGTAAAAAAGCGGCAGCCCGCAAGGCTGCCGCAATCTTTTCCGCCCCAAAGGGCCTTGCCGCAGAAACAACGTTCCCGGCAACGGCTGTCCCGTTCGTCAGCGGTCGCGCAAAACTTCGTCCAGCACATGCGCGGCCCGGTCGCCCTCCGTCCGGCCCACCCGTTCGCGCAGGGTCGCGGCATAGCAGCGCAGCTGCTCCGGGGTCAGCCCCACGTTCAGACACACCGCCACGTGAGACGCAAGTTGCGGTTCCAGCCCCTCGATCGAGGCCAGCATACCCACCGTCGCCAGTTCGCGGCTCGGGTAGTCGAGGTTGTCGCGGGCGAAGATGTCGCCGAACAAGTGGGCCCGCAGGTAGTCGTTGATGACCGGCGCGAAGTCGAACACTCCGCCTTCGACCGGGCGACCTACCAATTCGGTCTGTACTTCGCGGCCTGCGTCCCATGCCGAGAAGTCGTCGGGCAGCGGCGCAGGTTCCCGCCCCGGTTCGTCGTGGATGCCGCTGTCCGCACGCTCGTCCACAACAGCCATGAACGCTCCGAGGGCATTCAGGCTGCGCGGAAATCCGCAGTAGGCATAGAGCTGCACCAGCACTTCCTTGATTTCGCCTACGGTCAGCCCCTCGTCCAGCCCCCTGCGGAGCGCCGTCTTCAGATTCTCCACGTCGCCTTTGGCGGCCAGCGAGGCTATGACGACGATGTTTTGCTGACGCGCGGTCAGTTCTTCTGCGGCCGTGGCCGAAGCGCTTTCCAGCGGCAGCAGGCAAAATAGCAATGCAAAATGTTTCATGGTCGAAGCGTTGTTTTTACAGCGGCAAAATTAGCAGCAATGCACCGCCGCCGACCGATACGGATTCCGGAATTTGCTACCCATATTCCGGTTTCTGCTTCGCGGGCTGCGAATCTTCGGACTGAAAACCATATATTTGCACGCAGAACCCAATATCAAAAACCGTACATACCATGAAACACTTCCGTTTGTTGGCCGCAGGACTTCTGCTGCTCGCGTTCGTTGCAAGTTGCGGCGGGCGCACCGCTCGCACGGCAACAGCCGGCGAACCCGAAAAAGCGGTCGTCTACATGACCCGCGACATCTCCCCCGCCGGGCTCGACGCCGTCTACGAGGCTTTGGGCCGCAAAGCCGAAGGCAAGGTCGCCGTCAAGATCTCGACCGGCGAGCCGGGCGGCAGCCACTACCTCCAGCCCGCCCTCATCGGCGGTTTGGTCAAGAAAATCGGCGGCACCATCGTCGAGTGCAACACCGCCTACAACGGCGGACGTGCCGCTACGGCCGACCATCTGAAAGCCGCCGAGGAGCACGGATTCACGGCCATCGCCCCTGTCGACATCATGGATGCCGAGGGAGAGATCGCGCTTCCGGTCGCGGGCGGCACTCACCTCAAAGAGGATTTCGTCGGGTCGCACTTCCCCGCCTACGACTTCACGGTCATCCTCTCCCACTTCAAGGGCCATGCAATGGGAGGTTTCGGCGGCGCGCTCAAAAACATGTCGATCGGCATCGCTTCGTCGGCAGGCAAGGCTTGGATCCACACCGCAGGCAAGACCAAGGCCGACCTTTGGAACAACCTGCCCGAGCAGGACGCCTTCCTCGAATCGATGGCCGAAGCGGCCAAGGCCGTGGCCGACCATTGCGGCCGCAACATCATCTATATCAACGTCATGAACAACCTCTCGGTCGACTGCGACTGCGACGCCCACCCCGCCGCTCCTCAGATGGGCGACATCGGTATCTTCGCCTCGCTCGACCCCGTGGCCTTGGATCAGGCCTGCGTCGATCAGGTCTACGCTTCGCAAGACCCGGGCAAGGTCCACCTGATCGAGCGCATGGAGTCGCGCCACGGCATCCATACCGTCGAGCATGCCGCCGCCATCGGGCTGGGCAGCCGCGAGTACGTGCTCGTCGACCTCGATTCCAAGACGCCGCAGCAATGATCTACCGTCCGCTCGGCCGCACCGGGCTCGAAGTAAGCGCCATCGCTCTGGGTTGCGAAGGCTTCGTCGGGATGACCGCCGACCTGCTGCGCCGCGAAATCGACTTCGCCGAAGCACAGGGCATCAACTTCATCGACCTCTATTCGTCGTCTCCCGACTTGCGTTCCGCACTGGGTGCGGCGCTCGCCGGGCGGCGCGAAAAGTTCATCGTGCAGGGGCACCTCTGTTCGGTGTGGGAAAACGGGCAGTACCTCCGTACGCGCGACCTCGCCAAGACCGAAGCGGCTTTCGCCGACCTGCTCGCACGGTTGGAGACCGATTATATAGACATCGGGATGATCCACTACATCGACCAAGCCGAGGATTTCCGCCGCGTCTTCGAGGGCCCGATCATCCGCTTCGCCCAGCAGCTCAAGGCCGAGGGGCGCATCCGCTGCATCGGTCTGAGCAGCCACAACCCCGTCGTGGCCCGCATGGCCGTCGAAACGGGGCTCGTCGACGTACTGATGTTCTCGATCAACCCCTGCTACGACCTTCAGCCCGCCGGGGAGGATGTCGACGCTCTGTGGGCCGACGAGAGCTATGCCCGGGCCTTGCACAACATCGACCCCGACCGCGAGCGGCTCTACGAGCTTTGCGAGCGCACGGGCGTGGGCATCGACGTCATGAAGGTCTACGGCGGCGGCGATCTTCTGAGCGACGAGCGTTCGCCCTTCGGGCGGGCCCTCACCCCCGTGCAGTGCATCGAGTATGTCCTGACACGTCCCGGCGTAGCGGCCGTCATGGTCGGCAGCCGGTCGCAGCAGGAGATGCGCGAGGCCCTCGCTTGGTGCACGGCATCCGCCGCCGAAAAAGACTATGCGTCAGCCATTTCGGGTCTCGAAAAATTCTCGTGGCACGGTCATTGCATGTACTGCGGCCATTGTGCGCCGTGCACGGCGGGCATCGACATCGCCTCGGTCAACAAGTTCCGCAACCTCTGTCCCGACGGGGGCGGGGTTCCCGAGACCGTCCGCGAGCACTACCGCGCCCTGACGCACCACGCTTCGGAGTGCGTGGCCTGCGGGGCTTGCGAAAGCCGCTGCCCCTTCGGGGTGAAGATCGTCGAGGCCATGCGCCGGGCCGCCGACAGGTTCGGATACTGATCCGTTGAAAATGGTAGGGATTCCGGGAATACATATACACAAGCACACTCTCGCGGCCGTTACCTTTGCCGCGCAAACAGTATCGAATACATGCCGACAATCGCTTTTCCGACCGAGACCCGCCGCCGGTTGATCGCGCTGCTCCATGCCGAGCGGTGTTCGTGCGTCATCGCCAACGGCGGGCAGACCCGCATCTTCCGCCAGCGGGGCATCAACGACCTTTTCCGGCTGTTGCACGAAGAGCCGGAGCTTCTCGACGGGGCTTTCGTGGCCGACAAGGTCGTGGGCAAGGGTGCCGCCGCGCTGATGATTCTGGGCGGCGTGCGCGGGGTCCATGCCGACGTCATGAGTACGGGGGCCCGCGAGCTCTTCGCCGCAAGCGGCGTCGAGGCTGCCTGCGACCTCGAAGTGCCGCACATCGTCAACCGTGCGCACACGGGCTGGTGCCCGGTCGAAACGCTCTGCCGCGATTGCCGCAGCGCCGAGGAGTGTCTGGAACCGATCCGCAACTTCATCCATACCGTTTCATGAACAAGACCGTTTTGTTCGCCGCCCTGCTGGCGGCCTTTCCGGCTCGGGCATCGCTGCCCGCCGCTTCGCAGACCGCTGCCGGAGGAGAGCTCCCCCACCCGATCGATTCGGTGGTCGTCACGGGAGCCCGCTACAGCACCGACATCCGCCACCTGCCCATGAGCGTCTCGACGCTCGGGCGCGAGCGCATCGAGCGGAGCCACGAGCAGTCGCTGCTGCCCGTGCTCACCGAGCAGATACCCGGGTTCTTCGCCACGAGCCGCGGCATCATGGGTTACAGCGTCTCGACCGGCGCCGCCGGACAGATGTCGCTGCGCGGCATCGGCGGGGCTCCGCAGGACGGGCTGCCCACCACCGGGCTCATGGTCCTCATCGACGGCCACCCCCAGTACATGGGTTTGATGGGCCACCCCATCGCCGACGCCTACCAGTCGATGCTCACCGAGCGCGTCGAGGTCCTGCGCGGCCCGGCGTCGGTGCTCTACGGCTCCAACGCCATGGGCGGCGTCATCAACATCGTCACCCGCAAGCCGAAAGAAGACGGGGTCCGGACCGGCCTGCATGCCGGCTACGGTTCCTACAACACGCTCCAGACCGAAGCGACGAATCAGGTGAAGCTAAAACGTTTTAGCAGCGTCGTGACAGCCTCTTACAACCGCACCGACGGCCATCGGCCCCGCATGGGGTTCGAGCAGTACGGCGGCTATGCCAAGGCGGGCTACGAGCTCTCTTCGGCATGGAGCATCGAGGCCGACGTCAACCTCACCCACTTCAACGCCTCGAATCCCGGCAGCATCTCCGCACCCGTCATCGACAACGATTCGCACATCACGCGCGGCATGACCTCGGCCGCCCTGCGCAACGAATACGACCGCACCTCGGGCGCGCTGAGCTTCTTCTACAACTGGGGCAAACACCGCATCGACGACGGCTACTCGCCGGGGCAGCAGCCCCTCGACTACCGTTTCCACTCGCGCGACGACATGCTGGGGCTCTCATGGTACCAGAGCGCCCGCCTGTTCGAGGGCAACCGCCTGACCGCGGGCTTCGACTGGTTCCGCTTCGGCGGCCGGGCGTGGAACCAGCCGCTCGACGGTTCGCAGCGCTCCATGCTGGCCGACAAAACCCTGCACGAAGTGGCCGCCTACGTCGATTTCAGGCAGACCATCGGCCGGTGGCTCACGCTCGACGCCGGGGTGCGCATCGACCACCACTCGCACGTCGGAACCGAGTGGGTGCCGCAGGCAGGCATCTCGATTCTGCCCACCGACAACGCCGAACTGAAGCTGTCGGCGTCGAAAGGGTTCCGCTACCCCACCATCCGCGAGATGTACATGTTCCCGCCGCAAAACCCCGACCTGAAGCCCGAACGGCTGTGGAACTACGAAATAGCGTGGTCGCAGCGACTGCTCGACGGACGCATATCCTACGGCATCAACCTGTTCTATATCGACGGCGAGAACCTCATCATGCGTGTTCCGGTCGACGGGCGGCCGAAAAACATCAACACGGGCCGCGTGGAGAACGCAGGCGTCGAAGCGCAGGCCGCATGGCGGATTTCGCCCGCATGGTCGCTCGACGCCAACTACAGCTATCTCCACATGGCCTACCCGGTGCTGGCATCGCCCGAACACAAGCTCTACGCCGGAGCCGCATTCGCCAAGGGCCGCTGGAACGTCTCGACGGGCGTGCAATATGTCGAGGGGCTCTACACCCAAGTGAAGATCAACGGCAGCGGTACCGAGCGGCAAGAGAACTTCGTGCTGTGGAACCTGCGCGGAAGTTTCCGCGTCTGCAAGGCCGTCGAGCTCTTCGTGCGGGGCGAGAACCTGCTGGCCCAGCGCTACGAAATCAACGCAGGCTACCCCATGCCCAAGGCCACGGTGCTGGGCGGCATCGACCTGCATTTTTAGTCGAGATAACCGAACTTAAATAATTAAAAACCATGATTTCAACAACCGCTAATCTCTACTCGCCCGGCTTCCGTCAGGCGCAGACCTACCGGGTGGCGGCGCTCTTCGTGCTGGGCAACATAGCCCTGCCGCAGCTGTGCCACTTGGCAGCCTTGGGCGGCCCCACGTGGCTGCCGATCTACTTCTTCACGCTCGTCGGCGCCTACAAATACGGCTGGCGCGCAGGAGTGCTCACAGCCATAGTGTCGCCCGTAGCCAACTCGCTGCTGTTCGGCATGCCCGCGGCCGCAGCGCTGCCCGCCATTCTGCTCAAATCGGTCGTACTGGCGCTCGCCGCAGGCTGGACGGCGGCCCGTTTCCGCCGGGCGTCGCTCCTGCTGCTGGCAGGCGTGGTGCTGGCCTACCAAGCGATCGGCACCCTCGGCGAATGGGCGCTGTGCGGCGACTTCCGCACCGCCGCACAGGATTTCCGCATCGGCCTGCCGGGCATGCTCGTGCAAGTTTTCGGCGGCTGGGCCTTCATCGACCGCTTGATCCGCAAATAAGATGACAGCGGCCAAGAAACTGGGATTCGGCTGCATGCGCCTGCCGCTGACCGACCCGGAGGACTTCACGAAAGTCGACATGGCGCAGGCCGAGAAGATGGTGGACACCTTTCTCGAACGGGGCTTCACCTACTTCGACACGGCCTACATGTACCACGAATTCGAGAGCGAGCGGATCGTCCGCAAACTCCTTGTCGAACGCCACGACCGCACGGCCTTCACGCTGGCGACCAAGCTGCCGACGATGTTTCTGAAAGCCGAGGGCGATCAGGAGCGCATCTTCGCCGAGCAGCTGGACAAATGCGGCGTGGAGTACTTCGACTACTACCTGCTCCACAACCTCAATGCGGCCAACTACCGCAAGGTCTGCCAGTTCGACAGCTTCGCCTTTGCGAGCCGCATGAAAGCCGAGGGGAAAATCCGCCATGTGGGATTCTCGTTCCACGACAACGCCGAGCTGCTCGACGAGATTCTGACGGCCCACCCCGAAACGGAGTTCGTGCAGCTGCAAATCAACTACATGGACTGGGAGAACCAGAGCATCCAGTCGCGCAAGTGCTACGAGACGGCCCGCCGCCACGGCAAACCCGTCGTGGTGATGGAGCCCGTCAAGGGCGGGACGCTGGCCCGGCTGCCCGAAGAAGCGGAAAAACTCTTCCGTTCGGTGCGGCCCGACCTCTCGCCCGCGTCGTGGGCCATCCGCTATGCGGCCGGGCTCGACGGGGTCATGATGGTGCTGAGCGGCATGTCGTCGATGGAACAACTCCTCGACAACACGGCCTACATGCAGGACTTCCGGCCGTTGGACACCGAAGAACGGGCCACGGTGGAGAAAGCCGTGGAGCTCATCAACCGCTCGATCGCCATCCCCTGCACGGCCTGCCGCTATTGTGTGGACGGATGCCCGAAGCACATCGCCATACCCGAGTATTTCGCGCTCTACAACAACCTCAAACAATCGCTCAACAAGGGTTTCGCCGTGCAGAGCGTCTACTACGCCAACCTTGCGCAGACCCACGGCCGCGCTTCGGAGTGCATCGGCTGCCGCAAGTGCGAAAAGAGCTGTCCGCAGCACCTGCCCATCGTCGAACATCTGCGGCAGGTGGCGGAAGTCTTCGACAAGTAGCGAAGATAGCTTCCGGCCTACAGGCCAACCGAAAAGGGTGAAACGTTTTAGCAAACGTTCCACCCTTTTTCAGCGCGCACCGCCCGAGCTCAATTGGGCGCGCGGTACTCTTTGGGCGTCAGGCCCGTCAGTTTCTTGAAGAGCCGCGTGAAGTGCTGGGGATACTTGAACCCCAGTTCGTAGGCGACCTCGCTGACTGACTTGCGGACGTCGAAAATCCGCTCCTTGGCCACGTCGATCAACTTCAGCTGGATATGCTCCTGCGCCGTGCGCCCGGTCTCCTTCTTGATCAGGTCGCCGAAGTAGTTGGCCGACAGGTGGAGCTGCTCGGCGAAGTAGCGGACCGAGGGCAGCCCCTCGCTCTGCGGACGCTCCGAAGCGAAATAAGCGTCGAGCAGCGACTCGAAACGCATCAAAAGGTCGTTGTTGACGTTGCTGCGGGTGATGAACTGCCGCTCGTAGAAACGCACGCAATAGTCGAGCAGCAGCTCGATGTTGGCCGTGATGAGCCGCTGCGTATGCTTGTCGACGGCATGCTCGGTTTCGGTGCGGATCTTGTGCAGGCAGTCGATGACGATCTCGCGCTCCTGCTCGGAGAGGTGCAGGGCCTCGTTGGCCTCGTAGGAGAAGAACGAATAGTTGCGGATGCTGCGGCCCAGCGAAGTGCCGCGGATCAGGTCGGGATGGAAGACCAGCGCCCAACCCTTGGGCTGGAACTCCTCGCCGTTGTCCTCGACGCCCGCCACCTGCCCGGGAGCGATGGCCACGATGGTGCCCTCCTGATAGTCGTAGTACTGGCGCCCGTAGATGAGGTTGCCGCACTTGACATCCTTGAGAAAAAGGGTGTAGAACCCGAAAGTATGGCGCATGTGGCGGATCTTGCGGGACTTGGAGAGGTCGATCACCGACACCAGCGGATGCAGCGTCTCGATGCCCAGCAGGTCGTTGTACTCGAAAACATGCTCGAAATGCTCGATTTTGCTCATAGGGACGATTTTTTGGTCGGCGGAGCGCCGGAAGCAGCCCTGCACGAGCCGCCGCAGCGCATCCTGTCCGACTGCAAATATAGCGATAAATCCGCCGAACGGAGCCGCCCGGCAGCCCGATCGGTAATAATGGTAGCAAACCCCGTAATCCGTATAGCCGCCCGCCGCGGGAAAGAGGTAATTTTGCTCCGATGAAAAAGACGATTCTTATTCCGCTACTGCTGCTGGCGTTCGGCGGCTGTACGCACAACACCTCCGCAACGATGGAACGACCTTTCGAACAAATCTTCCCGCAGGGCGAAAAACTCCCCGAGCAATTCTCGCAGTACTTCATCGGGCAAGCCTACTTGGCCCGGCTGACCGCCGACACGACGCTCAACTGCCCCATCGCCAACGTTACCTTCGAACCGGGCTGCCGCAACAACTGGCACAGCCACACGGGCGGCCAGATACTGGTAGCGACGGCGGGCCGCGGCTACTATCAGGAGCAGGGCAAGCCTGCGCGCGAACTGCACCCGGGCGACGTGGTGGAGATTCCGGCCGACGTCATCCACTGGCACGGCGCGGCTCCCGACAGCTGGTTCTCCCATCTGGCGATCGAAGCCAACCCGCAGACCAACCGCAACACGTGGCTCGGCCCGGTGGACGACGAACAATACGCCGAAGCGACGACCGCCCGAGACTGACAACACAGGAATCGGACAATCTTCGGCAGTCGGCGTGAATGCCGGCTGCTAAAACGTTTTAACAGCCTTCGTTCGCGATCGAACCGACATTGAGCCGGGAATCGGATTCCGTTTCCCGGCTATTCCGTATATTCCTCGCCGCGCAGGAAAATACGGCGAATCAACGGTGTCTGATAGGCGTAGGAGAAGAACTCGACCGAGGGCATGGGCGCCGTGAGGAAGAAGTTGGCGACCTTGCCGGGGGTGATCGACCCGTAATCGCGGCTCAGCCCCATGGCATAGGCGCTGTTCATCGTGGCGGCGTTGATCGCCTCGGCGGGGGTCATCCGCATGCGGATCGACGCGAGCGAGACGACCATGCGCATGTTGCCCGAGGGCGAAGAACCGGGGTTGTAATCCGACGCGAGCGCCACGCCCAACCCGGCGCGGATCATGTCGCGGGCGGGCGGATAACTCATGCCGAGGAAGAACGCCGCGCCGGGCAGCAGCGTCGGCATGGTGGCCGAACCGGCCAACGCCTCGATCTCGCGGGGCCCCATGCTTTCGAGGTGGTCGACCGACAACGCGCCGTGGGCCACCCCCACCTGCACGCCGCCCGACGCGGCCAACTCGTTGGCGTGGATCTTGGCCCGCAAACCCAGTTTGCGCCCTTTCTTGAGGATGCGGGCCGTCTCCTCGACAGTGAAGAACCCGGCGTCGCAAAAGACGTCGACGAAGTCGGCCAACCCCTCGCCTGCGACGGCGGGCAGCATCTCGTTGCAAACCAAGTCGACATACTCCGCCTGCCGCCCGGCATAGGCCCGGGCGACGGCGTGGGCCCCGAGAAAAGTAGCCCGCACGGCCAGCGGCGCCGTGTCGCGGATGCGGCGGATGACGCGCAGCATCTTCAACTCGTCCTCAGTAGAGAGACCGTAGCCGCTCTTGATCTCCACGCAACCCGTCCCCATGCGGATGATTTCGCGCACACGCTCCATCGCCTGCCGGTAGAGCTCCTCCTCGGAAGTCTCGTGCAGGAGATCGGCGGAATTGAGGATGCCGCCGCCGCGCCGGGCGATCTCCTCGTAGCTCAACCCGTTGATTTTGTCGAGAAACTCCTGCTCGCGGCTCCCGGCGTAGACCAGATGGGTGTGCGAATCGCAGAACGAAGGGAACAACATGCCCCCCTCGGCGTCGACCGTCTTGGCGGCGACGCCCGACCCGCAGTCGTCCATGCGCCCGAAAGCGGCGATGCGGCCATCCTCGACGAGCAGCCACGCATTGTCGAGGCACTCCAGACGGTTCATCTCGGCGCCGCACAGGCGCTGCCGCCCCGAAAGCTGGATGCCGACGAGCTTGCCGATGTTCTTAACGAGGATTCTCATGGCTCAAGAACTCGACGGAAGTGCGGATATGGGGATACATGACCGTGTCGTCGTCGATGAACGGCACCTGCTTGCGGTAATCGGCCAACAATCGCTCCAACACGGGCGAAGTGCGCAGCGGACGGCGGAACTCGAACGCCTGCGCGGCGTTGAAGAGCTCGATGGCGAGCACGCGGCGCGTGTTGCAGACCACGCGGAAGAGCTTGGTGGCGGCATTGGAACCCATGCTGACGTGGTCCTCCTGCCCCTGCGACGAAGGGATGGAATCGACCGACGCGGGCATGCAAAGCCCCTTGGACTGGCTGACGATCGACGCCGCGGCATACTGCGGAATCATGAACCCGCTGTTGAGCCCGGGCTTGGCCACGAGGAAACTGGGCAGCCCGCGCGAACCGGAAATCAACTTGTAGATGCGCCGCTCGGAGATATTGCCCAACTCGGCGACGGCGACGGCCAGAAAATCCATGGCGAGGGCGATGGGCTGGCCGTGGAAATTGCCGGCCGAAACGACCATATCCTCGTCGGGGAAAACGGTGGGATTGTCGGTGGCGGAGTTGATCTCGGTGGTGAGGACCTGCTTGACATAAGCGATCGTATCTTTCGATGCGCCATGCACTTGTGGGATGCAGCGGAACGAATAGGGATCCTGCACGTGCTCCTTGGGCCGGGCGATCATCTCGCTGCCCTCCAACAGGCGGCGGAAATTGCAGGCCGTGGCGATCTGCCCCGCATGCGGCCGCACGGCGTGCACTTCGTGGCAGAAAGGCTCGGGGCGCCCGTCGAACGCTTCGAGCGAGAGGGCCCCGATGGTGTCGGCCCACTCGCTGAGCCGCTCGGCCTCGATGACCGACCACACGCCGTAGGCGCTCATGAACTGCGTGCCGTTGAGCAGGGCCAACCCCTCTTTGGACTGCAACTCGATGGGCTGCCACGCCATTTCGGCCAACACCTCCGACGCGGGGCGGACCTCGCCCCTATGCACCACCTCGCCGAGCCCCAGAAGCGGCAGGCTCATGTGGGCCAACGGCGCCAGATCGCCCGAAGCACCGAGCGAACCCTGCTGGTAGATGACGGGCAGTATGTCGTTGTTGAAGAAGTCGATAAGCCGCTCGACGGTGGCGAGCTGCACGCCCGAATGGCCGTAGGCGAGCGACTGGATCTTGAGCAGCAGGATAAGCCGCACGACCTCGGCCGGAACCGGCTCGCCCGTACCGCAGGCATGCGACATGACGAGGTTTTTCTGCAAGGCGGCCAAGTCGTCGCGCCCGACCGAAATGTTGCACAGCGACCCGAAACCGGTGGTGATGCCGTAGATGGGCCGCTCGGGGTTGAGCATCTTGCGGTCGAGGTACTCGCGGCAGCGGACGATGCGCGCCCGGGCGTCGTCGGAAAGGGCCAGCCGGAGATGCTTTTCGAGGATCTCGCGGACCCTGCCGACGGAAAGATGCTCGGCGGAAATATAATGAAGCTCCATAGGAATTAAAACGTTTTAGCAATCAGTTTTTCAATGCGTTGCGAATCAAATCGTCGTCGGCGAAGTTGGGAAGCGTGACCCGGAGTTCGGGCGTGCGCTCCATCTGACGGCGGATGGCCGACAAAGCCCCCTCGTTGCGGGCCCAACCGCGGCGCGCGATGCCGTTGTTGACGTCCCAGAAGAGCATCTCGCGGATGCGGCGCTCGGAATCGGCCGAACCGTCGATGACCATGCCGAAACCGCCGTTGACGACCTCGCCCCACCCTACGCCGCCGCCGTTGTGGATCGAAACCCACGTAGCGCCGCGGAACGAATCGCCGATGACGTTATGCACGGCCATGTCGGCCGTATGGGCCGACCCGTCGTAGATGTTGGAAGTCTCGCGGTAAGGCGAATCGGTGCCGGAGACGTCGTGGTGGTCGCGGCCCAGCACGACGGGAGCCGAAAGCCGCCCGTCGGCGATGGCGCGGTTGAAAGCCAGCGCGATCTGGGTGCGCCCCTCGCAATCGGCGTAGAGGATGCGGGCCTGCGACCCGACGACGAGCTTGTTGCGCCCGGCCTCGCGGATCCAATGGATGTTGTCGTCGAGCTGCCCGCGGATATCCTCGGGCGCCGTCTGTCTCAGACGCTCCAACACCTCGGCGGCGAGCCGGTCGGTGAGCTCCAGATCCTCGGGGCGGCCGGAAGTGCAGACCCAACGGAAGGGGCCGAAACCGTAGTCGAAGAACATGGGCCCCATGATGTCCTGCACGTAAGAGGGATAGCGGAACCGCCCGCCCTCGGCGACGACGGCGGCCCCGGCGCGCGAAGCCTCCAAGAGGAAAGCGTTGCCGTAGTCGAAGAAATACATGCCGCGCGCGGTGAGACGGTTGATGGCATCGGCCTGACGGCGAAGCGATTCCTGCACGCACTCGCGGAAACGCCCGGGCTCCTCGGCCATCATCTTGTTGGAAGCCTCGTAGCTCAAGCCGACGGGGTAATAACCGCCCGCCCACGGGTTGTGGAGCGAAGTCTGGTCGGACCCGAGGTCGACGGCGATCTGCTCGGCGGCGAGCCGCTCCCAAAGGTCGACGACGTTGCCGACGTAAGCCAGCGAAACGACCTCTTTCTTGCTGACGGCCTGCCGGATACGGGGAATCAATTCATCCAGCGATTCATGCAGCTCGTCGACCCACCCCTGCTCGAAACGTTTGACCGCGGCCTTGGGGTTGATCTCGGCGATGACCGAGACGACGCCCGAGATATTGCCCGCCTTGGGCTGGGCGCCCGACATGCCGCCGAGGCCCGAGGAGACGAACAACATGCCGCGCGTATCCTTGCGGCCGTTCGTGAAACGCTTGCGGGCGGCGTTAAGCACGGTGATGGTGGTGCCGTGGACGATGCCCTGCGGCCCGATGTACATGTAGGACCCGGCGGTCATCTGCCCGTACTGCGAGACGCCGAGGGCGTTCATACGCTCCCAATCGTCGGGCTTGGAGTAATTGGGGATGACCATGCCGTTGGTGACGACGACGCGCGGAGCATCGGGGTGCGACGGAAAGAGCCCGAGCGGATGGCCGGAATACATGACCAGCGTCTGCCGGTCGGTCATCTCGGAGAGGTACTGCATGGTCAGCCTGTACTGCGCCCAATTCTGGAAGACGGCGCCGTTGCCGCCGTAGGTAATGAGCTCGTGGGGATGCTGCGCCACGGCCTTGTCGAGGTTGTTCTGAATCATCATCATGATGGCCGCGGCCTGCCGACAGCGGGCAGGATAATGGTCGATGGGCCGGGCGTACATCTCGTAGTCGGGCCGCAGGCGGTACATGTAGATGCGTCCGTAGCGGTGCAACTCCTCGGCGAACTCCTTGGCCAAGAGGGCGTGGTGCTTCTCGGGGAAGTAACGCAGGGCGTTCCTGAGAGCGAGCGCCTGCTCCTCGGGCGAGAGGATCGGCTTGCGGCGGGGCGCATGGCTGATCTGCTTGTCGTAGGGCTTGGCGGCGGGAAGCCGGTCGGGAATCCCGGCGCGGATGTCGTCCTGAAACTCTTGCAAAGTCATATCGGGGGCTATTTGATTTTGGATTCGACGATGGCGAGCACCTCCTGCTCGCGGCGCCCGGCCTCGGCAGCCAACGCTTCGGCTTCGGCGACGAGGGCCTCGGCGACGGCGCGGTCCTTCAACCCGGCGGCATTGATCTTGACGTTGAGACAAGCCCCCAACACGGCGCTGCGGGCGGCCAAGGCCCCTACCCCGGCATCGGAAACGGAATTGGGGTTGCCCTCGGCGGCCATGGCCTGCACGAGGTCGAAGACCTGCGCGGCGGCTTTCATGGTGCGGAGCGGCACCTGCGTGGCGTAGAGCGTAGCGGCCTGCAAAGCCTCGCTGCGGGCGGCTTTCTCCTCGTCGGTGGACTTGGGCATGGCGAAGACGTCCATGATGCGGTTGAAAGCGGCGGTATCCTCGTCGACGAGGTGCAACAACTCGGCGAGGAGAAGCTGCCCCCGGTCGGCCCAATCGGAGAACTCCTCCCAACGCTCGTCCCATCCGGCCTTGTGGGCCGAAAGGTTGGCGACCATGGTGCCGAGCGCAGCACCCAAAGCCCCCATATAAGCAGAGATGGAACCGCCGCCGGGAGCGGGAGACTCGCTGGCTGTTTCCTCGGCAAAGCACTTGCATGTGAGGTCGATAAGACGCTTCTTCTGAACATCCGCTTCAAGCAAGTACTCGATGACCTTCTCCTCGGGAACGAACGGCTTCAGATCGCCCAGCCCCATGGACTTGACGGCCGTGCGGACGATCTCCTCCTCGGCGATGCCGGTAGACCGATGCTGCTTGCGCAAGAAATATTTCCCGGCCTCGACGAGCGCCCGCTTGGGAACGAGCCCGACGATCTCGGTGCCGGTGACGCGGACGCCGCGGGCGTCGGCCTTGCGGCAGACCTCGTCGAAAGCAACGTGTAGAGGAGTGGTGCCGATGTCGGTGATGTTCATCGAAACCTGCGCGATGCCGTACTCCTCGATGAACCAGCCGATGGCCTTGGTAGCCTTGAGCGTACCGGGCTGCATGAGGGGATTGCCTTGGGCATCCTTGCGGATCTTGCCGACGATGGGGTTGCCCTCGCGCAGAGGACGCCCCTTCTCGCGGACGTCGAACGCGATGGCGTTGGCGCGGCGGGTAGAAGTGGTATTGAGGTTGAAATTGACGGCTATCAAGAAATCGCGGGCCCCGACGGTGGTGGCGCCGGTGCGGGCGACCCCGTCGTCGTAGGGCCGGGCCCCGAAATCGGGTGCGGAATCGGCGTGCGCCAACTTCTCGGGCAAAGCCTCGTACTCCCCGGCGCGGCAGACGGCCAGATTCTTGCGCTCGGGACGGAAGGCGGCGGCCTCGTAACAATAGGTGGGGATCCGCAACTCGTCGGCGATGCGCTTGGCCAGATCGCGCGACAAAGCGGCGCACTCCTCCAATGTGATGCCGGAAATGGGAATCAACGGCAGGACGTCGGTAGCCCCCATACGCGGATGGGCCCCCTTGTGGTGCCGCATGTCGATGAGCTCGGCGGCGCGCCCGACCCCCCGAAAAGCGGCCTCGACGACCGCCTCGGGCGACCCGACGAAGGTGACGACGGTGCGGTTGGTGGCTTCGCCGGGATCGACGTCCAACACCTTGACGCCGCCTGCCTGCTCGATGGCCGAAACGATCTGCCGGATCACCTCCCGGTCGCGCCCCTCGCTGAAATTGGGGACGCACTCTACGATTCTCTGCTCCATAGACTATGCTGTATGATGATTGATTGCGAACCTATACAAATGTAGGAATTTTTCGGCAGACGGACAACAAATCGTCCATTTTCATGCGGGATATGGCGTTGACGAAAAAAGCCCGGCGCCTTGCGGCACCGGGCGGAAAGCAGCCGGAAAAGGAAGCATGGAAGTTTCCGACAAACCGAGCCACGGCACGGAAACCTCCCGGACGGATCAACGCTTGCCGATGGTCAACACGACCCCGGCCGTGACCCAAGCGCGTGGCAGCGGAATGCCGCCCATGTCGCAATAATCGGTGTCGGTGATGTTGGTGCCGTCGACGTAGACACGGCAGATCCCCTTCTCCCAAGCCAGACGGGCGTCCAAGAGGAAGAACGGCGCGAAATCGCGCGTCTCGGAAACGGAACTGTCGCCGGGGACGGGATAATAGGAATAACTGCCGTTGCGGTCGGCGACGGTGGCGGTCAACGCGAACGACATCCGCCGCAAGAACCGCACCTCGCCCGCCAAGACGGCCTTGTGCCGGAGAAAATCCATGGCGCTCTTGGCGATAAGGTCGGAACTGCGGTCGATGGAGATGAACGCATAGGACAACGTCAACCGCCGCAAAACACCGGAAGCGGAAGCGTAACCGCCCGCCAACTCGACGCCGAAAGTGTCGAGCGCACTGCTCTGCTCGGAATGCCACTTGCCGCGCCACGCCTCGACGGGATCGTCGTCGGGGTGCCACACCCAATCGATGATGTCGCGCCCGGCCCGATAATAACCCGACGCCGACGCGAACCAACGTCCTCGGGCATACTCGGCGCCCGCACGTACGGTGACGGCCTTCTCGGGGACAAGGTCGAGGTTGTTGATCTGGGCGGGCGACGAATAATAAAGGTCGGTGAAAGTGGGCAACCGCATGGACTGCGACGCCCCGACGCTCAAGCGCAACCCCTCGACGGGCGTATACCCCCCGGAGAGGTTCCACAAAGCGGCCGGACCGTAGGGCGTGAAACTGGCGCCGCCGGACAAGGCGACGTCGAAACGCTGCCACTGCTTGGTATGGCGCAGGAAAAGGTTGCCGGTATGGCGGGCCTTGGCCTTGGTATAATCGCCGTTGGGAACGGCCAAAGGCTCGCCGAGGTTGGTGCTGTAGATGTGGTGGAAAGCGTAGTCGCCGCCGAGGGTGGTGGTACCGCCGACCCACGAACAATCGACCCACGCCTTGGCCCCGACATGGTCGGTATTGTGGCGATTCATGGGAGTGCCGCGCGTCCAATCGTAACGGTCGAAGTTCTTGCGGTAACTGGCGGCGGCGCCCACGGAGAAACGCCCGGCCTGCCGAAGCCACCTGAGCGAAGCCAACGCCGTGGAAGTATGCTCCCACTGCTCGGGATTGTACGCGGCGTAGAAACCGTTGGACCCGAAGGCGCGGTTCTGATAACCGGCCTGAAAATCGAAGAACCCGGCCCGCGGAGCCTCGTAGGTCAGACGGGCGAAAGCGTTGTAGGTATCGAAATCGGTATTGTGGCGGTAACCGTCGCTGCGCCTGTAGGAAGCGGCGCCCAAGAGGGAGAGACGCCCGTCGGTGAACCCGCCCGAGAGATTGGCGTAGGCGTAGCCGTACTGCCCGCCGGCCCCCTCGAACCGCAGATAACGCGGCAGAAGCGGAGCCGTGCGGATATTGACGGCCCCGGCGTAGGCCCCGACCCCGGGGATGCCCTCGAGCAGATCGACGCCCGAAATGCAATCGAGGTCGACGGGCAACGAATGGGACTGGTGTCCGGTGCGGGCATCGGTGAAGTCGATGCCGTTGAGAAGAACCATGGTCTGGTCGAAAGAACCCCCGCGAATGGAGATGTCCGCCTGCGTACCCTTGCCCCCGCGCTCGCGAAGATCGACCGACGGAGCGGTGCGCAGAACGGCTTCGAGCGTCTGGTAAGGCGCGGAGCCCTGCGCTTTCCGGTCGAAAAGCGAGGTTTGCGACTGGACGCTGCGCAAAGGAGCCGCGAGGCTCCCGGAGACGCCGACCTCGCGGATCCGCAATTCGCGGAGAACCGCCGTAGTATCGGCATCCTGTGCAGATGCGCCCTGCGTCGCGAGCAAGAGAATGGACATCCCCACCGAGAGCACCCCGATCCGGACCGAACGGTGGAGACTGGCAAAAGCCGACCAGCCCTTGCGGTTCCACCGACGCCAACAGGAAGCCTGTTTCGGAAGAATGTTTTTCATGCTTGGTTTGAAATTAGTAGATAATGAAAAAACGGCGGTCGGGAACGAGTCCGGCTGCGAGCCGCGTTCCAAACCGCCGCGAAGATACACAATTTCGGGATATTACTACTTGCCGGCCGCCTGTTTTTCGACCTTGGCGAGCCACGAAGGGTATTTCTTCAACACCTTGTTGCCCCAATCGCTGAACCACGAATACCCGGAACGCCGCTCGGCGGGCATCTCGGCCAAGGAATAGACCTTGACGCCCTCGCGCGTACAAAGGAAAAACTCGTCGCGGCCGAGCTCGTAATAACGCGACCAGATGGGGTCGGCATCGGGATCGTCGAGCAAATAACGGTCCCGCTTGACGGAACGGTCCTCGGGCAGCCCCTCGGGGACGGCGACCGTGACGACGCGCTTGCCGGTGATCTTGGTCTTGTCGAACCAAGCGACGGCCGCCTTCACGGCCTCGACGACCTCGGGCGAAGGCTTGCGGATGCGCATGAGGAGCATGACGATATTGGCGCTCTCGTTGGCCGACAAAGCGGGCAACTCGTAAGACCGCGCCTTGACGGGCTGCAAAGTAGTGTGGTCGTACTGCTGGGCCCAGACGGTCCGCACGCCGTCGCGCACCCACTGGCACCGGAGCACGAGATCGAGCCCCCGCTCCCACGAAGCGCTGACGCGCTCGCGGAAAGCCTCGTCGACCCACGCGAAGCGCGGCTTCCGGTAGATGATCTCGAGCCACAACGACAAAACGCCGTACATGACGTCGTCGTTGAAAGTGATGGCGTCGGCATCCCACCCGCGCCAACCGCCGTTGGGATACTGCGTCGCGAGGATATACTCCATGCCGCGGAGCGCCGCACTGCGGAAACGCTCCTCGCCTGTGACGCGGTAAGCCTCGGCGAGGTACTCGACCTGCGTATAGACGCTGCGGTTGTCGAGCGTACTGCGCCGCCGCCACGGCTTGACCCCGGCGAGCACCGAATCGCGGTCGAGCCGCGACATCATGTCGAGGTTCTTGGGCCAGCCGCCGTCCTCGTTCTGATAGGCGATGATGTTGTCGGCGATTTGGCACACCTGCCCGGGCTCGAAACGCGGATAACTCTCGCCCCGGTTGGCATGGAGCCAACAATTGACCGACTGGTCGAAACCCTCGGCCTGCTGGGCGAAGACCGGACCGGAAACGGCGCCGAAAAGAATGAAAAAAAAGAATTTACGCATCTTATCCGAAGTATTACTTGAAGAGCTCCTCGACCTTGGCGACGACCTCGTCGAGGGCGGGATCGAGCGGGAAGACAAGGCTGGGCTTCAGGTACCAAAGCTCCTTGCCCTGCTTGAACAACCGCTCGCCGCCGCCCGTGATGTTGAGCATGACGGTGGCGTCCTTGCGGACCTTGCCGTCGGCCACGGCCTTGATGAGCGAAGCCGCAGCGACGCTGGGCGCCGGATGGATGTCGACGCCCTCCAACTCCTGAAAGAGCTTGGCGGCCTTGCGGGCCTGCGCGTTGGTAGCCACGAAGACGTCGCCGCCGGTAGCCTTGAGCGCATCGTAGAGCCCCCCGGCCAAACCGTAGGGAGGACGCCGGTTGGAAAGGACCTTGGCGTCGATGATCTCGGCATCGCGGCGCGCCTTGTCGTCGTCGTAAGGGAGCATCAAACGCGAATCGGCCCGCCAAGCATCGTACATGGGCACGAACGGCGCATTCTGCGAAACCATGAGCTTCATGGTATTGCTGCCGAAACGCCCGTCCTCGACAAGACGCATGTTGGCCTCCCAAGCGGCGATGGCCCCCGTACCGGACCCGACGGCCTGAAAATAATAATCGGGGATACGGCCGATGGTCGTGACGGCCGAAAGCACGGTGGTGGCCATGCCGTCGCGGCGGGCGATGTTCTTGGCCCCGCCCTCGGCGTAGAACCCGCGAGCCTTCAAAGCGAGGTTGGAGAGGTGGATGGCGTCGAAATAATCGCCGCCCTTCTCGCACGAAATGAGCTTGACGCAAGGATTGAGCGGCTCGGCGAACCACAGGGCATCGATATTGTCCTGCGGCACGGCGAGCAGGAGCTTGATGTTGTTGTCGGAACAAACCTTGGCGAAAGCCCGTGCGGTATTGCCTGCGGAAGCGACGACCAACACACGGTCCTCGTGCTCGGCGGCGCGGGCGCAGACGGAATAAGCCTCGGTCTCCTTAAAGGAACAAGTGGTCATCGAAGCCCCGACGGCGGGATAATAACCGTTGAAGGTGATCCAAAGGTCGTCGAGCCCGAGGAACTTGCCGAACCCCTTGCTTTTGTAAGTGACCGGCGCGGACGAACCCTTGAGCATACGCCGGACGGGCAGCCAATCGGCGAACTTGTAGAGCCCGCACTCGTCGGAACGGACCTCCAACTGCTTCTTGGCGTAACGGGCGCGGACGAGCGACGGCGTTTTGCACGCACGGTCGTCCAAAGTCCAACCCTCGTCCTCGAACTCGCGCCCGGTAGCGACGCACTCGAGGGTATAGGATGTAGGAACGAATTTTTCCATTTATCTGAAGTTTGGTTTTTAAGACATGCGGTTTCTGAAATCCTCGTAGCCGAACTCGCGGACGACCTCGGTACGGCCGTCGCGCCGGACGATGACGATGGCGGGATGGTGCACCCCGTTGAACATGGTGGTCTTGACCATGGTATAGTGGATCATGTCCTCGAAGACGATGCGCTCGCCGACCTGCAACTCGCGGTCGAAAGCCCAATCGCCGCAGAAGTCGCCGGCCAGACAACTGGCCCCGCCCATGCGCCACCGCTTTTCGCCGTCGGCCGGTTCGTGAGCCCCGACGATAGCAGGCTTGTAGGGCATTTCGAGACAATCGGGCATGTGGCAGGCGAACGAGACGTCGAGCATGGCGGTGGTGACGCCGCCGTTCTCGACGATGTCCTCGACAGTGGAGACGAGATAACCGGTGCGCCACGTAAAAGCGCTGCCGGGCTCGAGGATGAGACGCAGATGAGGATGGCGGGCCTTGAACCGCTGCAAGATGCGGATCAGTTCGTCGCAATCGTAATCGGCATGGGTCATCAGGTGGCCGCCGCCCATGTTGAGCCACTTGATCTGCGGAAGAAAACGCCCGAAACGCTCCTCGACGGCATCGAGGGCCTTCTGCAAATGCTCGGGCCGCGACTCGCACAAGACGTGGAAGTGCAACCCCTCGACCCCGGCGGGCAACTCGGCCAGCTGCTCGGGAACGACGCCGAGCCGCGACCCGGCGACGCAAGGATTATACAAATCGGTCTCGACGGGCGAATAACCGGGGTTGATGCGCAAGCCACAAGAGACGCCGTTGATGAGGGCGCGCTGGCCGAAACGCCGGAACTGGGAGAGCGAATTGAAGGTGATATGGTCGCTGCAACGCATGATCTCGTCGAAATCGCGCTCGGAATAAGCCGGAGCATAGGTATGGGCCGGACGTCCGAACTCCTCGAAGACGAGCCGCGCCTCGGCGGCCGAAGAAGCCGTAGCCCCGTCGGAATGGGCGGCGAGCTCGGGAAAGATGCTCCACATGGCGCACGCCTTGAGGGCGACGATGATCTCGGCGCCCGACTGGCGCCGCACCCGGTCGATGACGGCGAGGTTGCGGTCCAACAAAGTTTCGTCGAGGAGATAACAAGGAGCAGGCAAACGGGCGAAATCGATCATGGGGTCTGAGAAAAATACGTGCAAATTTAGGAAAATCGACGACAATAACAACTTCCCCGAACGAAAATAAGTCTTTATACCCATGTCCGACGGGAAGAAAAAAGCCTGCGGACATTCGGTTCCGCAGGCTGCACTACCCTATCGGGAGATTGGAGAAAACTACACCTCGATGTCGGTGTCGAACAACTCGTGCCACGGCAGACCCTGCGGCCCGAGCTCGGCGAGGAACGGATCGGGATCGAACTCCTCGACGTTGAAGACCCCGGCGCCGCGCCAAAGCCCCCGGGCCCACATGGAAGCCCCCAAAGCAGCGGGCACGCCGGTGGTGAAGCTGACGGCCTGCGTACCGGTCTCCTTGAAAGCGGTCTCGTGGTCGCAATTGTTGTAGATATAATAAGTCCGCTCCTTACCGTCCTTGATACCGCGGATGCGGCACCCGATCGACGTCTGCCCGTGGTAATTGGCACCCAACGACTTGGGATCGGGCAAGACGGCCTTGAGGAACTGGATGGGGACGATCTCGACGCCGTTGTAGATGATGGGGTCGATGCGGGCCATGCCGATGTTCTGGATGACGCGCAGATGGGTGAGGTACTCCTGCCCGAAAGTCATCCAAAAGCGGGCGCGCTTGATGGTGGGATAATTCTTGACCAAGGATTCGAGCTCCTCGTGGTAGATGACGTAGGATTCGCGCTCGCCGATGCCGGGATAATTGAGCGGCCGGTGGATCTGGTGGGGCTCGGTGACGACCCACTTGCCGTTCTCGAAGTAACGCCCCTTCTGGGTGACCTCGCGGATGTTGATCTCGGGGTTGAAATTGGTGGCGAAAGCCATGCCGTGGTTGCCGGCGTTGCAATCGACGATATCGAGGTAATGGATCTCGTCGAAATGATGCTTGGCGGCGTAGGCGGTGAAGATAGCCGTGACGCCGGGGTCGAAACCGCACCCGAGGATGGCGGTGAGCCCGGCGGCCTTGAACCGATCCTGATAGGCCCACTGCCACGAATACTCGAAATGGGCCTCGTCCTTGGGCTCGTAATTGGCCGTATCGAGGTAATTGCACCCGCACTCGAGGCAGGCATCCATGATGGTGAGGTCCTGATACGGCAGGGCGACGTTGACGACGATGTCGGGCTGAAAAGCGCGGAACAACTCGCACAACTCGGCGACGCTGTCGGCATCGACCTGCGCGGTTTTGACCCGCCCGCCGCCGATGGCGGCGGCCACGGCATCGCATTTGGATTTGGTACGGCTGGCGAGCATCACGTCGGTGAAGACGGGATCGGCGGCGATCTTCTGCGTGACGACCGTTCCGACACCGCCCGCGCCGATAATCAAGGCTTTACACATAAACGAATATGATTTATAGAAACTAAAATTACGGTTGACGCCTACAAAAATATCGTTTTATTTTGGTAAAACAAAAATAATCCATACATTTGCACCACCAAAAAGGGCGCCGCAGCCCCTTTGGCACACGGAGAATCCGTAGCTCAGCAGGTAGAGCACAACACTTTTAATGTTGGGGTCCTGGGTTCGAGCCCCAGCGGGTTCACCAAGAAAAAGCACTCTTTTAAGAGTGCTTTTTTCGTTGGTGCGTCACCAGCCCGCCCTGCGGGCGACAACGACGGCTTGCCGGGCGGGAACGATCCGCGAAAAAAATCGCTCCGAATGCGAACACCCGGAGCGATTGCGGAACAACGGCGTATTACAATCGTTTCAAACCGCGCATCTGCGCCTTGTCGGTTACTTCGCGGAGCGAAACGGCATACCCGCCGCCTGCGACGGCCGGCTGGCGCAGGCGGGATTTGGACGTAACAAGAACACGACGGACGGTATATGCCTGCGGATTGGTCCGGTAATCGGCATCGGGGGCATCGGCGTAGATGGTGGCGATGTAGGTCTTGCCCGGATCGAGGAAGTCGAAGACGATCTGCGATAGGTGCGACCGCTCGCCCGTAACGTTGCCGACGAACCACTGCCCCGAATCCTTGCTCTTGCGGGCAACGGTGATATACTCCCCGGGCTCGGCCTCGAGATAGCGGCTCTCCGACCAGTCGAGCGCCACGTCCTTGATGAACTGGAACGCATCGGAGAAACGTTCGTAGGTCTCGGGCAGATCGGCCGCCATCTGCAACGGCGACGACATGACGACGTAGATGCCCAGCTGGTTGGCAATCGTACAGTTGGCATGCGAATGATTGCCGGGATTGATCTTGGAGATCTCCTGCTCGAAGATGCCCGGCGTATAGTCCATCGGCCCGCCGATAAGCCGGGTGAAAGGCAGGACGGAGACGTGGGAGGGTTTCGAACCGCCGAAAGCCTGATATTCGGTGCCGCGGGCCGATTCGTTGCCGATCAGGTTGGGCCACGTACGGCACAGACCCGTAGGCCGCACGGCCTCGTGGGCGTTGACCATGATGCGGTGCTCGGCAGCTTTCTCCACGGCATACTGATAGTGGTTGACCATCCACTGGTTGTAGTGGTTGTTGCCTTTCGGGATGATGTTGCCGACGTAGCCCGACTTCACGGCGTCGTAATCATGTTCGTTCATGAATCGGTAGGCCGCATCGAGGTGCCGCTCGTAATTGCGGACGGAGCCCGAAGTCTCGTGGTGCATGATCATCTTCACCCCTTTCGAAGCGGCGTAGCGGCGGATCTCCTCGACATCGAAATCGGGATAGGGAGTAACGAAATCGAAAACGTAGTCCTTCATGTTGCCGAACCAGTCCTCCCAGCCGATGTTCCAGCCCTCGACCAGCACGGCGTCGAAACCATGCTCCGCGGCGAAATCGATATACCGCTTGACGTTGTCGGTCGTGGCGCCGTGGCGGCCGTTGGGCCGCACCTGCGAAAGATCGTCCGTATCGAGATGCACGCTCTGAAGGTCGTCGGTATAAGACCACGAACTTTTCCCGGTAATCATCTCCCACCAGACCCCGACATACTTGCAGGGCTTGATCCACGAAGTGTCCTCGATCTTGCAGGGCTCGTTCAGATTGAGCGTCAGGCGCGAAGCGAGGATGTCGCGGGCGTCGTCGGAGACGATGACCGTGCGCCACGGAGTGGTGCAGGGAGTCTGCATGTAGGCCTTGTCGCCGTTGGGGTCGGGCGTGAGATGCGATGTGAAGACCATGCGGCTGTCGTCGAGATCGAGGTGCATGGCGGGATAATTCACCAGCGCCGCTTCGTGGAGGTTAAGGTAGATGCCGTCGTCGGTCTTCAGTTGCAGCGAGGTCTGCACGCCTGTGGGCGAAAAAGATGTCTGCGACAGGTTGCCCGTAATGGAGCCGTCCATGTACCGGCGGATCTGCGAAAGGCGCGACCGGGTATAGTCGTACTCCTGCGTATCGTAGTCGCCGGGGATCCACCACGCCGTGTGGTCGCCCGTCATGGCGAACTCGGTGCACTCGTCGGCGATGACGAAATAGACCAGCCCGGGCTGCCGGGGAAATTCGTAACGGAAGCCGAGTCCGTCGTCGAAGAGCCGGAAGCGAAGCACCATCTGCCGGCCGCTATGCGGCTGCCGGAGCGTAACGGCCAACTCGTTGTAATGGTTGCGGATATTCGCCTCCTCGCCCCAGACGGGCTGCCATGTCTGATCGAACGACGAAACGGCCGTATCGGCGATCTCGAAGCCGCCACAGAGCGATCCGACGCGTTGCGCGGCATCGGAAGTCGCAGAGACATCGCTGCCGAATTCGGGTTTGGCACCCTCGCCGCGCAGGACGAGACCCAGACGGCTGGGCCGGATAACCTCCGTGCTCTTGTAGCTGAGTTCATACTGCGGCACCCCGCCTTCGGCGATGCCGAACTTCAACTCCAGATCGCCATCGGGAGAAGTCAGAGTTTGCACCTGCGCCGAAAGCGCGCAGGGAGCGAAAAAAGTCAGAAAGGAAATTAACAGTTTACGCATAAATCGGTTTGTTGTGAATTGGTTCGGATCAGTCGACCTCGACAGTTGTCAAGGTATGGTCGTTCATGTTCAAAGTCAGCCGATATTTCTTGCCGCCCTGCTCCTCGGAGACGATCCACTTGTTGTCGACGGTATCGGTCGTCTTGGTCGGAAGCGCAACGCCGACCTCGAAAGGCGTGTTCTCTGCTGGAGCCTGCACCGAAAGGCCCCAGAAATGGTGCCCGCAAAGGAACTTGAGTTCGCCCTTATTGAGCTGCATTTCGGCCGAGAAAACACCCGGCTGCCCCTCGACAGGAAGCATCGGAACGGCCTGCTCCACCGTCCAGCCGCCGGGCGTAGCGTCGCCCACTGCGAACCAGCCGTCGCCGTCGCGGGTAAAGGTAACGGTCATGGCAGCGATATCGACCGAGACAGTATAGTAACCGTCCTGCGGCGATTTCCACTTGTTGTCGATGCCACCTTCGGCATAATAAATCGAACTGACGGGCATCGGATTGCCGAGGTCGAACTCCAGACCTGCCACGGCGGACATCAGTTGATAAGTATCCATGTTGCCGTTGGGCTGGAGCGTGAATTTAACTTCGTCGTCCTTGTCCATGAACCCTTTCCAAAGGGCGGTTCCGTCGGACTGCTTTTCGAGCAGAGTCTGTCCCCAGCCGTTGGCCGAGCCCATGAAATAGACATCCTGAATGCCCGGCCGCGGAATCGTAATGGCATCGTCGCCCGGAGCCTCCGTCCAATCGGCAATGCCGGCACCCACGATCACCATGTCGCCCGAAGCCTGAAGATCGACTTGGTAGAGATATTTCTTACCTCCCTCGAAAAGAGTCGAAGCGGCGATACACGCGGTATAGACCTGCCCGCCGATCTCGAACTGCAACATGCGGTCGGCGGCCTCGTTGCCCGGCATGTTGGGCAGAAGAATCGCCTCGGCTTGGATGGAATGCTGATCTTCGGAAAGCCCGAAATTCCGCAGCACCACCGTCTTCCGATCGGAAGACGCGGCCGCTAATTCGCCCGAAAGCACCGAATAGTGCACCTCGGTGATCTGGTCGGCGATGCTCGCTTTCAGAGAACCGAACTTGAACGTTTCGGAGGAAATCCGCAGCATGAGCTTTGTCAGCTTGTGCGAAAACTGAAGTTCGGCCGACAAATTATCCTTGTCCACACCAGAGAATTTGGCAGAAAGCAGATCGATGGGCCCCTGCTCTTTCTGGTCCGCAAGACTGAGCGAGAGCACGCCATCGACGACTTCGCCGTAAGGATAATAGGCGATCAGATCGTAGGAGCCTTCGGCATCGGCCGGAATCATCACCGGATTCTCCGACGGAGCGAACCGGCCGTCGCCGGCAGCAGTAACATAACGGAAGTTGGACGTTTCCTCGGCGATGTCGGTCGTACCGCCGCCGGTAAGATAGACGCCGATGGCATCGTTAGCATTCCACGAAGCATCGTAGGCCCGGGTCATCTTCCGAATATGGCCGCCGATGCTGACGGGGATGCGTCCGTCATCCCCGGAGTTCGGCTCGGGAAAGAACTCGCCGTCCGAACGATTGCAGGCAACCGCCGCAACGGCGATTGCAAACAGACAAAATAACTTGTTCATGATATCGGGTAGTTTTGAGTTGGCTATTGTTGATTTTTCTTTTCGGGAACGATCGGACCGCCCTCGACCACCGTCCAGTCGGACACGGAACCGAAAAGATCTTCGGCATCCAGATCGGCACCGAGCGTCAGCGCTGTGTTGTCGTCCCGCGATGCGAGATCTGCAAGCGCTTCGGTCAGGTCGCTTTCGACAACGACCGGGCCGTCGGGTGTGGAGAGTTCGAGCGACAACACCTGACTGCTCTCGGGCATGACGCCAAAAATACGGACGGAAGCGGTCAGGCTGCGCTCCCCTGCATCCGGGATGCTGAAGTCCATCGCGATCTCCCCGGCCGACAGGAACTTCCCGGTACGCAGATCCACGCACGACGCGACATTGCTCAACGTACCGGTTGCGGCCGTTATGTTGCGTTTGCCGAAATTCAGCACGAAGTTCAGGCCGAAAGTCCGCTGCTGCATGCGCAGCGGCATATCGAGCGAGCGCTTGCCCTGAAGCCCCGTCAGGTCGACGACCGCGGCGGAGAGATGGCCGACCGTTGCGGCGGCCCCGCTCCGGGCAGTCAGAACAGCATTGGTGCCGCTGACCGAAATACCCTCGGCCTCGGTATAGGCCACTGCCGTATAATCGCTGGCCGACAGCAACGTGATGCCGGTCGTGTTGCCCTCTACCGGATAACTATCGTTACCGATGCGCAGCCGCCAAGCTTCCGGCACGGGAATATCGGATGCCAGATCCGACCAGTCGGCCATGAAACGCACCTCGGTACGCTCCCGGCGGATCGGCTCCGGCAACTCGTCGGCGCACGCTCCGATCAACAGCGGCAGGGCGAGAAGCACCCCTGTTCGCAAAAAAGTTTTCATAGGTTCAATTGATTTTTGTAGGTAGGTTTTTCACTCCGCGCAGCGAGGCCGGATCGGAGACTTCGAAGATGCTGACGGCATAACCGCCGCCCGGCGCCGCGTGAATCGCGAGCTGCGAACCCCGCGTAACCCGTCCGCGCCGAATGACATAGGCCTGCGGATTGGAACGATAATGGGCATCGGGAGCATCGGCGTAGACGGTAGCGACGTAGATTTTCCCCGGATCGAGAAAATCGAGCCGCAAACGGGACGAATGGCCGTTCTCGTCGGCCGTACACCCGATGAACCAGTTTCCGGTGCCTTTCGCGCGACGCGCGACGGTAATGTAATCGCCCGGCTCGGCTTCCAGATAACGGCTGTCGTCCCAATCCACGGCTACGTCGCGGATGAACTGGAACGCATCGTCGAAACGCGCGTAATTTTCGGGAAGATCGGCCACCATCTGCAACGGACTATACATGGTGCAATAAAGAGCAAGCTGACGCGCCAACGTCGTAGCGGCCTGCTCGTGGTGCTTGAAGCCTTCCTTGTAATAAGAGAGATCGCCTTGGAAAATGCCCGGCGTATAGTCCATCGGACCGCCCATCAACCGCGTGAAAGGCAGGATGGTGGTATGGTCGGCCGGATTGCCGCCCATCGCCTCGAACTCCGTGCCCCGGGCCGATTCCTGCGCGATCCAGTTGGGATAGGTTCGGCAAAGTCCGGTAGGCCGCACGGCCTCGTGGCTGTTGACCATGATTCCATAATCGGCGGCCCGGCGCACAACGTGGATGTAATGGTTGTTCATCCACTGCGAACCATGGTACTCGCTGCGAGGAATGATCCGCCCGACGTAACCGGTCTTCACGGCATTGTAACCGTGATCGGCCATGAAGCGGAAAGCATTCTCCAGCTGACGCTCGTAATCGGCCGCATTGGCAGCCGTCTCGTGGTGCATCATGATCCGCACTCCCCTTTCGGCCGCGTAATGCTGCAACTCCTCGACGTCGAAGTCGGGATAAGCCTTGTCGAAAAGGAAATGTCGGTTCTTGGTATAGGCCGACCAATCCTCCCAACCTTCGTTCCAACCCTCGACCAGCACGGCATCGATGCCGTTCGCGGCAGCGAAGTCGATGTAACGCTTGACGTTGTCGGTCGTAGCTCCGTGGCGGCCGTTCGGAGTGATCCGGGCATAGTCGGTAACACCCGGTTTGGCATCGGAATAATCGCTGTAGGCCCAGCTGCGACCGATGCCGATGAAATACTCCCACCAGACACCCGCGAACTTCATAGGCCGGATCCACGACGTATCGGCATATGCGCACGGTTCGTTGAGATTGAGAATCAGCTTGCTGGCGAGGATGTCGCGGGCATCGTCCGAGACGACGACCGTGCGCCACGGCGAACGGCATCCGGCCTGCAAGAAACCTTTGGAGCCGTTGCGGTCGGGCATCAGGTTGGCGGAAAGCACGAAGCGCTCGTCGTCGACATTGAGTTCCAAAGCAGCATAATCGACGAGCGCCGCTTCGTGGATGTTGACATACAGCCCGTTGGCACCCTTAAGCATCAGGGGTGTCTGCACGACCAGATCGCCGGCCGACTTAGCCTCGTAGCTCTTATGAGCGGCGGACTGACGGGGAATCTCCTCGCGCAGGCGGGACAGCGGAGCCGTCGTATAGGTGAATTCGCTGGTGTCGTAGTCGCCGGGCATGCAGAAAGCCGTGTAATCATGGCCGAGATTGAACTCGGTAAGCTCCTCCTGCATCTCGAAGACGTGCAGCGTAGGCTGCTCGGGAAATTCGTAACGGAAACCCAGCCCGTCGTCGAAAAGCCGGAAACGGACGTCGAGTTTCCGACTGCTGTCGGGTTGCAGAAAGCGGACGAGCAACTCGTTGTAATGGTTGCGGATCTGCGCCACCTCGCCCCAAACGGGCTGCCAAGTCTCGTCGCACGAAGCGCTTTCGGCACTTGCGATCACAAGGTCGCCCACATATCCTCGCTCGTTGCACAGCGCCACGCCCAAACGGCTCTTGCCGAGCACGCAGCGATCTCCGAAATCGAGCCGATAATAAGGTATTCCCTGCTCCACCTCGACGGTCAGTCGCAGGCGTCCGTCGTGCGCCCCGGCAACGGCCGCGCCTGCAAGGAAGATGCAGGTCGCAGCCAACCGAAGAAAAAAGGATTTCGCAAGCATGGTCTACTCTGCGGGGGTCAGTTTCACGATTTTGCACGAATGGGGTTCGAGCCGGACATTCAGCCTGTCGGCCTCGCCCTCGTCGGCATGCTTCCACAAGTCGCGCACCTTCATGCGACCGCGGATGCCCAGCCGCGAGAAATCGACGGAACGGGTTCGCGCATCGCCTTCGCGATTGAAGAGTCCGACGATCCAACTGCCGTCGGACATCTGCCCGTACCAGATCTGGTTCTCCTCGTCCCATAAGTTGCCGCGATCACCCAGCGGCTTGCCGACGAATCCGTCCTTGGGCAGAGCGAGGATCTCCTCGTTCTGGTAGAACTTCAGCCGGTCGCCGATGGTGTTGTACTGATCGGCAACGGTAACGGGGCCGCCGCAGATGGCGTTGAGCGAGATGGAGACCTCGCATTCCGAATCGGAAGCAAGCGTATTGAGGCGGATGAAGTCGCCGTCGGGGATCGCCTTGCCGCGGCCGGTCTTGTGCGACCAATGCACATAGCCGTCGAACTGGTTATGGCAGCAGGGCCAGCCGTCGTAGACCCGGCCGCGCTCCCGGCCCGACACGTGGTCCCACCCGCCGTCGAACGTATCGGCCACGACACGGTACATGTTGCAATACTGCAACTCCAGCTCGCCGTTGTCGTAGAGGTTGGGCATGACGATCGAGGTAAAGACCCCGTATTTCGCAGCCGACTCGTGGATGTACTGCAAAGCAAGCTTGTAGTTCTCGCGACCGTAACCCTTGCCGGTCATGTCGCCGGCACCGTTGGCACCCTCGAACAGGCACATGAAGTCCATGCGGATGTACTCGACGCCGAGGCTCTTATAATACTTGAAGAAACCGTCGATGTACTCCCGGGCACCGCGGTGGCTCGGCACGACCCATCCGAACACATCGTCGGCTCCCGGATACAGCACGACATCCCGGTCGAGCGCATCGTTGTAGCGCAGACTGCCGAAAGTGATGTTCGTACCCTCGACCAGCGTTTCGTCGGGGCCGTGCAGCCACAGGGGATTGTCGTAAATACCGATCTTCAGACCTTTGGCCTTCGCTTTGGCGATCAGCGTCCTGAGCGGCATGGTGCCGTAGGTGGTCATGTAGCCCGACGCATCGAGCGAGATGTCGGAAGTCATGGCCATGAACCCGTCGGTGCAGAGCATGTCGTAGCCGTAAGGCTTGAGATTCTCGGCTACCCAGTCGATCACCCTATCCCATTCGGTATCGGACATGTTGATCGCCTTGTCGCCCGCGATTTCGGCCTCGCGGCAATATTCGTAGACGCTCCAGTAGAGAGGCGCCTTGCAGTCGACGGCCGGGCCGGGCTGCGGCAGTTCGGGATCGTCCGGAATCATGCTCGGATTCCAACCCGTACCCTCCTCCTCGCAGGCCATGCAGCAAACGGGCAGCACGGTCAGCAGGAACAGATATTTAATGAAGTTTTTCATGGTTCTGACGTATTTTATTGTTTTTCGAATCGAATGGTCATCGTGTCGACATTGAGCGTAATGCGGTAATTGCCGGCCTCGGCGGCGGATACCGCCCACTTCTCGTCGGGATCGCCGGCGTGCATCTGCATTCCGGTTACCTGAAGCGATGCCTGCGTATCGTTCAGATCGCACGTTGCCGGCCGCAGAAAAGGATTGGACGAGCTGTACGTAGCAGGCCAGAGCGGGAACTTGAATTCGCCCTCCTTGAGCGGCCCTTCGAAGACGAACGTACCGGGAGCGGCCGCCGCGTCGTACGCAAGTTCGATCTCGAACGGAGCGCTGTTCCAGCCGCCCGACGTCGCACCGCCGACCATCCAGACCCGTTTGTAGGGCAGCTTGTCGAGGCACTCCGCATTCTCGCGCTCGAACGTAACGGTCTGCGCATCCAGATCGACGGTTACCGTATAGACGCCCGTCTGCGAAACTTTCCACTTCCGGTCTTCGGCTTCCGCATTGTTCTCCACGAAAACAGCAGCCGTCGTACCGGCAGCCTCCATACCGTCCTCGGGCGCCATCAGCATCGGGATCTCCCATTTGAGCGATGCCGGACGGAACAGCGGGAATTTGATGGCCGTCTGGTTGAATTCGATCTTGTCGTTGTCGCCGACGCGGTTGAACTCCTCGCCGAAAAGCATTCCGCGCCATACGAAGATCCGCTTCGTCGGGTCGGGCTGCGTCATGGCAAGAGCATCCTGAGGCCGCCATCCGGCGGCACAGCCGCTGCCGACCATGTAGACCGTCTCGCGAACCGAAACCGTGCGGG
>JAIDUK010000030.1:0-1715 GCA_029060215.1 Alistipes sp.
TTTTGTTAACTCCAAATAAGGGCTAATATGGCGATGACGGCTACAATAATGCAAGTTGTCAGGCATCCGCTCCCATCGTCGGATGGCGGAATGTTGCAGCGACGGAGAGGTTCATCGTCGCTGAAGAGCAGGTCGTATTTGACGAAGTCGTCGAAATCATCGAAATCCATAACAATACAAATATAACGGTTTTTTAGTAAAACAATCCGACTTATGGCCAGAATCAGAAAGCGATATTTGAATCGCAAGTATGTCTGGTATGAGAAGAAAATGTAATACGAATGAATAATCTAATCGCTCGATTCTTTCCGCAATAAGCGCTTTGTATTTGCATTTCATGCTGTCGGACAGGAATGACGAGCAGATTCACACCTTCTATTTCTGATGAATTTCTGTCGATTGCCTTTTTTTGATGCCAAATGGTACTCATGCCTGCATGAAATTGTCGCAGCTTACTTTTTATGGAAGTCGCTGGGAGCGACGCCGAACTGCTTCTTGAAACTTTTCGAGAAGTGGGACAAGGTACTGAAACCTGTGATGTCGGCGATCTCCGAGACGGTATGCTTCCCCTCGGCGAGCAACTCGGCGGCCCGGTTGAGCTTATAAGTTCGGAAGAAGATGCCCGGATTTTCACCGGTGAGCCCCTTGACCCGGTAGTAAAACTTCGTACGCGAGATCTTCAACATCTCCGTCATTCGGGCGATGTCCAGTTCGGGATTGGACAACTCGCTGGCCATCAACGCATACAACTCGGAGATAAAAGCGCTGTCCTGCGGTGAGAGCAGATTCTTGTCGAGGCGATCGCCCTGCGTAGTGCGGTTGAGCAGATTCTGCACGTACTCCCGGTTCTTGAGCTGCGAGCGGATGAGCGCCAACAAGTAATGAGGATCGAACGGTTTGGTAACGTAGGCGTTCGCGCCGGTATTCAACCCTTCGATCTGGCTCTCGACCGCGAATTGTGCCGTAACCAGAATCACGGGAATATGACAAAGCCGCATGTCCTCCTTGATCTCCCGGCAAAGCGCGTATCCGTCCTTGCGAGGCATGACCACGTCGCTCAAAATCAGATCGGGCATCTCTTCACGCACGGCAACCAGCGCACTTTCGGTATCGAACCGGCATACGACCCGATAATGGGCCGAGAGCAATGTTTGCAGATAATGGGCGACCTCCGTATCGTCGTCTACCACCAACACGGTTTTGCGATTCTCGCTTGTCGTCTCTTTTTCGCCGTGTGCGACCGCCGATAACGGAAATACATCCGTCTGGGCGTTTTGTTCGCTGCTGCGTTCCGCTGCATCGTACGCGTTGTCGTCGGCAGGGAGGATGAAGACGAACTGCGCTCCCTTGCCGTCGGACGGAACGACGGCCCGGATGTGGCCGTGGTGCAACGTCGTCAGACTACGGGCATAATAGAGCCCGATGCCTGTGCCCTGGGTGCAAGTCGTGGCACTGCTGTCGGCGAGCTGGTAATACCGCTCGAAAATCCGCTCCATCTGCTCGGCGGGGATCGTCGGGCCCGTATTGGCCACCGAGATCTTGACATATTGTGTGCCCTTGTCGCGGTCGGTCAGCGTGAACGATTCGGCGGCGGCATGGCGGGTCAGAACGTCGAAGCCGACGTCGATGCGTCCGCCGGCCGGCGTGAACTTCAATGCGTTGGACATCAGGTTGCCGAAGATCTTTTCCATCTTGTCCTCGTCGAGCCACATCAG
>JAIDUK010000030.1:1815-3769 GCA_029060215.1 Alistipes sp.
TTCATCTTGTTGATCCGTTGCTCCTGCTCCTTTTCCATCCGAGCTTGCATCGAAGCCGCCTTTTCGGCCCGGATACGGAGCCATTGACGGACGAACAGCGAAATCAGAACCGAGGCCGTGAGCAGATAGATGCAGATGGCCCACCACGAAGCCCACGGCGAAGGGTAGATACGGATGCGGATCGAGCTCTCGGCTTCGACAACGTTGCGATCGCTGTTCAGGGCCCGGACGCGGAACGTGTAGCGCCCGGCAGGCAAATGGGCATAGTAGGCTTCGCGGTTGCTGTTGGCATCGATCCAGAAGTCGTCGTAGTTCTCCATCTTATAAGAGTAGCCGATGCGTTCGTGTTCGCAGTAATCCAGTGCTGCGAACGAGATGCTGAACGTATTCTGGTCGGAAGCCAGCCGTATTTCGGAGACGCGGGAGAGGTGTTTGCCGATGCCCGCGTCCTTGCCGGGACGGATTCTCCTGTTGTGGATCTTCAAGGTCTCGAAGAGCAGGGGTACGTCGCGCTTTTGCTGCACGTCGAGCGGATTGAAGAACGTCAGCCCGTGCGTGCCGCCGAAGACCAGCGTTCCGTCGGGCAGGCGGCATGAAGCGCGCTCGTAGAATTGGTTGCCGCCGATGCCGTTGGCGATGGAATAGTTGGTGAAACGCTCCGTGGAACGGTCGTATTTGCCCAGACCGTAGAGTGTGCCGACCCAGATGTTGCCCTGCAAATCCTCCTCGATGCTGCTGATGTCAGAACAAGGAGTGCCGGGGATGGGGCGCAGCCGGTTTTCGGAGGGCGAATAGAGCAGCAGCCCATTGGTGATGGTTCCGATCCAGACATCGCCGAACGCATCTTGGTGCATGACCGTGGGGATGAAGACCGACCGACGGATGCAACTCTTCCAATCCTCGGCCGGCAGGGCGATTTCTTCCGGCTCGTGCGAATCGGGATCGAGACATACGAGCGGCCCCATGAATGCCGAAACCAAGATCCGCCCGTCGTCGAGCGGCAGGATGCAGGGAATGAAGGTGAAGAACGAAGAGAAGACCTGTGTGGCCGAAAAACGGGTTTCGCCCTTCCGCAGCGAACAGACATACTCGCTGCCGGTCGATACCCAGATCGTCCGATTGCGGTCTTGGGCGATGAATCTCGGATAGAACATGGGATGAGAAGCCTCGACGTGCAACTTCCCCCCCCCGCCTCCGGGCCGGTAGACGCACTTGGCGACCATGCTGTTGTCGATGGTCATCCAAAGCGCATTCTCGTCATCGGCGAAGAGGTAGTCGACCACCGAACGTTTGCTGTCGGTCTGCAACGGCAGTTCCGGCAACTCGATCTTTTCGATACGCCGGCCGGCGAGGTCGTACATGTAGAGACCGTCGGTAAGGGTCGAAATCCACAGCCGTTCGGACTTGTCGACGGCCAATGCCGTAACGGATTTGTTCTCCATCCACTGGCGCAGATAATTGTTGTTGTTGAATTGCGCCTTGTAGCTGTAGTGTACGGTATAGCCCTGATCCGGCGATCCGATCCACAGGTTTTTGTGCGAATCGGTGAATATCCGGCTGATTTTGAACTTCGGTGCTTCGAACGGGAACCCGGTTTCGTCCTGATGAACCGCCGTCCGGGCGACGAAATCGTAGAAAAACATGCCATGACGCGCCGTGTTGAGCAACAATCCGCCGGTTCCGAACGGGTGGATGCAGTCGATGTACGCCTGCCGGAGCACGGGATGCCGGATGAGCGCCTCCGGGACTGGAACGAACCGGTGCGTATCCGTGTTGAAAACGGAGATCGAGCGGTGGCCAGTCAACCACAGATCGCCGTTCTCCTGCAAATAGGAGTAGGTAGGATGACCCTCGACCGGAATGCTCTCCTTGAGCTGCATGGTGGCGGGATCGAAACAGCGTATCTCCTGCGAATTGACGATCCACAAGTTGTCGTTGCGGTCGATATGGCATC
>JAIDUK010000030.1:3869-12792 GCA_029060215.1 Alistipes sp.
CCGCGGAAAGTGGCGATCCAGATGTGTCCCTGCGCGTCTTCGGCGAAAGCGTTGACCGTCTGATTGGAGATGTTGCCGGCAACGGTCGGGTTCTCCGGTTCGTCCTGCCGCTCGTCCACGGCAACGGCCGGTCGGCAGGAAGTCGCGAACAGCAGTGTCGCGAACAAGACGGTGTATTTTTTCATCGGTTTCGTGTTCCGGCCGGCCGAAGAAAATCGGGCCGGCATTTCCTTTTTTACAAGTATAGCGATTTTTTCGCTTCGATAACCTCTTGAAACCGCGATTTGAACGCAGGGACAAACTTTTGAACAAATAGGCAAGCACTTTTGAACGCAGAGCCAAATCTTCGGAACGAACGGAAAAGCCGGTGCGGAGGATGCCATCTAAATTTGCAATAACCGAATCAAACTACCGAACCTATGAAGAAAATCATCCTGTTGCCGCTGATCCTTGCGGTTGCCGGTGTCGCTGCTGGAGCCGTCGCCTATGGTGGCGGAGCTGCGTCCCGGGAATCGGAGGTCGTGGCATCGTCCGCCTGCGCCGTTGCGGAAACCCGCTCGGGACTTGTCGGCGGCTACCTTGAAGACGGCATTTTCACGTTCAAAGGCATTCCGTATGCTAAAGCCGAGCGTTTCATGCCGCCTGTCGCGCCGGACAGATGGGAGGGCATCCGCAGCTCCCGAGCGTACGGCCCTACCTGCCCGCAGGGCGAACGGGCCGGTTGGCGGAACGACGAGCTGGCATTCTCTTTTGCGTGGGACGACGGATATGCTGGCGAAGATTGTTTGCGGGTCAATGTCTGGACACCGGGCTTGGCCGACGGCAAACGCCGGCCGGTGATGGTGTGGCTGCACGGCGGCGGATACTCTGCCGGATCGGGGCAGGAACTGCCCTCGTACGACGGTGCGAACCTCGCCCGGCGGGGCGACGTAGTGGTGGTAACGCTCAACCACCGGCTGAACGTCCTCGGCTTTCTTGACCTTTCGTCCTACGGCGGGAAATACGCCCGTTCGGGCAATGCAGGGCTGCTCGACCTTGTGGCCGCCTTGCAATGGGTGCATGACAATATCGAGGCTTTCGGCGGCGACGTCTCGAACGTAACGATTTTCGGCCAGTCGGGCGGCGGCGGAAAGGTCTCGACACTGCTTGCTACGCCGGCGGCTGCGGGTCTCTTCCATAAGGCGATCGTGCAGAGCGGCTCGATGCTGCGCACGATGGAATCGGAGTACTCCCGCCGGATCGGCCGTGCGACGGTCGCAAAGTTGGGTCTCGATGCCTCCGATATAGATAAGATAGCCACCATTCCCTATGAACGGTTGTCGGAAGCCGGCGAAAAGGCGGTAGCCGAAGTGCTGGCTCAGGCGCAGAAGGAGGGCATTACCTCTTTCATGTTCGGCTGGGCGCCGACCGTCGACGGCGATGTGCTGCCCCGGCAGCCTTTCGATCCGGAAGCTCCTGCTCAGTCGAAAGAGATTCCTTTGATGATCGGTACTACGCTCCACGAATTTTCGATGACGACCTATGTGCCTGCGCTGCGCCGGGCGACCGAAGAACAGGCCGTCGAATTGCTGCGCCGCCGCTACGGCGACCGAACCGACGAATTCCTGGCGGCATTCGCAGCCGCCTATCCCGGATACGGCCCGAAAGACCTGATCGACTTCGATGCGGTTTTCCGCCCGAGTGCGGTCGAACAGGGCCGACTCAAAGCGGCGCAACAGGGCGCACCTGTCTATATGTATATGTTCGCGTGGGAGTCGCCCGTTCTGGACGGCATGCTCCGCAGCACGCACTGCATGGAGATACCTTTCGTATTCGACAACGTGGTACGGCACGCTTCGATGACAGGCGGAGGTGCCGAAGCCCGGGCGCTGGGTGCGAAGATGAGCGATGCGTGGATCAACTTCGCCCGCCATGGCGTGCCTGCGGCCGAGGGCCTGCCCGAATGGGAACCCTACGACGCCCGGCGGGGAGCGACGCTCTTTTTCGACGTCGAATGCGAAATGAAGTACAATCACGACCGGGAGCTTATCGAGCTGGTGCGCGAATTCCCGACCCGCGGTTTTTGAAACAACCCTTAACCTAATCTATAATCAATGAAAAACTTTTACTCGAATCAAGTAAGGCGACTGCTGCTGGCAGCGCTTTTTCTCGTCGGGTTCCTGCCGATGGCTTCGGCGCAAGGGCCCGCGAAGGTTTCAGGTACGGTGCACGACGACCGGCGCAATCCCATGGTCGGCGTGAACGTGATCGAAAAAGGTACGGTCAACGGTACGATAACCGACACGGACGGCAAGTATGTGCTGACCGTGGCGCCGGGTGCGACGCTGGAGTTCTCCCATTTGGGCTATATCCCGCAGCAGATCGCCGTCGAGGGCGACGTGGTCGATGCCGTGCTGTATGAAGATGCCCAAACCATGGACGAAGTGGTCGTGGTCGGCTACGGTGTGCAGAAGAAGAGTTCGGTAACGGGCGCGATCTCCCAAGTGAAGGCCGAAGACATGCAGAACCGCACCATCACCAACGCTCAAGCGGCCTTGCAGGGCAAAACGGCGGGCGTACAGGTCATTCAGGCGTCGTCGGCTCCCGGCGCTTCGCCGACGGTGCGCGTACGCGGTTTCTCGTCGAACGTTTCGTCCAATCCGCTCTATGTGGTCGACGGCATCCGGCTGAGCGACATCAGCGGCATCGACCCCAACGACATCGCATCGATGGAGGTGCTCAAAGATGCGGCCTCGGCTGCCATCTACGGTGCCGAAGCCGGTAACGGCGTGGTGCTCATCACGACCAAGAAAGGATCGGCAGGCAAGGGCAGGCTGACCTACGATTTCCAATATTCGTGGCAGTCGCTGGCCCGCATCCCGAAAATGCTCAATTCCGAGCAATATATCGAGTACATGACCGAAGGCAAGATTCTTTCGCGCGATTTTCTGCTGGCCAACTGGGACGGTGAGACCAATACGTCGTGGACCGACGTAACGTTCGAGACGAGCACGATGCAGAAACACAACATCGCCTTCACCAACGGCAACGACCGGGGCAACTACTACCTTTCGCTCTCCTACCTCGACAACGACGGCATCGTCAAGGGAGATGCCGACACCTACAAGCGCCTGACGGCTACCGTCAACGGCGAATACGAAATCAAACCGTGGCTGAAAGTGGGTTCAACCAATCAGATCGAGAAATACGACGTCCGCACGGTGGCCGAAGCAGACGAATACGGCAGCCTGCTGGCGTCGGTGCTGCTGATGGATCCGCTCACCCCGGACGTCTATGCGCCCGACAAACTGCCGGTGAACATGCTCTCGGCTCTGAACAACGGTCAGCCTCTGCTCAAAGATGCCCAAGGCAACTATTACTCCGTTTCGCCGTTCTTTACGGGCGAATTCGGACAACCCCTGATCATGCGCGACAACAACGTCGGCAAGAGCGGCGGCTTCAACGTTACGGGATCGCTCTACGGGGATCTCAAGCCTGTGAAAGGGCTGACCATCACTTCGCGTTTCGGCTATCGTTTGTCGGGCACACGTACCTCCACGGTTTCGCTGCCGAGCTACAACAACTCCGAACGCGTCAACCCCTATCTGGGATATTCGGCCGGATCGTCGACATCGATCTATTACCAGTGGGAAAACTTCGCCAACTACCTGCGGACTTTCGGCCGGCATACCGTTTCCGCCATGATCGGCATGTCGTTCCAGAAATCGTCCTACAACTATGTTAACGGCAGCCTTGCCGGCAATGAAGAGGATGCTCTGAAAAAGAACGACCCGCTTTTCTGGTACCTCAACTATGCCAATGCCTCGGCGACCAAGAGCGTCAGCGGCGAGGAGACCGAGTCGGCGAAGCTCTCCTATTTCGGCCGTGTAGGCTACGAATTTGCCGGTCGCTACATGATTCAGGCTTCGTTGCGAGCCGATGCCGCCGACCTTGCGCAGCTGCCCGGTTCGAACCGCTGGGGATACTTCCCTGCCGTATCGGCCGGATGGGCGATTTCGGAGGAGTCGTTCTTCGAGCCGGCCCGCAGGTATGTATCGAGTCTCAAACTTCGTGCGAGCTGGGGCCAGAACGGCAGTCTCGCTGCCCTGAGCGGCTACAGCTACAGCACCGATATGGCGCTGGATCGGCTTTATCCTTTCGTTCCGGGCAACAACTATACGCAAGGTACCGCACCCAGTTCGATGGGCAATCCTGAGCTGAGGTGGGAGACTTCCGAGCAGATCGACATCGGCTTGGATGCCCGCTTTTTCAACGACCGGCTGACTTTCAGCCTCGATTGGTATGACAAGAAGACCAAAGACCTGTTGGTCGGCGGCACCACGCCTTCGCTGATCGTCGGCGGTACGGTTTCGCCCATCAACGCCGGCAATGTCAGCAACCGCGGTTGGGAGATCGAATTAGGCTGGCGCGACCGGGTGGGCGACTTCTCCTACTCGGTACGCGGAAACATCGCTACGTTGAAGAATAAGGTAACCTATCTCGATCCGTCGCTGGTGCGTCTGTCGGGTACGACGTTCCACAACACGCCCATCACCTATTTTGAAAAGGGCTATCCTATCTACTATTTCCGCGGTTACAAGTTCGCAGGCGTGGATCCCGCGACGGGCGATCCCATGTTCGAAGACCTCGACGGCAGCGGCGACGTGAGCGACGGCGACCTGACCTATATCGGCGACGCCATCCCCGATTTTACCTACGGCATCACGCTGACGGCGGCATGGAAAGGTTTCGACCTGACCGTTTTCGGCACGGGGTCGCAGGGCAACGACATCTTCAATTGCATCAACAAGTTCGACCGTCAGGCGTCCAACAAGCTGAAAGAAGTCTTCTATGACAACCGCTGGACACCTCAGAATACGTCGGGCACGGTTCCGCGCGCCAATGCCAACAACATGGACAAATACCAGTTCTCCGACGCGATGGTCTATGACGGTTCGTTCTTCAAGATCAAGCAGATTCAGTTGGGTTATACCTTCCCGAAGCTGTGGACGCGAAAGGCGTTCATCCAGAATCTGCGTCTCTATGTCTCGCTGGACGACTTCGTTACGTTCTCGAAATATCCGGGATTCGATCCCGAGGCTGCGACGAACGCCACCTCGGGCATGGGCATCGACAAAGGCTCCTATCCGGGTTCGAAAAAAGTAGTGTTCGGTCTGAATATCGAATTTTAGGCGTCTTTTTGGCAAGCCGAGTGCGGAGCCGGGCCCTTTCGGTCTCTGCCGAAGCAGGAAAAGCCGCATGATTATGAATTTTAATTACGGAAACAATGAAAACTAAATATATCTTGTTGTCGGCCCTGATGTGGATTTTTGCGGTCGGCTGCGAAAGCTACCTCGACATCCCGAAACACGGTAACATGGGAGGTCAGGACGACTTTTATCAAACCGACGACGAAGCCTTGCAGGCGCTCGCATCGCTCTACGGTACGTGGGACGGATTGTATGCCAACTGGTTCTATGTGAAGAACCTGCTTTCGGACGACGCCTATGCGGGCGGCGGCGGACGCGGCGACAACTCCGACATGGAGCGGCTGAACGAATACACGTTCGGCACCGACAACGGCATGATCCAAAGTTTCTATTCGAGCATGTACGGGCTGGTCTACAAAGCGAACCTTATCATCGCGAAGGTGAAACCCGATACGCCCGGCAAGCTCCGAACGGTGGCCGAAGCCCGCTTTTTCCGTGCCTGGGCCTATTTCGATCTGGTAACGCTCTTCGGCTCGGCGCCAAAGGTCGATCATCTGCTCGCTCCGGGCGAATACCGGATGGGCAATAGTACGCCGGAACAGCTGTGGGCTTTTATCGAGCAGGATCTCAGCGAAGCCCTCGACTCGGATGCGCTGCCCTCGAAAAGCAGTGTTGTCGATGCGGCGACGGGCATGCGCGTAACCCGCGAGGTTGCACAAGCCATGCTGGGCAAAGCCTATGTTTTTCAGGGAAAATATGCGGAGGCGGCCGCGGTTCTGGACGAAGTGATCGAATCGGGCAAATACGACCTTTTCAGAGGCGATTACGACATGCTGCTCCATGCTGCCAACAACAACAGCTGCGAGGCGATGCTCGAAATTCAGAAACGCGACGATCCCGAACAGATGAGCTGGGCTCATTTCGAGAACAATACGATGTTCTACCTGATGTATGGCTGGCGTTCCGACCGGTTGGAGATGGCGGGCGAGATCGCCAAGACGATCGAAAACGGCACGTGGGGATTCTTCAACCCGCGCAAATCGCTCTACGACGCTTTCGTGGAGATGGAGGGCGAGAACGGCTACCGGCTGAACCGGACGCTGCGGACGGCCGCGCAGATGGAAGCGGCGGGAGTCAAGGTGCTGCCGGGCGAGAGCCTCACCGGCCATGAAGGCTATTTCATCTGGAAATCCCGGCTGTTGCAGGAAGACAATGTCTCTCCCGGTTCGCAGCCGTGGTTCGTATGGACGAACTATCGTGTGATGCGCTACGCTGAGGTGTTGCTGCTGGCGGCCGAAGCGCATGTACTGGGCGGCGACCCGAGCAAGGCGCTGGCTTATATCAACTTGGTTCGCGACCGGGCGCAGCTTGCACCTCTCGCTGCGGTAACGCTCGACGATGTGAAAAAGGAGAAACGTCTGGAACTGTGTCTGGAAAGCGTCCGTTTCCAAGATCTTGTCCGCTGGGGCGATGCTGAAACCGTTCTGGCCGAGCAGGGCCGGCAGATTCCTGCATTCACGGGTGCGGCTACGGAGTACCGGTGGAGCAATCCGACCTACGGCTTCAAGGCCAAGCACAAGCTGCTGCCGATTCCGCGCAAAGAGATGGAACTCAATCCCAATATGAAACAGAACGAAGGTTGGCAATAGACCGAAGTCTCTTAAAAACACAACAGATTATGAAAAACATACGATTTATTTTAATGGCGCTGCTGGTTGGATTCATCGCCGTTGCCTGCGAGGAGAAGCCGATCGACGACCTGAGCGGCGTCTACGACAACATTGAGCGTTACAACTTCACCGATGCCGAGCAGCTGCCGACCGAAAAGGTCGGCCGGGGAATCAAGGCCCTGGTGCTGACCCTGCGGGACGGCGAGGGCAATTCGTTGGAGATGCGTCTCGGCAGTGCCGAATGGATCCTGAAAGCCAATACTTATGCGGCCATCGGGAAAGTCTCTGCCGACAAGGAGTTTTCGGCCGTGCTCAACGGGACGGAAGCCGTGGCTTCGGGCAATCTGAACATCAACCTGATGAACGATGTATACATCTTCTCCGGCTTGCTCGCCACCGAGCAGGGCCGCGAATTCCAGTGCAACTACCGGGGTGCACTCGAGTTCGAGATCGGCGAGGATGATCCGGAACCGAGCGGCTATACGGCCATGTTGATCGTTTCGCCCGTGAACATTACGGACCAGAGCGGGCAAGTGACAGGTACCGTACCGGGTGTCTCGAAGTATATGTTTGTCATCACTGATCCCAACGGTGCGAATGCAGCTTACTTCGAGGCAATCAACACCGAGAATCTCGACGCTACGGCATTGGCCGGGGAATATACGGTCAAGGACAACGCACAGGATGCTCTGTCGATGGCTTCCGGCACACAGATGCCTGCCGACTGGGGCGGATTCAGCTGGGGCAGCTACATCGTCAGTCCCGAAGCTAAGAAAGAATTCCTCATGGCCGGCAGCAAGGTTGCCATTTCGGTAGCCGAAAGCCTGGCGGGCGAGAAACTCTACTCCTTCTCGGGCAGCGGTCTGAAAACCATGATCACGATGAATGCCGACGGCTCCGTCACGTCCGGAACGCTCACGGAATGTAACATCAAGTTTGCCACCCTGCAGATGGTTGGAAATAACTAACCGTCAGACAACCAGGAAACAAGGTTTCGTGCAATGTGCAATCGTACGGAACCTTGTTCGGATAAAATACAACCATAAACCTCAGTATTGATATGAAGAAAATTGTTCTGTCGGCAGCCATGCTGCTGATTGGCTCCCTGGCCTGCGCACAGCAGGCGCTGTGGGGTATGACACCGGTCGTATCGCCCGAAGTGCACAACGACAACACCGTGACGTTCCGTCTCAAGGCTCCGAATGCCGCGAAAGTACAAGTGACGGGCGACTTCCTGCCCACTCAGAAGATCAAAACCCCGTTCGGCGAATTTGACGGGCCGGGCTCTGCCGACCTGGTGCAGAACGACGGTGTTTGGGAATACACTACGCCCGAAGCGCTGGCACCCGAGCTTTACAGCTACACGTTCGTGGTCGACGGTCTGAAGATCAATGACCCGAGCAACGTCTACACCATCCGCGACGTGGTGAGCGTGACCAACGTATTCCTGATCGGCGGCGGGCGTGCCGACCTCTACAAGGTCAGCGATGTGCCCCACGGTACGGTGTCGAAAGTGTGGTACAACAGCCCGACGCTGGGCATCGACCGCCGTCTGACGGTCTACACGCCTGCCGGTTATGAAAAGGGCAACAAACGCTACCCTGTCTTCTATCTGCTGCACGGTATGGGCGGCGACGAGAACGCATGGAGCGAACTGGGCCGTGCGGCGCAGATTCTCGACAACCTGATCGCGCAGGGCAAGGCCGAGCCCATGATCGTAGTGATGACCAACGGCAACGCCGCTCTGCAGGCGGCTCCGGGCGAATCGCCGCTGGGTTACGCCGCCCCCTCGCTGCAACTGCCCAAGACGATGGAAGGTTCGTTCGAGACGGCGTTCCCCGATGTGGTGAATTTTGTGGATGCGACCTACCGCACGCAGCGCAACAAGCACGCACGCGCCATCGGCGGTCTGTCGATGGGCGGCTATCACTCGATGCACATCTCCAAGCAGTATCCCGACATGTTCGACTACGTAGGTCTCTTCTCGGCCGCCATCATGCCCGACAAGAATGCCAAATCGCCGATCTATGACAACCTGGAGGAGAAGCTGGCCGTGCAGTTCGC